>NZ_LS483250.1:3077883-3755767 GCF_900465055.1 Moritella yayanosii | reverse complement strand
CAATCCACTTTTACAGCAACTTCACGCCGCGACGGTTTGTCTAATAATGTGGTAATCGTAATAGATTTAGGATCGCGCAGTTCCAGCATGGTTTTAATCTTGCTTAACGTGAAACCCGTATCAATAATGTCTTCCACGATAAGTACATCTTTACCTTTAATGTCGCTATCTAAGTCTTTTAAGATACGCACATCGCGGTTACTTTCCATTGAGTTACCATAGCTTGACACTGTCATGAAATCTAATTCCACCGGTAAGTTAATATGACGACACAGGTCCGACATATAAATAACCGAACCACGTAACAAGCAAACGATGATTAGCGTCTCTGTATCTTTATAATGCGTTTCAATTTGCTTTGCTAACTCTTTTACTTTTGCTTGAATATCAGCTTCAGTGATCATCACTTCAACAGTGTGTTTCATGTTATTTTCTCCAAACGGTCCTAGTGCCACCAGCAAACAACAAAGTGCAAGCGCCTAGCTATCTATAAAATATTGGTCATAAACATTATGCCACTGCCGCGTAGTTTAACAGCCCAACTGCCATAACCGAAATAATTTAGCTGAAAACGACCCTATTTATCTCAATCAGTAATAAAATTAACCAGACTATTTTTACTGTAGTTGAAGGTATCTGTGATTAATTTTACATTAGGGTTGAACTCGGTATAAGCCTAATGATAACCTTAACAATAATCTAACAAGTCCCTCTATTTTAAGCACTATTATTATCGGTATCACAATATCGCTTAATTAACACTAACTCTTGGATGCAATCATATGGAAATGCCTGCAGTAATCCGACGGCGCACCCGTCTCTCTCCCGAAGCACGTCGTGAACAATTAATGCAGTGTGCCATCGAAGTATTTTCTAAGCGTGGCCTCGGCCGGGCAGGTCATGCTGAAATAGCACAATTAGCGCAAGTCTCCGTCGCCACGGTATTTAACTACTTCAGCAACAGAGAACAACTGGTTGATCATGTATTAATACAAATTGAAGACTTCTTCGGCCACATGGTGCGCAAGCACTTTATTGATATTCCCGGGCAACAAAACCACAGCGCCCATCAAGCCATTCATGACTATTTAGCCGACTTTGTTGATGCTGCGATCGACAATCCACAATTTACCTATATCTGGCTGGAGTGGAGTTCGTCTATTCGTGAGGATACCTGGCCACGTTATTTAGCCTTACTCGATAGCAACATTGCGATTATCAGTAACAAGATCGCCCCTGCGATCGCGTCCGGTGACATCAATACTTATTTAACTACCACCGAGTTTGCCCGCAGTCTATGCAATCAAGGTTACATGATCTTGCAGCTAGTCAATCAGCCACAAGCGATGGACAGAGAAAGCATTATTGCGTTTGTAGAGAAGTACGTGACGTCGGCGTTGGCGAAACAAACCCCACCCTAGCCCTTAACGCCCCCAGCCGGCATAAATCGATTGTTCTACATCTAAGTGATCGAGAATACGCGCCACCATCAAATCAATTAAATCATCCAGGGTTTTAGGCTTACGGTAGAAACCCGGTGCCGCGGGCATGATCGTGACCCCTAAGCGCGATAACTTCAGCATGTTTTCTAAGTGGATCGAGGACAGGGGAGTTTCGCGTGGGATCAAGACTAACTGCCCACGCTCTTTTAGTACCACATCTGCAGCACGTTGTAATAAGTTGGTCGACATACCCTGCGCGACGGCCGCGACCGTGCCCATACTGCATGGGCAGATCACCATCTGTTTTGGCGCACCAGAACCCGAAGCCACTGGCGAGAACCAATCTTTACTGCTAGGAACGAATAACTGCCCTGCTTTCACTTGGTATTTAGCGGTTAAAAACAATTGCAGTGCTTTATTGTCTGCAGGCCACTGTTCATCGGTCTCCGTCGCCATGACGATCTTGGCGGCATCCGACATCAACAAATGTACTTGTACATCTGCCGCAAGTAATAACTCTAATAAACGTATCGCATATTGCGAGCCAGACGCGCCACTGATACCTAAGGTAATACGTTTACTAAAAACAAGATCTGCAGGTGTTGTCATTAAAGTGCCTTTATTACATCAATCGATAAAATTTTCGATAGGTAAATTAAAAAATTCAGAGAATGCTTTTGCTTGTTTTAAATTCACTTCTCTCTTGTGATTTAGAATATCACTAATAACACTTTGCGGCGCAATATGGCTAAGATCACTTTGTTTCAAAAATTTGATATCCATTAAACCTTTGAGTCTTTCCGCGGGTGAAATTGTCGGTAATTCTAAATTATTCGCTTCATATTCTTCTATTCTATCGGCAATGGCATTAGCAAAAATAAGTGTCATATCATTTTCATCTTTTGCCATATCCATCATTCTATCCATGATTTCAGCTCGCTCTAAAACCTCATTATCATTTTCAATGGGTGATGAGGTAAATTTCATCAGCGTCATCACACTCGTCGGATAATTGGTAACGATAGAGCCTAAGGCTGTGAACATATTGGTAAGATTGGCATATTCATTCGTATTCATAAACATCACCTTTTTTTCATTTTTCCTTGATGAATGTTGTTATTACACCATTTATCGTATTCTGCATGAGAGAGGATCGCCCGAATATATATCGTGCCTTTACTTATTTTCGATAATATCCGACAGTCTGAACCATGGATATCGAAGATATATAAATCATAAATTGAGCCATAACTATTATCTTCATTCTTAAGTCGTGCGCCAGCAACCCTATCTGTATTCCAACCAGAAGCTTGTTTCCATTTATTTCTAATGTCCTGATAAGAAGCTAAACTGAGCCCTTTTTGATTAAACGTTGCTATCCATAAGTCTAATCCAATTCTCCATTGTGGATATTGCAGCATGGCTTGTTTAATTCGAGTGATCGTTATTACCCGCACAATTTTCCTTATTCATCAATAGAATTGTCCTTGCGTTAAGTATATAGCAATCTGCTATATATCGCAAATTGCTATACGTCTATTTCAATTGCGCTAATAATTTATCATGAATACCGGCAAAACTACCATTACTCATAATTAATACATGGCAAGGACCATCCTGCGCCTGCGCGCGTTTAATGATCTCGCTAATCAATGCATCAATGTGCGAATGGATAACCGCTTTATGACTATTATCCACATCTGATTCATTGCTAACACACAGCTCATCAGCCACCGGCTGTAGCGCCCAATCTAACCCTTCCGGTTGATATAGCAATACATCGTCCGCCAGTGTTAACGATGGTGCTAACGCTTGCTGATGCGTGCCCATACGCATGGTATTCGAACGTGGCTCTAATACCGCAATAATACGTTGATTACCGACCGCAGCGCGTAATCCCGCTAATGTGGTCGCGATCGCGGTGGGGTGGTGAGCAAAGTCATCATAAACGCGGATACCCTGTACTTCACCTTTGACTTCCATGCGTCGCTTCGGGGTTTTGAACTCTCCTAGCCCGGTAATTGCTTGGCTTAATTCAACGCCCGCATAATGTGCCGCCGCGATCGCCATCATGCCATTTTGTAAATTATGCTCGCCAATCAAATTCCACTTAACCACACCCGCTAATTCACCTTTACAGTAAACTTCAAATTGACTGGCATCAGCACGTAATTTCTGCGCTTGCCAATGGCGACCATCAGACCCTCGTTTTTTATCCCCTAAAGACAGCTCTTTATTCTCTAAAGACAAACGCTGCACCGGTGTCCAGCAACCTTGGGCTATGACTTCATCCAATGCCGGTACATTATCAGGCATTAAGATCAGGCCATTACTCGGCACTGTTCTGACTACGTGATGGAATTGCCGTTGGATCGCCGCTAAGTCGGGAAAGATATCCGCGTGATCATATTCAAGATTATTCATGATCAGGATATTGGGTTGGTAATGCACAAACTTAGACCGCTTATCAAAAAAGGCGGTATCGTATTCATCGGCTTCGATAACAAAGAAATACCCACCGCCCAAACGCGCCGATTCAGTAAAGTTTTGTGGTACCCCGCCAATTAAAAAACCCGGCTCTAACCCCGCATATTCTAAGATCCACGCCACCATCGCCGCCGTGGTGGTTTTACCATGAGTACCAGAAACGGCGATCACATAGCGATGTTGTAACAAATGTGTCGATAACCATTGTGGTCCCGAGGTATACGCTAACTTGCGATTTAACAGGTATTCGACACACGGATTACCGCGTGACATGGCATTACCGACAATCACCATATCTGGCGCCGGATCAAGCTGGCTGGGATCATAACCTTCAATCAGTGCGATACCTTGCGCTGCTAATTGGGTGCTCATGGGCGGATACACATTGGCATCGGACCCGGTGACTGTATAGCCAAGCTGTTTAGCCAATACCGCTATGCCACCCATGAACGTGCCACAAATACCCAGAATATGTATATGTTTAGACATCAGATCACCTTTTTGAACGAAATTTATGATGCACGCGGTTGATCGTCACACCGATAATGACACCAAACAGCAAGAGCAACATAAACAAGATTAAAATAGATATCGTGGCATCAAACTGGAAAATAGTGAAGGTTTTAAGCATTTGTTGATACCCAAAATACAGCTGTAAAAAACCCACAGGTTTGTTGCCCGCTAATATCGGCTTTAAATATACCCGTACGCCCGCTGGCACGACATACTGCTTGTTGGCGATTAACGCGGCGACATAATCGTGTTGCGAAGAACTTAATAATTTACCATTTTCAGCAAAAATATGCAGGCTAGTCACATATTGATTCTCGCTTACCTCGTCCACCAGCTGTTGCAGCTGTTGTTTGCTGTTAATACGGATAATACGATCAGTCGAGCTGCGCGCTACAATCAGATTAGCCGCCATTTTAGTCGGATAATCCAATAATGAATGCACCAACATATCGACTTGTTGATAACGAGAAGCCGTGACATTGTTATATAACGAGATGGCAATAAAAATGAAAAATGTGCTCAGACTTAATGCGATCAGTAATGAGGTTTGCCCTTTTAGAAATTTATTCCACCGATCAGGCTTGTCCTTATTGTTCATGTTAACCACAACGAACTCCTTTCTGAATAGGGTGATTACGAATCGCAATTTTAAGTCGAATGCGTTATCTTTGCTAGTAGTAACCTATCGATTACAAGGATTAGTAGCAAATGACTCAACTCGCTGAGACTTTATTTAGTAATACCCCGCCAATAGCCTGGCCACAATTGTTAACTTTGCACTGTTCTCAAAAAAATACCGAAATCAAACAAGTCACTTACTGTCAGGGGCAATTTAATATTTCGGCGCAAGAACGGCAAGTCATGAACAAGAATAATAGTCATTATCTCACCTTAATCGGCCCGACGATAGCCAGTGATGCCTTACTCAATTTATTGTCCGCATTAAGTCAGCGACAAGTATCCGCGCACAACAGCGGTGATATCATCATTTATCCACCCGCGACTTATCCACTATCCACGGAGCTATTAGAAAACAGTACCGCCACGCAGGGCGATATCGTGGTGTTAGGTTTTGCTAAACTCTCAAATAAACAGTGCCAGCAATTTAACCATACATTAACGAGCTGGAGCAACGATTACCACATTGATTATGCACTTAGTCAAACATTACCGAGTTTAAAGCAACCTGGGGTGGTATTAATGGATATGGATTCGACCACCATTCAGATTGAATGTATTGATGAGATCGCCAAACTAGCCGGGGTCGGCGAGCAAGTTGCAGCAGTGACCGCCAAGGCCATGAATGGCGAATTAGATTTTTCAGCAAGCTTACGCTCACGGGTTGCCACACTGACTAACTGCCCTGAAGCGGTTTTAGCCCAAGTTGCCGATGCGATGCCTCTGATGCCGGGCCTAGAGTTATTAATTGCCACCTTACACCAAGCCAACTGGAAAGTGGCCATTGCGTCGGGTGGTTTTACTTACTTTGCCGACCGTTTGCAAGCCGATCTCGGTTTTGATGCCGTTTATGCCAATGAACTAGAAATAGTCGATGGCGTCTTAACCGGTAAGATCATTGGCAATATTGTCGATGCACAGGTAAAAGCCGATACGCTGCAAGCCTTAGCACAACAATATCAGATAGCGCCACAACAAACCGTGGCCATTGGCGATGGTGCCAATGATTTAATCATGCTTAAAAGTGCGGCATTAGGGGTCGCTATTCATGCCAAACCGATTGTTCAGCAACAAGCACAAGTGGCATTGAATCATCACGATTTAGAAGGTTTAGTCGGATTATTACAGGCGGCCAGCTGTGTAGAAGCCAGTTGGTCTTAGTACTATTCATACATTGGGTATGCCCACGTAAATGCGCGTTAAATTAAGCTCTGTACAACGTGGGCACTGTTTGCTAACGCATGCGCCGCAGACCCAGTCGATACAATAATTCCGCTGACACGTCGATCAAGTCAACCACACCCCGTACGCTCCACAGTTCATCTTCCAGTTTTTTCGCTCGGTGTACGGCATAATGACTGACATAGTTAAGTTCTTTTTCAATGTATTCCATATCCGGCCGGCCAGTACGTGACAACATCAATTGAATAGCAAAGAACGCGCCTTTTTGTAAGCTATGGCTAACAAATTGGCGGCGTTCATGGTCATCACTCAAGTCGTTTTCAAATCGCGTGTTAACCTTACCGTCACTGGCCGCAACGGTGATATAAAGTACCTGCTGCCAAGGCCGATAAGTAGACTCTAAACCCGCTAATGCCTCATCAAAAACCGCCTTAATACAGCTGTCAGCAAACAACGGATAAAGGTTATAGGGCGCTTCGGGTTGACCAAATAATTCAAATAAAGGTAATAAGCTATTTTTATTCCGACTAATGCCGATCCGGTCTACCTGATAACTGTTGTTTACCTTATGGATATACAGCGGCACGGTCGCCAAATTATGGCAATACATATTCCGTAATACCGCCGTGACACCCGGTGATTGACTCCGTTCCGGCATACTTTTTAACTTATCTTTATTACTGCTAATTAACAAATTAAAAAACTGACAACCAATATGATTGTCTTTATCACCGGCGATCTGTAGGTGCAACACGGTATTGGCTTTATTACAACCAACCACACTGTAGGGTAAATCAACCAGGACCACTTTGTTGGATAGCTTTTGCAGCATAGGTAATTCAAGGTAAATACGCTGGCCGATCAGAACATCCAGGGGCTCCTCTAACTCGATCTGTAAGCCTTCGGTAGAAAAATCATTGCTCCAGCCTTTCATACTACGCTCAGCATTACTGGCTATAATGGCGGTTTTATAACTGAATCTTGCTTCTTTGCGTAATTGTACAAATTTGAACTGGGATAATACTGCGCTTTGATTGGCGACGGGTAGGCGATATTGATGCAGTTGATTAAAGTCACTGCCCTGCTGCGTATAAGCCTTATAGTCACTCAAAATGTTTTCATTGGTAATATCTTGCAGTAACCCGACCCAACGAATATTTTGTAATGCCGCGAGCGTTCTCGTGCCGAGTGGCTGCTGCTGACTTTCTGCGTCGAGCAAATGTTTGTTTTCATCAAATACAGACGGGGTTAACGATAGCTTGAATACTCGAAAATTAGGCCGCTGACAAGCAAACGATAAAAACAAGGCTTTTAAACCGGATGTGGCCAGACTAAGCGCATCTGCCGCATAAAAACACAGGCGGCCATTTTGGCTATAATAAAAGCTGTAGATGGTCGTTTCAATACGTTGCTGCGCTTGTAGCAAGGCTTGCATCCAAGGGGTTTGCCAGCATGCTTCTAACTGACTCTTAGACTCTTCATTGACCCAATAATCATACACACCACGGTTATTTTCATTCAATAATAAATAACTCAACACGGGCTTATCATCATCTGTTACATATAGCGGCAAACCAGACATACGCGGTAAAAAGAATTGTTCATAACCTTTAACAACCACATTCTCTTCCTGATAACGCACGTTAACTTTATATTTACTTTTATTTTGGGTGATCAATTTACTAATAAAAATATCTAATTCGTTGTTATCATCAATCCGCATTAAACGTAAATAATCACATTTAGCTTCTTCATCTATCCCCATCAGCTTGTAAGTAAAAAAGTCTCGTAGCAAGTGATTGGCATATTCTTGGCGTAAACTAACAAAATTCACACTGACGAGACTGCCAACGGCAATGTTATGATCTTTGTCAATTTTAACTTTAATGCCACTGGTTGATATATCCGACGTCATGGCATCGACAAGGCGATCGCCAAACCGCAGTTTTATCCCCGAGCTATAATGCATGCGTTCTTCGTTACGGGTAAAATAAGACGCATACTGGACGGGTTCAACAGTAAACTGGGCGGCCGGATCCATCACCGCAACAACTCGTTCTGCGGCGGGTTTGCGGCGTTCACTTTGGTGGTAAGCTAATATGTGTTCGTAGATGCCTAAGGTATAATGCCCCTGGTACTGACCTAACAGGGTTTCTAATAATTTAATTTCGGGCGGGTTAATGTAATGTAAAATACCGTCGCATTCGTAAGCCTTCACATCACTATTAGCACGTTGGCGAAAATCAAGGATGCGGCGAGTGGGCGCAGCAAGACGCTTGACCTCCATCTTGATCAAAAAACGGGTACTCTTAGTTTCAGCTTCCGTTAGCTGTTCCAACCAACGATTAAAATCAGGTTCATAATACAAGGTTGTTAATTTTTTAATTACCTCGGCGTAATTAGATAATTCCATGTGCTTGATCACTACTCAAATTTGAAAATGAATACAATTACGGTTAGCGATAGTACGCAAAAATGCATAGACAAACCGTCAATAAATAGATAATAACGTTTACCAAGCAAAATAAGTGCCATTTAACAGACTATTTTCTTTCTTTTTTGATGATGTTCACTTTTTATCGCGTACATTTTATTATCGGCCCCCGTCAATAGCTCATCAGCACTCATATTTGAGTGATAAATACTATAACCAATGCTAATACCGATAGATACATTACACACGGATAAGGCAAATGATTGCAATAAGGTGCGTTCAATTTTGTCACTTAGCTGGGCTGCATACTGCAGATCCGCATTCGGCAGTAAGATCACAAATTCATCTCCGCCTAATCGCGTTAATAGCTCACCAGGCGCGCCGAGTAAACGAGAAATACGTAGCGCAACGGCAATTAACAGTTCATCCCCTGCCGCATGACCATAGCGGTCGTTGACCTGCTTAAAGCGATCCAGATCCATAAACAATAATACCGGACTAATCTTACCGTTTTGAGCCAGAGGCAAAATATGCTCTAGGGTATCCATAAGTAGCGCCCGGTTCGCTAACCCCGTTAAATTATCATGCATTGCCGCATACCGCACATGTTGCTCCGCGCGTTTTCGTTCCCGTACCTCGCGTTTTAAGCGTTGATTAATCATCAACAAATAACATAACCATACGCCATTAAATAACAACGTCGCGACGATCACTTTTGCCCAGACACCCCACACCTGCCAGTCTATTTTCGCCCGTGGTGGTATATAAATAAACTGACTGAAATCACTGCCTTGGGCAATTAAATCGAACTCAATCAACTGCTGTTGCATATCCAGCAAATGCTGCTGATTGATGTAACCGAGCGGCACAAAATCGGGCAGGATAAAATCTCGCATGGTAATTAACTGGTATTTCATTTTATTTCGCGCATCATCAAGTGATGACGAGGACGGTAACTGACTTAGCCCAAGCAGCACATCGAGCGTCTCTTCAGTATGGGTTAAGGCATATCCCCAGCCTTGTAATACCGCCGTTCGCACCGCAGCAACACGCTCTGGGTGGGTGTTGGCTTCTTGCTCGTTAGTAAATAAGATGCCACTATAAAAATCGATGCCATACTCTTTAGGCAGAAAAATAATCGGTTCAACGCCCTGACGCACTGCATTATACGGACCACGAGTTAAATTAATGCTTAAGGCGTCAAATTGATTATTCACCAAAATGGTCATCCCCCGCGTCACCGAAGGCGATGAGATATTAATGGATTGGATATGGTATTTACGTAATAAACTGATCACTTCAATATCTTGAAATTCGGGTAGTAACAATACTCGTTTATCATTTAAGTCCGCTAACTTATTCATACCCTTGTTTTTTAGTACCAATAGCGCCGCCGGAGAATGCTGAAATAACACCGCAACAGCAACCAATGCTCGACCTTTGGCTTTTGCAATCAAGACCTCGGCATTGCTGACACCGTATTCAGCGTCACCGTCATCTACTGCTTGGGTGATGGATTGGCGAGAGCGCGAAGAACGTAAATCGATGTCGAGTCCTTGCTGCTTAAAAAAACCTTTATGCTGCGCCATATAATAACCAGCCGATTGCACCATAGTGGTCGGCGGCAACAAAATACCAACACGCTCAACGTGTTGCTCGGCGCGCACTGCAAAAGAGATGATCCCGACATACAGCGGTAGGAGGATAAAAATAGCGTATTTAATTAAAGTCACTGGGAATAAAACAATCCATTGTTTATAGTGTGCCGCCATCTTGCCAATTTGTTAAATAGAAAGCAAAATTTCATGGTCAACAATGATCTAGCAACAACCCATTCACCACATCCAATCCGAGTAATGATGATGTTTTGTCATAATTTAAAGACAAAACCAGTATCGGTACGAATCAAACAAGCAAAAAAAAGCCTGTAACATCATAATTACAGGCTTTTAAGCTTAATTGGTCTAGTCTGGAATGTGTCTCCCATTTATACCCAAGTTACTTCAAGATGCTATATCAGAGACGAGCTTGGGTATAGAACAATATTATGTCATCAAGGATGACACCCTGTTAGCTAATGCGTTTGTACTTGATACGGTGTGGTTGCATCGCCTCTGGCCCGAGAGTTTTCTTCAACCATGCTTCGTAATCTGTGTAGTTACCTTCGTAGAAGTTCACTTGACCTTCATCACGGTAATCTAAAATATGGGTAGCGATACGATCGAGGAACCAACGGTCATGGGAAATAACCATGGCACAACCTGGGAACTCGAGAATGGCTTCTTCAAGTGCTCGTAATGTCTCGATATCCAAGTCATTAGTTGGCTCATCCAGCAGTAATACGTTACCACCAACCTGTAGCAATTTAGCTAAATGTAAACGACCACGCTCACCGCCCGAAAGCTGACCGACACGTTTTTGCTGATCGGTGCCTTTGAAGTTAAAACGGCTGCAATAAGCGCGTGATGACATTTCAAAGTTACCGATCTTGATCGTATCCAGACCGCCGGATAATTCTTGCCAAACCGTGTTATCGCCATTCATGTGATCGCGGAACTGATCAACACTGGCCAGTTTCACGCTTTCACCCAGAGAGATCGACCCTGAGTCTGGTGATTCGCTGCCATCTAGCATTTTGAATAAGGTTGATTTACCGGCACCATTGGGACCGATAATCCCGACGATCGCGCCTTTTGGCATCGAGAATGATAAGTCATCGATTAATACCCGGCCATCATAGGCTTTACATAAGTTTTTAACTTCAATGACTTTGTCGCCTAAACGCTCGCCCGGTGGGATGTACAGTTCGTTGGTTTCGTTACGACGTTGATAATCTGGTTGGTTCAGTTCTTCAAAACGGGCCATACGGGCTTTACTTTTCGCCTGACGGCCTTTTGGATTTGAACGTACCCATTCCAATTCTTTCTCAATCGATTTTTTACGGGCACTTTCTTTTGATGATTCTTGCGCTAGGCGGGCATTTTTTTGCTCTAACCATGAGGAATAGTTACCTTCCCATGGAATGCCTTCACCACGATCAAGCTCTAAGATCCAACCGGCGACGTTATCCAGGAAATATCTATCATGGGTAATCGCCACAACAGTGCCTTCATAATCATGGAGGAAGCGTTCTAACCAAGCCACAGATTCTGCATCCAAATGGTTGGTGGGTTCATCAAGTAGTAGCATGTCTGGTTTTTCAAGTAACAAACGACAGATTGCCACACGACGACGTTCACCACCCGATAGCAGTTTAATTTTTT
Source organism: Moritella yayanosii (assembly GCF_900465055.1). Taxonomy (NCBI): domain Bacteria; kingdom Pseudomonadati; phylum Pseudomonadota; class Gammaproteobacteria; order Alteromonadales; family Moritellaceae; genus Moritella; species Moritella yayanosii. The sequence continues at coordinate 3,743,768 of NZ_LS483250.1, read as the reverse complement.
TATCCCAGTCTGGTAAGCGTAGTGCGTCGGCAGCGCGTTCCAGTTGGTTTTCGATGTTGTGACCATCTTGTGCTTGAATGATCGCTTCGAATTGTTCTTGTTTCTTGGCTAGCTTATCAAAATCTGCATCCGGTTCGGCGTAATCGGCATAAACCTGGTCAAGACCAGCCATTGCCTCTTTTAGCTCTGAAATCGCTTCTTCAACGACTTCACGCACTGTCTTTTCTAGATCCAGTACTGGTTCTTGCGGCAAGTAACCGATTTTAGTACCGGCGAGAGGACGCGCTTCACCTTCAAAATCTTGATCTACGCCAGCCATAATACGTAACAGGCTTGATTTACCTGAGCCGTTTAGACCCAACACGCCGATCTTAGCGCCAGGATAAAAACTAAGCGAGATGTCTTTAAGAATGTGACGCTTCGGTGGCACAATTTTGCCAACACGATGCATCGAATAGATGAACTGAGGAGCCATATTTTTCACTTTTAATAAGGAATAAGGAATGTGGGATTAGTGTAAACCTTGCGTGCGGTTGATACAAGTATTCATCAGCACCACACAGGAGAGCAGTGATATTCAGCACTCTATTTTTGAAATTAAGAATGTAAAAATAATAAAAAATGCCCACCAATTTGCATTAGCAGGCATTATTCACAATAAGTTTGTATTAGTCTTCGATTAACACAGACTCTAATGCCATGATGATCATGTCATTGAAGGTTAATTGACGTTCTTCAGCAGTCGTTACTTCACCTGTACGGATATGATCAGATACAGTACAGATACAGATAGCATTTGCGCCGAATTCAGCCGCCACGCCGTACAGGCCAGCCGCTTCCATTTCTACACCAAGTATGCCTAATTTTTCCATCGTATCAAATAATTCTGGTTTTGGTGTATAGAATAAATCAGCAGAGAAGATGTTACCTACTTTCACCTCGATGTTACAGGCTTTAGCCGCACGGGTTACTTTGCTTAGCAGTTCCCATGATGCGATAGCGGCGAAATCATATCCGTCAAAACGTGCACGGTTAACCGCAGAATCGGTACATGCACCCATGCCGATCACCACGTCACGTACTTTCACGTCGGTGCTGATCGCGCCACAGCTACCAATACGGATCAGGTTTTTAACCCCGTATTCAGTGATCAATTCTTTGGCATAAATAGAGCAAGATGGGATCCCCATTCCTGACCCCATCACCGAGATACGTGTACCTTTGTAAGTACCAGTGAAACCTAACATGTTACGCACGTCATTGACTTGTTTCACGTCTTCTAGAAATGTTTCTGCGATGTATTTAGCGCGGAGTGGATCACCTGGGAATAGTACCGTTTCAGCGAAATCACCTTGTTCTGCATTAATATGTGGAGTTGCCATTGTTGTTACCTTCTTATTTTGTTTTAATACCCAACATTCTGTCGTTGAGCAGCGTTATTTATAGTCATTGTCGAGCGTCAAAATACCCGCTCGATATATAAATTTGTGGTTTTATAACATCAGTGTTTATAAAAAGCTGGTACCGTAATCAAGTTTTGGTAAGCCGTGATAAGCTGCGATTGACTGACCAATATCGGCAAATGTGTCACGTAAACCCAGTGGACCTTTTGGTACATTGTGACCATAAAAGATCACGGGGATATGTTCACGGGTATGATCCGTGCCCGGTGCAGTAGGATCACAACCATGATCGGCGGTTAATACCAGCACATCACCTTCCTCTAGAATGGCTAATAACTCAGGTAAACGCGTATCAAAATACTCTAGCCCTTTTGCGTAACCAGCGACGTCGCGACGGTGTCCCCAAGAGGAGTCAAAATCAACAAAGTTAGTGAATACGATGGTTTGATCGCCGGCTTGCTTAACCTGCTCTAACGTCAGATCAAACAGCGCTTCTAGGCCGGTTGCTTTGACTTTTTTAGTAATTCCTTGGTGCGCATAAATGTCGGCAATTTTACCCACACTCACCACTTCACCACCCGATTCGACCATACGATCAAGTAAGGTTGGCGCTGGCGGTAATACCGAATAATCACGACGATTACCAGTACGAGCGAAATTGCTCTTATCACTGCCGATAAATGGACGGGCGATGACACGGCCAATGTTGTACGGTTCTAATAATTCACGGGCTAATTCGCATAACTTAAGCAGACGCTCAAGACCAAAGCTCTCTTCGTGACAAGCAATTTGGAATACGCTGTCTGCCGAGGTATAGAAAATTGGTTTGCCAGACGCCATGTGCTCTGCACCCAACTGTTCTAAGATCTCAGTACCTGAAGAATGACAGTTACCTAAATAACCCGGTAAATCTGCTTGTTCAACTAACTGATCCAGCAATTCTTGTGGGAAGCTGTTTTCAGTATCCGTAAAATAACCCCAATCAAACAATACCGGTACGCCGGCTATTTCCCAGTGGCCACTGGGCGTGTCTTTACCTGTTGATAGCTCTTGTGCGTAACCGTATGCACCAATCACCTCGACACTTTCATCTAAACCAGCAGGGAATGTACCCACACTATCGGCACATGCATGCGCAAGCCCAAGTTTAGTTAAGTTAGGAATATGCAGCGGGCCTTCACGACCGTCATTGGCTTTACCCTCTGCACACCACTGGGCGATGTGACCAAAGGTATTGCTGCCTACATCACCAAATTTATCCGCATCGGCCGAAGCACCAATGCCCAATGAATCCAACATTAATATAATTGTACGTTTCATCATTTCAACCTATTTCCATTAACTATTCGTTATAAACAGTACTGTTCGTTATCGACTTGTCTGTTTATTATTAATCAGCAAATATTCACTAAACGTTAGACATCAGAAAGTCGAATTTGTTGATAAACATCTACGCTTACTGCAGGTCGCGTGTCACCGATATGAATCGATTGCAAGATCTCTGCTTGGGCAGCATCAAACTGTGCTTCACTGCGAGCATGTACCATAGCAACGGGGGTGTGTGCATCTAACTGCTGGCCCAGTGCGGCAATATCAGATAAACCAACCGCATAATCAATTTGATCTGTCGCCACCCGACGACCACCACCCATAGCAACAACGGCCATACCGAAACCACGGGTATCCATTTTGGTTAGATAACCACTTTGCGTTGCAAATACGGGGCGAATAATGTCTGTTTTTGGTAAGTGTAGATCATAGTTGTCAACAAAATCTGCTGGTCCGCCTAACCCGGTAACCATAGAACCAAATAATTCCGCTGCTTTACCGTTATCTAATACGGCTTGTAATTTATGCTGGGCATCATCCGCATTTGTCGCCAGATTTGCTGACACCAACATTTCCACACACAGTGCCATAGTAACAGCAAGCAAACGAGGATTGCGGTATTCACCCGTTAGGAACCGCACCGCTTCACGCACTTCAATCGCATTACCGGCACTGCTTGCCAATACTTGGTTCATGTCAGTAATTAATGCCGATGTTTTACACCCGGCGCCATTAGCAACAGAAACAATACTTTTAGCAAGTTCAACAGATTGCTCGTGAGTAGGCATGAATGCACCACTGCCCGATTTAACATCCATCACTAGCGCATCCAGACCAGCCGCGAGTTTCTTCGATAAAATTGACGCGGTGATCAACGAGATAGACTCTACTGTCGCGGTAATATCGCGAATACCGTAGAAGCGTTTATCTGCCGGGGCTAAGTTTGCCGATTGACCGACTATCGCCACCCCACTGGCTTTTACTACTTGACGGAATTGCGCATTATCCACGGTGGTTTGATAACCTGGGATCGCATCCAGTTTATCTAATGTACCACCGGTATGACCTAGGCCACGGCCTGAGATCATCGGTACAAAACCACCACACGCCGCCACCATAGGACCAAGCATCAGTGAAATAACATCACCAACGCCACCCGTTGAATGTTTATCCACGATAGGACCATTAAGTTGCATCGCATCCCAATTTAATACTTCACCCGAATCACGCATCGCCGTGGTAATGGCAATACGCTCATCCATGGTCATATCATTAAAATACGTGGCCATCGCAAAGGCGGCAATTTGTCCTTCCGAGATACTGTTATCAGCAATACCATTAACAAAATATTCAATTTCAGCACGCGTTAATTCGTCACCATTACGTTTACGGCGAATAATTTCTTGCGGTATAAACATAATTATCTAATCCTTTAATTGGAAAAAGCTACTCCTTGAATAGGAAAAAGCTTAACGTTAAATACAGAAAGTTAGGATCGAATAGGCACATGTTGTATTGATTAAGCCATGTCAGTAATTACTCACATTTGGTCTTAACCAATAGCAAACACTGGGTTTGTGGATATTGCTATGTCGAGCCTAAAAACTAGATAATTAGTAACCGCTGTTGTCAGCTGCTTTCTCAGCTAATTCAAGCTCAGCTAATAAGTTAGCAAGTAAACTTGAAGCACCGAAACGGAATTTTGCTGGAGAAACCCAGTCTTGACCTAGAATTGATTCTGCGAGTGCCAGGTATTCACCTGCTTGTTCAGCATTTTTAACACCGCCAGCGGGTTTGAAACCAACATCGGTGTTTTTCTCGCTGATCACAGTAAGCATAATCTTAGCAAATTCGAGTGTGGCATTTACAGGCACTTTACCTGTTGATGTTTTAATGAAGTCTGCACCGGCATCAATTGCGATTTCGCTCGCTTGACGGATGAGTGCTTCGGTCTTAAGTTCGCCAGTTTCAACGATAACTTTAAGCTGTACGTTTGCAGGACAGGCGGCTTTACAGGCTTTAACAAGTTCAAAACCAACTTCGGCATTACCCGCCATTAGGGCGCGGTAGGGGAATACTACGTCAACTTCATCAGCGCCGTAGGCAACAGCGGCTTTGGTTTCTGCCACGGCGATAGCAACATCATCGTTACCGTGGGGGAAATTTGTTACTGTGGCAATCTTTACGGTTTCAGCACCAATTGCATTCAGTGTTTTACGGGCGATAGGGACAAAACGAGGATAGATACAAACAGCGGCAGTATTACCCGCGGCGCTTTTTGCTTTATAACACAGTTCGATGACTTTTGCATCGGTATCATCATCATTCAGCGTGGTTAGATCCATCATGCTTAATGCACGTTGTGCTGCTACTTTAAAGTTACTCATATTAAGTCTCCGAACTTATAATTTTTTACAAGCCAATGTTTTATAAATCAATTTTTATAAAACAATAGAAAATCATAGCAATGAATGTTATTGCTAGCGGTAGCTATTCTGGCATTATTCTAATAAAGACGTGGTTAACCTAAGGTAACGACCTAAGCTCAATGAATGACGTATTAATGACTAATATTTAGATTAAAATAAACATTAGTCTAACTATCAACATAACTATCTTTATGACAAATATCCATGAAGAATAACTATGCGGACTTGGTTCCGTGAAGACTTGATATGACTATCAATTAACATCCTTGTAACCGCGCTAATACGACTGACCTCGGCTTATCTTAAGCTTAAAAAGGTAAGGCGTATCGAACGAAAAACACCAACAGTACTTCATGTACGATTAGTTTAAACTACATAACCAAAGTTACGCTAAGTGACAAATAAATCAAGCAATAAATGTCCTCGGGACCTACCTACATCTCACTCCGAGCAAATAAACAACAAAAAAATACCTCGAGACTGTCCATTAAACAACGTCGAGGCATTTACTATGTTATCACCGTCATAACACGGTTATAAATTATCGTACTGTTAGCTAAGACGACTAAGCTAACAGTATTAAGCTAAGAATAAACCCGCGAGTGCAGCACTCATTAAGTTAGCGAGCGAAGCAGCAAGTACCGCTTTGATCCCCATGCTGGCAATGTCTGAACGACGTGACGGTGCTAAGCTACCTAAACCACCCAGTAAAATGGCAATCGATGAGAAGTTAGCAAAACCACACAGTGCAAATGAGATGATGATTTGAGTATGCTCAGATAGTTCGTTGTTTTTAATGTAGCTAACGAAATCTAGGAACGCCACAAACTCATTCACTACCAGTTTTTGACCGATGAAGCTACCCGCTGCGACCGCTTCATGCCATGGCACGCCGATGACGAATGCCAGTGGTGAGAATACCCAACCTAAGATCATTTGAATCGTTAATTCTGGCATATCGAACCAAGCACCGATACCCCCGGTAATACCATTTGCTAATGCAATCAAACCAACGAATGCAATTAACATGGCACCCACATTAAGCGCCAACATCATTCCTGAAGAAGCACCCGCAGCGGCCGCGTCGAGTACGTTTGCTGGTTTGTCTTCATCACTATCATCAAGATCATCAAGCGTTTCTTTTGGTGTTTCCGTTTCGGGTTTAATGATTTTAGCCATTAATAGACCACCCGGTGCAGCCATGAATGACGCTGCGACCAAGTACTCAATTTTAATACCCAAACCAGCATAACCCGCTAATACTGAACCAGCAATAGATGCCAGACCACCCACCATCACCGCAAATAGTTCTGATTTAGTCATTGATTTAATGAACGGACGCACAACCAGTGGCGCTTCAGTTTGACCAACAAAGATATTTGCCGTTGCAGACAGTGATTCTGAACGACTTGTACCTAATAGTTTTTGTAAGCCGCCACCAACAAAGTTGATCACTATGCTCATCACACCGATATAATATAATACTGCGATCAATGAAGAGAAGAACACGATAACGGGCAATACGTTAATCGCAAAGATGAAACCAAGTTTGAATCTGGCTAAGTCACCAAATAAGAACTGAATACCTTCATTACCATAGGCAATGACGTTGGCGACACCCGTTGATAGACCCTGCAGTAACTCTTTACCGAAAGGAACGTACAAAATAAAGGCACCAATAGCAACCTGGATAGCAAATGCGCCACCCACGGTGCGAAGGTTAATTGCTTTTCTGTTATCTGATAACAGAACCGCCAACCCGAGTAGGACAAATATGCCTACAATACCCATAATAAAATTCATTAGGAACAATCTCCAATTTTCGCTGTTAAGCGTTCTTCAATAGTGAAATCATAGCAATTAATGTTAATTGCTAGCGGTAGCTATTCTGGCATTATTCTAATAAATAGAAGTGTGTAATTGCAGCTAAATTGGTGATTAATCTAATGATTAATCCAACAATTAATCTAACTATCAACATAACTATTTTTAAGGTAATATCCATTAAGAATAACTATGCGGACTTGGTTCCGTGAAGACTTGATATATACCCAAATTACTTCAAAATGCAATATCAGAAGAAGCTTGGGTATAACTATCAATTAACATCCTTATAACCGCGCTAATATCACTTATCTGTCACCTATCTTAGGTCAAAGAGTCCGTGGTATTGAACGAAAAACACCAAAAGTACGTCGTGTACAATTGGTCTAAATACTCAATTAAGGTTACGCCCAACGACAAGAAAATCAAGCAATACCCCCCCTGCAGAACCGACCTACCTCTCACAACGAGAATATATATATAACAACAAAGCAACTTATTAAATATAGGGTTGTCGAAGCAGCCTATTTATGGCGCTCTCGATAATAAATCGGATGATAAAAAATAACGATGTATGCTGCTCAAAAAAATGCCCCCAAACTGTCGATTGAACAATTTGGAGGCATTCATTATTTTATAACCGTCATGACAACGGTGTATAAATTATCATTATTTTAACCTAAACGCATTAAGCTAAGAATAGACCCGCTAATGCAGCACTCATTAAGTTAGCGAGCGAAGCAGCAAGTACTGCTTTTATACCCATACTGGCAATGTCTGAACGGCGTGTAGGCGCTAAGCTACCTAAACCACCGAGTAAGATTGCGATAGATGAGAAGTTAGCAAAACCACACAGTGCAAATGAGATGATGATTTGAGTATGCTCAGATAGTTCGTTGTTTTTAATGTAGCTAACGAAATCTAGGAACGCCACAAACTCATTCACTACCAGTTTTTGACCGATGAAGCTACCCGCTGCGACCGCTTCATGCCATGGCACGCCGATGACGAATGCCAGTGGTGAGAATACCCAACCTAAGATCATTTGAATCGTTAATTCTGGCATATCGAACCAAGCACCGATACCCCCGGTAATACCATTTGCTAATGCAATCAAACCAACGAATGCAATTAACATGGCACCCACATTAAGCGCCAACATCATTCCTGAAGAAGCACCCGCAGCGGCCGCGTCGAGTACGTTTGCTGGTTTGTCTTCATCACTATCATCAAGATCATCAAGCGTTTCTTTTGGTGTTTCCGTTTCGGGTTTAATGATTTTAGCCATTAATAGACCACCCGGTGCAGCCATGAATGACGCCGCGACCAAGTACTCAATTTTAATACCTAAACCAGCGTAACCTGCTAATACTGAACCAGCAATAGATGCCAGACCACCCACCATCACTGCGAATAGTTCTGATTTAGTCATTGATTTAATAAACGGACGCACTACCAATGGCGCTTCCGTTTGGCCAACAAAGATATTTGCTGTTGCAGACAGTGATTCTGAGCGGCTCGTACCGAGAAATTTTTGTAGACCGCCACCAACGAAGTTGATCACTATGCTCATCACACCAATATAATATAATACCGCGATCAATGAAGAGAAGAACACGATAACGGGCAATACATTAATCGCAAAGATAAAACCAAGTTTGAATCTGGCTAAGTCACCAAATAAGAACTGAATACCTTCATTACCATAGGCAATGACGTTGGCAACACCCGTTGATAGACCCTGCAGTAACTCTTTACCGAAAGGAACGTACAAAATAAAGGCACCAATAGCAACCTGGATAGCAAATGCGCCACCCACAGTGCGAAGGTTAATTGCTTTTCTGTTATCAGATAACAGTACAGCTAAGCCGAGTAGAACGAAAACGCCTACAATACCCATTACAAAATTCATCAGGAATAATCTCCAAGTTTCGCTTCAGAAGTGTTTCTGTTTGTGTTGTCATAATCAAAATAGTAGATAGAATTGTAATGAATAGTAAATTTACGATCTTATCATTGATTATAATAATTAACGCGATTATAACTGTTATTAGCCACTTGTTAAATGCTTGAGATCAGACCTCCATAAAAAGTTTCATAAAAGTGCATTTATTTACAGTTTGAATCAATTTACGACAAAAATAGCTCGGTAAACGTACGCAAATTGGTTTTTACAATTAATTCTGCAGGCTCTTGGCGTAATTCAACCAGAGAATGTAACACTTTTGTAATATTGGCTGGTTCATTACGACTTCCTTGATAGCCCAATATAGGCATATCTGGCGAGTCTGTTTCCAACAATAGTGACGATAACGGTAATTCACTGACCGCTTGCCGCGTTTTTGCCGCTCTTGGATAGGTGATCACCCCACCGATCCCCAACTTAAACCCGAGTTTAATATATTGCATACCCAGTTGGGTACTACCACTAAAGCCGTGGATAACCCCGCCACGGGGTAATTTCGCCTGTTGCAATAATTGAATCAGCTCGTTATGGGCTTTACGGCAATGTAAAATAACCGGTAAATCATATTGCTTAGCTAATACGAGTTGCTGCTTACAGATCTGCAGTTGTTGTGCGAACGGAAAGTCGACCGCTTTATCTAACCCAAATTCACCAACAGCAACAATATCTTGCTCTGTGGCTAAATATTCATCAAGTAATTGCAAATGATTGACGTCGAAGTCCGCCAGAAAATACGGATGGATACCTAATGCCGGATAAACGCCGTCATGCTGATGGGCCAACGCCAAGACCGCCTGCCAATTATGCGCGCCAATACCAGGTACCAAAAAGTACTGAACCCCCTTATCCCTCGCTCGGTTTAACACCGCGATTAGATCGCTATTAAAGTCGGCGAAATCTAAATGGCAGTGACTGTCGATTAGCTCTTTCACGGTATATTTAGCCCTTCTTTCATGGTGTATAGAAAATTTCGACAGAAAGAGATAGTGTAACTTGGTGCATAATTTGATTTAATAGCAGGGTTAATCATTCGTTAAGAACCTCTATGGAAAGCTGCATGTCGAAAAAACTCTTTGCCTTATCTGCTCAATACTTCAAAAAAGCTATGCCGCTGATGATCCAGTATCAAATTCCAACGACGCCAACCAACTACGCGCTGTGGTATCACTATGTTTCTGATAATAATAGTGCATTAAAAAAGCAGCTCGATGAGAAAATCGCCCTACACGGCACTTGCACACCAGCCGCGAGTGAAGAACTCTACCAACGCTTTATTGTTGATAAACGCGAACAAGAGCTGAGCCAATTACGCAGTGAACTCGATGCGATGACCAATGAATTGAGTAGCTCATTACACGATACCCTGAATGATACCAATGAATTTGATCGGATGTTGAATAAATGTTTGAACGAATTATCTGGTGTTGAAGAAGATGGGTTTTCGATCGAAAAAACATTATCGGCCGTCCGTGAGCTAGTAAAAGAGTCCCATGATGTACGCTCATCAACACGCCATTTCAAAAGCCAATTGCACGAAGCGCAAATCGAAATTGCACAATTACGTGAAACCTTATTAAAAACGCAACATGATGCCATGCACGATAGCCTAACAGGGCTGCTTAACCGCCGAGTATTTAGTAAAGAAATTGAAACCTTTTGCAGTAACCCAAGTTTAAACCGTAATTTTTCGATCTTAATGGTCGATATCGATAACTTTAAAGCCTTTAACGATGATTATGGCCACCAACTCGGAGACCAAGTATTAAAAGTCATTGCCAAACGCATCGCAGATAGCTGTCAGGAAGGTGAGCAAGTATTCCGCTATGGTGGCGAAGAGTTTGTACTTATTTTACCCAATAAAACCTTTACCATTGCCCGTCAGAATGCCGAATCTATTCGCCGTGCGATTGAACGTTTAAGTATTCGAGACAAAAGAACAGGTAAAGTTATTGATAATATTACTGTTTCTATCGGGGTGAGTGAGAATAAACCACGCGATACCAGTCATGAGATCCTAACGCGAGCCGATCAACAGCTATATGAAGCAAAGCGTCTTGGCCGGAATCGGGTCATGCCAATGCCACGTTAAATTCAGTTGCAAGTAATAATATACCCTTAGTTGTTAATCTAGAGCAAGTGATCTAAGCCACCAATAGCGGCTTAGATCACTTGCCCAATATGTATTTTACAACCTTGTACTCTTTACTAAATCAACTAAGTACACTTAGCAAGATCCAGCATGAAAGCATATTCTTTCGCGGTATCATGATAATGCTGGAAGCGACCTGATTTACCACCGTGACCAGTGTCCATATCGGTATGTAGCAGTAATACATTGGCATCGGTTTTTAATTCGCGCAGTTTCGCAACCCACTTGGCTGGCTCCCAATATTGCACTTGAGAATCATGTAAGCCCGTTGTCACCAGCAGGTGGGGATAAGCTTGTGCGATGACCTGATCATAAGGACTATATGACAACATATAATGGTAATACTCCGCGTCATTGGGGTTACCCCACTCGTCATATTCACCGGTAGTCAGTGGTATTGATTCATCGAGCATGGTGCTGACTACGTCAACAAATGGCACGGCAGCAATAACTCCATGATATAACTCAGGTGCTATGTTTATCACGGCCCCCATCAATAGACCGCCAGCCGACCCGCCCATCGCATAGACTCGCTTAGGATCAGCATAACCTTGGGCGATTAAACCTTTGGTTACCGCGATGAAATCCGTGAAGGTATTCATTTTCTTCAGTAATTTACCGTTTTCATACCAGTCACGACCTAACTCTTCACCACCACGAATATGGGCAATGGCATAAACAAAACCACGGTCGAGTAAACTCAGGAGCGAAGCGCTGAAGTACGGATCAATACTAGAACCATAAGAGCCATAAGCGTATTGCAGGATTGGATTGATGTTGGTCTTTGAAAAAAGTGCGGTTTTATATACTAACGATACCGGGATCTTAACACCATCGTCAGCCGTTATCCAAACGCGTTCACTCTGGTACGCTTGCGCACAAAAATCACCAACCACCGTTTGCTGTTTTAATACTTCGCGTTCATCACTATCGAGGTTTAATTGATAGGTTGTGGCGGGTGTGGTTAAGCTTGAATAACCATAACATAATTTATCGGTATCGGGATCCGGGTTTGTACCGAGCCAAGCGGTATAGGTTGGATCGTCAAACTTAATGATTTTCTCGGCATTGGTTTGCCAGTTAATTTGACGTAAAAACGTTAACCCTTGCTCACGCTCTTCAACAACTAGCCAGTCACGAAATAATTCATAACTTTCTAATAATGTTTCATCACGTGCCGGAATAATGGTTTGCCATTGCTGCGTATCCGCTATCGTCGCTAATGTTGCAGACATCAAGGCAAAGTTTTTACCGGTTTTATTACTGCGAATATAAAATTGCTGACGATAATGATCAACACTATATTCATGGCCGCGCTCACGACCACGTAATAACGAAAATGCCTCAGTGGGCTTATCTGCAGATAATACGTGCACCTCTGTCGTCATGGTGCTACTTAGCGATAACATGATGTAATCATCGGAGGTTGATTTATAGATATCGGTATAAAAGGTATCGTCAGACTCTTCGTATATCAATACATCCGTGCTGATATCGGTACCCAGTTGATGACGATATACCTGATAAGGTAATAAGGTTGTTGGGTGTTTTTTTACATAAAATAACGTTTTACTGTCATTCGCCCACACCACAGATTCAGTATCTTCAATTTCTTCTGGGTATGCTTTACCGCTATCAAGATTAAGGAAACGTAAACGATATTGGCGACGACTCACGGTATCTTCAGAAAAAGCCAAGACTTGATGGTTTGGGCTTATTGCTAATTCACCTAACTGATAGTAGTCATGGTCTTTAGCACGTTCATTGGCATCGAGTAATACCTGCCACTCGGCATCGCTATTATTCTTGCGCCAGCGATACACAGGATATTCCTTACCTTCCGAAAAGCGAGTTTGATACCAATAACCTTTCTTCAAATACGGCACTGACGCATCGTCTTGTTTTACCCGTGCCACCATTTCATCATAAAGTTCGGTTTGTAATGACGCTAACGGTGATAATACCGCTTGTGTATAATTATTTTCTTGCTCTAAATAGCTTAAAACTTGCTTGTTTTTACGTTCATCATCACGTAACCAAAAATAGTCATCTTGGCGTGTATGCTGATGAATAGTCATTGAATGCGCTTGCTTCATCGCAACGGGCGCAGTGGTAGAGAGATCCATTTTCACAACAAGAAATCCTATAAATTAACTGAAGAAGTGTTACGTATCTATCGATACCCAACCACTTATTATACCAAGTGTTAATATCCCAGATGCAAAAAAGGAGCGCAAGCGCTCCTTTTCATATATTTAACTATTCACTCGCTAAAATTAGTCACGATTGGGACGACGTGGACGACGTTCGCTGTTGTCACGACGTTCGCTAGAATCACGACGTTGACCACGATGACCATCACGTGCTGGACGATCGTTATCACGTGGTGGACGGCTACGTTCTTGACGACCTTCAGCTGCAACACCTTCAAGTTTGCTCATGCGTAATGCTTTGTTACAAACATAAACTTGTTGTAGTTGTTGTAACTGCTCGCTTGGCATACCTTTTGGTAATTCAATTGTTGAGTAGTCATCATGTAAACGGATACCGCCGATGTTACGGCTGTTGATATTCGCTTCATTAGCAATAGCGCCAACGATATTCTTAACTTGAACACCATCATTACGACCAACTTCAATACGGAAAACTTCCATTTCTGCAGCTGGACGACGTTCGCCACGTTCGCCACGTTCAGGACGGTCACCACGATCACGGCGTTCGCCACGGTCGTTACGGCCACGATCACCACGGTCATCATCACGGAAGCTACGTTCACGACGTGGCGCTTCTGGTGGTAATACTAATGGTTTTTCTTTCTGTGCTAGGAATAATAACGCAGATGCAAGATCTAATTCGCTTAGTTCTAACTCTTCAGAAAGTTGACCAACTAAGTTTCTGTAGAAATCTAAGTTTTCGTCACCAGTAGAAAGTGCCGCTAACTGATCACGGAATGATGAAATACGTTTTTTCGTTACATCATCACGTGAAGGTAGATCCATCATAATTAATGGCTGACGCGTTGCACGTTCAATCGCTTTTAATAAACGACGTTCGCGTGGTGCTGCAAATAAGATTGCAGTACCTTTACGTCCAGCACGGCCTGTACGACCAATACGGTGAACGTATGATTCTGTATCAGTTGGGATATCGTAGTTAATTACGAGGTCAATACGAGGAACGTCAAGACCACGTGCCGCAACGTCAGTTGCGATAAGAATATCTAACTGGCCACTTTTCAGACGACTTATAGTGCGCTCACGCATTGCTTGGTTTAAGTCACCGTTTAGTGCAGCAGCAGAATAACCGCGCGCTTCTAATTTCTCAGCAAGTTCAACAGTCATTGTTTTAGTACGAGCAAAGATGATCACGCCATCGTAATCTTCAGTTTCAAGAATACGTGTTAGACCGTCAAGTTTTGCTTGTAAACCACCAATGATTAAACATTTTTGTTCAATGTTTTCAACAGTTGATGTTTTAGTTGCAATTTGAACCGAAGTTGGGTTAGTCATAAAACGTTTGGTAATACGACGAATTTCTTCAGGCATAGTTGCAGAGAATAACGCCATTTGACGTTCTGCAGGTGTTTTAGACAGAATTGATTCTACATCATCAATAAAGCCCATGCGTAGCATTTCATCAGCTTCATCAAGTACTATCGCTTTAATACCAGAAAGATCAAGCGTACCACGGTTAATGTGATCAATCACACGGCCAGGCGTACCAACAATCACTTGTGGGTTGCGTTTAAGTGCTTTTAGCTGAATCGGGTAGCTTTGACCACCGTAGATAGGTAACACATGGAATCCACGCATATGACGTGAGTATGTTTGGAATGCTTCAGCAACTTGGATCGCTAACTCACGAGTTGGTGCTAGCACCAATATCTGTGGTTTAGTCAATGCAGTATCAATGTTACTCAATAATGGTAATGCAAACGCAGCAGTTTTGCCCGTACCAGTCTGTGCCATACCTAGCACATCACCACCGTTCTGTAGTAACGGAATACATTCAGCTTGAATTGGTGTAGGTGCTTCATAACCTAGATCATTCAACACTCGTAAAATTGGTTCAGGTAAATTTAAATCAGTAAATTGTACTATGGGTGATGTATCAGACATTCACGGGCCTCTGGTAGACGGGTCTTTGAATAAAGCTATATCAATTATAGCTCCACATATTGTATTTCGTGCGCAAAATTAGTGGTCTTTTGCTCAAACTCTTTTAAGAGCGAAGCCACATAAAAAGGCCGACGCAGTATACTACAGTTAAAAATTAAAATCAGGATTTATGCGATCTAAATCACATAAAAAACAAAAACTCTCTAATTGTTAAAAAAGAACAAATTAAAATCAACAACTTAAAACTTGATAATGAAAGCGAGTTAATATTATATAAATGTTACTCAAAAAAAAACCTCACCTCAAAAGAGGTAAGGTTCATGGCTGAACCCTGTCACATTTGTCGCTTAGTGCTCGCGAGTCTCACGGAAAATAATATCCGGATAACGCTCTTGTGCAAGACGTAAATTAACCATAGTCGGGGCGATATAGGTTAAGTTATTACCACCATCTAGGGCTATATTGTCCCAAGCTTTCTTTTTGAACTCTTCTAACTTACGCGGATCTTCACAATCAACCCAACGTGCTGTCGCCACGCTGATGTTTTCATAAATCGCATCCACTTTATATTCAGTGCGTAAGCGATGCACTACCACGTCAAACTGTAGCACACCAACTGCGCCTACGATCAAATCGTTAGAGCGTTGAGGACGGAACACCTGCACGGCACCTTCTTCAGACAACTGAATCAGACCTTTTTGCAATTGCTTTTGCTTTAATGGATCTTTCAAACGAATACGACGAAACATTTCGGGCGCAAAGTTAGGGATCCCGGTAAATTTCAATAACTCACCTTGGGTAAACGTATCACCAATTTGGATCGTACCATGGTTGTGTAGACCAATAATATCACCCGGATATGCTTCTTCAGTTTGAGTACGATCACCCGCCATAAAAGTGACCGCATCAGAAATACTGACATCTTTATTTAAACGTACATGCTTCATTTTCATGCCTTTGCTGTATTTGCCAGAGCAAACACGCATGAAAGCAATACGGTCACGATGTTTGGGATCCATATTCGCTTGGATCTTAAAGATGAAACCAGTGAAATTAGCTTCATTTGGCTTGACTGTACGTTGTTCTGTTATGCGTGATTGCGGCTTAGGTGCCCACTCGACTAAACCATCGAGTACATGATCAACACCAAAGTTACCGAGCGCGGTACCAAAGTATACCGGCGTTAATTCGCCCGCCATAAATAATTCATAATCAAATTTATTTGCCGCGCCCTGAACAAGCTCCATCTCTTCACGTAATTGTTCAGCGTAATCGCCAAGTGCTTCGTCAACTTCTGGGTTGTTAATGCCTTTAATCACACGACTGTCTTGGATCATATGACCCTGACCAGACTTATACAGGATCACTTCATCACGTAAAATATGGTAAACACCTTTTAGTTCTTTACCCATGCCGATCGGCCAAGTAATGGGTGCACATGCAATTTTTAATACTTCTTCAACTTCATCCATCAAATCAATTGGATCGCGAATATCACGGTCAATTTTATTCATGAAGGTAATAATTGGCGTATCACGCAAGCGGGTGACTTCCATCAATTTTACGGTACGTGTTTCTACGCCTTTGGCCGAGTCAATGATCATTAAGCATGAGTCTACAGCGGTTAGGGTACGGTAAGTATCTTCCGAGAAATCTTCATGCCCAGGCGTATCCAGTAAGTTAATTAACCTGCCACGATACGGAAACTGCATTACCGAGGTAGTTACCGAAATACCACGTTCTTTTTCCATTTCCATCCAGTCAGATTTAGCATGCTGACCCGATTTCTTACCTTTCACAGTACCGGCTTTTTGTAAGGCGTTGCCGAATAATAATACTTTTTCGGTAATCGTTGTTTTACCAGCATCGGGATGCGAGATAATCGCAAAAGTACGTCTTTTCGACACCTCTTGCTCAAGAATGCTATTTGACATGAATGAGTCTTCTCATTGGGTTAAATCTAATGGTCGCTATTTTCGCTGAAATCACGATAAGACACAAGGTCGGGCTGCAATTAATAATTGGCAATTTTAGTTAATGCTTCATGTAATGTCGGACTAAACGAGGTCACGCCGCCAATCGGCTGCACACCGGCTCGGGCTAACGTTTTTAATGGTTGAAATTGCAGATCACAAAATATCACTTGGGTATTGTAGATCTTACACTGATTAATGAATTGCTCCATGGCAGCTAGCCCGCCAGCATCGAGTAATGGTACCGCATCTAAATACAGCACAAAACCATCAATTTCATTGATTTTATCCGCTAACTCTGAAAATACCCGGTCGGCAGCCGCAAAAAATAATGGTCCGTTAATTTTAAATACCCGCCAACCCGCCGGGATTTTAGTGGTTATAAGCCGTTTATTATCGGTAATATCGGTGACTTTAACCATTTCTGCAATTTCTTTCATGAACAAGACAGCCGCTAACAAGATGCCCGCTGTAATTGCTAATACCATATCAAACACAATAGTAAACGAAAAACAAATGGTGAAAACCCAAAGGTCACTCTTCGGCGCGGTCTTTAATAAGTGTAATGCTTTGCCCGCTTCACTCATATTCCAAGCCACAACGAGTAATAACGCGGCCATCGAAGACATAGGTACGTAAGCCAATAGGGGTGCCAGTAACACTAAACTCGCCAACACCACTAAACCGTGAATAACAGCTGATATCGGCGTTTGCGCACCAGCTTTAACATTCGCAGCAGAGCGCGCAATCGCAGCAGTTGCAGTAATACCACCAAAAAATGGCACCACAATATTACCAATGCCTTGACCGAGTAATTCACTATTCGCACTATGGCGTTTACCTGTCATGCCATCCAGCACCACGGCACACAGTAAGGATTCGATTGCGCCTAACATGGCAATCGCAAATGCCGCAGGTAATAGATCAGAAATTAACTTCCAGCTCAGTGCTAGCGGTTGTCCATTGGCTCCAGCTTGTAACCACGGCCACTCAAAAGTAGGTAAATAGGGTGGAATACCTGCACCTTGACTACCATCAGGTAATAAGTAATGGAAGCGACTACCAATAGTAGCAATATCCATCCCCCAATCATTTAATACCATCGCTAATAAACTGCCGAGGATAACCGCAGGTAAATGCGCGGGTACCACGGTTTTAAATTTAGGCCAAACCAGCATGATAACAAGCGTAAACGCCGCAACTGCAAAACTCGGTAAATGTAAATAAGGCAATGCATTGGCTAATACAGCCAGTTTATCCCAATAATGTTCCGGTAAAGACTCGACAGGAAGACCAAAAAAATCTTTCACCTGCAATGTTGCAATAACCACCGCAATACCACCGGTAAAACCGAGGGTTACAGCATCTGGGATATACTCAATAAAACGACCAAGACGTAATACCGCCATGATGACTAAGATCAACCCCGACATTATCGTTGCTAATAATAAACCGCCAAAACCATACTGCTGAACAATGGGATAGAGGATAATAACAAAAGCAGCAGTGGGTCCTGAAATGCTATAGCGACTACCACCCGATATTGCAATCACAATACCACCGATAATTGCCGTATAAAGCCCATATTGAGGTGCAACACCACTCGCAATAGCAAGCGCCATCGCCAAAGGAATAGCAATGATACCAACGGTGATACCTGCTAATAAATCTTTTCCGAATTTAGCCGAATTATAATCAGAACGACTAAACGACTCACGTAACGCATGGGCAATACGTAACGAAAAAAGATGGGCCCTATGCTGCATTATACCGCCTTAAAGTGTTAATTAGATCACGCAATTATAATCGTCTTAGTAACAGATACAATCAAGGTCACGTCATTTAACGACAAAATAGTCGTTTGCTTGATTCACATCAGAATTACCGACTAACTGCCTTAATACGTGTTCATGATCACATTAAAGATTCGATGTTATACTTAACTAATGAATAATAGTCGATATAAAAATGTAAATAATCCGTGGCAATAATGCCGTGATCGAGCAGATAAAGTTGCACAGCTTAGCCGAGATCACTATTATGTTCGTTAATCCATAAACCTATAATTAATTTGGAAGCAATGATGTTAGTACTAGGACACACAAACCCTGATTGTGACAGCTTAGCAGGCTCAATCTCTCTATCTGCATTTTTAACAAAACGCGATGGCAAAACAGTAACACCTATTATGCAAGGCGAACCGAATGCAGAAGGTCTTTTCCTACTTGAAAAAGCTGGTCTAGCGTGCCCTGAAATCCGTACATCAATTGCTGGTGAAGAAGTTTGGCTCATTGATTACTCTGACTTCAACCAAGCACCAAAAGATGCTCGCCAAGCTACAATTCGCGGTATCGTTGATCACCACAAACTCGGTGACGTCGAAACAGATGAGCAACTTGAAGCATGGATCTGGCCTTGCGGCTGTTCAAATACGATTGTTTACAACATGTACAAGATCAACAACATCGAAATCGACCAGAAAGTTGCAGTGATGATGTTAGGAGCAATCTTAAGTGACACTGTACACTTCAACTCTCCGACCTGTACCCAAATCGATATTGATGCAGCACACGAACTAGCTAAAATTGCTGGTATTGATGATATTGATGCATTCGTTACCGCACAATTTGCAGCTAAATCAGACATTGCAGCAGTGCCTTCTGAAGAGTTAATCTTACGTGATCTTAAAGTTTACACCATTGGTAACAAAGACTTCTCAATTGCACAAATAGAAATCACTAACATTGATCTAGCACTGTCACGCAAAGCAGAATTACAAAGTGAACTTGTTAAATATAAAGCGGAGCACGGTTACCACACCGCGTTAGTATTATTAACCGATATTACTAACCTAAACTCTGTCGCTTTAATCGAAAGTGAAGAAAGTGCGTTAGTAGCAGAAACACTTGGCGGTACCTTCGTTGACGAACTTATCGACTTACCAAATGTTGTCAGCCGTAAAAAACAAGTATTACCACCGTTACAAACTCAGTTTAAGTAAGCCTTCATCGATGGCTGCTAGCATGATGCAATAGGGTGAATACTAAAAAGGGAGCTAATTAGCTCCCTTTTCTATTTCGATATGATATAGACAGTTATTATTTTTTATCACTGTTATACATTTCATCAATGTCTTTCTTGTATTCACTTTCAATGACTTTACGCCGTAACTTGAGTGTCGGTGTGATCTCACCTTTTTTCATACAAAATTCACGACTAAGTAGTTTGAATTTTTTTACTTTTTCAAAGTTAGCCAATTCACTTTGTAAGTCTTGTAACCGTTTCTCAAACATAGTAACGATATGACTATGACGCAGCAGTTCAGCTTTACTTGAAAACTGTAAATTAATCGAGTTGGCGTACTCTTCTAATGCATCAAATGATGGCACGATTAACGCGCTCACAAAATGACGAGAATCAGCAAAAATAGCAACCTGATCAATAAAGTGATCTTTATTTAATGTGCCTTCAACCAGCTGTGGTGCGATATATTTACCATTTGATGTTTTCATTAGCTCTTTAATACGTTCCGTCATGACGACTTCACCATTGGCTAAAATCTTACCTGCATCACCGGTTTTCAACCAACCATCAATAAAGTTATTTTCGGTTTCTTCAGGCATTTTGTAATAACCCTTCATTACCGTATCACTGCGTATTAATATCTCGTTATCATCGCCTATTTTCACTTCCATATCAGGTAATGGTAGACCGATAGAGCTAAAGTCATATCCGGTACCACGATGACAACATACTGTCGCCGTGGTTTCGGTCATACCGTAACCAGCTTGAATCTGAATGCCTATGGACTGAAAGAATTGGTTTATATCCGGATCAACTTTCGCTCCACCACAAGGTAAAAAGCGTGTATTACCACCAAGAATGCCGCGTAGTTTAGATAAGATAAGCCGGTCAGCAAGTTTATGCTGGCTAGCTAACCAAAAAGAGGGCTGTTGGTTACCATGCACAAGTTTAAAATGGGCTAAGCCGACGTTCGTCGCCCAGCCAAACAGCGCCTTTTTAACCGCCGATGCTGATGCTAATCGGCTATGAATAGTACTGTATATTTTTTCGTATAAACGTGGCACTGCGACTAATAGCGTAGGTTTAACTTCAGCGATAACATCAATAATCAATTTTGGATTTTCGAGATGCACGTTTTGTGCACCACAATGCATTAGGTAAAAAGACCAAGTACGCTCGAGCACATGGCTTAACGGCAAGAAGGCGATTGAAGTATCCGTTTCTGATACAGAAATCATCTTATCATGACTCGCGAAGGCAGCAGCAAAGTTAGTATAATCGAGCATGACACCTTTTGGTTGCCCTGTGGTACCAGATGTATAAATAAGGGTAACCAGATCGTCCATATTCGCATCAATCAATCGTTGTTCAAATTCTGCATCGGATGCTTGATTGCCTTGCTGGATGAAAGCAGATAAATGCATTGCATTGGATTCACCTTTTAAATCTATACCATCCGTCAGCGCAATGATCAGCTTTAAGTCATCCGTTGCTAATAGCTCTAGGGCTGTATCAAACTGTTCTTGGCCACCGACAAATAGATAATCGATATCAGCGTTTTTAACAATATAGCGAGTTTGCTCTGTGGTATTGGTCGGATAGATAGGGACAGTAACACAACGCGCAGCTAAAATACCTAAATCAGCAAAGCTCCATTCTGGACGATTGTTTGCCAAGATGCCTACTTTAGCTTGCACTTCACAGCCAAGAAACAACAATGCTTTAGCGACCAGATCTGAGTTATCGAGTAACGTAGACCAGGTGATATCTTGCCATTCACCGTGTTCTTTAAAACGAATTGCGGTTGTTGTTTTACGTGCTGCAAATTTAGATCTGAAACTGTTTACTAAATGTTCGGTCATTAGCTTCCCTGATTATCCATAAGTAGAATTAACGCATGTATAGCCAAACTACATCAAGATGATTAGCTATATAATCACGGATAGTAATCATTAATCAAGAATAAGTATACAAGCAATAGACGTTCCCTATTACAAAAACACTAAAGAATCACCCTGTCTTGTTCTAGACTATGTAGCACATCATAATGGCATCTTCTCTGCCTTTCGCCGCTGGATAATAGTTAATACGGCGATCGACCTCATTAAAGCCTATGTTTAAATATAGTTGGCAAGCACCATGATTAGATTCTCGTACTTCTAACCATAATTGAAACAATTCTTGCTGTTGGCATTCTTTAATTAGGTGGTTAATAAGCAGTTTACCGTAACCCTTACCTTGATGCTCAGGCGCAACTGCAATATTAAGCAGACTTGCTTCTCCAGCCACTTGGTTAGCAAAGTAATAACCTAGTATTTGCTCATCTTTAACTAATATAAAATTAAAGTATCGAGCACCAAAATTACTGGCTAATATTTTATCTGACCACGGAAACGCATGACTTGCCGTTTCAACTTTTTGGACTAGGGGTAAATGTTCAAGTGTTAGCGGAATGATTTTTGGCATTAAAAACTCGTTATTGCATATAACTGACGATTTGTTGCCAAAGCTGCTTTTTCGCTTGAGCAGAATGCAACAGTACATCTAAATGAGGTGATGATAGTTGCTGTTTTGCAGCAAGATCTGATTGTTTACAACCAATAGTCCAAATCCATTTTGGCGTTTGGTAATAATACTTTAGCTCTTCTTCGGTGATGATATGGCTTTGATTTAGTTCAAGCTGTAACGTACGCAAAATTTGGTTAATAAATTGGCTATGTGGGGCAAGTTTATCGTTCGCGATAATTAAAATTTGGCAATATTTTGGTAATGCTATTTTTTCAGCTTGACTAGCGAGATGAGGAAATTGTTCAGGCTTATGACATTGCCACAATGTGATACCCATTTGCTGCAAGTAATAACGTGAAAAATTACTCATTGGATGACCATATCATGAAGATTAACAGAAGAAATTGGCAGGGGTGGAGAGATTCGAACTCCCATCACGCGGATTTGGAATCCGCTGCTCTGCCGTTGGAGCTACACCCCTACAAGATGAACAGGATTATAACTTAATTTATCATTAAAGTTAAATCTGTTTCTTTGATTTGATAGTACTTATAAATTGGCAGGGGTGGAGAGATTCGAACTCCCATCACGCGGATTTGGAATCCGCTGCTCTGCCGTTGGAGCTACACCCCTATTATTCACCTATCCAAGACTTCGTCTTGAATAAAAATGGCGCTTGGCAATGCCCTACTCTCACATGGGGAGACCCCACACTACCATCGGCGTTATTACGTTTCACTTCTGAGTTCGGGATGGGATCAGGTGGGGCCGCAACACTATGGTCACCAAGCAAATCTGGTTTGCTTTCTATAAGAAAATTAATTTCTATTGTTAATCTGAAAAGCTATAAATAAAGAAGTCTTTAAACCCTATCTTGCGATAAATAGTCGTGTTCAATCGTATTCTTAAGTCATATTTCAATTAATCATACTTTAATTTGTATGGTTAAGCCTCACGGGTAATTAGTACAAGTTAGCTCAATGCCTCACAGCACTTACACACCTTGCCTATCAACGTTGTAGTCTCCAACGGCCCTTCAGGGAGCTTAAAGCTCCAGTGAGAACTCATCTCGAGGCCTGCTTCCCGCTTAGATGCTTTCAGCGGTTATCAGTTCCGAACTTAGCTACCGGGCAATGCCATTGGCATGACAACCCGAACACCAGTGGTTCGTCCACTCCGGTCCTCTCGTACTAGGAGCAGCTCCTCTCAATTCTCAAACGCCCACGGCAGATAGGGACCGAACTGTCTCACGACGTTCTAAACCCAGCTCGCGTACCACTTTAAATGGCGAACAGCCATACCCTTGGGACCAACTTCAGCCCCAGGATGTGATGAGCCGACATCGAGGTGCCAAACACCGCCGTCGATATGAACTCTTGGGCGGTATCAGCCTGTTATCCCCGGAGTACCTTTTATCCGTTGAGCGATGGCCCTTCCATTCAGAACCACCGGATCACTAAGACCTACTTTCGTACCTGCTCGACGTGTCTGTCTCGCAGTTAAGCTGGCTTATGCCTTTGCACTAACCACATGATGTCCAACCATGTTTAGCCAACCTTCGTGCTCCTCCGTTACTCTTTGGGAGGAGACCGCCCCAGTCAAACTACCCACCAGACACTGTCCGCAACCCCGATAAGGGGCCTACGTTAGAACATCAAACGTACAAGGGTGGTATTTCAAGGTTGACTCCACATCATCTAGCGACAATGCTTCATAGTCTCCCACCTATCCTACACATGTAGGTTCAATGTTCAGTGCCAAGCTATAGTAAAGGTTCACGGGGTCTTTCCGTCTAGCCGCGGGTACACTGCATCTTAACAGCGATTTCAATTTCACTGAGTCTCGGGTGGAGACAGCGTGGCCATCATTACGCCATTCGTGCAGGTCGGAACTTACCCGACAAGGAATTTCGCTACCTTAGGACCGTTATAGTTACGGCCGCCGTTTACCGGGGCTTCGATCATGAGCTTCGACCTAAGTCTAACCCAATCAATTAACCTTCCGGCACCGGGCAGGCGTCACACCGTATACGTCATCTTGCGATTTTGCACAGTGCTGTGTTTTTAATAAACAGTTGCAGCCACCATTTCTCTGCGACCAACAATAGCTTACGGAGCAAGTCCTTCACCATCATTGGCGTACCTTCTCCCGAAGTTACGGTACCATTTTGCCTAGTTCCTTCACCCGAGTTCTCTCAAGCGCCTTAGTATTCTCTACCTAACCACCTGTGTCGGTTTGGGGTACGATTCTCTTATATCTGAAGCTTAGAGGTTTTTCCTGGAAGCCGGGTATCAACTACTTCATCTCCGTAGAGACTCGTCATCAGTCCTCAGCCTTAAGTGCGCCCGGATTTACCTAAGCACACAGCCTACAACCTTAAACATGGACAACCATCGCCATGCTAGCCTAACCTTCTCCGTCACCCCATCGCAATATAAGCGAGTACTGGAATATTAACCAGTTTTCCATCGACTACGCCTTTCGGCCTCGCCTTAGGAGTCGACTCACCCTGCCCCGATTAACGTTGGACAGGAACCCTTGGTCTTTCGGCGTGGAGGTTTTTCACCCCCATTATCGTTACTCATGTCAACATTCGCACTTCTGATACCTCCAGCAAGCTTCTCAACTCACCTTCGACGGCTTACAGAACGCTCCTCTACCATGCAAAGAACACGTCTTTGCATCCGTAGCTTCGGTGGTATGTTTAGCCCCGTTAAATCTTCCGCGCAGACCGACTCGACCAGTGAGCTATTACGCTTTCTTTAAAAGATGGCTGCTTCTAAGCCAACTTCCTGGCTGTCTGAGCCTTTCCACATCGTTTCCCACTTAACATACACTTTGGGACCTTAGCTGACGGTCTGGGTTGTTTCCCTTTCCACGACGGACGTTAGCACCCGCCGTGTGTCTCCCGCGATTGAACTTATTGGTATTCGGAGTTTGCAAAGGGTTGGTAAGTCGGGATGACCCCCTAGCCTTAACAGTGCTCTACCCCCAATAGTTAGACGCGAGGCGCTACCTAAATAGCTTTCGAGGAGAACCAGCTATCTCCCGGTTTGATTGGCCTTTCACCCCCAGCCACAAGTCATCCGCTAATTTTTCAACATTAGTCGGTTCGGTCCTCCAGTTGATGTTACTCAACCTTCAACCTGCCCATGGCTAGATCACCGGGTTTCGGGTCTAATCCCAGCAACTATTCGCGCAGTTAACACTCGGTTTCCCTACGGCTCCGCTATTCGCTTAACCTTGCTACTGAAATTAAGTCGTTGACCCATTATACAAAAGGTACGCAGTCACCCAACAAAGTAGGCTCCCACTGCTTGTACGTATACGGTTTCAGGTTCTATTTCACTCCCCTCACAGGGGTTCTTTTCGCCTTTCCCTCACGGTACTGGTTCACTATCGGTCAGTCAGTAGTATTTAGCCTTGGAAGATGGTCCTCCCATATTCAAACAGCATATCACGTGTGCCGTCCTACTCGATTTCACAATAAGGTCGTTTTCATGTACGGGACTATCACCCTGTATCGTGGCACTTTCCAGAGCCTTCCATTAACTTCCAAACTGCTTAAGGGCTAGACCCCGTTCGCTCGCCGCTACTAAGGGTATCTCTATTGATTTCTTTTCCTCGGGGTACTTAGATGTTTCAGTTCTCCCGGTTCGCTTCGTAACGCTATGTATTCACGTTACGATACCTTACAAAGTAAGGTGGGTTCCCCCATTCGGACATCTGTGGATCAATGCTTTTTATCAACTCCCCACAGCTTAACGCAGATTAACACGTCCTTCATCGCCTCTGACTGCCTAGGCATCCACCGTATACGCTTAGTCACTTAACCATACAATCTAAAGTCGACCGTACAATTGAAATAACTAGGTATTATCTAGTTTTTTTCGCCTCAAGAATACTCAAGAACACTCTATTGTTATTGCCAAAGCAATAACGTGTTTTAAGAACTTCTTTATTTATTCAGCTTTCCAAATTTTTAAAGAGCAATTTGCTAAAAAGCAAAGATAAACATTGTATTGTTTATCTTTGCTTTCTCGCGTCTTACGATGAGTAAGACATACTTTTCAACTTTCTATTCAAGCAATTTGTGTGGGCACTTACAAAAATTAACAACTTTACGTAAGGAGGTGATCCAGCCCCAGGTTCCCCTAGGGCTACCTTGTTACGACTTCACCCCAGTCATGAACCACACCGTGGTCATCGCCCTCCCGAAGGTTAAGCTAATGACTTCTGGTGCAGCCCACTCCCATGGTGTGACGGGCGGTGTGTACAAGGCCCGGGAACGTATTCACCGTGACATTCTGATTCACGATTACTAGCGATTCCGACTTCATGGGGTCGAGTTGCAGACCCCAATCCGGACTACGACGCACTTTGTGGGATTCGCTTACCATTGCTGGTTTGCAGCCCTTTGTATGCGCCATTGTAGCACGTGTGTAGCCCTACTCGTAAGGGCCATGATGACTTGACGTCGTCCCCACCTTCCTCCGGTTTATCACCGGCAGTCTCCTTAGAGTTCCCACCATTACGTGCTGGCAAATAAGGATAAGGGTTGCGCTCGTTGCGGGACTTAACCCAACATTTCACAACACGAGCTGACGACAGCCATGCAGCACCTGTCTCATAGTTCCCGAAGGCACCAATCCATCTCTGGAAAGTTCTATGGATGTCAAGAGTAGGTAAGGTTCTTCGCGTTGCATCGAATTAAACCACATGCTCCACCGCTTGTGCGGGCCCCCGTCAATTCATTTGAGTTTTAACCTTGCGGCCGTACTCCCCAGGCGGTCTACTTAATGCGTTAGCTTAAGAGCCCAGTTCTCAAGGAACCAAACTCCGAGTAGACATCGTTTACGGCGTGGACTACCGGGGTATCTAATCCCGTTTGCTACCCACGCTTTCGCATCTGAGCGTCAGTTACTTGCCAGGTGGCCGCCTTCGCCACTGGTATTCCTTCAGATCTCTACGCATTTCACCGCTACACCTGAAATTCTACCACCCTCTCAAGAACTCTAGTTTGCCAGTTCGAAATGCAGTTCCCAGGTTGAGCCCGGGGCTTTCACATCTCGCTTAACAAACCGCCTGCATGCGCTTTACGCCCAGTAATTCCGATTAACGCTCGCACCCTCCGTATTACCGCGGCTGCTGGCACGGAGTTAGCCGGTGCTTCTTCTGCGAGTAACGTCACAGTGATAACGTATTAAGTCACCACCTTTCCTCCTCGCTGAAAGTACTTTACAACCCTAAGGCCTTCTTCATACACGCGGTATGGCTGCATCAGAGTTTCCTCCATTGTGCAATATTCCCCACTGCTGCCTCCCGTAGGAGTCTGGACCGTGTCTCAGTTCCAGTGTGGCTGATCATCCTCTCAGACCAGCTAGGGATCGTCGCCTTGGTGAGCTCTTACCTCACCAACAAGCTAATCCCACTTGGGCTCATCTAGTCGCGAGAGCTTTCAAGAAGAGGCCCCCTTTCACCCGTAGGTCGTATGCGGTATTAGCAGTCGTTTCCAACTGTTGTCCCCCTCGACTAGGCAGATTCCCAAGCATTACTCACCCGTCCGCCGCTCGACGCCAGAATAGCAAGCTATTCTTCGTTTCCGCTCGACTTGCATGTGTTAAGCCTACCGCCAGCGTTCAATCTGAGCCATGATCAAACTCTTCAATTAAAAGTTTTTGACTAATTGCCTAAGCAATTAAGTCGGCTCAATGAATTCTGTACTTCAACAATAAAACCGAAATTCTATTGTTTATAAAACTACCATCTTTCGATTTAAGTTTATGTTCACAATTACATTGATATAATATTTGGTCATTATATCTCTGCAAGTGCTCACACAGATTGCTTGAATAAATTGTTAAAGAGCATACTGAGCGGCTGTTGCCGTGTCAGTGGGGTTGATTATAGAGATCGGGGGTTCATTGGCAAGTGATTTTATAAATTTCATTCTATTTTAAAAATAAACCTTACAAACCGAACATAATTCAAACAAAACAAATTAAAAATAAACGATAGTTCATCTAACCCATCTATTTCACGCCTAACTCTTAGGTGATTTATCATGATTTCAGATTTTAATTATTCAATATTTCTATTTTCATCACTTACTATAGATAGCATTTACTTACTGGATCAATTTAAACTATTATTTAATTTGTCATTATACGTGACCTAACTCTTCTGTTTAGGTAACATGCGCCCTTTTTACGGTTTTGGAGTTTGAATATACATGCCCTTCCAACTTGGTCAGCGCTGGATCAGCGATACGGAATCAGAATTAGGATTAGGAACAATAGTTGCCATAGAAGGCAGAATGTTAACGCTATTATTTCCTGCAAGTGGTGAAAACCGTTTATATGCTCGTAACGAAGCGCCAATCACGCGTGTCATGTTTAATGTCGGTGATCAGGTACTCTCTCATGAAGATTGGAGTTTAACCGTTACCGCAGTAACAGAAAGCTCAGGTATCATTACTTATGTAGGTATTCATCAAGACACCGGTGAAGAAGTTTCCTTACGTGAAACATTTCTGAACAATTTCATTAAGTTTAATAAACCACAAGATCGCTTATTTGCGGGTCAAATCGATCGAATGGATCGCTTTGTTTTACGTCACCAAACATTACAACATCAGTTTTCTCAACAACAATCTGCATTAAATGGCATTCAGGGTCCACGCGTCAGTCTGATCCCACATCAATTACATATTGCCACTGAAGTGGGTAAACGCCATGCTCCTCGCGTTTTACTTGCTGATGAAGTGGGTTTAGGTAAAACCATTGAAGCGGGTTTGATCATCCACCAACAACTGACAGCTGGCCTTGCCAATCGGGTGTTAATTTTGGTACCAGAAACATTACAACACCAATGGTTAGTAGAAATGATGCGTCGTTTCAATCTACACTTTAGTATTTTTGATGAAGAACGTTGTATCGAATCACTCGCTGAAGCAGATAACCCATTTGAAACTGAACAATTGATCTTATGTAGCCTAGACTTCTTACGCAAAAAACGTCGTCGTTTTGAGCAAGCGGTGGGGGCTGATTGGGACTTATTGATTGTTGATGAAGCGCATCACCTTAAATGGAGCGAAACAGAACCAAGTCGTGAATACCAGGTTGTAGCAGCATTAGCGCAAAAGTCACCTGGTGTGCTACTACTAACAGCAACACCGGATCAGCTTGGCCATGAAAGTCACTTTGCCCGTTTACGGTTATTAGATCCAAACCGTTTCTATGATTATGCCGCATTCGTTGCCGAAGAAAATAGTTATTCTGTCATTGCACAGGCAGCACAACAACTATTAGATTCACCCATCGTGTCACCCGCAACTGCAGCATCATTAACTAAACTATTAAGTGAAGCGGATATATCAGACAAGCTGGCTTTAATCCAGACTTCACCCGGTTCAGCAGACGCCGAGAAAGCAAAACAATCAATAATCAGTCAATTATTAGATCGCCATGGCACCGGACGTTTATTATTCCGTAATACACGTTCGGCAATTAAAGGCTTCCCAACCCGCTACTACAAACCGATTCCATTAACGTTACCAGACCAATATAAAACGTCATTAAAAGTAGCCCAAATGATGAACGGCACAGCAAGTTATGCGGAAGCGGCTCGTCGTGGATTATACCCTGAAGAGATCTTCTTAGAATTCGAAGGCAAAGACGCATCTTGGTGTAGTTTTGATCCACGTGTTGAATGGTTACAAGACTTCTTACTTGCCAATAAAAATGAAAAAGTATTAGTGATTGCCGCCAATGCTGAAACAGCGATGTCGATCGAAGAGTCACTGCGGGTGAGCGAAGGTATTCGTGGCACCGTGTTCCATGAAGGTATGTCGATTATCGCGCGCGATAAAGCGGGTGCTTACTTCGCCCAAGAGGATGCGGGAGCACAAGTTCTACTTTGTTCTGAAATTGGTTCCGAGGGTCGTAACTTCCAATTTGCACAACACCTAGTATTATTTGATCTACCATTAAACCCAGATTTACTTGAGCAACGCATTGGTCGTTTAGATCGTATCGGTCAGAAAAATGACATCAGTATTCACGTCCCTTTCTTTACCAATACCGCACAGGATGTATTACAAAACTGGTATCAAAATGGCTTAAATGCGTTTGAGCATACTTGCCCTATCGGTGGCGATATTTTTGCAGAAGTAAAAGATGAATTACTGACTCAGCTAGCCGCAAAAGAAATTGATCTTGCCGCAACTGACGCATTAATCACTGATACACGTAGTCAATACGAGGCATTAAAAGCAAAAATGGAAAGTGGTCGCGACCGTTTACTGGAATTGAACTCTAACGGTTTGGGTAAATCAGACGACATTATTGCACAGCTAAAAGCCAATGATGATAGTCCGGTACTGCCTATTTTTGCGATACGCTTATTCGATGTAATTGGTATAAATCAAGAAGATCGTGGCGAGAACATGCTGATATTGAAACCGACAGATCAGATGTTAGTACCAAGTTTGCCACATCTATCTGAAGACGGCATTACAGTTACCTTCGATCGTGAGACTGCATTGTCTCGTGACGACGTACATTTTCTGACTTGGGAACACCCATTAATACGCGCATGCATTGAATTAATCATGACCTCTGATACGGGCTCAACCGCCGTTTCACTATTAAAAAATCCAGCGCTACCTGCTGGTACTATTTTATTAGAACTACTTTATGTGGTTGAAACATCGGCACCGCCTTATTGTCAAATTAATCGTTTCTTACCGGCAACACCCATCCGTTTATTACTGGATAAAAACAGTAATAACTTAGCCGGGAAAGTAGATTTTGATAGTTTCAATCGTCAGCTTAATGCGATTAGCCGCCATGTAGCGACAAAACTCGTTTCAGCATCTCAAACGATTATCCATGATCTTATTGGTAAATCAACCGCGGTAGCTGAAGATCAAAAGCAAGCGATCACTAACGCTGCACTGGCAAAAATGCAGCAGAATATGAGTGCTGAGCTTGAACGTCTACAAGCATTGCAGAAGATTAACCCTAATGTACGTGATGAAGAACTGGCGTTTATTGAAAAACAAACAGCAGAACTCACCACGCACATTAATAACGCTCAGCTTAAATTAGATGCAGTACGTTTTATTGTGGTTACTCCAAGCTAACTAAAAGCACGTTATAATGACGAGCAACCAAGCGGTTAATTTCCGTTAACCCCTTGGTTATTAATTGTTATTATTAACAACTAATAATTTACAACTTATCTTCTAAACACTTCACTATATTGTATATACCCTATGTCCGATTTTATTTATGCTCCACCGCAACACCCAAGGTTAGATATTATTTATCAAGACGATGCCATTATTGTGTTAAACAAACCGAGTGGATTATTAAGCGTTCCTGGGCGATTACCCGAGCATACCGACAGTATTGCCAGTCGGGTCCAAGAACGGTTTCCCACTGCGTCAATTGTGCATCGGCTGGATATGTGTACCTCAGGTGTGATCTTAATGGCACTGAGCAAAACCGCACAAAGCCACATCAGCAGGCAATTTCAACAACGCGCAACCGCAAAATACTACTATGCGCGTTTAGAGGGGATCCCAACTGCCACGTCTGGCAGCATTGACTTACCTTTACGTTGTGATTGGCCCAACAGGCCAAGGCAAATGATTGATTTTATCGACGGGAAACCCGCGTTGACCCATTGGCAAGTTATTGCAGAGCAACCTGCCAACAGCAATAACAACCAGCAAGCGAGCGCAACAGTATTGCTTAAACCGGTGACTGGTCGATCGCATCAATTGCGAGTACATATGTTAGCATTGGGTACGCCCATTTTAGGTGATGAATTATATGCGTCAGCACAAGGCGTGGCAGCCGCCGAACATTTACAACTGCATGCTGCTATGTTAGAAATTGATCATCCCCTAACATATGAAAGAATGAAGTTTAAGGTTAAACCACCTTTTTCAATTGATTAATATACTGAAGTCTTGATTTAGAATAACTAAATCCTCGACTTCATGCCTTGAATATACTTTCTTTATCGGTTTGCATCTTGAAGTGGCTTGGTTAGGTGATATAGATAACTGGGGCAAGTAGAAACTCAGATTGCAACCAGCCAGATGATTTATGGCTGGTTGGTCAAACTAGGCTGGTATTAACGCATTTTTCTCGATTCTTTTACTACGTCATAAGCACCTTGAATATCTTGGGCTTTCTCTTTAGCAATAATCATCATTTCTTCTGGTAAACCTTTTGACACTAACTTATCGGGATGGTGTTCATTCATTAATTTACGATAAGCACGTTTAATGATTTTATCGTCATCATTCTCACTTATACCAAGCTGTTGATAAGCATTAGTTAATGCTTCTTCACGACTGACTTTACTGCCATGACGGTGAGAGCGGATCTCAGCTTCCATCATCTGCAATAAATTGTCCATATCTTGGCTGTTCACCCCTAATATCGCACCGATACGATGAAGAATATCACGCTCAGAATGTGATAATTCGTGATCAGCAAACGCGGCCTGAATTTGTATTTCCAGGAACATTTTAATCAGGTCACGGCGCAACACACTCACACGACGAAAATCGCGCACTGTTTGCTCTAACGGAAAATCAGCGTCTTTACCTTGGCTAAATGACGCCTGCGCGGCACGACGAGTTTCACCCGTCAGTTTCATCCGGTCCATTAATTGCGTTGCCACATGAATATCTGCTTCGGTCACATGACCGTCCGCTTTTGCCATGTGCCCCATCACCGAAAATGACGTGTGCAAAAAAACATCCTGACGCTTATGTGCAGCAGGGCGAGTATCAATACCGAGTCGAGGACCAAATTGGCGCTTTAATATCGAGCCAACCCAAACCATAAAAACTGCCCCAAAAAACCCACCAAATTTCATACCAATGGCGAATAATAAAATGTAAAACAACATATTCATAACAGTAGCTACCAAGCAAAAATGACATGTATTTATATAAGAATCGTATTATGGCGGTTTAAAATGTAACAAATCAATCAATCTCATCATCTTTTTACAGGTTTACCGGATAAAACCAGTCATTACATGGTCTATCGCTGTAATATGCATTAGTATATTCAACTATTTTAAAATTTTAATGAAATTATCGATGACAAAATGGATTGTTAAAATGCGCCTTTTCACCTTATTATCAACACTCAGCGGTGTCGTCTTCTCAGCTAGCGCAGCCACCATTATCACTAACGAAGATGGTACATCAAGGACCATTGACGATTCTATCACTACATCTGAATTAGCGGAGTTAACACTTTTTAAACAATGTTACCCTTATGTACCAGCTATAAAACCACCGATTGAAGATAGCAAAGTAAATAACGAGATCCAGCTACTATCAAACAGTGCGAAAGTGACCCAAGGTAGCAAGGCCATATTTACCGGTGATGTGAACTTTACTCAAGGTAATAGAGTATTATCTGCTGATGAAATTATTCTCTATCAACTCACTAATATTCTAACGGCTAAAGGCAACGTTATATTAGAAGACAGTACATCGACAATTAAAGGCAAAACATTAAAAGCCAATTTAGATACCAAAGATGCAGAACTCACACAGGTCAATTACCTACTGCACGGTCAAGCGGCTAATGGTGAAGCTAAAAAGGTCTATATTACCAATAGCGGTGACAATATTTTAATGCAACGCTCGACTTATACCGAATGTCCCTTTGGGGATAATAGCTGGGTATTACGTGCTTCCTCGATCAATATTGATAATATAGATGAGTCTGCCGAAGCTTATAACGCAACGCTGTACTTTAAAGACGTACCAATTTTCTATATGCCATATTTCACTTATCCAACCACAGATAAGCGTAGAACCGGTTTATTGTTTCCATCATTTGAAAATTCATTAGAAAATGGGATTACTTTTTCGCAACCAATTTATTGGAATATAGCGCCAAATTATGACATGACCATAATTCCGACTTACATGTCGAAGCGTGGTGTCTACTTAACCACTAAATTCCGTTATTTAGTCGATGGTCAGAGTGGTAAAATTAATGTTGAATATCTTGCTAACGATAAGAAAACCAATACCGATCGTACTCTCTACCATTGGAGCCACAACGGTAATTTTAATGACAATTTAAATTTCAATGCTAGCTATACACAAGTAAGTGATAACAATTATTTTTCTGATCTTAATGCCTCGGCTGGCTCAAGAGACAGCAATACATTACTACGCACTGCTGCATTGACTTACAATACCGATATGACGTCATCACAATTTGAAGTGCGTGACTTTCAGATTTTAAGTAATTCATCAGTCTCAACACCCCATAAAGTATTACCGAAAATCTCTTTTACCGGTTACCAACAATTTGATAATAATCCCATTGAACTGTCCGTTTATAGCGAGATAACTAATTTCTCTCATTCTAACAGCAACATGTACAGTGGCATCCGCACCCACATAGAACCACAGATTAGTTTTCCTTACAAACGCCCGGCAGGTTTTGCGGTTGCTGAGTTTAAATTACCGATGACTTATTATAACCAAACATTCAATGAGTCAGATAACAAAAACTTTGCTAATGGCTACAAAGGTCAACTGGCAGAACAAGTATTTCGGGTGATACCAACAGCCAGATTGCATGCAGGTTTGAATTTTGAACGGCCAACATCTTGGTTTGGAAGTGCCATTACCCAGACGTTAGAGCCGCAAGTACAGTACTTATATATCCCTTATAAAAACCAAGATAATATTGGTATTTATGACTCATCAACGATCCAGCAAGATTTCCTCGGTTTATACCGCGACCGTATTTATAGCGGTTTAGATCGCATTGCCGATACCAATCAATTCACCATAGGTTTAACCAGTCGTGTGTTTGATGACATCGGCAGCGAACGTTTCCGTTTTTCATTAGGCCAAATCATTTACTTTGGTGATAGCCAAGTCGGTATTGCACCAGAAACCGATATCACCGCAGACAACACGGAGGTAACAACATCCAGTATCGTAATGGAAGCCGATGTCAAAATAAGCCGTAATTTATTCATCAATAACAGTGTTGAATATGCTATTCAAGATGACTTAGTACGCCGTGCTGATGCGGCTATCGAATACCGTTTTGACAGTGGCCCAAAAATACAACTTAACTATCGCTACATTGATGATACGTCGTCGATATTAGAAACGAAAAATGAGAACATTAACTCACGAATAAACCAAATAGGGTCCAAATTTATCTTACCGATCAATAATCAGTGGGACATGGGCGCCAGTTATTATTATGATGTCGAAAATAACATAACCCAAGATGCCTTTGTGGGGATTAAATATGAATCATGTTGTTGGGCAATTCGCCTTGATTATGGTTATCGTTTAAAAAATCATAATATAAATACCAATGAAACAACCTTTGATCGCGGCCCAACATTAATGTTTGAACTAAAAGGTCTTGGCGGTATTGGTACCGATATGAATAACATCGGTACTTCAAGTCTATTTTCATACGGTGAACCATTCCAGTTACGTGAATAACATAGATATGTAAACGGGTATAATAACGGCTATACATAACCCAGTTAAAGCTAGCCGTTATTAATCAAACCAGGATTTACAGCCCATGATGATTGCATTGAAGGTCTGACAAGGTATACTTCCGCTTACTTTTTCACCTCGGTGTTCATAAAATTAGACAATCCTCATATTTCCCGTGGTAAAAAATTGATAATTTTCAGCCTACAGCTGTCTCACTTATAGTCGATATTGAATAGGAATTCATAAAGTGATAAAAAAAATGCTTAAGACTCTGTTATCTGGAGTCATAGTGGTAACGAGTTGGCAAGCGCAGGCCGAACTCACCAAACTTGATGAAGTGATTGCCATTGTTAATGAAGAAGTTATTTTAGCGAGTGATGTAAAGGCATTAACACGCTCGGTAGAAAAACGTGCGACAAAAGCAGGCCAAACGTTACCATCGCCAGAGGTACTGGCTCAGCAGGCGTTAGATAAACTTATTATTGATAGTTTACAGCTGCAAATGGCCAAGAAAATGGGCATGCGGATTAGCAATTCTCAGCTTGAAGATACGCTAAATAATATCGCTAAAGGTGATAACCAAACTGTAGAACAACTGCGTCAAAGTGTGGTTGCCGATGGTGGCAATTTTAATGACTACAAAGAAGAAATCCGTACTCAGATATTAACCAACGAAGTACAACGTATGCAAATGCGTCGTCGAATTACCATTTCCGATCAAGATGTTGATAACTTAATTGCCATTATTGATGAGCAAGGGCAGAAAAATCGACAATACCGTATTAAACATATTATGCTGCGAATACCTAACGAGGCAGATAATGCCACGATGGATGCACTACAAACTAAAATTGCCGATATACAAACGCAACTTAATGCGGGTGAACCATTCTCAAATCTTGCGTTAGCACTCTCAGCGGGTCCCAAAGCGCTGGATGGGGGCGATTGGGGTTGGATGAATATTAATGCAATGCCGACATTATTTGCAGATGCAGTAACCAATGCTAAAATAGGCGATATTATCGGTCCAATTCGTAGTGGCGCAGGTTTACATATCATTAAAGTTAGCGGTATGCGTGGTGTAGAAACAGTCTTGACCAAAGAAGTTAATGCACGCCATATTCTGATTAAACCATCTGTTATCTTAAGTGATGACAAAGCGCAATCATTACTCAATGAATACTTAACGCGTATTAAATCAGGCGACGCTGACTTTGCCGAGCTTGCTAAAGCCTATTCAGATGATACCGGCTCTGCCGTCAAAGGTGGTGAACTTGGTTGGGCAGATCCAAACATCTATGTACCCGCATTTAAGTTGGCATTGCAAGACTTGCAGAAAGGCGAAATTAGTCCGATATTTCGTTCTAGCCATGGTTGGCATATAGTGCAACTAATTGATAGACGTACACAAGATACGACCGATAAAGCAAATCGCCAAAAAGCATGGCAATTACTGTATAATCGTCGTGCAGTCGAAGAAAGCCAAGCTTGGTTGAATGAATTAAAACAAGAAGCTTATATTCGTATTTTAAATAATGAATCGTAAACAGGTGAAAATGTGACTCATCGTATAGCAATTACTCCAGGTGAGCCTGCAGGTATTGGCCCAGACCTAGTGCTGGAATTAGCGAAGCAAGACTGGCCAGTCGAATTGGTGCTTTGTGCCGATCCGGAGCTAATTTTAGCTCGAGCAAAAATGCTTGGTAAAAAGATTAAATTAATCGACTATGATCCAAGTGTACCAGCACAACCTCAACGTGCAGGTACGTTAACTATCGCCCCTATGCAAATGGCGGTATCCGCGGAACCCGGTAAGCTTGATGTAGCGAATGGTCGCTATGTATTAGATACTCTGCAATTTGCATGTGAAAGAAATATGTCTGCAGAATTTAGCGCTGTCGTCACAGGCCCAGTTAACAAAGGCATTATTAATAAAGCCGGCGTATCTTTTAGCGGTCACACTGAGTTTTTTGCACAGCAATCCGCTACAGCTGACGTAGTGATGCTGCTGGTAACCACGGGGCTACGTGTGGCGTTAGTAACCACTCACATTCCACTAGCGTATGTCGCAAAAGCGATAACCGAAGAGCGATTAAGTAATATTATTCGCATCCTTCACGCTGAGATGAACATTAAGTTTGGTATTGAACGACCAAAAATTTATGTATGTGGACTCAATCCACATGCAGGTGAAGATGGACATTTAGGTCGCGAAGAGATTGAGATCATCTCTCCGACGTTAATGAAACTTCGCGATGAGGGTATTGATTTGACAGGTCCCCTCCCTGCAGATACCTTGTTCCAACCTAAGTATCTTGATGATGCTGACGTTGTATTAGCAATGTATCATGACCAAGGATTGCCGGTATTAAAATCGGTTGGTTTTGGCAACTCCGTAAATATTACCCTGGGCTTACCTTTTATCCGTACATCAGTTGATCACGGTACTGCAATTGAACTTGCAGGTACTGGAACAGCCGACGCCGGCAGTATGTTTACAGCCGTAAACCAAGCAATAGAAATGATAGAGAAACACGCATGAACGACAAGGTCCATTTAGGTCACACCGCGAAAAAACGTTTTGGTCAAAACTTCTTACATGATACTTATGTAATCGATCAAATCGTGGCATCGATTAACCCGAGAAAAGGTGAAAACCTAATTGAAATTGGTCCCGGTTTAGGCGCCTTAACCGAGCCTGTAGCCGCTTGTCTCGATAAGATGACAGTCGTCGAGCTGGATAGAGATCTTGCTGAACGCCTAGAGCAACACCCGGTACTATCTAAAAAATTAGACATTCACCAAGCAGATGCAATGCGTTTTGATTTTAATCAGTTAATCAAACCGAACATGAAAATGCGTATTTTTGGTAATTTACCTTACAATATTTCAACGCCGTTAATGTTCCACTTATTTCAGTTCCATGAAAATATCCAAGATATGCACTTCATGTTACAAAAAGAAGTAGTACAACGTTTAGCCGCTAACCATAACACTAAAAGTTACGGTCGCTTAACAGTAATGACGCAATACTACTGCAAAGTAACACCCGTACTTGAAGTCGGCCCTGAAGCATTCAGACCGGCACCAAAAGTAGATTCAGCGGTGGTTCGTTTAGAACCACATACGGTATTACCGCATCCCGCGAAAAATTTAAAAGTACTTAACCTAGTAGTGAGAAATGCCTTTAACCAACGCCGTAAAACA
The DNA here is from genome assembly GCF_900465055.1 of Moritella yayanosii. Taxonomy (NCBI): domain Bacteria; kingdom Pseudomonadati; phylum Pseudomonadota; class Gammaproteobacteria; order Alteromonadales; family Moritellaceae; genus Moritella; species Moritella yayanosii. The sequence goes on along the minus strand of NZ_LS483250.1, from coordinate 3,704,310 downwards.
ATTCGTAATAGCCTGAAAAAAGTGATTTCGGTTGATGACATTGCAGCGCTCGGTATTAACGTTTCTCTACGTCCAGAGAACTTGACGCTTGAAAACTATGTGACGATAGCCAATTTCGTCACCGATAATCCAATGCAAGCAGCGGATTAAGACGCCGGTATCAATGGTAAGTCATTCTCTCTTATCATTGACACCGAATATGTCGAAGAAGTATCTGTACCAACACAACACAGGGACTTCTTTACTTATACTATTACGTTAACCAATCCATTAAGCCAGTCGGTTAACTTATCAAGTATTCGGCTATTACTCACTGACAGCGACGGCACGGTTTCCGAATTACACAATCCTTTTCAAGATAATGATTATCTTATCTCTTCACAGCAAGATTTTTGCTATAGCAATGATATAATTACCCATTCTCCATTGAGTATCGTGCAAGGGAAGATCGAATCTGTTGCACTGATCGATTAAACCCATTAACTCACATACTTCATCAAGCTCGGCTAGAAAGGTAACTTATATATGGCAACTTATTTTGTTGGTGATATTCAAGGTTGTTTCGACGATCTACAACACCTGCTACAACAAGCAAATTTTGATCCACGCCAAGATCAACTTTGGTTAACCGGCGATCTTGTGGCCCGTGGTCCAAAATCACTAGAGACGTTACGCTTTGTGAAACAACTTGGCTCAGCAGCCGTTACTGTACTTGGCAATCATGACTTACATTTACTCGCAATTGATGCAGGATTAGCTAAGCTAAACCCTAAGGATAAGACTCAGGCTATATTTGCTGCTGAAGATAAAGACGAATTACTACTCTGGTTACGTCAGCAACCACTGCTTGCGTACCATGACGAATTCAATATTATTATGGTGCATGCTGGTATTAGCCCTCAATGGAGCCAGCAACAAGCAAAACAATATGCCGAAGAAGTTAATGAACAATTGCATGGTGATAACTACCTGGCATTACTCGAGAATATGTACGGTGCACAACCCGACTATTGGCAAGAAGAGTTACAAGGCTTTGACCGGCTACGTTTTATTATTAATGCATTTACCCGTATGCGGTTTTGCGCACCAGATGGACAGTTGGAGTTTCATAACAAGCATTCACCAGCAACCAATAACAATATCCAGCATATTCCTTGGTATGAAGTTGCTGGCACTCACCTGGATGGCGCCCATGTTATTTTTGGTCACTGGGCTGCATTAGAAGGCCATTGTAGTCATAAAAATGCGACAACACTTGATACTGGTTGCGTCTGGGGTAATAGCTTGACCATGTTGCGCTGGGACGACAAGGCAGTGTTTACCGTCCCCTGCCCCATATATGCAACTTAATTGACTAGAATCAGTTTAAATAATAAGCGGGTTATCACAGTGTTGCTCTAATGTTAAGTAATAACGTAATTGTTCGTATATACTGCACGCTAATTTTAGCCAACCCACATCAATATCACCGCAAACAAGTATATTGACGTAGTTTGGTTGAGTTTAACTATAACAATAAAGAATAACAAATTTACAACTAAGGCTTATATACATGATTGAAAATAATTTCATTATTACAGCTACATTCCTTGTTTACCTTGCTGTTATGCTTGGTATCGGTGTGTATGCTTACCGACAAACCAAAAGTTCAACGGACTACTTTTTAGGTGGGCGTAATTTAGGTCCTTGGCCAGCAGCGCTATCTGCAGGTGCTTCTGATATGAGTGGTTGGTTATTACTTGGCTTGCCTGGTTACGCGTATGCAGCTGGCATGGAAGCGATCTGGTTAGCAGGTGGATTATTAATAGGTACTTGGTTAAACTGGCTAATCGTCGCAAAACGTTTACGAACCTACAGTATCGTCACTAAATCAATTACCCTGCCAGAATTCTTAGCGCGTCGTTTTAAAGACAACTCAAAAGCAATTCAAATTTGTTCGGCATTCTTTATCCTGATGTTCTTCTTGTTCTATACCAGCTCAGGCTTAGTCGCTGGCGGTAAATTATTTGAAACCGTATTTGGTCTAGATTATCAACTCGCCGTTGTACTCGGCACGGTATGTGTGGTCTCTTATACGCTATTCGGTGGTTTTTTGGCTGTTTCTTGGACTGATTTAGTACAAGGTCTATTGATGTCAGCCGCACTATTAATCGTGCCATTCAGCGCGATGGACGGTAGCTTTAGCGATCTAGCCGCAGCCATGCGTGACATTAATCCGGAACTACTGACCATATGGCAAAACAGCAAAGGTGAAGATCTGAGTGCGATTGCCATCATTTCATTAGTTGCTTGGGGCCTAGGTTACTTCGGTCAGCCACATATTCTTGCGCGTTTCAAAGCAACACGCAGCAATAAAGATCTTGTTAAAGCACGTCGTATTGCGGTTGTTTGGACTTCATTGTCTATGTTTGGTGCAATGTTAGTCGGTCTAGTGGGTCTGGTTTACACCAATACCAACAACATCACTATCGCTGACGCTGAAACTATCTTCATGTTATTAGTGAACAGCATCTTCCATCCTGTTATTGCTGGTATTCTGCTTGCCGCTATCTTAGCTGCAATCATGAGTACTGCAGATTCACAACTACTGGTATCATCATCCGCACTGGCTGAAGACTTCTACAAACAGTTAATTCGTCCACAAGCAACAAGTGAAGAACTTGTGACTGTTGGTCGTTTCGGTGTGGTCGGTCTGTCTATCATTGCATTGTTGCTGGCACTGAACCCTGATAGCTCGGTACTGGGTTTAGTATCTTATGCATGGGCTGGTTTTGGTGCCGCATTTGGTCCAACATTAATTATCTCACTATATTGGCGTGGTATGACGCGTAATGGCGCGCTTGCGGGTATTATTATTGGTGCGGTAACGGTTGTAGTATGGAAACAATTAAGTGGCGGTATCTTCGAGCTGTATGAGATCGTACCGGGTATCATCTTTGCTTCTCTAGCGATTGTTATCATTTCACTGATAGGTAAACAAGAAGACCAAAGTATCCATGCGCAATTCGACGAGTTCGAGTCTGGTTTAGATACAATGGCGTAATAGCCACCAGCAATAACTATAAAAAATGCCGCGCTATCACTAGCGCGGCATTTTATTTTCCAGTTCAGTTCAAAGTATGTCACTCGTCAGTTAACACATGACTACTTCACTCGCTCGAGTAAACTAAAACGGTAATCATGCGGGTTTTTATCATCTGCCGCATAAGACTCATGTTCAATTTCTTGCCAATGGTACTGCTCATAATCAGGGAACCAAGTATCCCCTTCGATCGTTAATTCAATATGCGTCAAATACAAACGATCCGCAGCAGCCAAGTACTGGTTATAAATCGTCGCACCACCAATGATCATTAACTCTTCCACATCACCCGCCGCCACCACAGCATCTTCCAAGGTCGCCACAACAGTCACCCCTTCTGGTTGATAATCTGTTTGGCGACTTAATACGATATTTAAACGACCCGGTAATGGACGACCAATTGATTCAAAGGTATTACGCCCCATTACAATCGGCTTACCTAACGTGGCACGTTTAAACAGTTGTAACTCGGCAGGTAAATGCCACGGCATCTTATTGTCTAAACCAATGACGCGGTTATTTGCCAGTGCGGCAATCATGGAAACAATCACAACAGTTCCTTAATCAAACAATAGGCTGGTTACGGTACACCAGCACAGGCGCAATCGCTAGACCAAAGCTTAAGCCAATCAAAATAAAAATAGTCAGTAAACCATTTTCAACAATTTGCTGCTGTAACGCAGCGTTATAACCTTGATGGTGTAACGTCATCAACCCAGTCATGGTGTTATACGCATACACTCCAGGGATCATCGGAATAATAGCTGCAACCGTCACCACAGGCCGTGGGATCACCACTTTCCGAGACCAAGGCACAGTTGCCAGCCCCAGTAAGGTCGCAGCAATGAATGATGCCCACTCAATCGGCACGTTTACGTGTAATAACAGTGAGCGTATCGCATGGGCACTGGCGGCAAATAACACACAGGCCAAAAGTGCTTGCCTGGGCACATTGAATAACAGTGCAAAGCCAAATGCAGCGATACCCGCAAACACCGCATCATCCACCAGCATCAGTAATAGTTCACTCATAGCCAGCCTCCTTGTTGCGCTAACTGCACCGCCAAGACAATACCGAGTGCAGAAGCAAGCGTTAACAGCGTTGCCGTCATCCATCGTGCCATACCGATGGTGATATGGCCTTTCACCATATCTGATACTGCATTAATTAATGGAAAACCAGGCACGAGTTGTAGCACACTGGTGATCATGATCAGCTCAGGTTCATTACCCCAACCAAAGCCGCTGGCGAAACTACCAATAAAGGTTGCAAAAAATGCCGTTATAAAAAACACGGTGAGTAAATTATGGTGTAATTGAGTTAGCCATTGGCGAATACGCATAGCAATAAAGCTGGTTAACCAAGTGCAGATAAATACAATACTATCGCCACCAAATAAGTGACTAAAGCAGGCACAGGACAAAGCCACAAAACAAGCGACGATGACGGCATTGTATTTAGGCACATCCAAGTTATCTAAGCGTTTTTTTACCTGCTCGACGTCATAAATCTGCTTTTCGGCAAGGATACAAATGCGTTGAACTTCACACACGATCCCCATATCAATACCATGGGCTTTCATCGTACGCGTGGTCGTTATACAGTTGTCGCCAAATCGAGAGGTAAGAATGATGGCTTTAGAGGTCAGTGCAATTTCGACGCTGTCTAGCCCAAATGCTATACCAAGACGTTCAGTTGTCTGTTCTATAATTCGACTTTCAGCGTTATAAGCTTGTAATAACTGCCCGGCACGCACGATCACACGTGTAATCAATGCTTGCTGTTCATCGCTAATATTTACGTTGTGCTTAACCCTGTGTTCATTACATCCACTATTCATGACTACATCTTGCTATCTATCACTTATTGAATAGTCGATTGTAGCCGTAAAGCGTACAAACAAACAGCACTACATGATAATTGGATGTGAAAACTCGGCATGATTAATCACCGTGCTTTCATAACCATAAACGTGACGAATATTATCGGTTGTCACCACTTGCTTGGCACAGCCATTGGCGCAGATATTACCGTCCTTCAATAAAATGATCCGGTCAGCATATTTGGCCGCCAAATTAAGATCATGTAATACCGCAATAACCGCCACCCCCGTCTGTGCTAAATGCTTGGCAGTCTTTAATAATTGATGCTGATAATTTATATCCAAAGCCGCTGTTGGCTCATCCAATAATAGTATCTGTGGTTTGTTCTTATTACCCACAGCTAACTGTAATAATACCCGAGAAAAATGCACCCGCTGTTTCTCACCACCCGATAATGTCGGGTAAGTACGTGCTCTTAAATGGTCGATCTCTTGTTCAGCTAAGATCGTATCAGCGAATGCTTGTACTTTAGCTTGACCACAATCTGCCTGTAAACCGCCCATCAGCACCACATCAATCACTTGAAATGAGAAACTTAAGCTGGCGCTTTGTGGCAATACTGCCAGCGTCCTAGCTATCTCACTCCGATTAATATTGCTGCGCATTTCACCGTTTAAGAATATTGTCCCCGAGGAGGGTTGCAACTCACCGGTGATGGCTTTGAACAACGAACTTTTACCCGCACCATTAGGACCAAGCACAGCCAAAAACTCCCCTTCATCTAACGTCAAATTGAGATCATTAAAAATACATTTACCGGCAATACTATAATTTAACTGCTGGCAATGCAGAACCGGGTTTGTCATGTTTAACATCCGTTTATATCCCCAATTTAGATCGTTGTTGTAACAATACAATAATAAAGAAAGGACTGCCTAATAACGCAGTAATAATACCCACAGGTAGTTCGCTTGGCGCCATCACGGTACGCGCTAATATATCGGCCAGTAATAGCAATAATGCGCCTAACATGGCCGATAATGGCAATACACGTTGGTGATTAGGCCCCACTAACAAACGCACCAGATGCGGTATAATCAAACCAATAAATCCGATCATGCCCGCAATCGATACCGTAATACCTAGCCCTATCGCACAACAAAAGATTAACCGACGTTTTAAACGTACAATATCGATACCGAGGTGGACAGCTTCTGCATCACCCAGTAATAGAATATTCAATGCTTGCGCTGATGACATAAATACCACCAGCAAAAATACCAGAGTAATACTACTGAGAGTAATACTGAGCCAATTACTGCCCGCCATTGAGCCCATTTGCCATAAACTCAAATCACGCAAGCTTTGATCATCGGCAATATAAGTTAGCATCCCCATACCGGCCCCAGCAATCGCACTAATGGCCACACCGGCCAGCAGCATTACCACCACAGAGCTGCCTTGGCTACTGGTCCCTAATTTGTAGACCAGTAAACAAACCGCTAATGCAAAGGTAAATGCAAAAAAAGAGACCGTACTAAGCTGTAACCAATTCGGTAAATCAATCATCACGTCGGCAAAAATAACAATGCCTAAACCCGCCCCCAGTGCCGCACCACTGCTGACGCCCATAATTCCAGGATCCGCGAGCGGATTACGAAATACGCCTTGCATCACCGCACCGGTTAAACCCAATATAGCGCCAATGGATAGACAAAGTAGTGTGCGAGGTAAGCGAATATGGCTCACCACAATGGCGTGTTGAGTGCTGACTGGCGATTGCCAATTAACCCAATCAACCAATAATGCCTTGATACTGTCAACAAACGAGATCGCCATTGGTCCCACAGAGACAGACAACACCACCATAGACACAAGAAAAAATAACACCACACTCGGTAACAACAATGGCCACCGGCTATTAACAAACATATACGCCCTTAATTCTTTAATTCAAGCTCTAAATTTGCTGATAAATACGGGTATAACTTAACCTGTAACTGTTTTGCCTGCTCAATACTATTCAAGCCTAAGCCACCGATTAGCGCTCGGCCATCAATGACATAAATCGCTTTGTTACGACCTGCAGGCGTTTGTGCTAATAATGGCATTGCCGCAATTAAGGTATCGATATCTTGATATTTCTGCCAATGCCGGCCACTGACTAAGATACTTTCTGGCGCCATTGCCAAGAACGCTTCTGCGGATAATGCTTGGTAAGCATTAAGCGCTGCGGCTGGATTAACCGCGCCGGCTAATGTCATTACCGAGTGCGCTGTAGTATTACGGCCTGCCGCCGTATAAGTACCTTTATCATTTAACAGTAAGAACAGCATGGTTTTAGGTGTTTTTATTTGTTGTTGATTTGCTTCTAACTGCTTAATGTCATGGTCAAGCTTGATAATTAATTGCTTAGCTTGTGATTTTCTATCTAATTTATCACCGAGTAAAGTAATGGTATCAAGCAGGTTTTTTGTGGTTGTTTCAGTCGGGAGTACCATCACATTAACACCACTTTGGGATAATAGATCAAGCGTTGATTGCGGGCCCATTTCACTGCTACCAATTAGTATATCAGGTGCTAATGATAATAATCCTTCTGCAGACAGTTGACGGTGATAACCAACCACAGGTAATTTAGCTACCGCCGCAAAACGACTAGTCAAATCGACAGCAACCAGATCATCTTGTTTGTCCAAGGCAATTAATAGTTCAGTAACACCAGCGCCCGCACTAATGATACGGTCTCCGGCCACACTACCGAATGACAATAAAAAACAACCAACGCTAATCCAAACCTTATTCATCTACATTCCAACCCAGAGTTAATTTAATAATTTTTATAATGATAGTTAAATAAATATAGCCATAGCGGATCACAGACTATCCTTAAACATCACTAATATTTGTTCGCTAGTGTAAATAACAAACCACCATAATGCAAATGAGAATTGGTTGCATTATCATTAGTACTATATTAATCTGCACTCACTACCTCGATCACAAGGTCATTTAAAGGCTTAACAATATGCACAAAAACTCAACTCGGAATGCGATTCATCAGCTAATGACAGATAAACCTCGATTAAGAAGCATTGAGGTTGCACTTGAATTAAATTGCAGTGAACTTGAGGTGATCCAAACATTGCCAGAGCAAGAAGTGAATATGCTGCCAGTTGAACACGCACAAGGCTTATTAACCGATATTGCAGACTGGGGGAAAGTGACTTGTATTATTGAAGTCTCTGGTTTTGTCTTTGAGGTAAAGGCGCCATTCCCGAAAGGGAAAAATGCTTACGGTTATTACAATTTATTGCATGATAGTGACGGCTTACAAGGCCATCTCAAGCTTGACAATCTATCTGTAATTGCCTTACTTACCCGTAAAGTACGCGGTAAATTAAGCTACTACGTGCAATTCTTTGACCATAAAGGTAACAGCGTATTTAAGATTTACCTCGGTCGTGATAAAAATGGCGAAGTAAACCCAGAACAAATAGCACGTTTTAATGCACTATCAACGCAAACAGTCTGCAACGAAACTATCGCTATCGTTACTAATTAAACATATATAACGGACACTCAGATCATGATGATGAACAAACAAGAGCGCTTAGAAAATCGCTTACAACCGAAAATTGCAGCGTTTAGAGAAGAGCGTCAAACGTTAATTTTATCAACATTGAGCGCAGATGGGTACCCACATATCAGCTATGCACCCTTTGTTCGTTTAGCGGATGGTTATTACATTTTAATCAGTGAGATTGCAGAGCATACTCAGAATTTACTCATGAATCCGAATCTGTCTTTCATGCTATTAGAAGATGAGCAAGGCGCTAAACAAATCTTTGCCCGTCACCGTCTAACCTACAAAGCCAACGCTGCAGTGATTGATCGTGAAAGTGATACATGGGCACAGGCTATCCCAGCCTTAGAGGCACGTTTTGGTGAAATTATTACGAATCTAAGCGGGCTAAGTGATTTCCGTCTATTCCGTATCGAACCACAAACAGGTCGCTACGTGAGAGGTTTCGGTAAAGCGTATACGGTGAACGGTAATGACGATATTGACTTCGTGCACTTAGAAAAAGGGCATCAGCCGATCAAAGAAGAAGCTGAATAATCCGTTCATTATAAGCTAATAATATAGCTTTAAATAGAAATAGCAGCAGATGGATTTATTCATCTGCTTTTTTTGACTAACTCAAATTATGCCATACTGTCATCATATACTGTCATCATATACTGTCATAACATCCTATCGCTCACGAGTGACATGCCAATATAAACCTGCTTGCGCTTCGTAGCCCTTACACACCCAAAGCCCAACCGCACACACCAGCGCTTCGCCATAATAGATTAATGGGATACGATCGCGTAACCAAGGTGCGACCTGATATTCTTGGTATAACTTTTTAATACTACGCGAGCCACTACGTCCAACGGGGTGACATGTACCTTCGCCGCGGAAACGAATAGTCACCTTGTCATGTGCGAGCGGCGCTTTCACACAGCAACCGCTATCATTATCGCCAATAGCATTGCTGCTATCAACGCCACTCTTGTTGTGTATTGTGTCTTGTATCAGATCCTGTAAATGTAAGGTACCAATATTGTCAGGTAATGTAATACGTTGAGATAGGGTATGTTCAAGCGTTATGACGACGTCTTTTAACGCTGCATATTGCTGCTGATTATACAGCACACCTTGATAACGGCGAAACTCACCGGCCTGCCAGCGCAATTGAGGATTGGCATCATCAGCGGCATTCACTACTTCTAACCATACTTTATCTAAATGGTGACGGCTTGGCATCGGTAAGTATTGAGCTGCAAGCCAAAAACGCATGACATTGTTACGGCGAATTTTTGATAATTTAGCTAATCCAGCAATATTTAATCCACTAAAAGAATGCGCACAAGTCACTACATCTATTTCTGCAATTTCATCTGCTAATGCCTGCTGCTCGGCGCAGAGCTCGGCGCTGCGATGCACGGCATGCGCAATACCCGGCCAACGCAGTTTTAAGCTAGGAATAATTTGATGACGTAAGAAGTTACGATCATAGCTCTGGTCATTATTGCTTTCGTCTTCGACCCAAGATAATTGTGCTTGGCTGGCATAATCCACTAACATTTGCTGCGGATGAGTCAGTAAAGGACGGACTATTAGGCAGTTTTCTTGTAATGAAAAGGGCATCTGTGCAGCCATTGCCGACAAGCCTTTTACACCCGCACCACGCTTAAGCTGCAACAAGAATGTTTCAAGCTGATCATCAAGATGCTGGCCAAGTAATAATAACGAGCCATTATTAAGATGCTTTGCTATCGCTTGATAACGGGCGGTGCGCGCTTGTGCTTCTAAACTTTCTCGACGGCCAACATTAAGCACCACCTTTTCGGCGATAAAGTTAATCCCTAACGCCGCAGCAGTTTGCTGACAATGGCCTAACCAAGCATCGGCATTGTCACTTAAACCGTGGTGCACATGCACTGCAAGGTAAGCATGTTGTGGATATAGGTGCTGATAACGAGCCAGTAAATGCAATAACACATGAGAATCAAGGCCACCGCTATAAGCAAGCACGACCTGTAAAGGTTTGAGCGTTAACGGCTGTAACACGTGCTGAAATGTTGAGAAGAGATCGACGTTAGTAACCACAGTTATCATCACAGTTAGAATAGAATAGAGCAGAACAGTATATACCGAAACGTGATAGATATAAAAAAACCGCTAATAACGCTATCAGCGGTTTCATCCATATTACTCTGTATCATTATAGCAATGTAGCGTTATAACGCTTAGCATATAGCTGCTTACATACCAAATGACATTAGACGCTCATAACGTTGCTCTAACAATATTTCATGCCCGAGCGGGGTCAGCTCAGCAAGATCCGCTTTAAGGCGCTCTTTCAAATTAGCAGCCATTAAAGGTATATCTCGATGTGCGCCACCGAGTGGTTCTGAGATCACGGTATGAATCAAATCTAAACTCTTGAGTCGCTCAGCAGTGATGCCCATTGCTTCCGCAGCTAAAGGGGCTTTATCAGCAGATTTCCATAAGATTGACGCACAACCTTCTGGTGAGATCACCGAATAAGTACTGTACTGCAACATATTAACGCGATCACCCACACCAATCGCCAATGCACCACCCGAACCACCTTCGCCAATCACAGTACAAACAATCGGTACTGTAAGCCCAGCCATTTCTTTTAAGTTACGTGCAATCGCTTCACTTTGACCACGTTCTTCAGCACCAACACCAGGATAAGCACCTGGGGTATCAATAAAGGTAATGATTGGCATGTTGAATTTTTCAGCCATTTTCATTAAACGCAAGGCTTTACGGTAACCCTCTGGACGCGGCATACCAAAGTTACGTCTTAATTTTTCCTTGGTATCACGGCCTTTTTGCTGGCCAATGATCATTACTGGCATGCCATCTAAACGCGCAGTACCGCCAACCATGGCTTTATCATCCGCAAACGCACGATCACCAGCAAGTTCATCGAAATCGGTAAACACATGCTCGATATAATCAAGGGTATAAGGACGCTGTGGATGACGCGCCATCTTAGCGACATCCCAAGGTTTCAAATTACTGAATATTTTGGTGGTTAGTTCTGCATTCTTCTTTTCTAAACGAAATATTTCATCTTGTAGATCAACATCATCAGTATTGTTAGTCACAAGTTTTAATTCATTGATCTGAGCCTGCAATTCTGCAATCGGCTGTTCAAAATCTAAAAAATTTATGGCCATGAGGCGCTGCTTCCTTATCTAATATTATTGCAAATGGCTAATGACGACAATCTTGTAACGTCAGCACTAATCAAATTCAAGATCAACATTTCCCGACCCAAGCATCAGCTCTAATTCATATAAAAGCTCATCCGTGGGCGATACTCGCCATTCGACACCTAAAGTTAATTTAGCCTTCGCGTCGGCGCGTTGATAAACTATATTTATGGGACAAGTACCCGCACGATAAGGTTCAAGTGTTTCCATAAACTTACCCATAAACGTATCATTTATTTTTTCTGCATTTAACTGCAATGTGATACCACGCGCATAACGTTCTCGCGCAGTTTCAATATCCATAACTTCTCTGGCGGTCATCTTATACCCGCCATTGAAATCGTCAAAGCTGACCTCTCCAGTAATCACTAAAATGCGATCTTTGGCGATATATTCCTCATAACGTTCAAACGCTTCTGAGAAAAACATCACACTTAAGCGGCCACTTTTATCATCAATCTCTAAGATCCCCATACGGGTACCTTTCTTCGTCACTTTAACTTGTGCAGAAATAACGAGACCCACCGCGGTAACGACTTTACCACGTTCGGTCGGTTTTACATCTTTCAAGCGATTAGTCGAATAACGCTTAATTTCTTTAATATACTGATTAATTGGATGACCAGTAAGGTAAAGACCTAAGGTTTCGCGCTCCCCTTCCAGCCATACTTTATCAGGCCATTTAGGTACATCCGCAAACTTACTTTCAATTTCTTCTGGTTCAGTGGTTAAAATACCAAACAAGTCGCTTTGGCCATGCGCTTCGGCCATCGCGTGTTGCGCCGCGGCTTTCATTGCTTCCGGTAATGTAGCATGTAAGGCGGCGCGATGAGGACCTAATTTATCTAATGCGCCGGCGTAAATCAGTTTTCCCATGATCCGTTTACTGATCTTTTTCAAATTAACACGGTTACAGAAATCAAACAGATCGGAGAATTCACCCCCACTGTCACGGGCAGCAATAATGGCATCAATAGGGCCTTCGCCCACGCCTTTAATCGCCCCGAGACCATAAATAATAGTATGGTCTTCTTCCACATTAAACTTAAATAGACCTTTGTTCACATCCGGCGATAACAACGTTAGCCCCATGCGTTCCACTTCATCAACCAAGGTCACCACTTTATCGGTATTATCCATATCAGCAGACATCACTGCGGCCATGAAATAAGAAGGATAATGGGTCTTCATCCACAGCGTTTGATACGATACCAGTGCATAAGCCGCGGAGTGGGACTTGTTGAAACCGTAACCCGCGAACTTTTCGACCAGATCGAAGATCTTCATCGCCAGGTCACCGTCGACACCGTTATTGATCGCACCTTCTTTGAAAGTACCACGCTGTTTTTCCATCTCTTCTGGTTTTTTCTTACCCATAGCACGGCGTAACATGTCGGCGCCGCCGAGGGTATAACCAGATAAGACTTGGGCAATCTGCATGACTTGTTCTTGATACAAGATAATGCCGTAGGTCGGATCGAGAATTTCTTTCAACGATTCATGTTGATATTGGGCATCTGGGTAAGATACTTTTTCTCGACCGTGTTTACGGTCAATAAAGTTATCGACCATGCCTGATTGCAATGGACCGGGACGGAACAAGGCCACCAGCGCGATCATATCTTCAAAGTTATCGGGTTTTAGACGACGGATCAGATCCTTCATACCACGTGATTCTAACTGGAATACCGCGGTCGTTTCTGAGCGCTGTAATAAGTCAAAACACCTTCGATCGGTAATATCAATCGACTCAATACGAATCTCTTTTTTACCTTGCTTCACGAGATGCGGATTCGCCATATCCAGTGCCCACTGAATAATGGTTAAGGTGCGTAGACCCAAGAAATCGAATTTAACCAGCCCGGCTTCTTCCACATCGTTCTTGTCAAACTGGGTAACCGGATTATTACCTGAATCATCACAATACAATGGGGCAAAATCAGTGATCACGGTAGGTGAAATAACCACACCACCAGCATGTTTACCCGCGTTACGTATTACACCTTCCAGAATACGCGCCATATCAACCAGCGCGCGTACTTCTTCATCACCTTGATACATTTCATCCAAACGTGGTTCAACATCCCAGGCTTTGGCTAAGGTCATGCCCGGATCGCCCGGGATCAGCTTAGAAATACGATCAACAAACCCAAACGGATGACCCAGTACCCGACCAACATCACGGATAACCGCTTTTGCCGCCATGGTACCAAAGGTAATGATCTGACTTACTGCATCGCGGCCATACAATTCGGCCACGTGATCAATCACCTCGTCACGGCGATCCATACAGAAATCGACATCGAAATCGGGCATCGAGACACGTTCTGGATTTAAGAAACGTTCGAACAGTAATTCGTATTCCAGTGGATCAAGATCGGTAATCTTCAGTGCATAAGCCACTAATGAACCGGCACCGGACCCTCGACCTGGTCCAACTGGAATATTGTTGTCCTTACTCCATTGGATAAACTCCATCACGATCAGGAAGTAACCAGGGAAACCCATGTCGTTAATTACTTTTAATTCGATCTCGAGGCGATCTTCATAGGCAGGACGTTGGCGTTCACGTTCTGCGGGATCGGGGAATAAAAAATCTAAACGTTCGACTAAACCATCTGCGGATACTTTGACTAAGAAATCTGCAGTCGACAGTTCACCGGTTGGAAAGTTAGGCAGGAAATTTTCACCTAAGCGTACCGTGGCATTACAACGCTTGGCAATTTCAACTGAGTTAGCCAGCGCTTCTGGAATATCAGCAAATAACGCACACATTTCATCTTCACTGCGTAAGTATTGTTCTTTGCTGTATAATTTTGGTCGTCGTTTATCTTCTAACGTATAACCGTCATGGATCGATACCCTAATTTCATGGGCATCAAACTCTTCTGCAGCTAAGAACACCACATCATTGGTGGCAACAACAGGTAACTGATGCTGGCTGGCAAAATCGACAGCCATGTGCAGATAGGCTTCTTCGTCTTGACGTCCAGTACGGATCAACTCAAGATAATAGCTATCGGGGAAGTGTGCTTGGTAAAATGTTAAACACTGTCGCGCTAATGCATCATTACCTTTTAATAGGGCTTTACCTATATCACCATTACGCGCACCAGATAATATGATAACGCCTTCGGCATGCTCAGCTAACCAGGCTTTATCAATAATGGCACGACCATCAACATGACCACGGCTGTATGCTTTGGAGATCAATACCGTGATGTTGTTATAGCCTTTGTTATCTTTGGCTAATACGGTTAGCTTAAACTGCTCTTCTGGATACTCTTCACTCTGCACCCAAAAATCCGCACCAAGAATGGGTTTAACCCCGGCCTTTTGCATCGCACCATAGAATTTAACCAAGGCACACATATTGGTTTGATCGGTTAATGCGATCGCCGGCATGTTGAGTTCTTGTAAACGGGGCGCTAAACGTTTCATACGTATTAAGCTGTCCACCATCGAGAATTCAGAGTGTAAATGCAGGTGAATAAAACGAGGTTCTGCCATAATTAAGACTTTCTGCTAATTGAGAGTAGATAAAGATAAAATAAAATGAAAAACAATAACGGTAAGCTGGCGCGAGGCCACCACACCTTATTTTAATAAACCGAGCGCACGTTGCACAGGTTTAAAACTTTTACGGTATTCTGCTGTTGGGCCAAGTTCCGCTAACTTTGCCATGTGGGCTTTGGTTGGGTAACCTTTATGCTGCGCAAAGCCATATTCAGGGTAACGTTCATGCAGTTCATCCATTTCAGCATCACGGACTACTTTTGCTAAGATCGACGCGGCACTTATTTCTGCCACGCGCAAATCACCTTTGACAATGGCCTCTGCTGGCATCGGTAATGCAGGGCAACGGTTACCATCAATAAATACATGCTCTGGTTGCAGAGCAAGTCCAGCAACCGCACGCTGCATTGCGACCATGGTGGCTTGTAAAATATTAAGTTCATCAATCTCACTTGGGCTGCAACGACCAATACTCCACGCTAATGCTTTTTCTTTAATTTCAGGAAAGAGCAATTGACGCTTCTTATCACTTAATTTTTTTGAATCGGTAAGCCCCACAATGGGATTGTTCGGATCTAATATCACCGCAGCGGTAACCACATCACCGACTAATGGACCACGACCCACTTCGTCAACACCAGCAACAAGTTTCCCCTCAGGGTAAATTACTTCATCATACATATTATTTACCTGTCTTTAGCCTTGCATTATTTTTATCATTAATCAATTCAAGCACGACATCCGCGGCTTGCTTATCCGCATCACACCGGATCAGTTTATGTAGCTCGGTAAAGTGTGCCATCAGTTTAGCATTGTCTGCTTCTAATAGTTTGGCCATTTCGTCTGCTAAGATCTCGGGTTGGCAATCATCTTGTAAACGCTCGGCGACAATTTCTTTGTTTGCCAACAAGTTGGGTAATGATACAAACGGTGCTTTCATCAAGCGTAGCATGATCTTATACGTCATCGGCTTAACACGATAACCCACTACCATCGCACGCTTCATCAACATGGTTTCGAGTGCCGCTGTACCTGATGCCAATAATACCGCATCTGCCACCGCCATTGCTTCACGCGCATGCCCATCAAGCACGATCACATCGAGATCGGGCGCTACTTCTTGCTTAATCGCGAGAAACTGTGCTTTACGTTGTTCATTCACCATCGGCACAACGAACTGTAAGTCACTAAAACGTTGTTTTAATAAAATAGCGGTTTCTAAAAAACTGGCCGACAATAGCCCGACTTCACCAGCACGGCTACCCGGTAAGATCGCCACGTAACGTTGCTTAGGATCGAGTTTTAGTTCTGCAATAGCCGCCTGTTTATCGGCGCCTTCCAATGGAATGGCATCGGCCATAGTATGGCCAATAAAACGGCAAGGTACATCGTATTCATCATAAAACGCTTTTTCAAATGGCAGAAAGGCGAGCACCATATCCACGGCTTTTTTAATCTTGAATACACGCTTTTGACGCCATGCCCAAACAGAAGGGCTGACATAATGTACGGTTTTTATACCGTTTGCTTTTAAGTTTAATTCAATGGGAATATTAAAATCGGGCGCATCAACCCCAATGAAGATATCGGGCGGGTTTTGTTTAAAATGGGCAAGAACTTCCCGTTTTACTTTAAACAATCGCGGTAATCGACCCAGTACTTCCACTAGACCAAATACAGATAGCTCTTCCATTTCAAACAGTGTATTAAAACCAAGCGCTTGCATGCGAGGTCCAGCAATACCTTCGAAAATGGCATCAGGGTGACGGGATTTAATTTCTTTGATCAGGGCGGCAGCTAGAATATCGCCGGAGACTTCTCCGGCGATCATACCAATACGTAATGGTTTCGTTGTCATTGTAAGCTATCTATAAAGAATACGATTAACGAATAATACCACGTTCACTGGTTTTTAAAAATGCGGTAAACAAAGCAACACTTGGTTGTTCATTGGCACTTGCTTCTAATGCAACTAACGCTTCGGTTACGGTATTACCTTGACGGAATAATACCCGGTAAGCACGCTTAACGGCTTTAATTGCCTCAGCATCAAATCCACGGCGCTTAAGCCCTTCAGAGTTGATACCAAAAGGCTTAGCATGGTGACCCGATGCCATCACATAAGGAGGGATATCTTTAATGATAACTGAACCGCCAGCAATGAACGCATGAGAACCGACTTTACCAAACTGGTGGATCGCAGCGTGACCACCAAAAATAACGAAATCACCAATATGTACATGACCCGCTAATGTCGCGTTATTAGCAAAAATACAGTTATCACCGATGATCACATCGTGTGCCACGTGCGCATTCACCATAAATAAGCTATTGCTACCAATTTTGGTTAAACCTTGGTCTTGTACTGTACCACGGTGAATAGTAACGCCTTCACGAAACACGTTATTATCACCGATCTCAAGACGGGTATTTTCACCCGCATATTTAAGATCTTGGCACTCTTCACCAATTGAACCAAATTGGAAAAAGCGATTACCGTTACCAATTTTACAAGGACCATTGATAACCACATGAGAAGCGATCACACAGTCATCTCCAATCTCAACGTTTTCGCCAATGGTAGTCCAAGGACCAATTTTTACATTATTACCAATTTTTGCGCTGTCATGCACAATAGCTGTTTCATGGATCACTATTTCGCCTCTCGCCTTGCGCACATAATCTCCGCATCACAAACTACTTTGCCATCAACTTTTGCAATTGCAGTAAAGCGAGCGATACCACGGCGTTCTTTAATTAATTCAATATGTAGATGTAATACATCACCAGGTATGACGGGCTTACGAAAACGTGCCTTATCAATTCCAGCAAAATAATACAGTTCATTGTCTGCTGGGCCACCATCCGATTTGTAACCTAACAGACCCGAAGCCTGTGCGAGGGCTTCTAAAATTAAAACACCTGGAAAAATAGGGTTAGTTGGGAAATGACCCGTAAATTGAGGCTCATTTATCGATACATTTTTAATGGCATGTATCGACTTACCCGGTACATAATCCAATACTCGGTCAACAAGTAAGAACGGGTACCGGTGTGGAAGAAGGGACATGATTTCTTGTATTTCAATTGTATTTTTTTGTTCGCTCAAAATTTTATTCCTGTAGCAACGAAGCTTTATTTATTTAGCTTTTTCTAATTTAGATAGCCGTTTATGCATATCATCAATTTTCATTACGCGGGCAGTTTGACGACGCCATTCACGATTGGCTTGTGCCGGAATACCCGATGAATAAAGACCCGCTTTATCAATCGGACGCATTACCATCGACATGCCGGTGATGTTTACGTTATCAGTTATTTCCATATGACCATTGATAACACAACCACCACCAATCATGCATTGTTTACCTAGTTTTAAGCTTCCTGCTAACAGAGTACCACCCGAAATTGCAGTGTTTTCACCTATTTCTACATTATGCCCGACTTGACATTGATTATCTAAAATCACGCCATCAGCTATAATGGTATTGTCTAATGCGCCACGATCAATCGTCGTGCACGCACCAATCTCAACGCGATCACCAATGATAACCCGACCGAGTTGTGGGATCTTGATCCAGCGGCCACCATCATTGGCATAACCAAAACCATCTGCGCCAATCACAGTGCCGCTTTGGAACAAGCAATCACTGCCAATGGTGATATCATGATAAATAGTAACATTTGCCCACAGTTTAGTGCTCTGACCAATGCGACTATTTTTACCAATAAAACAGCCTGCACCAATTATCACATTATCCGCCAGTGTGACGCCAGTTTCAATAACCGCGTTAGCACCAATAGCCACATTATCCCCCAGCACCACATCGTCAGCAATCACCGCACTCGGGGCGATATCTGTAGCAGGGGCAGGGGTGGTGTCAAGTAACTGTGCCACTAAAGCAAAACCCACATAGGGGTTTTTCATCACTAATGCATTGGTATTACATGCGGCAAGATCATCCGGTTTAACAATAACTGCAGACGCTGCAACTGTCGCTAATTGAGCGCTGTATTTACTATCACTTAAAAAAGTAATATTACCTGGCTGTGCATTTTGTATCGAATTAATACCACTAATCTCGATACTGCCATCACCGTGTAACTCAGCTTGAATTGCCGTTGCTATTTGTTGTAACGTCATTGCCATGTGAAACCTTTCTATTCGATAAAAAATCTTACGCTATTTTACTATATTTGTTGCGCCGTAAAATATAGTTACTTGCTTAATTCTTGTATTATTTTGTCCGAGATATCTAATTTTGGATCGACAAATAGCACAGCTTGTTTAGTGAACACAAGATCATAACCTTCACGCTTAGACACGGTTTCGATCGCATGTTGTAATAATACTAACAGCTTATTATTTTCTTCTTGACCTCGACGCTGCTGGTCTTCTTTAAATGCTCGACCTTTTAATTTTAGTTGCACATCTAACTCTTCTAATTTACGCACCAGTTTGGTTTGTTCTTGTGGAGTCATTAATGCCGCATCACGTTGACGCTTTTTGTTTAATGATACTAACTCTGCTTGTAATTTATTCAGTTCGACAGCACGCGTTTGGAACTCTTCGTTTAAACGTTTACCTATCGCTTCACGTTGTGGTAGTTGTTGTAAGATCTTACCGGCGTCAACAACCGCATATCCCGCTGCACTGGCAGTAAATGATGCACCTAGAGTCAGTGCCAATGCCGTTGCTTTAATAAATTTTTTCATTTTAGTCCCTAGTGAATTTTTAACTTAAATGCGTACTTCCACGCATTTAATCAATATGAGTTAGCTTAGAAAGTGGTACCGATATTAAAGGTAAAGACTTCGGTTCTATCGCCTTGGTACTCTTTCAATGGCGTGGCCAGTGAGAATACTAATGGCCCCATTGGTGATAACCACTGCAAGCTCACCCCCACAGAAGCACGTAATCGCGCCGGATCAGAATAATCGCCAAAGTATTCACAACCTTTCTCACAGTCTTCACTTCGATAATCACTTGAATTAAATTCAGTATCCCATACCGAACCCGCATCAACAAACACCGTAGTACGCACTAGATTGGCATATTCTTCACTTAAAAATGGTGTAGGGAAAATAAGTTCCAAACTGGCCGTTGCTAAGGCATTACCACCAACGGAAGAGTCCGTTGTTACATATTTGACATCACCACCACTATTACCGGTACCTGGGGTCGTCTGTATACCTTTTGGACTAATGGTATTGCTGTTAAAACCACGCACCGAGTAGAAACCACCGGCATAATAGTTTTCATAAAACGGTAAAATATGATCACTGCCACCGTCTGTTGTACCATAACCGTTACCGTAAGCAACGCGGCCACGCATCAATATTGACCAACGGTGATTACTGGATAACGGTACATAATATTTGTTATCAAAACTCATTTTAAAATATTGTACATCCGAACCGGGAACCGTCATGGTAAAGTTAGCTTTTTGTTCTGAACCCGATGTCGCAAATACACCACGGTTTAAGGTACGGCGGCGCCAAGACGCTGACACATCAAACCCTTGGAATATCACGAAACCACCATCTGCATCGACATCTTTTTCATAGATGTCCCAAAATTTCTTAGTTTGAGCATACGTCGTGGTTTTCGAGATCTTATTCCACTCATAACCTAAGCTAAAGCTCAGGGTATTATTTTCGTTAACCGGGAAACCGAAAGTCCCCGATATACCGTAAGTCCGGTTATTATAATCGATAATATCCGCTTCTGATGCTTCAAAATCAGTGAAGTAAACCTTACCGCCGAAGCTCACGCCATCAACGGTAAAGTATGGGTTGGTATAATTTAAGCTAGCGTTCTTCGAATAGTCATTGGTACTGACACTAATACCCGCTTTATTACCGGTACCGAAGAAGTTATCCTGTTGAATACCCATGTTTAAACTTAAACCAGACTCAGAACCATAACCGATACCGGCATTAAATGAACCAGCAGGCTGTTCTTTCACTTGCACATTAACGTCCACCACGTCCATCTTACCGGGTACGCGTACCGTATTGGTGTTGACAGTTTCGAAGAAACCAAGCTGATTCAGACGGACTTTAGAACGGTCAATTAAACGGTTCGATAACCAAGTACCTTCCATTTGACGCATTTCTCGACGTAATACTTCATCTTTAGTGACGTCATTACCAGCAAAGTTAATCCGGCGTACATAAATTCGTGGACCGGGTTCAACAGCAATAGTGAGATTAACGGTATGGTTTTCGTCATCGATTTCTGGATAAGTCGATACTTTTGGATAAGCGTAACCAAAACGACTTAAATAACGACTGAGACTTTCTTCCGTTGCTGTTACACTCGCACCACTGTATAGCTCACCCGAGTTAAGTGCTAATAAACCGCGTAACTCTTGTTCTTTGTCTAATAGGTCACCCGTTAAGGTAATATTACCCAATTTATATTGCGCACCTTCATTGACTTTAAGGGTGATATAAATACCTTGTTTATCCGGCGTCATTGATACTTGTGTTGACTCCGTTTTAAAGCGGATATAACCGTTATCAACATAATGACTACGTAGTTTCTCTAAATCACCAGCGAGCAGTTGTTTTTGATACTGCTGATCAGCCATAAAATTCCACCACGGCACAACATCACTCAGTTCAAATAATCGCTTCAATTCTGTCGTTGAATAGACGGTGTTACCTAAGATATTAAGTTGCTTAATTTTCGCTGACTTACCTTCAACAAAACTAAATTTAATGTCAACACGGTTACGTGGTAATGGGGTGATAATGGTATTAATTTGCGCACTGTAGCGACCCGCGCCATAATAGAATTCTTGTAAACCTTGCTCGACCGAACGAATAATAGTGCGATCGATAGGCTCACCAACACGAATGCCAGATGAATTAAGGCTTTCTTTCAATTGCTCTTCTGGGATCGCTTCATTACCTACAAACTCAATGCTACTAATAGTCGGTAATTCCGTTACTTTAAAGACCAGCGTCGCACCGTCACGGTACAATTCAATATCATCAAAATTACCTGATGCGTATAATTTCTTTACGGCTAACGCGATATCACGGCTACTGACGCTATCGCCTTCTCGCAGTGGAATATTCAATAATGCCGCACCTAGCGTGACACGTTGTAAGCCCTCGACTTGAATATCTTCAACAATGAAGCTATTTTCAGCTGCAGTTACTGCCGTACTGGTAAATAAGCAAGCACTTGAAAAGAGTACGCCAACCAAATATTTATTTATTATCATTCTGAGTAAATAATCCCTAAACGCAATTCAATGACTTATAAACGAGCAAAGTCATTAAATAAGGCAAGTCCCGTTAATAGCATAATAATGACTGAACCAATTTTAAAACCGACTTCTTGGATCTTTTCAGATACAGGTCGACCGGTGATCAATTCAAATGTGTAATACACTAGATGGCCACCATCCAGTACAGGCAGTGGCATTAAATTCATTAAGCCTAAATTAACACTAATCAAGGCAAGGAAACCTAAGAAATAAACCAAACCATAATCAGCACTGGCGCCAGCGCTTTTGGCAATAGAAATAGGCCCACTTAAATTATTTAGCGAAATTTCGCCTGTCACTAAACGACCCATCATCTTAAATGTCAGCGCAGTAAGCTGCCAAGTTCGCGCCACAGACTGTTGTACAGAATCTAGAATACCATATTGAATATCAACAAGATAATCTTCAGGGTAACTGGCAACAACAGGCGCAACACCTAAATAACCTTTTAACACACCATCAGGGCCAGGCTTGCCTGTTGGTGTCACATTTAATGCTAACTGTTGACCGTTGCGAAGGATGGTGATAGCTAATACTTGATCAGGACTTTGCTGGATTATAGCAACTAACACCGACCAATCATCAATTGCTTGCTGATCAACTGCAATGATTTTGTCACCGGCCAACAGACCCGCCTTTTCGCCCGCACTGCCTTTAATGACTTCAGCTAGCTCTTGACTCACCGCTGGTCGATAAGGCGTTAACCCCATACTACTAATCGGTGACTCACGTTCAAGGTCAAATTGCCAATCCCGTAAATCAACTTGCCGAGACACGGTATAGTTCGTGTCCTCAAGATATAACTGCATCGCCATCGAAGGCTCGCCCATGTGTTCGATTAATTTAAGGCTAACATCATTCCAATCTTGAACTGCTTGTCCATCAATCGCGATGATAATCGCTTTGTTGGTCACACCCGCCTCTGCCATAACAGAATGTGGGGCAACCTCACCAATCACCGGTTTTACACTCGGCACACCGATCATGAACATAAACCAAAACGCCACAATCGCTAACGCGAAGTTTGCTAAAGGCCCTGCGGCAACAATGGCGATCCTCGCAAGCACAGGCTTACCATTAAATGATTGTGATTTTAATGCTTCCGGTACGTCATCAACGCGCGAATCGAGCATCTTAACAAAACCACCGAGCGGGATCATTGCGATCACATATTCGGTGCCATCTTTACCCGTGCGCATCCATATCGTTTTACCAAACCCAATCGAGAAGCGTAATACTTTAACGCCACAGCGACGCGCTACCCAAAAGTGACCAAATTCGTGTATAGCAACTAAAATGCCCAGTGCAACAATAAATGCACCTAAATTCCATAAAGACGATATCATGTTTCTACTCTGTTTATTGTTTGTTGTGCGTCGATTCGCGCCATTGCATCGATATCAACCAATGCATCAATATTATCAGGTTCAGAAACCGTCATTCCATCTAAGACGGTACCATTTACACGGGCAATATCGGTGAAACCGATCTGCCCAGTTAAGAAAGCGTCTACCGCCATTTCATTTGCGGCATTTAACGTCGTTGTGGCCGCTTGACCTTGATGACAAGCATCAATGGCTAATTTCAAACAAGGGTAACGCGCATAATCAGGTTTCAAGAAGGTCAATTCACCCATTTCAAAAAAATCGAGCGGTTTAACACCAGCAGGAATACGCTGAGGATAAGCCATAGCATGGGCAATTGGGGTGCACATATTTGGTTCACCCATTTGTGCGACTACCGAACCATCTGTATATTGCACCATAGAGTGAATAACAGACTGGGGATGAATGACAACTTGGATCTGCGCTTCGTCAGCATTAAATAACCACTTAGCTTCAATATATTCTAAGCCTTTATTCATCATGGTGGCGGAGTCAACAGAGATCTTCTGACCCATTGACCAGTTAGGATGGGCACAAGCTTGCGCAGGTGTAACAGCCGCTAAATCAGCAATTTCGCTATAACGGAATGGACCACCAGAGCCGGTTAATAAGATCTTACTGACGCCCTCTGCAACTAGGTCACAAAAACCCAGGTTAGTTTGTACCGCCAGCGGCATCGCTTGGAAAATAGCATTGTGTTCGCTATCGACCGGTAATAGTTCAGCACCACTGGCTTTTACTTCTGCCATAAATAACGCGCCAGACATCACTAGCGCTTCTTTATTGGCAAGCAGAATACGTTTCCCAGCACGAACGGCGGCTAAGGTAGGCATAAGCCCTGCGGCACCAACAATAGCAGCCATTACCATGTCAGTGTTATCAAGAGCGGCCACCTGACATAACGCGTCCATGCCAGACAGCACTTCCGTCGCACAGTTAAGTGATTTTAGTTGTTGCGCTAACGCAGCTGCCGCAACGTCATTGAGCATCACTGCATAGCAAGGTTTAAATTCTAAACATTGCGTCAGCATCTCAGTAACATTGCTATTCGCGGTTAAAGCCTGGATCCGAAAGCGTTCAGGATTTTGACGAATAACTGCAAGGGTATTTTTACCAATTGATCCAGTTGCACCCAGTATCGTTAATCCAATCACAATGACGCTCCTTTAAAAACAAACTAAATAAATAACAGCAAATACCGGTAATGCAGCCGTCAAGCTATCAATGCGGTCAAGAATACCACCGTGACCAGGTAACAAGGTACCACTGTCTTTTACACCCGCTTCACGTTTGAACATACTTTCGTTAAGATCACCTAATGTGGATGAAATTGACGTAACAAAACACGTAAACAGGATTATGACAAGCTTACTGCTATCAAGTTCCCCTGATGGTAAAATGGCCATCACAACGGCAGCAATTAGCGCAATAATCATTGATACCACAATACCACCAAAAAAGCCTTCGCGAGTTTTACCTGGGCTCACTTTTGGCGCCAGTTTGTTCTTGCCGAATTTTTTACCGATAAAGTAAGCCCCCGAATCAGCGCCCCATACTAAGAGCATCACTAGCATTACTAACCAGGCACCCGACAGCTGGTCGTGGGCATAATCATAAGAACGTAGTGCTAGCATCGCCCAGAAAAACGGCACTAAGGTCACCAGACCAAGGACAACTTTCAACAAGGTATTTTTAGTCCATGCTTTGGCACTGTTTGGATAGGTAGCCACTAATACCGCGCAAATTAACCACCACACGGCGCCAACGACTAAAATACCACTGACTAACGGTACCAATACTATCTCGCCGTTACTGACGTGCCAGATATTACGCACATCGGGTGGGATAGCTAATAATGTTGCGCCCAGAATAAGTGAGTTGCCAACGATGAGCGCAATGGGTAATTTACTGTTATTCTTATCGACCAATACCGCCCACTCTTTGGTGGCTAAGATAAACACACCCGCGATTGCAAGCGCGAACCACTGCAGGGGTAACAGAAAGATAGCGGCAAGCGCTAAGGGCGCTAAAATTAATGCGGTGGTAATTCGTTGCTTAAGCAAAAGTTGTGCTCCTATTAAAAAACCCCCAGAATTTTATCTAAGCGTTTATTTATATGTATTTATTGCTGCTTTATTAAAATAGCTCTGACCTGTTCGCCAGTGCCGCCAAAACGACGTTCTCGATTTACAAAATTAAAAATAGCATCTTCAAAGGCAATATTGTCGAAATCTGGCCATAGAGTGTCAGTGAAATATAATTCTGCATAAGCTAACTGCCACAGCAAAAAGTTACTAATTCGGTGATCGCCACCAGTACGGATCATCAAATCTACAGCTGGCTGTCCTGCCATAGCAATATGTTGCCCCAGCATTTTATCATCAATTTGATCTAAGCTTATTTCACCGGTTTTAACCGCGATAGCAATCTGTTTAGCGGCATGAACTATATCCGATTGCCCGCCATAGTTGACCGCGATATTGAGCGTCAGTGTGGTGTTATTACACGTTAATGCTTCGGCTTCAGCAATTTTGGTTTGAATGGCAGAACTAAATGCAGAGACATCACCAATGATTTTTAGGCGGATTTTATTCTTATGCAGTTTTTTAACTTCTCGCGTTAACACTGTCATAAATAATTTCATTAACATACTAACTTCCGCTTCCGGTCGACGCCAGTTTTCGCTACTAAACGCAAATAATGTTAACGACTCAATCCCGATAGCTAATGCACTACTCACCACTTGACGAACAGACTTAACACCTTCATGGTGGCCCTTAACACGCATTTTGCCACGCTGCTGCGCCCAACGACCATTGCCATCCATGATGATAGCAACGTGCTTAGGTTTAGAGTCATTAACTAAGGTTTCGAGTTCAATTAAGTTTACCATTACGATCATTGTCCATTAAAAATTAAAACGCCGTATCGAAACACGGCGTCTTAAAAAGCGTAAAGTAAATTACACTTCCATTAAGTCTTTTTCTTTGTCTGATAATATAGTATCAATTTGCTTGATACAGGTATCAGTCATTTTTTGGATCTCATCTTGTGCACGGCGATCATCATCTTCACCGATTTCTTTGTCTTTTAGTAGTGCTTTGATATCACCGTTGGCATCACGACGGATGTTACGGATAGCAACACGACCTTGTTCAGCATCGGCACGTACAACTTTAATTAAGCTCTTACGACGTTCTTCAGTAAGTGCAGGTAATGGAATACGAATATTAGTACCAGCAGACTGTGGGTTAAGACCCAAATCAGACATCATGATTGCTTTTTCTACGGCTTTAACCATTGTTGCATCAAATACAGTAATGCTTAATGTACGTGAATCTTCAGTACCAATGTTACCAACTTGGTTAAGTGGTGTATTAGTACCGTAGTAAGAAACGGTAATACCGTTTAAGATACTTGGGTGTGCACGGCCAGTTCGAACTTTAGATAGTTGACTTTTCAATGCGTCGATACTTTTGCTCATACGGGTCTGAGCGTCATCTTTAATTTCGTTGATCACAACGTCTTCCTTAAATTTGTCGAGCAATGCTCAGCATTGCTTTATCGATGAGAATTTACTTATTTAGTGTAAATCAATTCAATTTAGAGGTCTTGTTATAACCCCCTTAAACTTTAAACTAGTGTATTTATTTACTGAATTTGAGATCCAGTTTTATTTCTTTGCTTGATTTGAAATCAATGTGCCTTCAGCTTCACCCATAATCACACGACGTAAAGCACCTGGCTTATTCATGTTAAATACACGCATCGGTAAATTATGGTCTCGCGCCATAGTAAATGCAGATAAATCCATGATTTTAAGTTCTTTTTCTAAAACTTCACGATAATCAAGAGTAGCGTAAAATTCAGCATCTGGGTTTTTCTCTGGATCTTCAGAATATACACCGTCAACTTTTGTTGCTTTCAATACAATGTCAGCTTCAATTTCGATACCACGTAAACATGCAGCAGAATCCGTTGTACAGAATGGGTTACCCGTACCCGCAGCAAAGATTACGACTCGGCCAGTCTTTAATAAGCTGATTGCTTCAGCCCAGTTATAGCTGTCACATACGCCACGTAATTCAATTGCAGACATTAAACGAGCATTCACATAAGCACGATGCAGTGCATCACGCATTGCTAAGCCATTCATCACAGTCGCTAACATGCCCATGTGATCGCCCACTACACGGTTCATCCCCGCTTCAGCTAGACCTGCACCACGGAATATGTTACCGCCACCAATAACCAAACCAACTTGAACACCTAACTCAACAATTTCTTTAATCTCTTGTGCCATACGATCCAGCACTTTAGGGTCAATACCAAAACTCTCGTTTCCCATCAGCGCTTCACCGCTAAGCTTTAATAAAATACGACGATATGCCGGTTTCGGGTTCGCAGTCATAATGATCTCTTTATCCTAATTGTGGAAAAACCGCAGTCTGAGCCACGGTCTGTATTAAATCTTCAGCAATAATTAAATTATGCTTTTTTCGCTGCTGCTACTGTAGCGGCAACTTCAGCGGCGAAATCATCTTCCGATTTATCGATGCCTTCACCCACTTCGATGCGGATAAAGGTGACAACTTCTGCGCCTTCTTCTTTAAGAAGTTGACCAACAGTTTTTGACGGTTCCATGACGAAAGCTTGACCTGTAAGGCTAACTTCACCAGTGAATTTCTTCATACGGCCAACAACCATTTTTTCAGCTATTTCTTGAGGTTTACCACTGTTAATAGCGATTTCCACTTGAATAGCGCGTTCTTTTTCAACTACAGCTGCAGGAACATCATCAGGTGTAACAAACTCAGGCTTAGCTGCTGCTACATGCATAGCAATTTTCTTCGCTAATGCTTCATCACCGCCTTTAAGTACAGTAACAACACCGATAGTGCCGCCGTGTACGTAAGACGCCATATTATCACCTTTAACTATAACTGAACGACGAACATTGATGTTCTCGCCAATTTTAGAAATTAGGTTAGCACGCGCTTCTTCAACTGTTAATTCAGCGTCAAATTTAGCAGCTAATAGTGCTTCAGCAGAGTTAAGTTCACCTGCGTGAGCAACGTCAACAACTTGGTTAACAAATGCTAGGAAACTTGCATCTTTTGCGACGAAATCTGTTTCTGAGTTGATTTCAACTAGAACCGCAACGCCGTTAGCAATTTTAGTTTTTACAACGCCTTCAGCAGCAATACGACCTGCTTTTTTAGCCGCTTTTACAGCGCCTGATTTACGCATGTTATCGATTGCTAGTTCCATATCGCCTTCAGCTTCAACTAACGCTTTTTTACAATCCATCATGCCTGCAGCTGTACGTTCGCGCAGTTCTTTAACCATTGCAGCAGTAATTGCCATGGGTAATTTCCTCAATTTCTTATACGAAAAAAAACAGGAGCCATATGGCTCCTGCTAACTAAATAGTGCACTTAGTTAAATAAGAGCATCGATTAAATCGAAAAGCTGTATTATTTAGCTTCTTCGATAAAGTCGTTTTCAGCTTGTGCCGCGATGTCTTGATTACGGCCTTCATTTACACATGCAGCTACTGCACCAGCGTAAAGTTTGATAGCACGGATCGCATCATCGTTACCAGGTACAACGAAATCAATGTTGTCTGGGTTTGAGTTAGTATCAACGATAGCTACTACTGGGATACCTAGATTGTTAGCTTCTTTAATAGCGATGTGCTCATGGTCAGCATCGATTACGAAAAGAACATCAGGTAAACCGCCCATAGTTTTAATACCACCAAGGCTTTTCTCTAGTTTGATCATTTCACGTGTGTTCATTAGAGCTTCTTTCTTAGTAAGCTGCTCGAATGTACCGTCTTGTGCTTGTGCTTCTAGAATAGTAAGACGTTTGATTGATTGACGAACTGTTTTCCAGTTAGTCAACATTCCGCCTAACCAACGGTGATCAACGTAGAACTGGTCACATGAAAGTGCAGCTTCTTTGATTGTTTCACCCGCCGCTTTTTTAGTACCAACGAAAAGAACTTTACCTTTTTTATCAGCAATGTTCTTGATAAAACCAAGTGCGTCGTTGAATAGAGGAACAGTTTTCTCTAGGTTGATGATATGTACTTTACTACGAGCACCGAAGATGTATTGCTTCATCTTAGGATTCCAGTAACGAGTTTGGTGACCGAAATGAACACCGGCTTGTAGCATATCGCGCATTGATACTGTAGACATTTTAAATTCCTTAAATTTGTATGGGGTTAGGCCTCCACACATCCCATTTTTTCGACCTTTATTTCTAACTAAAAGCGAGCTAAGCAGGCGATTAACAAACAAAATAAAAGCACCCCGACAAATGTGACGATGTGTGTGTGATTTATATAAAATTATGTGTATGAGATTGAGCACATAACCAGTTACTGACATTTACTCAATCCAATGCGCGCTTTATATCATATTTAGATAAATAGCACAAATTTTGCGGTGCTATTTTTATCGCAAAAATCGACATGTAACGTAACACGCATTCTTCATTCTAGCGGATTATAGCCATATTTCTCATCATAAGATTAATTATATCTTTGCCTTAAATACCTATAAATAGTAATAACGTGAATAAGCACCCTCGTATTAAAGAAAATTTATGCTTATCACTCGCATTAGCGTTACAATCATAGCTATAAAACAAAACACCTATATATTGAAGAGTGAAAAATGAGCGTAATCATTAAAACTGAAGATCAAATCGAAAAAATGCGCGTTGCAGGCCATTTAGCTGCACAAGTACTAGAAATGATAGAACCGTTTGTAGTTGCTGGGGTGACCACTCAGGAGTTAAATGATCGTTGCCATGAATTCACTTTAGCAAACGACGCATTATCAGCACCGTTATTTTACCCAAGCTACGATGAAAATGATGATACGGCATTTCCAAAGTCGATCTGCACATCAATTAACAGCGTTGTTTGCCATGGCGTACCAAGTGAACGTCCATTAGTCGATGGTGACATTATTAACTTGGATATTACCGTAATCAAAGATGGTCTACATGGCGATACCTCTAAGATGTTTTTAATTGGAGAAGTATCACCACGTGATAAGCAACTATGCCGCATCGCACAAGAAGCGTTATACGAAGGTTTACGTCACGTAAAACCGGGTACACGTTTAAGCCGTATTGGCGAGATCATTGAGAAAAAAATCAAGTCTCACAATAAAGCCAACCCAACACGCAAGTATTCCATCGTAGAAGAATATTGTGGTCACGGCATTGGTGAAAAATTCCATGAAGAACCTCAAGTATTACATTACAAATCACGCTTCAACGAAAGCAACCAGAATCTCGTGCTTAAAGAAGGTATGTGCTTCACGATTGAACCTATGATCAATGCAGGTAAAAAATACAACCATGTTGCCGATGATCACTGGACTGTATTAACCAAAGACAATAAAAATTCAGCCCAATGGGAACATACTATCGTAGTCACTAAAGATGGTTGTGAAATTATGACATTACGTGATGAAGAAACTATTCCACGGTTGTTAAAAAACTAAGTCATTATATAAAACGAATTTGAATATTAGCTAATATGGGAACTGCACCCTGCGGTTCGCATTTTTCTATCGAACTCCAGGAAGGCGTCGCATGGATCCAACTCAATATGTTCCCGCATTACTCTCAGATGAAGAGTTAACACTTAGCCATTGTAAATCACACATGCAAGAATTTCAATCCTGGCTTGAACAACGCTTCTTTGATGGTGATGATATTATTGCGTTAGTCTCTTGCCGCGCAGAATACATGGATCAATTACTCAATCGACTTTGGCAAAAATTTGACCTCTCGACTCATCCGGCATTAGCACTCGTCGCGGTGGGTGGTTATGGTCGTGGCGAATTGCATCCGAAATCAGACATAGACTTGCTGATCACCACTACATCTGCCTTAACACCAGTGCAAGAGCAAGCCATATCACTCTTTATCACCATGTTATGGGATCTGGGTTTAGAGGTGGGACATAGCGTACGCACCATCGATGAATGCTTAGCACAAGGGCTAGCGGATATCACGATTGCGACCAACCTCTTAGAGTCGCGCTTGATCACGGGGTCTGAAGACACTTACGCACAGTTACAAGATATCATTGATCCTGAGACATTTTGGCCAAGCCAAGATTTCTTCCAAGCCAAACATGAAGAGCAGCTTGCGCGCCATCACCAGTTCAAAGGCTCATCATATAATTTAGAACCCGATCTGAAGAGCAGCCCAGGTGGGTTACGTGATTTACAGACTATTTTATGGATCACCCGTCGCCATTTCGGATCGAGCAGTTTCTTAGAGTTAACCAATCATGGTTTTTTAACCAAAGGTGAATACCACGAGCTGGAAAATTGCCAGAATTTCTTGTGGCGAGTTCGCTTTGCCCTGCACCTTGGTTTAAAACGCTGTGATAACCGCCTGCTCTTCGACAGACAAACAACAGTCGCAAAAGCACTCGGTTATAGCGGTGAAGGCAATCAAGCTGTTGAAACCATGATGAAGCAGTTCTACCAAACAATTCGTCGCGTTACCGAACTCAATGAAATGCTGTTACAGCTATTTAACCAAGCAATCCTCGGACACGTGGGAATGGATGTACGTAATATCACCGCGGACTTTCAGCTGCGCGGCAGCTTAATTGATACCACCAGCACCGATTTATTTACCCGTCGTCCCAGTGCGATTATTGAGTTGTTTTATCACATTGCCGATAACGAACATATCACGGGTATTTATGCCAGTACGATACGTGAATTACGCGATGCAAGACGCAAGTTAACGATGTGGTTAGAAGATATTCCCGAATGTCGTGAACAATTCATGCAGCTACTTAAACACCCCAATGCGAGTGGTTTAGCACTTACCTTAATGCATAAGTACGGTGTCATCGCCGCTTATATACCGCAGTGGAGTCGCATTCTCGGGCAGATGCAGTTTGATTTATTCCACAACTATACGGTTGATGAACACACCCATCGTTTAGTCAAAATCATTGATTCCTTTAAACGCGACGAAACCAAAATAACTCACCCATTATGCTGTGAGATATACCCGCGTTTAGAAAAGCCAGAATTATTACTCATCGCGGCTATTTTCCATGATATCGGGAAAGGCCAAAAAGGTAATCACTCCGAAATCGGGGCCATAGACGCCCGTGCATTCTGTAAGAAGCACGGGATCAACAAGGCTGACCGAAAAATGGTCTCCCGATTGGTCAAATACCATTTATTAATGTCGGTCACCGCGCAACGCCGTGATATTCATGATCCCGAGATCATTACCGAATTTGCCCGTACCATTGGTGATCAAGAACATTTAAATTACCTCTACTGCCTCACAGTTGCGGATATTTGTGCCACTAATGATAACTTATGGAATAATTGGAAAGGTTCACTGCTGCGTGAATTGTATTTTTTAACGCAGCAAGCTTTACGCCGCGGCTTAGAAAACCCGCTGGATGCTAAATTCAGGATCCGCAATAATAAAGATACGGCGCTGGCCTTTTTAGAAAACAGCCGCTTTAGTCTCGAGCAGATCCAAGCATTGTGGAGCACATTCCGTTCTGAGTATTTTTTGCGTAATGATCCGAGTCAGATCTGTTGGCATACCACAGGTATCCTCAATCATGAGGACCCGACACTGCCTTTAGTGCTAATCAGTCAAAATAGTACCCGCGGTGGTAATGAAGTGTTTATCTATGCCAAAGACAATAAGCATTTGTTCGCTTCGGCCGTCTCTACCTTAGATAATAAAAACTTAAACATTCATGATGCGAAAATCACCTCAAGCCGTAATGGTTATGTCCTCGATAGTTTCGTGATTTTGGATCACACCGGTGATGTCCTCGCCCCAGATCGTATTTACGCATTGCAAGCAGCATTAGAGGCGGTGTTAAAGACGGGTAAAGCGCCGGTATTAAGAAAACAGCGTATTCCACGGCAAATAAAACCGTTCTCAGTAAAAACCCAAGTGACATTTTTAGCCACCAAGAAAAAACGTACCTTTGTTGAGATCATTACCTTAGATACCCCAGGACTACTGGCCCGTATCAGTGGCATATTTAGTGCCGAGAATATTGTGCTGCATAACGCTAAAATCTCAACCATTGGTGAACGAGCAGAAGATTTTTTCATTATTTCGGGTAATAATAATCAACCTCTTTCTCCTGAACAAGAAGTACAATTACGCCATAACTTAATTACCGAACTGGCCGATAATTAATTGTTCTGAACATAACAATGACAATTTCCTTTGAAACAACAAAGACAAATGTGATAGAACTAATAGTAATATATAAAAATCTGGCGTGATGTATGAATATCACGCCCTTATTTTAAATGGAGATTTCTCAGTTATGGCCACTTTTTCACTCGCTTTCGGTAGTGCCACTAAAAACACTACTGGTAAAATTATCGAAGCTTTTTTCCCAAACCCGCTGCTAAACCCAAGTGATAAACTGGTTGCCGATATTAGCGAAGTCGTTAATTATCAAGGCCAGAATAAAGTTATCGAAGTTACGCCTGCACAAGCAGCGCAACTTGCAACGGCATTCAGCGCAAATGATGATACTGCGAATGCTAAATTTGCAGCGGCAGCAGCAAACAGTAAACAACCGCTAGTGCTTGTTGTACTTGCAACTGACGAAAAACCAGCATCTGTTGCAGAAGGTTATCTAAAGCTACAACTGATTTCACATCGTTTAGTTAAACCACATGGCACTGTACTTGACGGTATCTTTGGCCTACTGCATAACATCGCATGGACTAACCAAGGTCCGATTGATTTACCTGAACTTGCAGAGCGTCAAATTGCAGCACGTCTTGCTGGTGAAGTATTAACGGTAAGCTGTGTTGATAAGTTCCCTAAAATGACGGATTACGTGGTACCAACAGGTGTCCGTATTGCTCACACTGCACGTGTACGTTTAGGGGCTCACATAGGTGAAGGCACAACGATCATGCATGAAGGCTTTGTTAACTTTAATGCGGGCACAGAGGGTGTGAGCATGGTTGAAGGTCGTATCTCTGCAGGTGTGATGGTTGGTAACGGTTCTGACATCGGTGGCGGTGCATCTATCATGGGTACATTAAGTGGCGGTGGCCAATTAGTTATCTCTATCGGTGAAAACTGCTTACTGGGTGCCAACGCTGGTTTAGGTATTCCACTGGGTAACCGTTGTACTATCGAGTCCGGTCTATACATTACTGCAGGTTCTAAAGTACAAATATTAGATGCTAGTAATCAAGCAGTAGAAATTGTTAAAGCACGTGACCTAGCCGGTAAAGATGACTTGTTATTCCGTCGCAATTCAATCTCAGGCACGATTGAATGTTTAACCAATAAATCAGCGGTTGAACTAAACGCAGAACTACACTCAAACAACTAGTTTAATTCATTTTGTGTAAATAACTATCCGCTTTATATAAATAGTTAGCCCAGTAATGCTGGGCTTTTTTGTCTCTGAAAATCGCGCGGATGCATAACATAAATCCAATAACTTTCTATTCAACTCATAAAATGAGTTGAATAGCATGGGTAATCGTATCATTCGCCTCAATTCGATTACTGCCCGCTCACTTTATTCTATCCTAGGCACAAAAAAGCCACTGCAACTGCAGTGGCTTAAATCAATCAGCGAACTGATTATAGCGTATTACTGATTATAGTGTATTAATGTACTCTTCCATATCAGTACGTAGGTTATCAGACTTAGTGCCGAAGATAGCCTGTACACCGGAACCAACAACGACAACAGCTTTTGCACCTAGTGCTTTCAGCTTCTCGTTGTCTACCTTGTCAATCGAGTTAACACTAATACGTAAACGCGTGATACAGGCGTCTAAGTTCGTGATGTTGTCTTTACCACCGAATGCAGCAACCAATTCTGCCGCCATTTCGTCTGTAGATACCGCAACCACAGCAACTTCTTCATCATCTTCACGACCAGGTGTTTTCAAGTCTAGCATGCGGATCATAGTGCGGAATACGATATAATAAACAACCGCATAAACGATCCCTAAACCAACAAGCAGTAACATGTTTTCTGCACGCGGAGATTGCACCACAAAATCAATAAAACCGTTCGAGAACGTATGTCCGTGTACAATACCCAAAGAGTTTGTTAATACATACGCTAGACCAGCAAGCAATGCATGGATAGCATACAGTACTGGAGCAATGAATAAGAATGCAAATTCAATTGGTTCCGTAATACCGGTTAAGAATGATGTCAACGCAGCAGATGCCATGATGCCCATTACTTTCGCGCGGTTTTCAGGCTTAGCTGAGTGCGCAATTGCGATTGCAGCAGCAGGAAGACCGAACATTTTGAATAGGTAACCACCAGCAAGTTGACCGAAACCATTACCTGCAGCACGTGTTGCATCATCAGCAGTCAGGAAGCATGTCATAATACCATGAACAACTTCACCAGCGTTGTTAGTACAAGTACCCGCTTCGTAGAAGAACGGTACATTCCAAATATGGTGCAAGCCAAATGGGATTAATGCACGTTCAACAACACCGTAGATACCAAATGCCACTGTTGGATTCTGCTGCGCAGCCCAGTCAGAAAAAGCAGCAATAACAGAACCGATTGGAGGCCAGATTACCGATAGGATCAAACCTAGGGCAATCGCAACAAAACCTGTAATAATAGGCACCGCACGTTTACCAGCAAAGAAACCTAGGTATTCAGGCAATTGGATTTTGTAGAACTTGTTAAATGCCCAACCAGCGAGGCCACCAACAAAGATCCCCCCCAATACACCCGTGTTATATTTATTATTAATCGCTGCTGTCAGGGCATTTATCTCTTCACTAGAGATGTCACCTGCGGCCGCAATTACATCTTTAATTTCGATACCTGCCACTGTGCTTAGCGTTGCCGTCATGATACCGTAACCAACAATGGCAGAAAGACCTGCAACACCGTCATTTTTAGTAAAACCGAGTGCGACACCAACTGCAAACAACAGTGCCATTTGACCAAAGACAGAACCACCAGCTTGTTCCATTAGATGAGAAACAAATTCTGGCAAGAAACTAAAATTGGCTGCACCAACACCTAATAAAATACCTGCAACCGGTAACACCGATACGGGTAACATTAATGACTTACCTACTTTCTGTAGATTTGCAAATGCGTTACTCATCTCTCACTCCTAATAGTGAACAAACTAAATAGTACTGCAACAGCGACCTGATACAGTTGAAATTGGTTAAGGATGCATAGCTAGCTTCCTTTGTTGGATTAACTATAGCCTGCTAAAAACAATACTCATAACAATTTGCGGTTCGGCTGTTTAGATTTGAATAGCCACTCACAATGGTACAAAACGGTACAATTGGAGCCATTTTTTAATGCCGGAGTCAGTACATAAATAACCAAGGTGATTGCATAGGCGTTTTTTGGTTTAGAAAATACGCTGCAAAGCGGGTATTTAGCCAATAACACAGTAAAACGATAGGGATTGGCGTGTTAGTGCCGATTTATGAAATTAAATGCAACCCATGATCATACCAGCTTTACCGATAAACTTACGTAACGAAGTGTAACCTAAGTTTATCGGTACGTTAACAGCCGAACAACGCGCTATTTTACGGGTGTCTTAGGGTGATAGTCACGTTCTTGTGCAGGCCAGCCAAATTGCTCGAATAACCCTAATACTTCGTCACCAACAGCGGCTTCAATATGCACTGGTTGCGCGGTTACCGGATGGATAAAAGATAATGACTTGGCAATCAGTAACAGTCGTGACAATTCAAAGTGCTCACGATAAAACACATTATGACGGCCATCACCATGGGTAGTATCGCCCACGATTGGGTGGAATAAATGCTTCATGTGACGACGCAATTGATGCTTACGGCCTGTTTGTGGCTCAAGTTCCATTAAACAATAACGACTCGTCGGGTGATTTTTACTTACCGAATACGGAATTTCAACCTGGTGCAAGGGTTTATAATGCGTTACCGCTTCTTGCGCGTCTTTATCTTGCGATGCTTGTTTATCGGCAATCTTATCCAATTCTACTTTTAGGGCGTAATCTAACGTCCCCGCCTCATTGATCCAACCACGCACCACCGCAAGGTAACGTTTGGTTAACGCATGCGCCTGAAATATCTCGCTCATCTGTCTTGCGACTTCACTTGATAATGCAAATAACAACACGCCAGATGTGGGTCTATCTAAACGATGCACAGTATAAACATACTGACCAATCTGATCACGCACCATCTGCATGGCAAACTGCGTTTCATGACTGTCTAACCAACTGCGATGCACCAACAAACCTGCCGGTTTATCAATTGCCACCAAGTATTCATCTTGATATAAAATATCTAACATTGTAATTTATTACCTAACTAGCTGTATTTAAATGTTTTTTAACAACTTATCAAACGATAAGATCAGGGCCAATAATTCACACGTATCCACGGTCAGTGGTTTGAAGGCTTCTTCCGCCATTGGCTGTATCGCCATATTCACAGGTAACGGCATTTGCATAGCCACCCGCTGTGTCATCTTTGCTAAAAAGATAAACTGCAACCAATCTGTAAAAGGCATAGTATCAATACAAAATGGCGTGGTACTCGCAAGTGCCTCGATACTTGGCGAAACCTCATTCCACAACGAGGCATTTTTCAATTCCACTTCAATCGCCGCTAATAGCTGGTGAGCCTGCAGATAGATCGTCATCATAGTGTCTCTATTTAGGGTTCGCGAAACCAAATTTGTACCGCGACCAAACAAATGTAGCCGCATTATACGCCAGCAACAGTCAGATACGAAAGCGCATCGTAATCTCCATTCACATCTTGATAGGGTTTGCGTATAATACGCCGATACTTAAGCTCCATTCGACCCCACTCTTAACTTGGACACATTAGATCATGGCAACTATGCATACCCTCAACACGCTATCGGAATTTCTGTTACAAGCAAAGACTCAGTTTTGCGTGTATGACATGGGTCGTAAGATCAACAAAATTTCAACCGACGACTTTATGCAGTTTGAATCCGCTCAGCGACCTTACCCTGCACCGTTGCAACGCCATGCTCAATTTGCGATCACCTTCTGGAATAAAAATGAGAATAACCAGCACTATCTTTGGTTTCTTAAGTTCCCATTAGATGAGCAAGGCCTACTAATCCAAGGGACGCGTAATATCTTCCTTAATATGGTAGTTGAATCGCTTGGTCTGATGTTAGAAAAGACCCCAAGTGAAGAACAGCAAGAACAACTCGCAACAAATCCGTATGTATTTAAACCAAGTACAGATAAAGTGGCGATGTTAAATGCCGTTATCAACCGTGATTTAATGCGCCCAGAAAGTAAATACTATCCAACTGCGCACAACTACTTTGCCAATAAACTGGGCTTTGAACACTGGCAAGAAGTAGGTGTACAAGGTATTTGCGATATCGCCGCGCGCTTAGATCGTGATAATAATGCACAGCACATCGCCGCAGCATTACCCAAATTACCAACAGAGCCATTATATTCACTTTGCCTAGCACTTGAGCACGAAGCCCTGCCAACCGCCATAAATGAAGCAATAGCAACATTAATTAGTCAAGAAGCCGCATTAGCGACACCAAATGATGTACGCCTATCAATGTTAATCCGTGCATTATCAAGCGCACCGGCACAGGGACTTCGCACAGACCTTTACCCTGCGTTGTTTAAACATAACAATATTAGCCAAACGATTGTCGCATTAGCTGGTCGCTGCTGGCATGACCTTGATGACGAAGCTCGACTATTGGCATTCTTTGAAGCGGCGGTACAACAACAGCAAGGTCAAGAACTGTTTATTTATCTGTTCTCCGACTTAGTGGCAATACCAAGTCTACGTAATAAGGTGTTAGCTATGTTACGTAATCCAAACCGCACCAATACCCTTGGCAGCGCAATTGGCCTGCTGTTTCGTCAGCAGCGTAGTTAAAAATCGCAGCTGAGCATAACTCGCACTGCAGCAAAACATGAATAGTCAAACAGCTATCACGGAGTAATTAAAATATGGGCAGTTTGTTAGCCATCGTCGTTGGCTTTATTGGGGTTGTGATCTTTTCCCACCTGCGTAAACAAGCAGAATTAGCCAATGCGCTAATCAAACAATATTGCCAACAGCAACAACTACAATGGTTATCAACGGCCCAAACGGGTATCGCTTGGTATCCGCACAAAGGCAGTTTATTTCGTTATAAATTTAACTTCGAGTTTAGTAGCAATGGTGAAAATGCCTATCAAGCTTGCCTTGTGATGGCCGGACCAACTGTCTTAGAGTTTATCGTCCCGCCTTATGCTATAGATTAACCATGATAAACTAACTTTGTTGCTCATCTCTGGCTATACTGAAAAAAAACACTGGAGCCAGATGATGCTGTTAGCCACGCAAACCTTAGAATTGTTATTTGCGCAACTTGGGTTAGATAATGATGAATTAAGCATGAAACGCTTTATCCGTCAGCATACACTCGACGCGGGTGTATTACTATTTGAAGCCCCGTTTTGGAACAACTCTCAAGCGATGTTTCTCAAAGAATCAATTTACGAAGATGCCGACTGGGCAGAAGTCATTGACCACCTTGATGCCATGCTGCGTTAATAGCCTGACATATAGTGGTCACCGATGAAAACCAGAATTACAACAACTAGGATACTAAGGAAGAAATACCATGAGCCTACAACATATTGTCGATGCCGCAAATCAACTGGCTCTCGAAGGCAAAAAGCCCTCCATGGCACTAATTAAATCACGACTCGTACAACCAGCAAATATGCGCGATATTATTGAGACTCTGAAAACATGGCGTTTTGATCCGAATGCAATCGTACCACCCAAAAATACACCTACACCTACAACCACGATCGCAGACGTAGCAGACCCAACCGCAGTGCTTATTGCGACCGCTATCGCATCAGTACGCGAAGAAATTGCACCACTACGCCAAGAAGTGAACGAATTAAAAGCTGAAATAACCGCGTTAAAAAAAGCATTGTTAACACAATAACTGGACAGAGAGAATATCTTGTTTACTGCCGAACTGACTTTTGAATGCTACCAAGACACCACCATTGAAGCTGTTGATGGCGCCATAACCCAACTTATTGATGCCTTACGTTACAACGGCCAAATATTAGGTCGTGAATTTCCAACCAGTATCGATGACGGCGTCTTTATTACCCGTGTTGTTTGTCCTGAAGAAGAAAGTCTACATCCAAGGCATCATTCTAGTATTGTTGAACAACGCTTACAGGCCTTGAGTGAGGCCGGTTTACTCGCGCCTAAAATTCGCCTGACAGGCATGGATTTACATTCCGATAATACCGACCTTTGTCAGCCGCCAGAATGGCAAGTGCTGTACACCCATTACCTAAGCACTTGTTCACCCTTGCGTTGCGGTGAACATCTTGCGCCGATCCCATTGTACAAATTACCAACACCGAAGACCGACGATCATCAAGCGCTGTTACGCTGGCAAGTGGATTGGAGCTCAACGGATGAATTACAAATGCACGGTACAACGCTACAACAAGCATGTAGCGACGTATTAACGGATATCAACAGCCCGTTAAATAATACTGGTTGGCAATTGGCGAAAGATATTGAACAACAAACCCATACACCCACCTATTATTATCTTTATCATTTAGCTGACGCGGCTAAACAAGCAGATGAAGCCGAACAACGCTGTTGCCCAAGTTGTAATGGCGAGTGGAAACTAACAACACCATTACACGGTATCTTTGATTTTAAATGCGAGCCTTGCCGCTTATTATCCAACTTACCTTGGTAGTAGCTGCATGTAGTCACAATGAGATGTTAGCAATAACAGCAACAATAGACTTAAAAAAATAGCGCGAGTTAATACTCGTGCTATTTCACGTTCAGTGAACCGTTATTTACTGCTCGAGTAATACGGGGGTTAATTGACTAATAAAACTAGCCAAATCCGGTGCTAATACTTCTACAATACCTTTACCCAGCACTTCACGCACCACTTCGCCACTGACATTGTCTAGTGCAATAATCTGCATCTCATCGACGCAGCTAGCAATGAACAGTGTTGGCGGCTGCTTTAATGTTTTTTTCATCATCAAATGCGCAATCATATTTTCTTGTAAGCGGTCAAAATCATCTGTACTCCACACCTGTACCAATTCAATGACCTCATCATTAAAACTCGCGGGCATGTGATCACTAAAATAAACACCAAAAAATTCGGCGATCTGCGGGTCCAACTCTATATTTAGCGCGGACTCAATATTACTAAATGACGTAATCGCATCCCGTTTCACTGGCAACCAAGCTTTATGATCAGCACGTAACTGTGCACTATTCGACGCTTCAATAAAACACGGTGAATCCCACTCGGGATCAAACTCTTGTTGTGGTAAGTAGTCTTGAGCTTGCCAAAGTTGTTCACTGCGTGCATAAAAAGCAATAAGCGCATCGATTACAGCTACAGTCATTATATTCCCCATAAAAATGATTAAATCCGCTATAGCATATCACTCTGCAGTAAAATTTATTACAATCTCGCTATTGATAA
Source organism: Moritella yayanosii (assembly GCF_900465055.1). Classification (NCBI taxonomy): domain Bacteria; kingdom Pseudomonadati; phylum Pseudomonadota; class Gammaproteobacteria; order Alteromonadales; family Moritellaceae; genus Moritella; species Moritella yayanosii. The sequence goes on along the minus strand of NZ_LS483250.1, from coordinate 3,661,842 downwards.
GTGAATTATCTGCAACCGATGAGAATTAACCATGACACCAGCAAACCGTTACCAAGATTCAACGGCACTAAATAAGTTAAATTTAGGGAAAAAAACGGAGTATATCTCTCAATATCAACCTAGCTTGTTACAACCGGTACCAAGACAATTGAATCGTGATGATCTGGCACTATCCGACCAACTGCCGTTCACCGGGTGTGACCTATGGAATTTATATGAGCTGTCTTGGTTAAATAGCAAAGGTAAACCTATTGTTGCTGTTGCTGAAGTAAGAGTTTGTGCTACATCAGTAAACCTGATCGAATCAAAATCATTCAAACTGTACTTAAATAGCTTCAACCAAACGCGTTTTAGTTCCACAGATGAAGTCACGGAAACACTACAACGCGACCTAGCAGCATGCGCACAAGGCCTAGTTGAAGTGCTGATGTTCGATGACTTAGATAAGGCACCAAGCCAAATTACCAAGATCACCGGTAGCTGTATTGATCACCTTGATATCGATGTCGAGGATTATGAGTTTAATGCCGAGTTGTTAACATCTGCCGCAGACAACAATGATAACGTTGATGAAGTGCTTTACAGCCATTTATTAAAATCCAATTGCCTCGTGACTAATCAACCCGATTGGGGCAGTGTTTATATTGCCTATCAAGGTAATAAGATCGACCCAGAAGCACTATTACGCTATTTAATCTCATTCCGTCAACATAATGAGTTTCACGAGCAGTGTGTAGAACGTATTTTCATCGATATCATGCACTTCTGTAAACCAGAGCAATTAACTGTATGTGCACGCTACACCCGCAGAGGTGGCTTGGATATCAATCCATTCAGAACCAATTGTGATGCTAAAATAGATAATATTCGCTTAATCCGCCAATAATATGACATGACTGGGTATTTTTTTAAATACCCAGTCATTAACAAAAGCAGCAAAATAGTTTAGTATTTAAAAGTGACGATCAATTGGGCATATAAATCTCCTTATTGATCATTATAGCCCTCACTAAGACCGAGGCCTCAATTAGCAAAGGAACGCTAATATTTAATAAGGACATGTAATCATAAGAATGTGATGGCTGCCTTTCTAGTCGATATTAAACACATGATCTTACGTTTTTGTTATGCTCTTGCATTTATTCTATTTAGCACCACAGCCGCCGCAAGCTTATTTAACCAGCTGATATTGCCTAATGAGCTAAAACGCAGTCAAGTAGTACAATACAGCCAACCTTATCAATGCATTCAAATTATTGATGAGTACCTGCAAATACAAAAAAAAGACGTGTTCAGCGCAATTGCACGGGTGAGTCAAATCAGAGAACAATCGATCACCCCTTCTGACCTCGTACTGATTAAACAACAAAAAGCCTTATGTTATTTCTATGCCAACAATATCGATCAAGCCGTCGCCATCCTTGATAAAATGCTCGTCAACAAAATACATAATGTCCCCTTACATTTAAGACAACAAAGTTTATTAATAAAAAGCCATATTCTAGCGCAATCAACGAGCTTGGCTAATTTTCAACTTGCTCAAGAAACCATTGAGCAAGTACTCAACAGTATTGCTGACAATACTTATAATCCGACAGCAAACGGTTATTTTACCCTCAAAATTATTGCTGGTGAAATCGCGCTAAACCTCAATAATTACGAAGAATCAATGGCGCTGTTTCGCGAAGCTCAAACGTTCGCGGCCAAAACACCATTAACAAATAATGCAGCTTGGGCAGCTTATGCTATTGGTTATAATTACCAGCAACAAAATAAATTAACCTTGGCAATAAATTTTTACAATAAAGCCCTACAGAAATTGCTTGATAATAACGATACACTTAATGGCCTACTGACTAAAAAAATGAGTCAGGCGTATATTGCTCAAGATAATTTTAAATTGGCAATCAACTTTGCCAATCAATCTGCGCAATATTATCAAAACCTCGGTAACAAACTGCAATTGTCTGATTCTTTATTAACCCTTGCCAGTATGCACCGCAAAATCAAAGAATATAATTTATCGTTAGTTTATTATTTTAACGCCTTAGATTTACTAAAAATTTTTGATGACAAGAACAAATTAAATGCCGTTTATTTCGAAGTTGGTAAGACCTACCTGCACATGGGTAACTTTAGCTTGGCCGAGCAGTATTTATCCAATGCTGAAAAACTGTTTTACACGAATGGCCAAAGCACTTTATTACTTGAATCGCTTGTACATCTGGCTAATTTAGCGATCCAGCAGCAACATTACGACACCGCATTAACACGTTTAAATAAAGCGTTAGTGATAGCCCGTAAACTTAACAATAGCAAACAATTCGAAACCGTCTATCTTTATCTCGCCACCGCCTATGAAGAAACAGACCAGTACGCCAAAGCACTTGATAGCTATAAACAGTTCGTGCGTTACAATAAGCTGTCAAACTTTAACGCAAAAAAAGCATTGCCAGTCTCGAATCAACACAAAGAAAATAATGAAATAAAATCGCAAAAAATAGACCAGCTACAAACACAAGTCACCAAACTTAAACAAGCAAAACATAATTTGATGATTAACGTGTTTTTACTTGCTGCAATTATGCTGATTATTCTTTATTTGTACTACGTCAATAATCAAAAAATGAAATCACAACGGCGAGATGTCGAACAGCTCGAGAATAACTACAACATTCATCCAAATACTGGCCTAAATAATATCAACAGTCTGAAACAATATATCCCGACACCACTACAAGAAGCACGATTTTACTCTGATTGGGAATATACCGATAAGCAAAACAGCGTCCATAGCTGTGCCATTATCAGCCTCGATTTTTTGCAACCGTTACGTCAGAAATATAGCCTTTCACTCGTCAATAAGATCGAAACCGAATTAGGCGCCTATTTATTACAACAACTCCATGATTCAGAACGTTTATTCCAATTAAATGATACGCAGTTATTATTGGTTAGAAAAGTAAACAAAAATTACGACCCTGCGATCATTGCTAACTATATTTTAGACTGGTTCGAGCAGTTTGATTGCCAGATTAATTTTAACAAAGACATTTCGATAGGGATGGTTTCCCACCCTTTCTTATTCAAATACCCTACCGCAATAGACAGCAATAAATTGTTAAATATTGCGACCTTAGCCTTGTCAGGTGCAACGCAATTAAGTCGTAAAAACAAGCAAAATAGTTGGGTGCAATTAAGCGCATTAACCTATACACAACCGGCATTCTTCCATGGTGATATTTGGGATCGTTCAAAGCAGGCCATCGAAAAAGGCTTAGTAAAAGTAATATCATCAACTGACAAAAATGATATTAATTGGCTGTAAGCTTACATTTTAGGACCAAACTATTTTATAGGAGTATATATAATGGTAAGCTAATCTTCATCTTTGATTTAACCAATGTGAAGAGTTTTCATGCAGATATCACAAGATACGCATTCAGCAACACGACCAAGTAATGCCAACGGCTACACAAAAATTAACACCGCAATGTTATTAGCATTTATTAATCGTTTGCTTGGTGCAACACGAGGCATCGATAATGAGCTAAACATTGCAGTGAGAAAACTGAAAGCAACTCTTGAACGCAGCACTTCTGACGATGAGCTAATCACCCAAATTAAGCAGGTTGAACGTCAGGTAATGCTACAACCTAACATATTATCTGATACCTTAAAAATTGCTGATAGTGCCGTATCTCAAGCAGCTACATCATTAATTAATTTATTACAACACGATCCTAAGCTCACTGCAGAACTACAATTAGTGTTAGCGGAACCGAAAGCAACGGCAGTGGCCGTATTGCAAACTAAGGTTCAATCACTGTTCTGCATTTATCATAGCGCGATCAAAAACTTAACCGAAACCAACAACATTTCAGCCACCGTTCATAAAAAAATATGTGATGATTTACAACGTTTAATCAATGAACTTGATTTCACTGGTCGCTTTGGTTCAAATCTAAATAAAATTCGTCAACGTTTATTAGACGGGATTGGCGGTCATGAACTGGTTAATACCTGTTTGCAGATCATCAACAACATCATTGAGGGTGCACGTGAAGAGCGCATGGCGTCTAAAACCTTCTTGCATAGCATTGTTGAAGAACTCAATAACATTGCTTATAAGTTTGATAACTCATTAATTGATAGTAACCATATCAATAAAAAACAGATCGATTTGTTGGACAATCTGAAAGAGCGCATTGATATTTTAGAACTTGATATCAGCACTTGTGACAACTTAGCAGAAACTAAATTACATGTGCAACATGGGTTAAAGATAATTTCCAGCAGTATCCAACAACAACAACAATTGCTACAAGAAAAGCTCCTGCTAGAACAACAAATTCAGGCAGTTCAAAGTCAACTTGAACTGCTTAAAAAAGAAACCTTACTGCATACCCAGCGACTCGAAGCACAACAGCATAAACTCTACCTAGATTCGTTAACGCAAGTCTATAATCGTACCGCATTAGATGAACGCTTTAAGCTCGAATTCAAACGTTGGCAACGTTATAAAACCAATACCACCATCGCGATGATCGATATTGATCACTTTAAAAATATCAATGATAGTTTCGGTCATATCGCCGGTGATAAAGCACTTAAGATCGTGGCGCGCGCATTACAAAAATCAATTAAAGACTCAGATTTTATCGCCCGTTTTGGTGGCGAAGAATTCGTGTTATTACTGGCCGACGTAGCGCCAAGTGAAATACAGGTTATGTTAGATAAACTACGTAATACGATCAAAAATATACCGTTTAGATTTAAAGGCAAACAGATCTCAATTACTATCTCAATCGGGGTCACGCAATTCTCACTCGATGATAACGAAACTGTTGACCCTTTAGAGCGTGCAGATAATGCGTTATATGAAGCAAAAAGCTCGGGGCGAGATAAAGTTATCATTAGGCTCTAAACTTAATTATACCTGCTTATCACCAATGTCTCTGACAGGAGTTTAGCTTATGATCACACACATCAAACCTGTGGGTAGTATGGATCTACTATCGCAACTTGAAGTCGACCGATTACAACAAAAAGCCAGCAGCGATTTATACTTACTCTTCCGTAATTGTTCGCTGGCGGTATTAAATTCCGGTTCTCGTACTGATTCCAGTAGTGAAATTTTACAAGCATTCCAAAATTTTGATATCAGTGTTGTACAACAGGAACGTGGCGTCAAACTCGAACTACACAACGCCCCAGAACAAGCCTTTGTCGATGGCGAGATCATCCGAGGTATTCAAGAACATCTGTTTTCAGTGTTACGTGACATTCTTTATGTACATAGCTACATTGAGAAAGTCCCGGTACCAAAAAAAGAATTATCCTCTTTTTTAACCAATCAAGTATTTTCCATTTTACGTAACGCGCGCGTGATCAAATCTGATTCAGATCCTAATATGGTTGTTTGCTGGGGTGGTCACGCCATTCGTGCACCTGAATATGAATATGCCAAAGCTGTTGGTCATGAACTCGGTTTGCGCGAAATGAATATATGTACGGGTTGTGGACCCGGCGCCATGGAAGGACCAATGAAAGGCGCGACCGTAGGTCATGCAAAACAACGCGTGAAAGAACGTCGTTACTTGGGTTTAACTGAACCAAGTATCATTGCCGCAGAACCACCAAACCCTATCGTCAACGAATTAGTGATCCTACCAGATATTGAGAAACGCTTAGAAGCCTTTGTTCGCCTTTCACACGGTATCATCATCTTTCCAGGCGGCGCAGGCACTGCTGAAGAATTATTGTATTTACTTGGTATCATGATGCACCCCGAAAATAAACGCCAACCTCTGCCTATCGTGCTGACGGGTCCCAAAGAAAGTGAAGAATATTTTACCACCATTGATGAATTTGTCGGTGCGACGCTTGGTTTTGAAGCACAAAAATATTATCAAATCATTATTGATGATGCGCCAAGTGCCGCGCAGATCATGAAAAAAGCCATGCAAAAAACCTACGAGTACCGCCGTGCGATTGGCGATGCCTATTCTTATAATTGGAGTCTCAAAATTGAGTTAGACTTTCAGCTGCCGTTTATCCCCGACCATCCACACATGGCAGCCTTAAATTTGAACCTTGAACAAGCACCCGAAGTGCTGGCGATGAACCTGCGTAAAGCCTTTTCAGGTATTGTCGCCGGTAATGTGAAAGACTCAGGGATCAAAGCAATTGAAAAAAAAGGACCGTTTAAGCTGCAAGGTGATCCTAAATTGATGCAATTAATGGACAATTTATTAAAAAACTTCATAAAACAGAACAGAATGAAGCTTCCTGGTAGTAAATATGAGCCTTGTTATGAAATAATTAAACCTAGCTAACTTTAACGAAACACGGATATGGCCCAAAATCACTTATTAATTATCGATGCGTTAAACCTGATCCGTCGAGTACATGCAGTACAACTTAATCAAAGTAACGATCCTGTTGCGCAAATTAGCGCAACCCGTGAAACCATTAAGCACGCCGTAAGAAAACTGCTATCCATCACCGCACCGACTCACGTGGTCGCCGTGTTTGATGCAGAACAAACCGGTTGGCGTCATGACATCTATCCCGAATACAAAGCCAACCGCAAACCGATGCCAGAAAGCTTACAACAAGCACTCACACTCATCCAAGACGATCTGTGGGCATTAAATGTTGACTCGTTATTAACCGAACAAGATGAAGCGGATGACTTAATCGCCACCCTCGCCACTAAAATGTCCGCACAACAACAGCAAGTGACTATTATCTCGACGGATAAAGGTTACTGCCAATTGTTAACACCTTATATTAAAATTCGTGATTATTTTAACAAGCGTTGGTTAGACCAAGCGTTTATCAATGATAAGTTTGGCATCCAACCACAGCAACTGGTCGATTATTGGGCATTGGTGGGCATCAGTGGGAGTCACTTGGCTGGTGTCGCTGGTATTGGCCCGAAAACAGCAACCCAGTTATTAACACAACACGGTAATTTAGATGCTATTTATACCAGTGAAGCGTTAAAACCCAAACTGCGTGAAAAACTCGATACCCACAAAGATATGGCTTACATGACTCAGCAATTAGCCCAGTTGAAAATTGATATTCCCCTCGGCTTTAATTTAAAAGACTTAAGATATCAACCTTAATCATAGACGGAACACTGACTGTTAGAAATCGAGTGATCACACTAAGCGTTAATAGTATAAAAAAGTTAAAATCTGGATCTATCTCTAACAAATGCGTTATCGCCCCTGTAAAATGCTTTATTTAGCCAAATTACAGCAGTCACCGGATTAACAATTGAGTAATACTTTGTTACCATACGGCAACAAAGTATTTTCATTTGAAAGTAAGCTCAATTAAATAAGGAATATGTATGACACAAACAAGAATTACAGTGATCCCGGGTGATGGTATTGGTCCGGATATTATTGAGTCTGCAATTCAAATTTTAGATAAAGCTGGCTGTAACTTCGCATATGACTTTGCTGATGCAGGTCTTGTTGCGCTACAAACTTCAGGTGAACTACTACCAAAAGCAACATTAGATTTAATTGAAAAAAATAAAGTCGCGTTAAAAGGTCCCTTAACGACACCTGTCGGCGCTGGTTTCACGTCAATCAATGTATCATTACGCAAGCATTTTAATTTATACGCTAACTTACGCCCGGTGGTCTCTTTTAAAGGCACGCGTAGCCGCTACGAAAATATCGATATTATTACCGTGCGTGAAAATACCGAAGGTATGTACTCTGGCGCAGGTCAAATCATCTCCGATGATGGGAACTCAGCTGAAGCAAAAAGTATCATCACACGAGCCGGTGCTGAGCGTATTTGTGTTGCCGCATACGAACTGGCTAAAGCAGAAAATCGAAAAAAAGTAACGGCGATCCATAAAGCCAATATTCTAAAAACAACATCCGGTCTATTTCTTGAAGTCGCGCGTGAAGTAGCTAAGCGTTACCCAGAGATCGAATCAGAAGAGATGATCGTTGATGCCGCTTGCATGAACTTGGTTATGTACCCTGAACGTTTCGACGTGATCGTGACCACTAACTTGTTTGGTGATATCATATCTGACTTATGTGCGGGTCTTGTGGGTGGTCTTGGTATGGCGCCAGGCGCAAATATCGGTGACGACATCGCTATTTTCGAAGCTGTGCATGGCAGTGCACCTGACATCGCTGGTAAAAACCTAGCGAACCCAACATCTGTGATCTTAGCGTCTATTCAAATGTTAGAATACCTAGACATGAAAACGGAAGCGGAAAACATTCGTAACGCGGTACGTGATGTGATTGAATCAGGTGATAGAACAACACGTGATCTGGGCGGTACGCACGGTACTACAGACTTCACACAAGCGATTTTAGAACGCCTCTAACGGTTTTAAAACGCTTATAATGCAGTTGCTTAACGTTCATATTTCGACATGTTAAGCAGCTGATATTCAGCTTTATCATCCCCTAGTATCTTCGCACGACACCATCAAACAAGTCCTCATTACAGCCTATTGCCTTCCTAGTAATTTATGCATACCAAGCTATAATTAAGTTTTCATCAGCAACTTTGGTGATATATGATATCTAACTTTCTTTTTTTGATACTGTTAATCGGTTTATTAAGCAGGGTTACATTAGCCACGGAAAGTCAGTTAGGGACAGCAATAACAACACAGCAATTCTCTGCCTATCAGCAGCAAACTCAATTGGCCGCTTTAACACAGCCCACACCGCAGTTTGAATTCAAACAGTCATTATTGGTTATCAAAAAAAGTAACCATAAACGCAAACAAACCGCACAACTTCAGCTTCTCAATATGTGGATTGATCCCGATATCACCCGGCTTTTTATTCCCCGGCTTAAAAACATAGGGAGACTGAGTTTAAATTTACACTACAGCTTGAAACGCAGCCCTTATCTACTGCTCGATTATGAGCGGCTGACAATCAAAACGAAAGTGAAATCCAACGGTATGTTACAACACGAAGCTTATTATAATATGGGAATTAAAGAGGCTATTATTGGGATTAAAGTACGTGGCGAAGACCCACAGCTTTATTTTCGCTTCCGGTTTAAATAACAACGCCATTAAACATTCACGGGCGTGATATTTAATGGCTTAAAGCATGAATAATTCAGCGCTAAGGACCATCGATTAAAATGGTCTTTACTGTCTTATTTATCTTCCGGAATGAAGTTTGACCAAGCTACATGTACAGTCACTTCATCACGATCATGATAAAGGTGCTTAGCTTGGATAACAAAGCGATCATCCAGTTGTTTATCTAAGATAGCCAAACAGTCTTCCAATGTATGGTAACGACGCTTTAATGGTAGCTTAAGATTAAAGATAGCTTCTTTACACCATGCGTTTAATAACCATTTACACATCAGACGGGTAACACGCTCTGGTTTTTCAAGCATGTCGCATACCAGCATATCAACGGGTGGATTTTCAGGAACCTTCACCTTATTACCGTGTAATTTACGGTTGGTCCATGCAATCGTGGTTTTAGCTGGCTCATATTTAAACCCATCTTCTTCGTAATGCTTCACTTGGCCGGTTTCCATCAGGCTATCCGCCATGGCACCGTTATCAATAGCCACAACAAACATATTACGTTGAACTAACTGATACGTCCAACCGCCAGGACAAGCGCCTAAGTCAACCGCGCGCATTGCGCCGCCGATACGTCTATCCCACTGGTCTGCAGGGATGAAAGTATGGAATGCTTCTTCCAGTTTCAGCGTCGAACGACTTGGCGCTTTCGATGGAAACTTAAGACGCATGATACCCATAGGTAATGGCGAGTTGTTAAAGCTATATGAGTAACCAATATACACACTGGTATTGGTGATGAAAAACACGTGCAGTACAGGACGGTTTTTATTTTCTTTAGGTAATAAGTGATTACCCTTACGTAACGATTGACGTAGTGGCACAGTATACTTACGGCAGAATTTAGATAACTCTTTGCCTTCATTGGTATCTGGCATTTCCACACGTAGTTCACCCATCGCTTCAATACCTTCACAGGCAGCAACAACAGGATTAACACGGTCGTACAATGGCATATCATCAACACGTGCATGTAGTGCGATCATTTGACGGGCAAAGATCAATGATGAAAGTGGTAATTTTTTCGCTATTGAATCAACATCAGCTGCAGAATGACATTCAAACACAACATAACCTGAATTCAGCGTTACTTTAGCAAAACCATACGCCTCCATGGCAGTCGCTCGTGCTTGAATTTCAGCAGCACATTCTTTTTCATAACCAGGGCGGCAATATAATAAAATACCATTCATTTTCTAATAACCTCATTTTCGTCATCAACATGGCTGACGATATATACTCAGTATAGATACAATACCGAGACTACTAATACATAACAAATACCCAAGGTACTTGACGCTGCTTGGGTATATATGCAAACCAGTGCAGCATAAACGTATCTTGCACTGGTTTGCATACAAAAGCCGCACAGTCTAAACCCTTGACGATATAACACCAAGGATTTAGTGACTTCCTGATGAATTAATTCTCCACGAACGCTTGCTGCTCTACCTCGACTAAGGACAGCATCCAATCACGGAATGCCACAATTTTACCAAGTTCATCTTGCTCTTCGCGACATACCACGTAATACGCGTTCTTACTCACTAATACCTCGGTAAAAGGACGAACAAGACGACCCGCATCTATCTCGGGTTGCGCTAATACACTGTGCCCTAATGCGACACCTTGGCCATGTATTGCGGCTTGTAATACCATCGAAGTATGACTGAAAATAGGCCCTTGGTTAACATTAATATCGGTAATATTGCATTGTTTAAACCAAGCATTCCAGTCACGACGAGAGCTATCGTGCAACAACGTATGTAGTTTTAAATCACCGGGCGTCTTCAGCGGTTTTACCCCATTGAGTAATCGCGGCGAGCATACCGGCACTAAATATTCGGTATGTAATTTCTGCGCATTTAAATCTTTCCACTTGCCGCGACCATAATAAATCGCCACATCGACATCATCAGTCAGTGACCCGTCATCCATATCGACCGCTTTAATACGTACATCAATATCAGGATGCAGGTCAGAAAACAAAGCTAATCGTGGCACTAGCCATTGGATCGCAAAACTCGGCTGTAAACTAACCGTCAACGAACCTTTCGCGCCTCTGGCTAATAAACGCTCAGTCGCATCCACTAATGAAGAAAAGGTATCTTTAATATCCAGGAAATAACTCTGGCCTTCTTCCGTTAAAAATAACGCCCGGTTTTGACGACGAAACAGTTTAATGCCAAGGTACTCTTCCAACGCTTTAATCTGATGGCTGACAGCGGCTTGCGTCACATAGAGCTCTTCAGAGGCGCGGGTGAAGCTAGAATGTCTGGCGGCAGCTTCGAAAACACGTAGCGAATTTAATGGCGGCAGTCTGCGTGACATAGTGGCGTCCAGTTAGATGAGAAAAACTAATGCGAAACATTATAATTTATCAATTGTCAGATTGCAAAAAAATCACTATAGTGCGTGTATGTATATAGGACATAATGCTTATTTTACTTATTTTCGATGTTTTAGATGTTTTCGATAATTAGTATTATTTATATAAGTTAGTCTTTGTTATGTAATGTTGTGTTTGTTTGCTTAAACTTTTTGGTTTAGGCTTTTAAGTAGAAACTACTTATTTTTAAACCTTCGATCATATTCTTAATGCATTGGTATTTTCGGGTCAAAGGTTGTTTAGCGCTGTATTATTACAGCGCTTTTTTTATGCCTGAAATTAATCGATATCAATCGCAGTAAAACTCTTCACTACATCATCAATCGCTTTCGCTTGTGCTAAAAATGCTTCTAACTTAGCAAACGGTAATGCCGAAGGACCATCACAGCGTGCTTGTGCTGGATTTTCATGCGCTTCAATAAATAGACCTGCGATACCTGTCGCTAGCCCCGCATAACTTAATTCCGGCACTTGTTTACGACGACCACCCGACGCAGCACTACCGGCATCACGCTGTTGCGTTGCATGGGTACTGTCGAGGATGATTGGCGTACCTTGAGTAAGCTCTTTCATTACCCCAAATGCTAATGGATCGACAATCAGGTTATCGTAACCATGGCAATGACCACGTTCACATATAATCACTTGTTCATTACCACATTCAGCAAACTTATCCACGATATTACCGACTTGATGCGGTGACATAAACTGTGGTTTTTTAATATTAATCACTGCGCCAGTTGCCGCCATGGCTTGCACTAAATCAGTTTGACGCGCAAGGAAAGCCGGTAATTGGATCACATCAACAACATCAGCAACTGGCTGACATTGTGCTTCGGTATGCACATCGGTAATAATTGGCACATTAAATTCGGCTTTAACCCGTTGAAAAATGTGTAAGCCTTTTTCCAAGCCAACACCACGGAAAGAGTGGATACTAGAACGGTTAGCTTTATCGAAAGACGCTTTAAATATAAACGGGATACCCAGTTTATCCGTCACTGTTTTATACGCTTCTACAGCACGTAACGTCGTCAGTTCGTCTTCTAATACATTAATACCACCAAATAACACAAATGGGTGATCGTTGGCACAAACAATATCGTTACCAATTTTTACTATTTTTGCATTCATAATTGTTACCTTAAAAGGTCCATTTTAAGTCAGTTAATTTTAATGAATCGTATCATCAGTCGCAGCCAACTCATCTATTTGTGCTTTTAAAACCCGGGTGATCGGATCATCTGGACATTGTGCAATAAAATAAGCAAAGTCTTCGCTCGCGAGTTTCTTGCAATCAAGCTGTTGCAACAAAAAACCGCGATCGCGAATTTCATACGGTTCATCCGGTTCAAGTTCTAAAATTAAATCAATACAACGCAATGCATAGGAAAAATGTTCATCTCGGATCAACGCTGCTTTGAGTACTTGTAATAAGCGCAGATAATGCATTTCATTATTGGCGGCTAACAAATCATCGTCAGATAATAAGGCATGGTTACCTTCGATACCACGTAATAGAACCTGCAGTTTATGCCGACTCAGCGCTTGTCCATCTGCAGGATCAACGTACACTCCGTCTTGCTCACTACCAAAACGTAATACAAATTGACCAGGGAATATGATCCCTGTCACATCCACTTCAAAATGCTTTGCAAAGTACATGAATACCGTACCGAGTGACAGAGGTACACCGTTACGGCTGCTAATGACTTTATGCAATAATACACTGTCGAGCTCTAACCACTTACGCCAATCGCCTGAAAAACCAAGTTGTTGATAAAACAAATACAATAACTGGTCACGTTTTTCAACCTCACAGGTAAAGCCTTGCATATCAACTTCGATAAGTGCAATTAACTCATCCAATTCAACAATCGCCTGCTCGAGTAACGGTTTCTCCGTTATCATCTCGATGGCAGATAGTGTGGCGAGCATGACGTTATCAATCATCAGTACTTCTTCTGCGAGCTCATCATCGTATTCTTCAAGCTGCTCACTATCACTATCTACAGCGTTATTATCTACTGCTACATCTTCTGCCAGTTCTGTTTCTGTCAGCGTTGCATTTGCATCTAATTCCATCTCTACCTCAGCAAATATGCTTCGCCGTAAACGGCTAACGAAAACACATAAAATAACCAGCCGATACTACCGGCAAACGCAACACAGCGGAAAAATAGATTTTTACTTTGCTGTAATGACATAAACACCATAAAGGTGATGGCCAATGTCGATATTAATTTTTCTGTCATCACCGTATCAACAAACGGTGCTTGACCTGAAACCATACACACTAACGCAATCATCATCACGGTGATCATATCGATCACCTTACGTGATTTAATAAAACCAGCATGTTCAAGATACGGTGATTGCTTCACGGTGAAGGCAAAATTTACAAAATACATCGCGACGCTTAATAATAGCGTCGCGATGTGCAGCGGAATAACAATATTCATGATTAAGTTTCTTCTCGTTGTCCGACAGTAATACGATCGTTATTACCATAATCTTTATGCGTAACAACCTGATGATAATTTGATGCGGTAAATAGTGCGCGCACTGCAGCACCTTGCTCAAACCCATGTTCAACTAACAACCAACCATCCACGGTTAAAAACTGATAACCTTGACTAATAATATGCTTTAAGTCAGCAAGTCCATTATCAGCAGCAACTAACGCAGTTAACGGTTCAAAACGCACGTCGCCCATCGCCAAGTGTGGATCATGCGCGTCGATATAAGGTGGATTACTAACGATCACATCAAAGCATTGACCGGCTTTTAAAGGTTCAAACCAACTACCTTGCAATACCGCAACATCAAATCCACAACGTTTGACATTACGACGGGCTAATGCGACCGCGCTTTGCTGATATTCAATCGCGGTCACTGTCGCTTGTGGTGATTCGGATGCTAAAGCCAATGCGATAGCGCCCGTACCGGTGCCTAAGTCTAATACTTGGCAAGCGTGTGTCGGCATACAAGCAAGTGCTTGTTCAACTAATACTTCAGTATCCGGTCTTGGAATTAGGGTATCAGCAGATACTTCTAATTCTAATGACCAAAATTCACGATAACCAAGAATATGAGCGACAGGTTCACCCGCCTGACGGCGCATGATAAGAGCAGTAAAACGACCAATAATGTCATCATCCATTACTTTATCATCCCAAGTAAAAAGATAACTGCGATCTTTTTCTAACAGAAAACAAAGAATGACTTCAGCATCCAGTTTAGGGCTTTCGCTGTCAGTGAGCTGCTTGACAGCCCTCTGTAGTAATTGTGCAATTGTTTTCACAGTTCTCAATACACCTAGTTAGCTTCAGCAAGCGCCGCTAACAGATCAGCTTGATGTTCCTGGATAATAGGTTGGATCAATACATCTAACTCACCTTCCAACACTTCATTTAGGCGGTAAAGTGTTAGATTGATACGGTGATCAGTGACGCGACCTTGTGGATAGTTATAAGTACGAATACGTTCAGAGCGATCACCACTTGCCACTAGGCTACGACGAGTACTTTCTTCTTCAAGACGTACTTTTTCATCTTCAGCCGCTTGAATACGTGCTTGTAGAATTGACATTGCACGTGCACGGTTTTTATGCTGTGAACGTTCGTCTTGACACTCAACCACAGTACCCGTTGGGATGTGGGTAATACGTACCGCAGAATCGGTTTTATTAACGTGCTGACCACCCGCGCCCGATGCGCGGAACGTATCGACTTTAAGATCGGCAGTATTAATAACGACCGCGTCTAACTCTGGGACCTCTGGCATCACCACCACAGTACAAGCAGACGTATGGATACGACCTTGTGATTCAGTTTCTGGTACACGTTGTACACGGTGACCACCTGATTCAAACTTCATGGTACCGTATACTGCGTCGCCTTCCATCTTAACAATAACTTCTTTGTAACCGCCTTGATCACTGTTGCTTAAGTTCATGATTGTTAAACGCCAGCCTTTTTTCTCCGCATACTTGCTGTACATGCGGTACAGGTCGCCTGCAAAAATAGCCGCTTCGTCGCCACCTGCACCCGCACGGATCTCCAAGAAACAGTTATTGCTGTCATTAGGATCACGAGGTAACAGTAGGACTTCTAATTCATCACTGACACGCGCCACCGTGGCTTTGCTTTCTTTATATTCTTCAACAGCCATCTCCCGCATATCAGGATCTTCATCCTTGAGCATTTCCTCTGCTGACTCAAAGTTTGCTTGTGCTTCTTGGTATTCTTTAAAGCAAGAAACTAACTCTTCTAATTGCGAGTATTCTTTTGTTAATGCACGGTAACGGTCTTGATCACTGATGATCTCTGGCTCACCTAATAATGCTTGAACTTCTTCGTGACGTTCAATTAAGGCTTCTAATTTTGTAATAATCGATGCTTTCATCTTTACTCTCGTATTACCGTTAAATAGATCGCTGGAGTCTGACATAGGCTGCTACAGCAATTGAATATGGATTATTTCGTTGTTGTGATCGGCAAGGATACCTACATGTAAGGAAATAGTCGATTGCTTTCCGATAATTTACCTTGGATCAGCGAATATATACCCAAGCTACTTCAAGATGCACAATCAGCAGCGGCTGATTTTAAAGACGTGATTACGACTCAAGCCCCAACACACGACGCACTAATAATAGTTCGTCATCTTGACTGCGCTTACCCGCACTCATTAAGGCTTGTGTCGGCGCATGGATCAATTTGTTGGTTAATTTATTCGCTAACTCGGTAAGTACGCGCTCACCATCCGTGCCATTTTTCATCGCTGCGATTGCTCTTTCGAGTAATATATCTTTTTCAATCATCGCCGAATTACGATATTCTTTAATAGAATCAACACTTGATAATGACGCTATCCATTCAGAAAAAAGCTGCGTTTCTTCAGTAATAATGTGCTCAGCTTGCTCAGCCGCATCTTGGCGCGCTTCTTTATTCTGCTCGATAATACCTTGCAGATCATCGACGGTATAAAGATAAGCATTACCTAACTCACCCACTTCTTCTTCAATATCCCGTGGTACGGCGATATCAACTAAAAAGATAGGTTTTTGTTTACGCTGCTTCAATGCACTTTCAATCATACCTTTACCAATAATAGGTAAGGGACTGGCCGTCGAACTGATAACAATATCGGCATTATGCAAATGATGTGGTATTTCCTCGAGCGTCATCGTGCGGGCTCCAAACTTGTCACCCAACACTTGCGCACGGGATAAAGTACGGTTCGCCACCATCATCTCACAAACATTTTGCTCGGCGAGGTGCGTCGCAACCAGATCAATGGTTTCACCTGCGCCAATCAGTAATACCCGCGTTTTAGATAAATCATCAAAGATATGCTTACTTAAGCTCACCGCCGCGAATGCCACTGATACCGCATTCGCACCAATTTCAGTCTCGGTGCGCACGCGTTTCGCTGCGGTAAAGGTTTTTTGAAATAGCTTATCCAAGGTTTGAGCAACAGCATTACACTGTTTTGCTTTCGCAAAGGCTTGTTTTATCTGCCCTAAAATTTGCGGTTCACCTAATACCAGTGAATCTAACCCACCAGCCACGCGCATTAAATGACGCACCGCATCGCCGTCGTAGTAACGATAAGTACATTCCGCTAATTCATTAGCAGGTAGCCGATGAAAATCGACTAACCACTGAGTTACGCGTTCAGGTAAGCCTTGCTCAATTTTGCAATATATTTCCGTACGATTACAGGTTGAAATAATCACCACTTCCGAGGCTACTCCATTCGCCACAATGCTGGCAAAGGCATCCTCAATGTTGTCAGGTGAAAAAGCTACCTTTTCACGAAGTGATACAGGTGCCGAATTATGATTTATACCAAGTGCTAACAGAGTCATGTATTACTTACAGTGAATAATTGTAAAAATGGATAGGGAGACTATTCTACGCAAAAAGTATGTATTTTTAAAGTGACAAAACCAACCATATCTGTTTTTATAAGCTCATGTTTGCTCTTTATCATCATTACTTTATTTATTTGAGTAGCTTATGACATTTCAGCGTTCTATTTACATTATTATTGTTAGTGTATTACTCAGTGCCTGTAGCACGACGACACAGCGACAACCTCCAGCAGGTAACCCGCAACAATTATGGCAGCAACATCAAATTCAATTACAAACAATTCGGACTTGGCAACTGCAAGGACAAATTGCATTCATCAGTCCTGATTCACGTAACTCGGCGACGTTAAACTGGCAACAATTTGTCGATGATTTCAATATTAACCTCACTGGTCCCTTCGGTATTCATGTCCTCACCATTAAACGCAGTGATAACATTTCAACATTAATTCTCGATGATGACCGCCAATACCAAGGCCGTAATACGCAAACACTGATTAACCAACTCAGCCCAATCCCTATTCCGGTGAATGAATTACGTGCCTGGATCATTGGCGACCCATTAACAGACGATGTGCAGCTCGATAATTACGGCCGAGTAACCCAAGCTAATCATCCCCTCGGCTGGCACATCAGTTATACTCAATATCAACGAGTCGATAATATTTGGTTACCAAAAAATATCATCATCCAACAAGACGATATGCGCATAAAAATCACCACTCGAAACTGGAAGTTAAATGCAACACAAGATTAGTCATTGGTCCGCACCAGCAAAGTTAAACCTTTTTCTATACATTAATGGTCGCCGCAGTGATGGTTATCACGAACTACAAACCTTATTTCAGTTTGTTGATATCGGTGATGAATTAGCGATTTCTCCAAACCTGAGTGATCGCATCACCATTACACCAGCGATCCCTGGTGTAGCGCTGACCGACAATATCATCTATAAAGCGACCATGGCGCTGAAAGCACACTCACCATTACCACTTGGTGCTGATATTACCTTGACTAAGAATCTACCGATGGGCGGTGGTTTAGGTGGCGGTTCTTCAGACGCTGCAACAACCTTAGTCGCGTTAAATCATCTTTGGCAATTAAACCTCGATGAAGAACAACTGGCTGCTATTGGTCTTAAGTTAGGTGCCGACGTACCGGTGTTTGTCCGAGGCCATGCCGCATTTGCCGAAGGCATTGGCGAACAACTTACCTCTATCGAGGTGGATGAAAACTATTATCTTATTGTCGTACCTGACTCACAGGTCAATACTGCAACATTATTTTCCGATCCAGAGTTAACCCGCAACACGCCAAAACGCCCGCTGAATCAGTTATTACAGGACGAATGGCAAAATGACTTTGAAACAACGGTGAAAAAACGTCATCCCGAGGTTGCAAAAGCATTAGAGTGGTTGCTAAAATATGCGCCATCTCGACTGACAGGTTCCGGTTGCTGTGTTTTCTCTGAATTTAAAACTAAGTCTGACGCATTAGCCGTATTAGCTAAAGCGCCTAAACACATGCAAATTTATCTTGCGAAGGGCTTAAATAAATCGCCACTCTTGTATGATTTAGCAAGAGAGCATTGCATGACTTAGTAAGACAGGTTTAAATTTTAGTTCAGCACCGAACATATGTTAAATAAGTTGTTACCGAATTCTAAGAGATTAATGCTGGGGATCTCTACTAAACAGTTCGCTGTTTAGGAGTATAATTATATCCCAGCCAAATACATCGATTACCTGAGGTTACACCGTGCCCGACATGAAACTCTTTGCTGGTAACGCTACACCAGAACTAGCACAAAAAGTTGCAGAGCGTCTATTTATCCAACTTGGTAAAGCTAAAGTTGGTCGCTTTAGCGATGGCGAAATTAGCGTTGAAATTGAAGAAAATGTACGTGGTGGAGATATCTTCATCCTACAATCGACTTGTGCGCCAACGAACGATAACTTAATGGAACTTATCGTTATGGTTGATGCGATGCGTCGTGCATCTGCTGGCCGTATCACTGCAGTGATCCCTTACTTTGGTTATGCTCGTCAAGATCGTCGTGTACGTTCTTCTCGTGTGCCAATTACAGCAAAAGTTGTAGCTGACTTCCTTTCAAGTGTTGGTGTTGACCGTGTATTAACGGTTGACCTACATGCTGAACAAATCCAAGGCTTCTTCGATGTACCGGTTGATAATGTATTTGGTACGCCGGTATTATTAGCCGACATGAAAAAAATGAACCTTGAAAACCCAGTTATTGTATCTCCAGATATCGGTGGTGTTGTACGTGCACGTGCTAACGCTAAATTACTTGACGAAGCTGACCTTGCGATTATCGACAAACGTCGTCCAAAAGCAAACGTAGCACAAGTAATGCACATTATTGGTGACGTTAAAGACCGTGATTGTATCCTTGTTGATGACATGATCGATACTGGCGGTACCTTATGTGCAGCAGCAATCGCACTGAAGAAAAATGGCGCGAAACGTATATTTGCTTATGCGACTCACCCTGTGTTCTCTGGTAACGCGGCACAGAACCTACGTGATTCTTGCATTGATGAAATCGTGGTAACAGACTCAATTCCACTGTCTCCAGAAATGGCAGCACTCGCGAACGTACGCGTATTGAGCCTTAGCCCAATGCTTGCCGAGGCAATTCGTCGCGTTAGCAATGAAGAATCTATCTCCGCAATGTTTAACTAATAAAATTAGCCAATAATTTAATTTAAACAGTGCAATAAAAACCGAGTTTGGTGTTACCAGACTCGGTTTTTTGTTTCCCTAAGCAGCAAATACCTCAATCATAAACACGCTATCATTCAATTTGGTGAATACGTCAGTTGAGCTTTGCACTGACACAAGGTAACATAGCGCGTTTTTTATCCAATGAGTAAGGTTCGACGGGTTCGAACAATCATTACTGTAATATAGGTATACCATGAGCAACGACATTCGTTTAATTGTCGGCCTGGCTAATCCAGGACAAGAATACAGCCGCACACGTCATAACGCTGGTGCTTGGTTTATTAACGAATTAGCAAAATGGCACAACACACAATTACGTGAAGAAGCGAAATATTTTGGTTACACTGCCCGTATTGATGTGGCAGGCCAAGATGTGCGCTTGCTGATCCCAACCACATTCATGAATTTAAGTGGTAAATCAGTATCCGCCTTAGCCAAATTTTATCGCATTGATGTAACGCAAATATTAGTAGTCCACGATGAGTTAGATTTACCACCGGGTGTGGCTAAATTCAAGCAAGGTGGCAGCCATGGTGGTCATAATGGTCTGAAAGACATTATGAGTAAAATGGCCAACAGCAGAGAATTCTACCGTTTACGTATTGGCATTGGTCACCCTGGCCATAAAGACAAAGTAACCGGTTACGTACTTGGCAAAGCACAAGCCAAAGAACAAGAACAAATGGATGCGGCAATTGATGAAGCCGTGCGCTGTATCGATATTTTAGCTAAAGACGGCATGACCAAAGCGATGACTCGTTTACATACGTTTAAAGCGCAATGATTAATAAAAAAAGAAATAATTAAACACATACAGGTAAATAATTAACTGTGTGTACCAATTTTAATACTATAGCAAAGAAGGTAAAAATCATGGGTTTTAAATGCGGTATCGTAGGCTTACCAAACGTAGGTAAATCAACACTATTTAATGCATTAACACAAGCTGGTATCGAAGCTGCCAATTTCCCATTTTGCACAATCGAGCCGAATACCGGTGTGGTTCCAGTGCCAGATAAGCGTTTAGATGCACTTTCAGCGATCGTAAACCCAGAACGCGTATTGCCAACTACAATGGAATTCGTTGATATCGCGGGCTTAGTGGCGGGCGCATCAAAAGGGGAAGGTCTGGGTAATAAATTCCTAGCAAACATCCGTGAAACGGATGCAATCGGTCATGTTGTACGTTGCTTTGAAAATGAAAACATCATTCACGTTAACAATAAAATTTCGCCATTAGATGATATCGAAATTGTCAACACTGAATTAGCACTTGCCGATCTAGATAGTTGTGAAAAGGTCATCGTACGTTTAGCGAAAAAAGCCAAAAGCGGCGATAAAGACGCTAAATTTGAACTACCCGTAATCGAAAAGATCCTTGCACATCTTGCTGAAGGTGAAATGGTCCGTTCTTTAGAGCTCACTAAAGAAGAAACAGCCGCGATTGATTACATGAACTTCCTCACGCTAAAACCAACCATGTACATTGCTAACGTTGATGAAGAAGGTTTTGAAAATAACCCATACTTAGATCAAGTACGCAAACTTGCTGCAACAGAGAATGCCGTAGTCGTGGCAATCTGTGCCGCAATGGAATCAGACATTGCTGAACTGGAAGAAGAAGAGCGTGCAGAATTCATGACGGACATGGGTATTGAAGAACCCGGTCTTAACCGTGTAATTCGTGCCGGTTACGAACTGCTAGCACTACAGACTTATTTCACTGCGGGTGTTAAAGAAGTGCGCGCATGGACGATCCCAGTAAACGCAACAGCACCACAAGCGGCGGGTAAGATCCATACTGACTTCGAAAAAGGTTTCATCCGTGCAGAAGTTATCGGTTATGACTCTTTCATCGAATTCAATGGTGAAGCCGGCGCTAAAACAGCAGGTCAATGGCGTCTAGAAGGAAAAGACTACATCGTTAAAGATGGTGATGTGGTACATTTCCGTTTCAACGTATAACTTGAAACTATATCTAAAGTAAGCACAAAAAATCGCTGGCAATAACCAGCGTTTTTTTGTTTTTAGCACCCTTCACAACCTTCATGTCAATAACACCACTGAGTATTGATTAACAGAAGCAAATATCGAATAAATCATTAAACTCAATTACAATAATAAGAATTGACTATACACGCTTTAAATTATCAATAATTGCAGTTTTACTACAAATAGCATAGAGTGAGCACAGGATTCGTACAGAATTCCAACAGGCGTAGTTAAAAACGTTTTTTAACTAAAAAATAGTTGACGAACTTGGCTGTAATTAGCATAATGCGCCCCGTTCCAACGAAACAGTTAACGGTTAGTCGGAATGAGATTTAAGATGGCCATGTAGCTCAGCTGGTTAGAGCACAGCATTCATAATGCTGGGGTCACAGGTTCAAGTCCCGTCATGGCCACCATCTTAATTCGAATTGTAGGGATATCGCCAAGCGGTAAGGCACCGGGTTTTGATCTCGGGATTCTGAGGTTCAAATCCTCATATCCCTGCCATATACCAACACAGACTTAGGTCAGTGTTAAATTTACAAGGTTTATTGAACGCTCACTATTCAATACTACCAACTTTGTAAAAATAAAAAATATTGTGCGGAAGTGGCGGAATTGGTAGACGCGCTAGATTTAGGTTCTAGTATTGCAAAGTGTGAGAGTTCAAGTCTCTCCTTCCGCACCATGTCTTAACATGAGTTACTGAATAAGTAATGTTCATGGAACAAATTGTAGGGATATCGCCAAGCGGTAAGGCACCGGGTTTTGATCTCGGGATTCTGAGGTTCAAATCCTCATATCCCTGCCATATACCAACACAGACTTAGGTCAGTGTTAAATTTACAAGGTTTATTGAACGCTCACTATTCAATACTACCAACTTTGTAAAAATAAAAAATATTGTGCGGAAGTGGCGGAATTGGTAGACGCGCTAGATTTAGGTTCTAGTATTGCAAAGTGTGAGAGTTCAAGTCTCTCCTTCCGCACCATGTCTTAACATGAGTTACTGAATAAGTAATGTTCATGGAACAAATTGTAGGGATATCGCCAAGCGGTAAGGCACCGGGTTTTGATCTCGGGATTCTGAGGTTCAAATCCTCATATCCCTGCCACTTTATTTTGCACGTATTTATACGGACAAAATGAAAAAAAGTAAGAATGGCCATGTAGCTCAGCTGGTTAGAGCACAGCATTCATAATGCTGGGGTCACAGGTTCAAGTCCCGTCATGGCCACCATTCTTATTTTAAAATAAAACATTGCGGAAGTGGCGGAATTGGTAGACGCGCTAGATTTAGGTTCTAGTATTGCAAAGTGTGAGAGTTCAAGTCTCTCCTTCCGCACCATGTTTTATTAACCAATACAGCCATGCTGTAGAAAGATTTGTAGGGATATCGCCAAGCGGTAAGGCACCGGGTTTTGATCTCGGGATTCTGAGGTTCAAATCCTCATATCCCTGCCACTTTTTCTAAATTATTCTTCCCCATTAATACCTTCTCTAATTTCTAATTTCAGCAGCTTAAATATGCATATTATTATGCCAATTTTATTATCGATATTGCCCCGATCCGTTAGTCAGAGTCTATAAGATTAATCCACTTTATGCTCCAGAATTAGCCGGCGAGCAAAGCAAAGATAATGTTGACCGCCGATTAGTGAAGACCGTTAGCTTAAACCTATCGCATAACGTAGCGCCTGACGTTTTAATGGTCCGGCGCGCTGTGCGACAGCAATCCCAAGGTTACGCAGTACCTTCGCGGGTATTGAGTCATTACTGAATACCGAATAGAACAGATCCATACTGGTTTGCATTAATAGATTATCTGGCTTTCTGCTGCGTTGGTATTGTGTTAATAATGCTTTGCTATCCCAGGCTTCGCCTTCAATCACCGCACTTCTAATTAGCTCGCATAATACATTTACATCTTTAAAACCGATATTAACACCCTGTCCCGCTAATGGGTTGATGGTATGTGCAGCATCACCAAGCAGTACCACACGACCGTTATAATACTGCTGCGCATGACGTCGGGTCAGTGGAAATGAACCGTGGTTCGTGATCTCAAATTCACCAATCAGGTCGGGGAAATGTTGCTGCACTTCGACTTTCAGTTCGGCATTAGACAGTTGACTTAAATACTTGATGTGCGCCGTCTGATGATACCAAACCAACGAGGCTTTATGCCCTGGTAACGGTAATAACGCCATTGGCCCCGTCGGTGAAAACTCCTGCCAAGTCACGTCTTGTTGGGCTTGGTCAGTATCAATATTAATTAACATACAACTTTGACGATAATCCCAACTGCTGATACCAATATTACTCTGCTGACGAATAATCGAGTTAGCACCATCGGCGGCCAGCACTAACTTAGCGCGTAATTTAGCGCCAGATATTAACCTGATTTCAGCGTAGTCACTGTATTGCGCTAGTGTCGCGACTTTCTCAGGACACATTAACTGGACATTGTGGTGGCGTCTCATAGCTTCGAGCAAACCTAATTGGATCACTCGGTTTTCAATGATGTAACCTAACTTGTCGTAACCAATATCGTTAGCATGGAATTTGATTTCGCAGCCACCTTGATCCCAAGTTTCTAAACGACGATAAGGGCAAAGACGCATTTCTCTGATGTTAGTCCAAGCACCTGTCGCCACAAGTAACTGCTGAGAGGCCAAACTGATCGCCGATACACGCAGATCCATTGGTTGCTCAAATGAAAAAGGAGATGGCATTTGCGCTTCAATTACCGCAATTTTAAGTCCCGAAGGGGCGAGTAAATTAGCGGTACTTGCACCAACCATCCCACCACCAACAATAATTACATCAAATTCCTGCATCGTGCTTCCTGAACCGTTTAAGGATAAATTCTTATCTGAATCAGAATTCTACCAAGCTTTGCGTCGAAATGATTGCTTTGTACAATGAAAATTACAGTAAATTTATACATAGAAGTAGTGATCACGTCTAGTCAACGGTCTATTAAGGCAGTAGAATACGCGATCTTCTGTGTGTTCTCACACAACCCGAATATAGCAATAAATAATCAAGAGCAACGTGGATAATGAGTAAAAAACTGCACATTAAAACCTGGGGCTGCCAGATGAACGAATACGATTCATCAAAAATGGCAGATTTGTTAAATGCCGAAAATGGTTTTGAACTGACTGACAACCCAGAGGAAGCGGATGTTCTTCTATTAAATACCTGTTCTATCAGAGAAAAAGCGCAAGAAAAAGTATTCCACCAACTGGGTCGCTGGAAAAAACTCAAGAAACGCAATCCGAAATTAATCATTGGTGTGGGGGGCTGCGTAGCATCACAAGAAGGTGCCGCAATTCAGAAACGCGCTCCCATTGTAAACCTGGTATTTGGTCCACAGACTTTACACCGCTTACCCGAAATGATCATCGATGCACAAGCCGGTAAAAAAGGCCTCGTGGATGTCAGTTTCCCTGAAATTGAAAAGTTTGATCGCTTACCAGAGCCACGCGCCGACGGGGTATCAGCATTTGTATCTATCATGGAAGGCTGTTCAAAATACTGCTCATTTTGCGTAGTACCTTATACCCGTGGTGAAGAAGTAAGTCGTCCACTTGACGATGTCTTATACGAAATTGCCCAACTGGCAGAACAAGGGGTACGTGAAGTAAACCTACTGGGCCAGAACGCCAATGCTTTCCGTGGCGACATGCATGACGGTGATATATGCTCATTTGCTGATTTATTACGTTATGTCGCTGCGATTGATGGTATCGACCGTATCCGTTATACCACCAGTCACCCGATTGAGTTTACTAGCGATATTATCGATGTATACAAAGATACGCCGGAACTGGTATCCCATTTACACCTGCCGGTACAGTCCGGTTCTGATCGCATCTTAACCTTAATGAAACGTGCGCACACAGTATTAGAATACAAATCATTGATCCGTAAACTGCGTAAAGCCCGTCCGGGTCTGGTGATGAGTTCAGATTTCATTATCGGTTTCCCAGGAGAAAGTAAACAAGATTTCGCGGACACCATGAAACTAATTGAAGACATTGAATACGATATCAGCTTTAGCTTTATCTACAGCGCACGTCCAGGTACACCTGCTGCAGACTTACCCGATGACGTATCGCTAGAAGAAAAGAAAGAACGTTTGAAAATTCTACAAACGCGTATTAGCCAAATGTCACAAAAAATTGGCCGTGATATGGTAAATACCACACAACGTATTTTAGTTGAAGGTCCATCGAAGAAAAACATCATGGAACTGACAGGCCGTACCGAGAACAACCGTGTGGTTAACTTCGAAGGCTCGCCAGATCTCATTGGTACCTTTGTCGATGTCGACATTGTGGATGTATTACCTAACTCTATCCGCGGTGTGTTCATCCGTGGTGAAAATGAGATGGATCTACGTAGTGCCGTTAAACCAAGCGAAATTTTGGCGCGAGCTACCAATCAACCTAATAAGCTAGGTGTTGCTAAGTTCACCCCATAAGAGATAAACTAAGAGCCATTAATGACCTTTACTGGCTCTGCCTAATGAGATTATTTTGAATAAAAATACGACAACACTCGATATATTCTTAGAGCCCGCAGACGGAGCCCGACTCGCTCATTTATGTGGCCCATTTGATGACAATCTTAAACAACTTGAACGTCGTTTAGACGTCAACATTACTTATCAAAATAATCAATTCCATATTACTGGTAATCCAGTTAATGCGCACAGTTGTATGGATATTCTTCGAGATCTTTATGTTGAGACCCAAGCTGTTAAAGGCCAAGTAATCGACATTGACCCAGAGAAAATTCACCTTGCGATACAAGCATGTCGATTACTCGAACCCGAACCCACACCAAAAATTGCCAGTTTTAATACTGTGATTAAAACCAAACGCGGTATGGTTAAACCGCGCGGTGATAATCAAGCCAATTACATTGCTAATATTTTAACCCATGATATTACCTTTGGTATTGGCCCTGCTGGTACCGGTAAAACTTATTTAGCCGTCGCCGCAGCCGTTGATGCCTTAGAGCGTCAAGAGGTACGTCGTATTCTATTAACACGCCCAGCGGTTGAAGCCGGTGAGAAATTAGGTTTTCTACCCGGTGATTTAAGTCAAAAAGTAGATCCTTATTTACGCCCACTTTATGATGCGTTATTTGAGATGCTTGGTTTTGAAAAAGTGGAACGTTTAATTGAGCGCAATGTCATAGAAATTGCACCACTTGCCTATATGCGTGGTCGGACACTCAATGATGCGTTTATTATCTTAGATGAAGGGCAAAATACCACCATTGAACAAATGAAAATGTTTTTAACCCGTATTGGTTTTAACTCCAAAGCAGTGATTACTGGCGATATTACCCAAGTTGATTTACCTAAGCACATCACATCTGGCTTGCGCCATGCGATGGATGTCCTAGAGCCAATAACAGACATTAGTTTTAACTTTTTCATATCCAATGATGTGGTTCGCCATCCTGTTGTGGCCAAAATTATCGATGCCTATGAACACTTTGAAAATAGCATTGCCCGTAAGGATAAAGACCAATGAATACCACGTTAGATTTACAAATTGCCACTGAAAATGAACAGCTATTACCAACCGAAGCGCAGCTCGCTACTTGGCTCCATGCTGTCGTTAAACGCTTTCAAGACAGTGCTGAAGTAACGATCCGTATCGTTGATAATGCAGAAAGCCAACAATTGAATAACGATTACCGTGGTAAAGACAAACCCACCAACGTACTGTCGTTTCCGTTCGAAGTACCTGAAGGCATTGAATTAGACCTGCTTGGTGATTTAATCATCTGCAAGCAAGTGGTCGAACGCGAAGCAAAAGAGCAACAAAAACCACTGACCGCACATTGGGCGCACATGGTTCTTCATGGAACTTTACATTTACTCGGCTATGATCATATTATCGATAAAGAAGCCGAAGAGATGGAAGGTCTGGAAACCGAAATCATGCTAGAGCTAGAATTTGAAGACCCTTATATTACTGAAAAGTAGTATTAATACCATTAACGTTACATAACTTAGGTACAACAAACTATGAACGACGGCAAACCTCACTCGACAAACGGTTCATCAAAAAAAGGTTTTTTTGAAAAAATTTCTCAATTATTCCAAGGTGAGCCGAAAAACAGAGAAGAGCTTGTAGAAGTCATTCAGGATGCAGAAAATCGCGAACTGATCGATCAAGACACCAAGGATATGATTGAAGGTGTACTCGAAGTCTCAGGACTGAAAGTACGCGACATTATGATCCCACGCTCGCAGATGATTACTATTGATAAGAGTCAAAGTGTCGAAGAATTTTTACCTATCATGATTGACTCTGCGCACTCGCGCTTCCCCGTTGTCAATGAAGATAAAGATCATATCGAAGGGATCTTGTTAGCCAAAGACCTGCTTAAATTTGTGTTTACTGGCGCACCAGATAGCTTTGAGCTGTCTTCTGTTTTACGCCCAGCCGTTGTTGTACCAGAAAGTAAACGTGTTGATAAACTCCTTAAAGAGTTTCGTTCAAGACGCTATCATATGGCTGTTGTGGTTGATGAATTTGGTGGTGTGTCAGGCCTTGTGACCATTGAAGATATCCTAGAAGAGATCGTCGGTAATATTGAAGACGAATTCGATGAAGATGAATCGGCACAAGAAGATATCCGCCGTATTAATAAAAGTGTGTTCTCAGTGCAAGCATTAACACCCATTGATGATTTCAATGACTACTTCTCATCAACCTTTAACGATGATGAAGTGGATACCATTGGGGGGATGATTGCGCATGCATTTGGCCATTTACCAGAGCAAGGTGAGATAATTACTGTCGATGACTTCCAATTTAAAGTCATTTCAGCTGATCGCCGTCGTATCATTCAGCTACAAGTGAAGATACCAGAAGCACAACAGGAACGCTTAGCGAAATCAGCTTAACCGTCTCGGTGACAGGTTACTCCGCTTGTCGCTGTAGATCGCTACAAAGGAATAACCTATCAAATCCCTGACCCATAAAATAAGCGCGCCACTGGCTGGCGCGCTTAGCGTGTTTGCTTTTGCCCCGTTTAATTACACCATTAGCTTATACGTTTCATTATTTGCCCTACTCTTTGTAATTGACAATAAACCAGCAAAACACGCGGCCGGATATGGTTTCTTGTGGGGACTCGGATTCTTTGTCGCAGGCCTCCATTGGATTTCAGTGAGCATCTTAGATTTTGGCGGGTTACCTGTGCCTGTTGCAGCGCTATTAGTCGTATTATTGTGTGCTTACCTCGCTATTTATCCGGCGCTTTGTGCTTACCTGGTGAATAGGTTTGCCTCACACTCAAGCTTACTACGCTACTTTGTTGCCTTCCCGGCAATCTGGTTAATCACCGACTGGTTACGCGGTTGGGTAATGACAGGTTTTCCTTGGTTACAATTTGGCTATAGTCAGATGGATACCCCGTTGGTTAACTACGCGCCAATACTCGGGGTTGAGGGCATTACAGCTGCCGTTTGTTTGCTCACCGCCAGTTTGTATTATGTTTATCGCGAACGTAAATTCGTCATGCCAGCAATCGTTATTTCAGTTATCGTATTTTCGGCAATTGCATCAAAAGGCCTACAATGGACAATGCCTCAAGCATCAAAATCAATTGCACTCGTGCAGGGCAATACCGATCAAGCTGAAAAGTGGCTACCAGAAAAACGTACCGAAATTCTCAATACATATTTAACACTGAGTTTAGAGAATACCGATGCCGATATTATTATATGGCCAGAATCGGCGATCCCAGCATTAGAATTTCAAGTTAAACGTTATTTAGACTATGTCAGTGACCTCATGCGCCAAAGTAATACCACCCTTATCACCGGGATCATTAATTACCAACGTGTTAACGATATTGATGAGTATTACAATGCCGTGATCGTACTCGGTCAACCCGAGCAAGAGACGAACCATTCTCCAGTAAATGACCGTTATTACAAACATAAGCTGTTACCGATTGGTGAGTTCGTGCCGTTTGAAGATCTGCTAAGACCGATTGCACCGCTATTTAATTTGCCTATGTCATCATTTCAACGTGGTGGTGAACAACAGTTAAACCTCGCAGCCAGTGGCGTGCATATTGCCACCGCGATTTGTTATGAAATTGCCTTTAACCAAACCTTAGTGAAGACGGTTACGCCTGATACCGGCTTCATTTTAACCGTGAGTAACGATGCGTGGTTTGGGACTTCAATTGGCCCCGATCAACATTTAGAAATAGCCCGGATGCGCGCCTTTGAATTTCAACGCCCGGTTATTCGTAGTACCAATACCGGTATCACCGCAATTTATGATGCCCAAGGACAAGAAGTTGGCCGGATAGCCCAATTCGAAACAGCGGTGTTACGTGCACAAGTAACGCCATATCAAGGCACCACCCCTTTTAATCGTTATGGCAATACGCCGTTATTGATACTGGCGTGGTTATTATCGGCAACTGTAGTAGGCCATTATTTATTCACCAAGAACACCCTGGCTAAACGGCAGGTTAAAACCTCGCTATAAATAACAGTGTAACAATTTACACCGTATACTCTTGCCCTGCAAATCGGTAAACTAGCGCAACTATATATAACTAAACAAACACGACTATCTAGCCAAGAGAGATGAGCAATGCAAGTTAAAGTCATTCCCGTTACGCCTTTTGAACAAAACTGCAGTCTATTAATCTGCCCTGAAACCAATAAAGCCGCGATTGTTGATCCCGGCGGTGACATTGAAAAGATTATTAGCCAGGTAAAGCAACACGGTGTAGAAGTAGAAAAGATCTTTCTAACTCATGCTCATATTGATCACGTTGGCGGCACTGAAGCGCTTGCTGCGGCACTAAACGTAACGATTGAAGGCCCACATATTGCAGATAAGTTTTGGTTAGACCAGTTACCCATGCAGGGACAAATGTTTGGTTTTCCACAAATACCACCGTTTGAACCTCAACGCTGGTTAGCACATGGCGATACAGTCTCATTTGGTAATCAAACGCTTGCAGTATTACATACCCCAGGGCATACACCGGGGCACGTGGTATTTAATCACGTAGCAACCAAACAAGTGATTGTAGGCGATGTATTATTCAATGGCTCTGTTGGTCGCACTGACTTCCCACAAGGTTGCTTTAATACGCTGATGACAGCGATTAAAGGCCAGTTGTGGACATTACCAGAAGAAACCGTATTCTTCCCGGGTCACGGACCAACATCGACTATCGGTCACGAAAAAAGAACCAATCCACACGTGAGATAACCGCTCAAATTGGCGTAAAAAAAAAGCCTAAACACGCGTTTAGGCTTTGACTTATTGGAGTATGATTAGATTTTATAACAAGATGCTAATTGTTAGAATTCAGCATCAAGGTAGATGTGGTCGGCTTGCCAGTACACTTTTTCAGGATTATCTGCAAGCACCATTTTTGCAACCGTAAAGGCAAAATCAAAACTGACACCAAGACCTTTACCGGAAATAAATTGACCGTCAACAACCACTTTTTTATCCACAAATTGGCCATCTGCAAACTGCTTATGTAAACCGCCACCCGTGGTATATTTATGTTTACCAAGTAGGTTATGCGCAGCCAGTACTTTTGCGCCCGATGAGCATAACGCACAAATATATTTATCTTCTTGCATGTGGCGTTTAATAAAATCAATCACCATCGGATTGGCAGATAAATTATCTGTACCCTTGGGGCCACCCGGCATCATGATCGCATCATAAGACTGAGCTTGTTTTTCAGTAAGCGTATAGTCTGCACTAATACGGGTTTCAAAATACGTCTCTAACGCCGTTGTTTCCATGCACGAAAGCACATCCACTTTAATATCAAGACGACGCATAATGTCGATAAATACAACCGCTTCACCTTCTTCAAAGCCGTCAGCTAATAATACCGCTACATGTTTTTCAATTTGAGGTTTCATCATGTGACCTTATGCGTTAACAAGCTTGCAAGTAGCAACAGCATTTTTTGCAATCGTATCCCAATCATGGTCACGAATGGCTGCAGTCGTTGCGATCCAGCTACCACCACATGCAATAACTTGTGGTATCGCAAGGTATTCCAATACATTAGATGGTTTGATACCACCTGTCGGCATCAGTTTAATTTGGCTATAAGGCCCCACTAATGCCTTCACCATATTAACGCCACCCGATGCTTCTGCTGGGAAGAATTTAACCACGTTAATGCCAAGCTCTAACGCCTGCTCAATTTGACTTGGGTTATTAATGCCTGGGATAATTTTAATGCCATTTTCAATACAGTAATTCACTATTGTTGGATTAAACCCTGGGCTAATAATAAAATCTGCACCCGCCGCAACCGCTTCATCAACTTGTGCTATCGTTAATACAGTCCCTGCACATAAGATCACATCAGGAAAAGCGGCGCGGATACGACGGATCGATTCAGCTGCAGCGGCACTACGGAAGGTAATTTCTGCCGCAGGTAGACCATTCTCAGATAATACTGCCACTAATTTTACAGCGTCATCTGCATTTTCAATTTGGATCACAGGCATAATCGCCAGTGCGGATAACTTATCAATTAATTCATTATTTATCATTTTCGATTCTCATTCTGGTCATTAAATTTTGCATATGTTCTGTCGCTATCACAGCACCTTGATGTTGAATAACTTGGCTAGCAAGACTATTCCCCCAAGCACAGCAATCCGCCATTGATTGTTCAGCACACCAAGCAGCAAGGTAACCGGCATTAAATGAATCGCCCGCCGCTGTCGTATCAACAACCTGTTCCACTTTATTGCCAGCGACCATGCCTTGTGCTCCAAGATGTGACCACATAGCACCATCACTGCCGAGTTTCACCACCACCTGGTTAATACCCAGATCATGCAAACGCTTAGCAATAACGGTTGGTTGAGTAGCTTGGGTCCCGAATAGTAGGTCTTCATCATCACCTGTAACGAGGGCGATATCGCTAAGCTGGTAAAGTTTATCTAACCACTGTTGTGCATGTGCAGGGCTTTGCCATAATCGCGGACGATAATTAGAGTCAACGGCAATTTTAACCCCTGCTTGTTTTAGGCTAGCTAATGAAGCCAGTAATTTTAATTTGCTACTATCCGGTAAGATCGCTAACGAGATCCCCGATAGATAGATAAGATCAGCATCCACTAAGCTGGCTATATTCTGCTCAAACTCTGAATGTTCGCACATATAACGTGCTGCCGAGTCATTACGCCAATAACTAAATGTACGCTCACCGCTGGCATCAATCGCGATCGCATACAAACCAGGGATCTTAGTTTCATCTTGGGTGACTAAGCGGGTATCAATACCTTCATCTCGCCAAGCGGCTTGCATTGATTGGCTGTACTGATCAACACCTAGGCCAGTCATATATTGCACTGATACATCCGGTTGCAAACGCGATAGATAAACTGCAGTATTAAGTGAGTCGCCACCAAAATTTTGTTGTTGAGGTGCAAACGGCTTACCGCTTAACTCAATCATACACTCACCAATAATGGCTATTTTTTTATGTTTTTTCATCATACCCTACTCACTCAGTGCTACCTTTATCATCACAGGGCTCAACACCAATAAAGTACTGTGGTGTTGATAAACCCCATACATAAGTTAGATATCGAAAATAAAAAAGCCGACTAAACACGAAGCTAGTCGGCTTACTCTGAATCAGTTCAGATAATCAATATCCATGCCTGTTAATCAGCTAAATGAGCTATTTCTGTAGCTGCCAGTAAGAAGGCACCTGCACCGTAATCCATGTTGTGTTCAAACTTCACGTCACGTGGGTTAAATGCTGGTAATTGTACCCAGCCCATCATGCCATTGTCGTGGATAGCCGTTTGTAATGCTGCCCAGGCTTTTTCTAATACCGGTAAGTAGGTCTCACGATCTAATTCTCCGTTATTGATACCCCAAGCCAGACCGTAGCAGAACAATGATGTAGCGCTACTTTCCGGTGCCGGGAAGTTTTCTGGATCCAATAAACTGGTGCGCCAGAAACCATCTGCTTGCTGATATTTAATTACTTCAGCAGCCAGGTTTTTAAACAATGCTAAATAACGGGCTTTATCCGCGTAGTCTTCCGGTAAACGCGCCATTAAACGTGGCACAGATGCTAATACCCAGCCGATGCCGCGGCTCCAGAATACTTTTTCGCCATTAGCTTCACGTAATTCGCCGCCTTTACCATCAGGGATATAACGCTGATCACGATAGAAAAGCCCCGTTTCTGGATCAAATAAGTGCTCAACCGAATCCCAGAATGCCACGTTCATGTAATCCAGGTATTTGCGGTCACCAGTTTGCTGAGTAAGAGCAGCAAACGACGGCGGCGCCATAAACAGTGAATCACACCACCACCAGTCTTTACGACCCGGTTCTGGGTTATCAACCATAAGGTCCAGCGCTTTAACCGTTGAATCAAGTGCTTCAATTTGATTTACCACAGGGTAAACATCTAAGTACGCCTGACAGCAGATATGATCATCAGCAAAACGCGCATTAGGACCCGCTCTAAAACCTGTGTGTAGTGCATAGTTCATTACACCATCTAGATACTCAGCATCATCAGTTGCTTTCCAAGCTGCTGACGCACAAGACCAAAATACACCACGTTCCCAGTCGGTATCTTTGATAAAACGGGTTTTACCACTGCGACGTACCACACTGCGAGTCTGGTTTGCCGCTTGATAACGATAGACACGTTTCATTGTATCTAAAACTTGTTGTTTAGTTCCAAAAGTCATAACGGACTCCTTAGCGTGCTAACCAACCACCGTCAACGGCGATAGTATAACCATTCACATAATCACTTGCACTTGATGCAAGGAATACTGCAGGACCAGCTAAATCTTCTGGTGTGCCCCAACGATTAGCCGGAATACGTTCTAAGATTGCCGCGTTACGCTCAGGATCAGCACGTAATGCTTCCGTATTATCAGTTGCCATATAACCCGGAGCAATTGCATTTACGTTAATGTTGTATTGTGCTAATTCATTCGCCATTGCACGTGTTAGGCCCATAACCGCAGATTTACTTGCAGTATAAGACGCTACCCGGATGCCACCTTGGAAAGACAGCATTGAAGCGATGTTAATGATCTTACCACCTTCACCTTGCTTCACACACTGCTTAGCAACAGCTTGTGATAGGAAGAATACGGTTTTTTGGTTGATGCTGATCACATCATCCCAGTTCTTTTCAGAAAACTCTAAGAAATCTTCACGACGGATAATACCGGCGTTGTTGACTAAGATATCCACACGGCCCATGACTTCTACAGCTTCGCTAACAATCTCAGACACTTGGTCTTGCACCATTAGATTAGCAGTAATGTAATGAAATTTACGCCCTAGCGCTTCAATTTTAGCTTGTGTTTCTGGTGCCGGCATGTGGCCAACACCCACGATATCAGCACCCGCTTGTGCTAAACCAATCGCAGTACCTTGACCTAAACCTGTATTACAACCCGTTACGATGGCAACCTTGCCTGACAAATCAAAAGAATTCATATTAACTTCCTAATAAATAAAGTAGCGCTAGCCAGCTAATCAGAGTGGTTAGCGTAAAAGACAGATAATCGTGTTAATTATTTCAAGTCACTCATCGCAACATGATCCATATCGTGGAACACTTGGTTTTCACCCACCATGCCCCAGATAAAGGTATAAGACGCAGTACCTACACCCGAGTGGATAGACCAACTTGGGCTGATCACAGCTTGTTCATTACGTACCACGATATGACGTGTTTCTTGTGGTTGACCCATATAATGAAATGCGATGTTGTCATCTTTCATATCAAAATACAGATACACTTCCATACGACGTTCATGGGTATGACACGGCATGGTATTCCACAAACTGCCTGGTGCGAGTTCAGTCATGCCCATTAACAGTTGGCACGTTGGTAATACCGCAGGGTGTAAATATTTGTAGATAGTACGTACATTACAGTTTTCTTGGCTACCTAAGCTTTCAACTGCAACGTCATCTCGGGTGATCTTACGCGTTGGATAAGCCTTATGTGCAGGTGCGCAATTCAGGTAAAAACGGGCCGGTTGTTCAGCATCGATACTGATAAATTGAATATCTTGTGCACCTTGGCCAACGTAAATTGCTTCACGCGAACCAATTTCATAGGTAACACCATCAACAATCACTAAACCTGCAGCACCGATATTAATCACGCCCAGTTCACGACGTTGTAAAAAGAAATCAACCCCGATCTCTTTACCGCCTTCGAATGCCACGGGGGCTGTTGTTGGTACCACACCACCGACAATAATGCGGTCGATATGGCTATAAGTCAGATTGATCTGTCCTGCTTGGAACATATCTTCAATCAAAAATTGTGCTCTTAAACCCGCAGTGTCTAGCTGCTTTGCATGATCGCTATGTATTGGCTGACGAATTTCCATTAATAAACCTCTAATTAGTAATGACGAGCTGTAACTCGTCTCTTTAACCTTGATAAGCCCAGTGACCTTTAATTAAGGTACCCTGCACTTGTAATTCATTATTCATAATGGTGAGGTTGGCATCCATCCCGACTGCAATAGCGCCAATACGGTCGGCAAGGCCTAAGTAATGGGCAGGTACTGCGCTCGCCATTTGTACCGCTTCCCATGCCGGAACACCTGAAGCGAACACCATATTACGCACTGCTTGATCTAAACTACAGGTACTGCCTGCTAATGAACCATCATCAGTACGCGCTTCACCATTTTTAACATTAACGATTTGAGCACCCAATTGATAAGGTCCATCTTCGAGACCACCTGCGCGCATACAATCCGTAATTAGTGCAATCTTTTGATACCCTTTCATGCGATAAGCAAGTTGCATCATCACCGGGTTAACATGGATACCATCGGCAATCAGCTCAGCCAACATGTCATGATAAAGTACCGCCCCACAACAACCGGGTTCACGGTGATGTAACCCACTCATGCCATTAAACAAATGCACACCACAGTCAGCACCGAGTTCAAATGCTTCGGTCACCTGTGCGAAATTGGCATTCGTATGCGCGACCGACGTTTGAATATTGTTCGCGGTTAACCACTTAATTGACGCCATGGCATTATCCGCTTCAGGGGCGATCGCCACACGTAATAATGACTCACCAGCAACCGCTTTTAATTGTTCTAATTCACCCTGTTCAGGTGATTTTAGTAATCGACTCGGATGGGAACCACGATGACGTTCTGTAAAGTAAGGGCCTTCTAAAAAGCTACCTAACAATTCAGCACCCTGTGTTTGTCCGGCCGCGATGTAACTGCGCATTTTGGTTAAAGCGGTGATAATATCTTGCCAAGGTGCAGTTACCGTCGTGCCAACCCATGCGGTAACACCTGTCGACGGTAACGCCTGAGCAATACCGTCTAACGCCACATCAGTCGCATCCATCACATCATGGCCATGGCGACCATGAATGTGGATATCAACAAAGCCAGGCATCAAAGCTTGTCCAGCTAAGTTAATCACCTCGCAATCCGTTGGCACTGTTGTTGAGATCTCAGCAATTTTGCCATTTTCGATTACCACAACCTGATTTAATTCAATCCCGTTCGGGGCATAAACTTCAGCTGCTACCAACGCAAAACGCATGTTATAAACCCTCGTCATCAAATTCTTCTGCTGCTGGCGTCATCGCCGCTTCAAACTCTTTACGCATATCTTTAATACAGGCATGACCAATCTCTAATACGATCTCAACGAGTTCAGCTAATTCAACGTCATCACGTTCAAATGCCGCATTCACGATCATAGGAAGATTCGCACCACCAATGACTTCAACTAACGGTGTATCCATCATGATCGCTGTCGCGCGATTAGAGGGTGAACCACCCGGAATATCAGTCAGGAATAACACACCTTCACCGCTATTTACTTCTGCTGCGGCAGCACGTAAATCCGCTTCTAAATCGTCTGTTGACATGGTTTCAACAAAATCAACAAATTTCATTTGCGCTTGTTCACCCGCAATTGCGGTTACCGCAGACTTAACACCGGATGCAAAGTTAATGTGTCCTGAAACTACAATACCAATCATAATCAAACCCTTAAAATGGGGAGCAGCGAGCTTCTCCCCAAGATATTACAGAATACCGATAACGTGACCAACAACACCAGCCGCTAACGTTGCGAAGATAAGTACCGGTGGTTTAGACCAGAAGCCTGTGCCTTTCACCATCTTCAACATAAAGAATACGAGTACCAGTGGCAGAATATTTGGCATGATCTTGTCGAACAATGCCGTTTGTAATTCCACCTCTTTACCCCCTAATTCAAGCGCCAGGGTTGTCTGCACTTTAATGAATGTTGCCGACAGCGCACCAATCACAAAGATGCCCATAATGTTTGCCGCTTTTGCGAGTTTTTCAGTTGTATCACTCATGCTCACCATGGCTGCGGTACCCGCTTTATAACCCATAAACAGCAAGCCAAAATACACCACGAAATGTACTGACTGGTATAAGAAAAAGAATACAAAAGGACCTGCAATAGAGCCTTCCAGTGCAATTGATGCACCTAACGCCAATGTTAATGGCATTAAGGTCATGTGATCAATCGCGTCACCAATACCACCCGAAGGTCCCATACCAGCCACTTTCATGACGTTAATCGTGGACGGTTTCTCTTTATTTTCTTCCATCGCTATCGCGGTACCGAGTAAGAAAGTAAAGAGTTTTGGACTGGCATTAAAGAACTGTAAATGATTCTTCAGTGCTTTAGCGAAATCACGTTCATTACCATGAATTTTCTTCAGTGCCGGAACGATAGAAAAAACAAAACCACCGGCTTGCATACGTTCAAAGTTGAAGTTACCTTCCATTAATAAACCACGGAATGCACATAGCCAAAGATCTTTCTTGGTGATTACGTTTTTCTTCGTAGTATCTTCATAAGCATCGATACCATCAATTAAATTGACGTGATTTCGTGCTTTTTTCTCCACAAAGTTACCGCTCACTGTGATATCAGATGCCATCTTCAAAATCCTCTTTCGTATTATCTACATTATTTGCTGTACTATTGCCGCTATAGAAGAAGTACAAAGCTGCAATTGAAGCACCAATGATAGCGACCGCCATGATTGGTAATGCTAAGTATGTTGTCATCACGAAACCAATAAAGAACACACCGGCCACTTCTTTTGACCACATCATTTTAAGTAACATCGCGAAACCAATCGCAGGTACCATTTTCGCGCCAATACCGAGACCTTCTAGTAGTACGGTTGGGGCATTTTCATCAATCCATTTAGCACCATGCTCACCAAAGTAAATGGTAGCAAATGCAACCACAGCGTAAAGCATTGCCCGGGCGAACAAGGTACCCAGTAACAAACGGTCAATACCGCCTGAATCGCCACTTTCTGCGTAACGATCCGCTTTACCCATCGTAAATGATGTAACAGCAAAGAAACCAATCACTAACATTTGCATTAACACGGCGATCGGCATACCCACACCCATAGCCACTGCCGCTGACTGATTTGTCATTACAGCAAATCCTACCGCTGCGATTGTACCCAGGGTAACATCTGGTGGCTGAGCACCGGCGTTAGGCACTAGACCTAACCAAGCAAGTTCCAACGTTGCACCGGCGATCAGACCAGTTTGCATGTCTCCCATCAGAAAACCAACCACAGGGCCGGTGATAAGTGGACGGTGAATATTTAATGCAATATCGTATTTATCGATACCACATAAAAATGCCCACACTGCCACCAGTAAAGCTTCATACAACATCATATTTTCCTTTTTGAATATTTATGTTAAATACTAAATGCGATTACGCGGTTTCCGTTATCACGGATAGAATATCAATAGGTTTTTGATCCGGCGTATTTTGGATCGTACAAGTCACATCACACTTCACGATGCGCTCAAATGCCTCAATATCTTTGTCATCGACTGATACTGTTTTCGTTAATTTACGCTTGCCTTCATGGTAGTGCATATTACCCACGTTACAATGTAGGATTGGCACACCACCTTCGACCAAACGAGCAACATCAGTTGGGTTGTTACATAAGATAAAGATCTTTTGTTTTGCTGATGCTTTGGCAATTACATCAATGGTTTTCTGGATTGAGAAGAAACGCACCGCGTATTCACCACCCGCAGAGGCTTTCATACCCGCTTGCATGAATGCCGCATTGGGACCGTCTGCAGCGTCATCATTGGCAACTAAAATTAGATTCGCTTCGCTGTGTTTACCCCAGGTAATGCGGATCTGGCCATGTAGTAGGCGTTCATCAATGCGAGTCCAAACGATATTAGGAGATGTCATAATAAATTCCTGTACTTATTTGTTAAATTTATGAATCGTTACACCTTGGACCACACGGTTAACTTCACCGGTAGGACAAGGGTTATCAGGTGTATTGCCTAACTTAACTGACAGATGGAATGCGTAGATTTGTGCAACTAGGATGTAAGAGAATAGCAATCCAGCATCCGTTGCATCTTGCATATCTTCAGCCAGCCAGTAATCACCAGCAATCACTTGATCATCAAGTTGAGCTGTTATTGCAATGACTTTATTAGCAATACCATCACGGCGTAATTCAGCTAATAAATCTAAATCATATTTACGGGTCTGTGGGTCATTCGAGATATAGACAAAGATTAATGTTTTATCATCGACAATCGATTTTGGTCCGTGGCGAAAACCCAGCGGAGAATCGAAACTAATAACCACTTTACCGGCCGTTAATTCAAGTAGTTTCAATGCAGACTCTTCTGCAATACCTTTGAAACCACCGCTACCTAAGTAAATAACCTTGTTTACTTCAGTGTTGTCTATTGTACCGATAAATTTATTAATTTCTTTGACCTGGGCCTCAGAATACTTACAAATACTTTCGATATCTTTCATCTTTCTTTCGCCGATACCTAATATCGAAAAAGCAGACAGCATCATTGAAGAAAAACTCGAAGTCATTGCAAACGATTTATCATTGGTTTGTGCTGGCATCAGTACCGCTAATGATTTGTCATCGGTTTTACTTGCCACATATAACTGACCTTCATTATTACAAGTCAAAACAAGATGGTAGCAGTTGCTTAAACACTCATTGGCCAAATTCACGGCTTCCACACTTTCAGGGCTGTTACCGGAACGAGCAAAAGAAACAAGCAGTGTAGGTATATCTTCAGCAAAATATTGATATGGGTTAGATACGATATCTGTCGTTGATACCGCTTCCACG
The DNA here is from genome assembly GCF_900465055.1 of Moritella yayanosii. Classification (NCBI taxonomy): domain Bacteria; kingdom Pseudomonadati; phylum Pseudomonadota; class Gammaproteobacteria; order Alteromonadales; family Moritellaceae; genus Moritella; species Moritella yayanosii. The sequence goes on along the minus strand of NZ_LS483250.1, from coordinate 3,620,469 downwards.
CGACGCTGCGTTTGTTGCGTTAAAATAGGGCTTAATGAACGGCCAACAAATGCTGACGTGCCCGCCCCTGTTAACACAATACGTAAATCACGATGCGCTAAAATCGGTGTCATAAAATCATTAATTATCGCGCTATTTTGTTCTAAAATTGCTTTTGTTTCACGCCAGCATTCAGGTTGTTGTTCGATCTCTTTCGCAGTCCAGAAGCCTTTTAATTGCTCTAATTCTGCCACGCTATAACCTAAATAATTACTCATTGTTCTATCCTTTAATTCAAATTTAGATACAGGCTTTTGCGTAACTGCGCATGACTTGTTGGATCTTATCGATAATCAATGCTTTAGGCTTGGCGCTGATTTGGCCTTCGCGTACGGCGCGGAATTGTTCTGGCAAGTACTGGCTCAATAGTGGTAAAGCGATGCCAGTTGCTTCCAAATTACGGAACAATTGTGCTTGAGCTGCAATAATATTTGCATTTGGCCAGTAATAACGGATACGGTCGCTAAAGCTATAACAACGAGAAAAACTTTGTTGTGCATCTGTACCTTGGTAATATTTTTCCCAATAAGCTGGTGCAGCAAGCATTTCAGCTTCAATCACGTCACGTAAATTAGAGCGTTGTTCTGGAGCAAAAATTTCGTTTTCAATCGCACATAAGCTAAATAATGCTTCACGCAATGCGAATGTTAAGGCAGGGCCAACTTTTAGAATGGCAAAATGATCTTCAACTAAGGCTTTATACGCGGCATCAGTTTGGTAATCAGTAGAATGGGCTTCAAACACCATATTGTCATAATCAGCAACAACTTTACTCAACTCTTGCGCTTTTTCGCGGTTGTAGTCGATAACACCGGTGTGATCAAACTCTACACCTGGCTGAACAACAAGACCAACAATGCGGTCCAAGCAGCTAGCAACACCCGCATCCGAAAATGCTTGATAATGACAGTCGATGGTTTTTCTTGCCGCTGCGGGTGACGTAACGTCTAACTCTTTTAGCGCTTCAGTCGCACCGCCAGGTACCGGGACTTCAGTACCGACAACATAGACTAGATTACTTTTACCGAATGCTTTAACAGCCGTTTTTTCAGCGATAGTAGCTAAACGTGCAGCACGGCTAGCAACAATTTCATCAGAAAGTGGAATTGGATCATCAGCACAAGACATGCTGCAATCAAGGTGAATTTTTTCGAAGCCAGCTTCAACATAGGCGGCAATTAACACATCCGCGTTTGCCATTGCTTCTTCAGCAGGAAGGCCTTGCCAGCGATTTGGACCTAAATGGTCACCACCAAGGATAATTTTTTCAGCAGGGAAGTTAAGCTCTGCAGCTTTATTTAATACGAACTCACGGAAATCAGCAGGTTTCATCCCGGTATAACCGCCGAATTGATCAACTTGATTAGAGGTCGCTTCGATTAACACTAAAGAATTGTCGCTCAGCGCTTGCTTTAAACTTGCTTCAATGACAAGAGAATGTGCTGAACAAACAGAATAGATGCCGATTTTTTCGCCAGCTTTATGGCGCTTAACTAAGTTTAAAAGGGTATTCATTAAATAACTCCACAGTCAACATCTGCAATGTGGCTATGGAGTTATGAGATCAACTTTCTTTTTCGACGATAATCACTTCAACTTTCATATCACGGAGACCTTCTACATATTCATCCGGGATACCTGAATCAGTAACTAATATATCAATTTTGCCGAACTCGCGGATCATATGACAACTGCGTTTACCAAACTTACTGGAATCGGCAACTGCAATCACTTGTTCAGAAATATCACACATCAAACGATTAAGACTTGCTTCTTGTTCGTTATGTGTAGTTATTCCGGCACGTAAGTCAAAACCATCGACCCCTAAAAACAACTTATCGAAACAGTAATTTTTCAGGCCTTGCTCTGCTTGTGAGCCGCTAAAAGAAAGTGCATTCTTACGGAGAATACCCCCGGGCATCAACACATCAATTCCAGGTGCTGATGCTAACTCCATCGCTACATCCAGACCATTGGTCATAACTACTACATTGCCAATTGATTTTAGGCTAGAGGCAATCTCTTTTGCAGTAGTTCCCGAATCTAGAATAATAGTGTCACCGCTACTAATAAGTTTCGCTGCAGCTTGGCCAATCCGAGTTTTAATGTCGGGATTATGCCGACGTTTCTCATGCACGGTTAACTCTGCAACAACCCCAGTATTTGGAATGGCAGCACCATGGGAACGAACCACATAGCCACTGTTTTCCAAAAAACTAAGGTCACTTCGAATAGTGACACTAGAGACATTAAATAGTGCAGCAAGGTCTTCAACGCGGGCTTTACCGTCTCGGTTAACCACATTGATGATTTCCATGCGCCTTTCGACAGCACTTTTCATAAAATTTGTCTCCCAACAAAACTAAAAATTAATTAAAACCTTTCGTTTCGCTTCACATGAAGAATACACCGTAAAACGAAAGGGGCAATAACAATATCAAAAACCTTTGAGCTCTTTCACAAACTTTCAATCTATTTCATATAGCTTCGATATTTACATTTACATTTACATTTACATTTACATTTACGAAAAATAAAAATATCACTTAATAAGTAATATGATGATCAATTTATTCATATAGTTCAAAAAAAACGAGAAAAATATGAGAAAATAGATGTGTGTCCATCCAATCAAGTTATGTAAAATTATACTCTACTTAATGTATAAAAATAGCTTAAAAATGAAAACAGTTACGATTATTCTTACGTAACGAAAGCAATTCTTAAAGTTGAAACGTAAATGCTAAATATGAAAATAACAGCTAACAACAATGAAAGTAATAAAATTATAATCCTAGGCTAAAAATAAGCACTTAAAATAAGTGCGCCATTTTTGAGCTGTAACAAGTCACCCCTTTTCGTAATAGGTTATTTTTCGGTCGTCTGGCCCGACCAAATAACATTTCGATTACTTTATCTTGCCAACGCTGCGATTCTAAGCGACGGGTCAATGGTGTCTGCGCCATTACATACTCAGATAAAAACAGTACCACGACTTCCTGCGTCTCTTGGACGCCGATAATCTTGGCATTGATCTCTTTAATATTCAGCTCAAAATCACCTTGCTCTACCATTAACGGTGTTTCTTTCGCATCCCACAGTCCGATACGATCACCACAATAAAAGGCAATATTCAGTGCACGTAACGACCAGAAACTGCTAGCTGGACCACTGTAATTATCCATCAAACGCGCATCATCAGCGAATAATCCTTGGGTCGGTGCCCCATTTCGCATTGCACCTTGGCTAATAAAGTATTTTAAGTTCGTTGCAAATGCGCGCTTTGCTTCACCAACTTGTATTTCACCAGCATGACTATCCACTGCAGCCAATAATGGTGCCGCAGCTGCTAAGCGATAACAAGCACTGCGACCAAATAACGGTAAACCATCCGGGGTGAAGAAATAGCGATAGCTATTACTAAATTGCGCTAATGTTTGAGTGATAAATTCACTATCATAATCAGGAATAATTTGCTGCAGCCAATACAAGGAATAATGAAAACCCCAAGCATTATAAAAATCATAATTTCCTTTGGCACCGTCACGGAACCAGCCCCCCCCAACATGAAATTCTTTAATACGCTCGAATTTAGCATGAGAAATAGTATCTTCACCGGTTAATGACAAGATCACAAACTCAACCGTTAGCGCAAATAAATGCCAATTATTATCTACAGTTTCAACGGCACTCACTTGCTTAAACCAGCGAATAACTTGCTGTTGCTCTGCGCAAGTAAACAGATCCCAGGTCACATTTTTACTTAACCAGAGTGCTAATGCCAGGTCGGCACTTTCACAAGTACGCTGATCAAAATCGTTCAGCTCTCCCCAATAACCCTTATGCAGCGGGTTAGTACCAGCAAGTAATGCACGACGTAAGATCACCGCCACATCAATGTCTTTATTGTCCAAGCCCTGAATACAGCTATCGTGGACTGGACGATTATGTACCCAAGAAGCTAAAGTTGGTAATACGCGACTCACACCTTCCATCGCATCAACGCGGGCTGACTGCTGACTCGGTCGACCTGGGTAATAAGCGTGGCTGTAATCCCACACAGCATAATGCTCAAATGCCTCACTAACATAACGCATAAGTTGTTCACAAAGGTAAGCTAACCCAGTCTCATCATTACTAAATGTCGCTTGCAGCGCTGCATCGTGTCGGCTATACCGTGCACCCTTGATAATTTGTCGTTGCACATTTTGCTTCAGATTGTGCCAATGCATACTTAATGTTGGATGTTCATAAGGAATCGTTGGGCGTGGTTTTCCTACTATTTTTACGGTCATATTACCAATTTCTCCTTATAAAATGAAAGTTGACGGTTGAAAAACTAATGGTAAAACTAAAAAAGGCGCAGTAGAGTCACTTCGCCATTCGTATTATTTAATTTAAGGTTTCGCTGATTCTGTCAGTACTTGGTACTTACCCCCCCAAGCCAGTGGTTTTGGCTTCGCTTTTATCCACTGATAAAACGCCGCTTTCATCTCTTTAACTCGTTCAGGATATTGCTTCGCGAGGTTTTTTGATTCCATAGGGTCAAGCTTATCGTTAAGTAAAATGGTAATAAGAGCTAAAACTAATTCATCAGGTTGATACTGAAAATATAGCGTTAATAAACTAGGATTCACTTTCAGAAAGGAGGGATGGAAATTATCCAGTATTAGAACGAGTCCGATACTTCAGCTAATCCTTAAACTCGCTGAAGCTCGGTAGTAGTCAAGAATACAAATGACTATTTTAGTCCATAAGTATAAATGAACATTAATTTCATATCATTACGACTTTCTTTATAATTTGTATCTTTCGTACGTAAATAAGCAGGGTAGAATTTAATATTCAATCCTTTAAGACCTCCGTCCAAAAAGCTATAACGAATATTATAATCAATCGAATACATTGAGCCATCATAAGTACGATCAGCCTTAGCCGCCGTAGCATCTGTAACTACATTCCAGCCATAGTTCGCACTAACTCCCGCACTTAATTCAGGGATCCCCCAACTTGAAAAGTTATAATCTAAGCCCGATTTAATCGCTTTAGTACCATCGGCTGTATAATCATCTAGTTGTGATTTCGTTTGTAAAAAATTACGATGATCTGAGTTAGCCCAAGCGGTAAGGCGGAAATTATAGTCTTTAGCATCGGGGGCATCTGTTTGGGAGTAACCTAAACTCGCTGTAAAACCGCCTTTTTTAAGCGCTGCATTCAAGCCCACATAACTTTCAGCCGATGCATTTTCTATTCCTGATACATCACCATCTATATATTTACCTCCATGATAAAACGCAGACGTTTTTAATGTCGTCGCTGGGCTTAGAGCAACATCATATTTAACTAAAACTTGCCAGTTTTTACGGAAGTCCTTACCTTCACCATAACCAACATCAATAACACCCTTATCTAACTCATAAATAGCACCAACAGTATGAATAAATTCAATTTTCTCCGCTCCAGACATATTATCTTCACCCTGATGCCATTTTGTGGTTAAATCCTTGAAGCTACTTGACCAATCATTTTTAAACTGATCGGCCCATGCATAACCAAAATGCAATTTACCAAATGAAGCTTTCACCTCAGCACCACGATAGGCATGAGGATTTAGCCCCCAACTTGAACGGATCGTACCGATATTAATACGCGTATAACCTGCGCGCATCGCCAATCCGGCATCTTCATCGCCAAATTTAGCTTTAACAGATGCGACATTAAGTGAAGTATTGGTTTTTTCACAAGCATCATTAGCAGCACCATCATCGTTACAGTCATAATCATATAATAGGATTTCAGATTGACCGACCGTATCACCTAACTTTAAGTTAGTACTTGTCCAAAGATCAAAACCAATAACATCTTTAAAGTAACCCGAATTATAATCGAGTGCTAACTGCAATGTTTGGTTTTCAATTTGTGGTTTATATTCACCATCGACCTTATTTTCTCGATCACGAATATACAAAAAAGAATGTAAATTAACAGAAGAATCCTCATAGAATGCTTTTTTAGCTAGATCTGATAAGTCGACAGCAGCTACACTCGCATTAATAGCGGCACTTGGGTCAAGTTCAGCATTCGCATTAAATGCTGACAGTCCAGCTAATATAGATACTGTAATTAAAGATAATTTCTGACTTTTAGTTTTCATAATATATAGAGCCTTATTGACAATAAAACCTTCGAATAGTTCCGAGTGATTACGGTTACTTCCGATATATTATCAAACAACATATATTTTTCTTTGATCAACAACTCATTTACGAAAACAAATTAAATGAAAGAGTTCGAAACAATTCAAACAAGTCCATATGCATGGTTGATATTAAATGAATCAATAATGTCTTAACTTAAATATCAGTTGCACTGAAAAATAGGCGTATTGCAATAGGTAAGTGAGTATGAATAAGGAAAGAGACTAGACAAAGTGAGAGAGTAAATAATACGACGATTCCCTCGCCCTGTTTGGGCGAGGATTTACAGTATTAAGCGCGACTGACCTGCTCTTTGTTATTACCAAAAAACAGTGACTTGATCTCATGTACGTGACCAATACCTTTAAATTCAACCTTCCAAACTTCACCGTTATGGGCAATTTCGTGCGGATACTCAGGTAATATATTCGCTAAAATAGCCTTTATCATACGCATAGTCACCGCATGGCTGATCACTAAAATAGCATCATCACCATCAACAGATAGTTCCGCAAAAAATGGCTGTAGTCGGTCAACAATCATTGCATATGATTCACCACCCTCTTCAGGTACCCAGCTCCAACGCTGACTGCGATCATGGCAATAGTTTGGCTCATCCTCTAATTCTGCATAGGTTTTACCTGCATACTTACCGAGTGCTTGCTCGATAACACGCGATTCATCATTAACAGGTAATGAAAATAATTCAGCAAAAGGCGCAGCGGTTTGCTGTGCACGACTCAGAGGAGATACGATCAATTGGTTAATTTTATGCTGCTGATGAAATTCTTTGGCAATGGCTTTAGCATCGTTATGTCCTTGCGCTGTCAGTGGAAAATCCATTTGCGATGCTAAGATATCACCAAGATTCGCTTCACTTTGTGCATGGCGCATGAAATACAAGGTAGTCATTTAATTACTCCTAAAATACAAGCTATAGTTAGATAAAAATGGCCGACGCTACTTACGAAACGATTTCAAATGAAAGTAAACGACAGATTTAACCATAACAATTATTAATAACGAATACCAAGAAAATAACTATAAATGGGGGGGATTATTGATCTTGTTCTAATAGAGGGCTATTTTATCTGTGCTGCTGTACATCCCAAATTTCAGGCACAAAAAAAACCGACATCAGTAATGATGTCGGCTTTCTCTAATTTGGCGCTTGGCAATGCCCTACTCTCACATGGGGAGACCCCACACTACCATCGGCGTTATTACGTTTCACTTCTGAGTTCGGGATGGGATCAGGTGGGGCCGCAACACTATGGTCACCAAGCAAATCTGGTTTGCTTTCTATAAGAAAATTAATTTCTATTGTTAATCTGAAAAGCTATAAATAAAGAAGTCTTTAAACCCTATCTTGCGATAAATAGTCGTGTTCAATCGTATTCTTAAGTCATATTTCAATTAATCATACTTTAATTTGTATGGTTAAGCCTCACGGGTAATTAGTACAAGTTAGCTCAATGCCTCACAGCACTTACACACCTTGCCTATCAACGTTGTAGTCTCCAACGGCCCTTCAGGGAGCTTAAAGCTCCAGTGAGAACTCATCTCGAGGCCTGCTTCCCGCTTAGATGCTTTCAGCGGTTATCAGTTCCGAACTTAGCTACCGGGCAATGCCATTGGCATGACAACCCGAACACCAGTGGTTCGTCCACTCCGGTCCTCTCGTACTAGGAGCAGCTCCTCTCAATTCTCAAACGCCCACGGCAGATAGGGACCGAACTGTCTCACGACGTTCTAAACCCAGCTCGCGTACCACTTTAAATGGCGAACAGCCATACCCTTGGGACCAACTTCAGCCCCAGGATGTGATGAGCCGACATCGAGGTGCCAAACACCGCCGTCGATATGAACTCTTGGGCGGTATCAGCCTGTTATCCCCGGAGTACCTTTTATCCGTTGAGCGATGGCCCTTCCATTCAGAACCACCGGATCACTAAGACCTACTTTCGTACCTGCTCGACGTGTCTGTCTCGCAGTTAAGCTGGCTTATGCCTTTGCACTAACCACATGATGTCCAACCATGTTTAGCCAACCTTCGTGCTCCTCCGTTACTCTTTGGGAGGAGACCGCCCCAGTCAAACTACCCACCAGACACTGTCCGCAACCCCGATAAGGGGCCTACGTTAGAACATCAAACGTACAAGGGTGGTATTTCAAGGTTGACTCCACATCATCTAGCGACAATGCTTCAAAGTCTCCCACCTATCCTACACATGTAGGTTCAATGTTCAGTGCCAAGCTATAGTAAAGGTTCACGGGGTCTTTCCGTCTAGCCGCGGGTACACTGCATCTTAACAGCGATTTCAATTTCACTGAGTCTCGGGTGGAGACAGCGTGGCCATCATTACGCCATTCGTGCAGGTCGGAACTTACCCGACAAGGAATTTCGCTACCTTAGGACCGTTATAGTTACGGCCGCCGTTTACCGGGGCTTCGATCATGAGCTTCGACCTAAGTCTAACCCAATCAATTAACCTTCCGGCACCGGGCAGGCGTCACACCGTATACGTCATCTTGCGATTTTGCACAGTGCTGTGTTTTTAATAAACAGTTGCAGCCACCATTTCTCTGCGACCAACAATAGCTTACGGAGCAAGTCCTTCACCATCATTGGCGTACCTTCTCCCGAAGTTACGGTACCATTTTGCCTAGTTCCTTCACCCGAGTTCTCTCAAGCGCCTTAGTATTCTCTACCTAACCACCTGTGTCGGTTTGGGGTACGATTCTCTTATATCTGAAGCTTAGAGGTTTTTCCTGGAAGCCGGGTATCAACTACTTCATCTCCGTAGAGACTCGTCATCAGTCCTCAGCCTTAAGTGCGCCCGGATTTACCTAAGCACACAGCCTACAACCTTAAACATGGACAACCATCGCCATGCTAGCCTAACCTTCTCCGTCACCCCATCGCAATATAAGTGAGTACAGGAATATTAACCTGTTTTCCATCGACTACGCCTTTCGGCCTCGCCTTAGGAGTCGACTCACCCTGCCCCGATTAACGTTGGACAGGAACCCTTGGTCTTTCGGCGTGGAGGTTTTTCACCCCCATTATCGTTACTCATGTCAACATTCGCACTTCTGATACCTCCAGCAAGCTTCTCAACTCACCTTCGACGGCTTACAGAACGCTCCTCTACCATGCAAAGAACACGTCTTTGCATCCGTAGCTTCGGTGGTATGTTTAGCCCCGTTAAATCTTCCGCGCAGACCGACTCGACCAGTGAGCTATTACGCTTTCTTTAAAAGATGGCTGCTTCTAAGCCAACTTCCTGGCTGTCTGAGCCTTTCCACATCGTTTCCCACTTAACATACACTTTGGGACCTTAGCTGACGGTCTGGGTTGTTTCCCTTTCCACGACGGACGTTAGCACCCGCCGTGTGTCTCCCGCGATTGAACTTATTGGTATTCGGAGTTTGCAAAGGGTTGGTAAGTCGGGATGACCCCCTAGCCTTAACAGTGCTCTACCCCCAATAGTTAGACGCGAGGCGCTACCTAAATAGCTTTCGAGGAGAACCAGCTATCTCCCGGTTTGATTGGCCTTTCACCCCCAGCCACAAGTCATCCGCTAATTTTTCAACATTAGTCGGTTCGGTCCTCCAGTTGATGTTACTCAACCTTCAACCTGCCCATGGCTAGATCACCGGGTTTCGGGTCTAATCCCAGCAACTATTCGCGCAGTTAACACTCGGTTTCCCTACGGCTCCGCTATTCGCTTAACCTTGCTACTGAAATTAAGTCGTTGACCCATTATACAAAAGGTACGCAGTCACCCAACAAAGTAGGCTCCCACTGCTTGTACGTATACGGTTTCAGGTTCTATTTCACTCCCCTCACAGGGGTTCTTTTCGCCTTTCCCTCACGGTACTGGTTCACTATCGGTCAGTCAGTAGTATTTAGCCTTGGAAGATGGTCCTCCCATATTCAAACAGCATATCACGTGTGCCGTCCTACTCGATTTCACAATAAGGTCGTTTTCATGTACGGGACTATCACCCTGTATCGTGGCACTTTCCAGAGCCTTCCATTAACTTCCAAACTGCTTAAGGGCTAGACCCCGTTCGCTCGCCGCTACTAAGGGTATCTCTATTGATTTCTTTTCCTCGGGGTACTTAGATGTTTCAGTTCTCCCGGTTCGCTTCGTAACGCTATGTATTCACGTTACGATACCTTACAAAGTAAGGTGGGTTCCCCCATTCGGACATCTGTGGATCAATGCTTTTTATCAACTCCCCACAGCTTAACGCAGATTAACACGTCCTTCATCGCCTCTGACTGCCTAGGCATCCACCGTATACGCTTAGTCACTTAACCATACAATCTAAAGTCGACCGTACAATTGAAATAACTAGGTATTATCTAGTTTTTTTCGCCTCAAGAATACTCAAGAACACTCTATTGTTATTGCCAAAGCAATAACGTGTTTTAAGAACTTCTTTATTTATTCAGCTTTCCAAATTTTTAAAGAGCAATTTGCTAAAAAGCAAAGTTTTCGTCTCTAACTCTGAATTTTAGAGTTAAAAAAACCAAAGTTAATTCGTTTGCTATTCATAAGCAGATTTAACTTTGGTCTCTTCCTGAGAACATGATGTGGTGGAGCTATGCGGGATCGAACCGCAGACCTCCTGCGTGCAAGGCAGGCGCTCTCCCAGCTGAGCTATAGCCCCACATCATAGAGTTCGTAAGAAGATTGGTAGGACTGAGTAGATTTGAACTACCGACCTCACCCTTATCAGGGGCGCGCTCTAACCAACTGAGCTACAGTCCTATCGCATTTCTTACATGCTTTTCAACTTTCTATTCAAGCAATTTGTGTGGGCACTTACAAAAATTAACAACTTTACGTAAGGAGGTGATCCAGCCCCAGGTTCCCCTAGGGCTACCTTGTTACGACTTCACCCCAGTCATGAACCACACCGTGGTCATCGCCCTCCCGAAGGTTAAGCTAATGACTTCTGGTGCAGCCCACTCCCATGGTGTGACGGGCGGTGTGTACAAGGCCCGGGAACGTATTCACCGTGACATTCTGATTCACGATTACTAGCGATTCCGACTTCATGGGGTCGAGTTGCAGACCCCAATCCGGACTACGACGCACTTTGTGGGATTCGCTTACCATTGCTGGTTTGCAGCCCTTTGTATGCGCCATTGTAGCACGTGTGTAGCCCTACTCGTAAGGGCCATGATGACTTGACGTCGTCCCCACCTTCCTCCGGTTTATCACCGGCAGTCTCCTTAGAGTTCCCACCATTACGTGCTGGCAAATAAGGATAAGGGTTGCGCTCGTTGCGGGACTTAACCCAACATTTCACAACACGAGCTGACGACAGCCATGCAGCACCTGTCTCATAGTTCCCGAAGGCACCAATCCATCTCTGGAAAGTTCTATGGATGTCAAGAGTAGGTAAGGTTCTTCGCGTTGCATCGAATTAAACCACATGCTCCACCGCTTGTGCGGGCCCCCGTCAATTCATTTGAGTTTTAACCTTGCGGCCGTACTCCCCAGGCGGTCTACTTAATGCGTTAGCTTAAGAGCCCAGTTCTCAAGGAACCAAACTCCGAGTAGACATCGTTTACGGCGTGGACTACCGGGGTATCTAATCCCGTTTGCTACCCACGCTTTCGCATCTGAGCGTCAGTTACTTGCCAGGTGGCCGCCTTCGCCACTGGTATTCCTTCAGATCTCTACGCATTTCACCGCTACACCTGAAATTCTACCACCCTCTCAAGAACTCTAGTTTGCCAGTTCGAAATGCAGTTCCCAGGTTGAGCCCGGGGCTTTCACATCTCGCTTAACAAACCGCCTGCATGCGCTTTACGCCCAGTAATTCCGATTAACGCTCGCACCCTCCGTATTACCGCGGCTGCTGGCACGGAGTTAGCCGGTGCTTCTTCTGCGAGTAACGTCACAGTGATAACGTATTAAGTCACCACCTTTCCTCCTCGCTGAAAGTACTTTACAACCCTAAGGCCTTCTTCATACACGCGGTATGGCTGCATCAGAGTTTCCTCCATTGTGCAATATTCCCCACTGCTGCCTCCCGTAGGAGTCTGGACCGTGTCTCAGTTCCAGTGTGGCTGATCATCCTCTCAGACCAGCTAGGGATCGTCGCCTTGGTGAGCTCTTACCTCACCAACAAGCTAATCCCACTTGGGCTCATCTAGTCGCGAGAGCTTTCAAGAAGAGGCCCCCTTTCACCCGTAGGTCGTATGCGGTATTAGCAGTCGTTTCCAACTGTTGTCCCCCTCGACTAGGCAGATTCCCAAGCATTACTCACCCGTCCGCCGCTCGACGCCAGAATAGCAAGCTATTCTTCGTTTCCGCTCGACTTGCATGTGTTAAGCCTACCGCCAGCGTTCAATCTGAGCCATGATCAAACTCTTCAATTAAAAGTTTTTGACTAATTGCCTAAGCAATTAAGTCGGCTCAATGAATTCTGTACTTCAACAATAAAACCGAAATTCTATTGTTTATAAAACTACCATCTTTCGATTTAAGTTTATGTTCACAATTACATTGATATAATATTTGGTCATTATATCTCTGCAAGTGCTCACACAGATTGCTTGAATAAATTGTTAAAGAGCGTTGACCTTGACGCCTTGCGTCGTAGTCAGGCTGCGTATTATACGCAAACCAAATTCGAAGTCAAGCACATATTCATGCTTTATTCAGGACGTTTAAAAAGTAACCGAAGTTGCTTTTTAACACCTTACTGAACGACGTTCGCCGTGTCAGTGAGATGCATTATAGGGATTTAGATCACATTGGCAATCCATTTTATGCACTTATATTGATTTAATATTTAACGCAGAAAAAACCAGCAATAACACGCACATTAATGATCACGATTCATACGAACGATGATAATTCCAGCGTATTCGATACACCGACACAACCACTGCGTGCTGACCTCAATAACAAAAGTAACGACCAAGGTTATTTAGTCTAGTCGCGACCTATCAATAACGCCACAAATACGCAAAATAAATACACTTTACCCGTGAATAATGAGGTCGCTCACGAAAAAAGAGTCGCGAAACACTGCTTAATGTAAAAATTAGCCACTATTTCGTTATAACAAATAATAAAAATGGCCTTAAATACATAAAAACTGCCTACAGCGGGGTTCTATTGTCTATCGCCAGGTTTCATCACACCAGAGCGGTGCTTGTAATTTAGCACGAGCAATAATACCCATCCCTTTAATTTTATGATCTAATATGCGTCTCAAAAGAAGGTACATAATTTTTCTAAAATCATTGCTTCAACATCGAATACCAAAATGCGAATTCGCTTACTTGTGGTCTCACATTTTGTTGATGGTAAAAGCAGAACTGAAATATAAAATTGCTTAAAAGTCAGTCGCACCAGTGTCAATAAGTGAATTTGATGTGCTTTACCAAAAAATCAATACCTATCACTTGCTGCATGAACTGAACTTAAGTTGGATCACGACACGTTCAAAGCATCCCCGACAGCCATTGGAAGCTCAAGATACTTTTAAAAAAATCCCCAATGGAAACGATCCTTAAGATCCCCGGGCATGTGGCTTTAAAAAACGTTGAAATCTGGTTTCAGGATGAAGCACGATTTGGCCAGTATAATACAACCTTTCGAATATTGGCTGAAAAAGGCGCAAGACCTCGTGTTGTCCAGCACCAAAATTTTGGATATGCCTACCTTTTTGGTGCTGTCTGCGTGAATAACGGAAAAATAGAAGCCATGATAACCCCATTCAGTAATATGGAATATATGCATGAGCATCTCAAATTAATTTCACCATCAACGCAGCCAGGTAAACACGCAGTGGTCATAATGGATCAAACAAGTTGGCATCAACAACATTTAGATAATGAATTTGAAAATCTAACTATTATCCATATTCCCCCGTACTCACCAGAATTAAATCCAATTGAGCAAGTATGGTGTTGGTTACGAAAAAAGGAATTGGTATAATCCTGTAGCCATAAATTACAGACACAAAAAAGCCGACATCAGTAATGATGTCGGCTTTCTCTAATTTGGCGCTTGGCAATGCCCTACTCTCACATGGGGAGACCCCACACTACCATCGGCGTTATTACGTTTCACTTCTGAGTTCGGGATGGGATCAGGTGGGGCCGCAACACTATGGTCACCAAGCAAATCTGGTTTGCTTTCTATAAGAAAATTAATTTCTATTGTTAATCTGAAAAGCTATAAATAAAGAAGTCTTTAAAACCTATCTTGCGATAAATAGTGCGTTCAATCTATTCTTAAGTCAAAATTTCAATTAATCATACTTTAATTTGTATGGTTAAGCCTCACGGGTAATTAGTACAAGTTAGCTCAATGCCTCACAGCACTTACACACCTTGCCTATCAACGTTGTAGTCTCCAACGGCCCTTCAGGGAGCTTAAAGCTCCAGTGAGAACTCATCTCGAGGCCTGCTTCCCGCTTAGATGCTTTCAGCGGTTATCAGTTCCGAACTTAGCTACCGGGCAATGCCATTGGCATGACAACCCGAACACCAGTGGTTCGTCCACTCCGGTCCTCTCGTACTAGGAGCAGCTCCTCTCAATTCTCAAACGCCCACGGCAGATAGGGACCGAACTGTCTCACGACGTTCTAAACCCAGCTCGCGTACCACTTTAAATGGCGAACAGCCATACCCTTGGGACCAACTTCAGCCCCAGGATGTGATGAGCCGACATCGAGGTGCCAAACACCGCCGTCGATATGAACTCTTGGGCGGTATCAGCCTGTTATCCCCGGAGTACCTTTTATCCGTTGAGCGATGGCCCTTCCATTCAGAACCACCGGATCACTAAGACCTACTTTCGTACCTGCTCGACGTGTCTGTCTCGCAGTTAAGCTGGCTTATGCCTTTGCACTAACCACATGATGTCCAACCATGTTTAGCCAACCTTCGTGCTCCTCCGTTACTCTTTGGGAGGAGACCGCCCCAGTCAAACTACCCACCAGACACTGTCCGCAACCCCGATAAGGGGCCTACGTTAGAACATCAAACGTACAAGGGTGGTATTTCAAGGTCGACTCCACATCATCTAGCGACAATGCTTCAAAGTCTCCCACCTATCCTACACATGTAGGTTCAATGTTCAGTGCCAAGCTATAGTAAAGGTTCACGGGGTCTTTCCGTCTAGCCGCGGGTACACTGCATCTTAACAGCGATTTCAATTTCACTGAGTCTCGGGTGGAGACAGCGTGGCCATCATTACGCCATTCGTGCAGGTCGGAACTTACCCGACAAGGAATTTCGCTACCTTAGGACCGTTATAGTTACGGCCGCCGTTTACCGGGGCTTCGATCATGAGCTTCGACCTAAGTCTAACCCAATCAATTAACCTTCCGGCACCGGGCAGGCGTCACACCGTATACGTCATCTTGCGATTTTGCACAGTGCTGTGTTTTTAATAAACAGTTGCAGCCACCATTTCTCTGCGACCAACAATAGCTTACGGAGCAAGTCCTTCACCATCATTGGCGTACCTTCTCCCGAAGTTACGGTACCATTTTGCCTAGTTCCTTCACCCGAGTTCTCTCAAGCGCCTTAGTATTCTCTACCTAACCACCTGTGTCGGTTTGGGGTACGATTCTCTTATATCTGAAGCTTAGAGGTTTTTCCTGGAAGCCGGGTATCAACTACTTCATCTCCGTAGAGACTCGTCATCAGTCCTCAGCCTTAAGTGCGCCCGGATTTACCTAAGCACACAGCCTACAACCTTAAACATGGACAACCATCGCCATGCTAGCCTAACCTTCTCCGTCACCCCATCGCAATATAAGCGAGTACTGGAATATTAACCAGTTTTCCATCGACTACGCCTTTCGGCCTCGCCTTAGGAGTCGACTCACCCTGCCCCGATTAACGTTGGACAGGAACCCTTGGTCTTTCGGCGTGGAGGTTTTTCACCCCCATTATCGTTACTCATGTCAACATTCGCACTTCTGATACCTCCAGCAAGCTTCTCAACTCACCTTCGACGGCTTACAGAACGCTCCTCTACCATGCAAAGAACACGTCTTTGCATCCGTAGCTTCGGTGGTATGTTTAGCCCCGTTAAATCTTCCGCGCAGACCGACTCGACCAGTGAGCTATTACGCTTTCTTTAAAAGATGGCTGCTTCTAAGCCAACTTCCTGGCTGTCTGAGCCTTTCCACATCGTTTCCCACTTAACATACACTTTGGGACCTTAGCTGACGGTCTGGGTTGTTTCCCTTTCCACGACGGACGTTAGCACCCGCCGTGTGTCTCCCGCGATTGAACTTATTGGTATTCGGAGTTTGCAAAGGGTTGGTAAGTCGGGATGACCCCCTAGCCTTAACAGTGCTCTACCCCCAATAGTTAGACGCGAGGCGCTACCTAAATAGCTTTCGAGGAGAACCAGCTATCTCCCGGTTTGATTGGCCTTTCACCCCCAGCCACAAGTCATCCGCTAATTTTTCAACATTAGTCGGTTCGGTCCTCCAGTTGATGTTACTCAACCTTCAACCTGCCCATGGCTAGATCACCGGGTTTCGGGTCTAATCCCAGCAACTATTCGCGCAGTTAACACTCGGTTTCCCTACGGCTCCGCTATTCGCTTAACCTTGCTACTGAAATTAAGTCGTTGACCCATTATACAAAAGGTACGCAGTCACCCAACAAAGTAGGCTCCCACTGCTTGTACGTATACGGTTTCAGGTTCTATTTCACTCCCCTCACAGGGGTTCTTTTCGCCTTTCCCTCACGGTACTGGTTCACTATCGGTCAGTCAGTAGTATTTAGCCTTGGAAGATGGTCCTCCCATATTCAAACAGCATATCACGTGTGCCGTCCTACTCGATTTCACAATAAGGTCGTTTTCATGTACGGGACTATCACCCTGTATCGTGGCACTTTCCAGAGCCTTCCATTAACTTCCAAACTGCTTAAGGGCTAGACCCCGTTCGCTCGCCGCTACTAAGGGTATCTCTATTGATTTCTTTTCCTCGGGGTACTTAGATGTTTCAGTTCTCCCGGTTCGCTTCGTAACGCTATGTATTCACGTTACGATACCTTACAAAGTAAGGTGGGTTCCCCCATTCGGACATCTGTGGATCAATGCTTTTTATCAACTCCCCACAGCTTAACGCAGATTAACACGTCCTTCATCGCCTCTGACTGCCTAGGCATCCACCGTATACGCTTAGTCACTTAACCATACAATCTAAAGTCGACCGTACAATTGAAATAACTAGGTATTATCTAGTTTTTTTCGCCTCAAGAATACTCAAGAACACTCTATTGTTATTGCCAAAGCAATAACGTGTTTTAAGAACTTCTTTATTTATTCAGCTTTCCAAATTTTTAAAGAGCAATTTGCTAAAAAGCAAAGATAAACATTGTATTGTTTATCTTTGCTTTCTCGCGTCTTACGATGAGTAAGACATACTTTTCAACTTTCTATTCAAGCAATTTGTGTGGGCACTTACAAAAATTAACAACTTTACGTAAGGAGGTGATCCAGCCCCAGGTTCCCCTAGGGCTACCTTGTTACGACTTCACCCCAGTCATGAACCACACCGTGGTCATCGCCCTCCCGAAGGTTAAGCTAATGACTTCTGGTGCAGCCCACTCCCATGGTGTGACGGGCGGTGTGTACAAGGCCCGGGAACGTATTCACCGTGACATTCTGATTCACGATTACTAGCGATTCCGACTTCATGGGGTCGAGTTGCAGACCCCAATCCGGACTACGACGCACTTTGTGGGATTCGCTTACCATTGCTGGTTTGCAGCCCTTTGTATGCGCCATTGTAGCACGTGTGTAGCCCTACTCGTAAGGGCCATGATGACTTGACGTCGTCCCCACCTTCCTCCGGTTTATCACCGGCAGTCTCCTTAGAGTTCCCACCATTACGTGCTGGCAAATAAGGATAAGGGTTGCGCTCGTTGCGGGACTTAACCCAACATTTCACAACACGAGCTGACGACAGCCATGCAGCACCTGTCTCATAGTTCCCGAAGGCACCAATCCATCTCTGGAAAGTTCTATGGATGTCAAGAGTAGGTAAGGTTCTTCGCGTTGCATCGAATTAAACCACATGCTCCACCGCTTGTGCGGGCCCCCGTCAATTCATTTGAGTTTTAACCTTGCGGCCGTACTCCCCAGGCGGTCTACTTAATGCGTTAGCTTAAGAGCCCAGTTCTCAAGGAACCAAACTCCGAGTAGACATCGTTTACGGCGTGGACTACCGGGGTATCTAATCCCGTTTGCTACCCACGCTTTCGCATCTGAGCGTCAGTTACTTGCCAGGTGGCCGCCTTCGCCACTGGTATTCCTTCAGATCTCTACGCATTTCACCGCTACACCTGAAATTCTACCACCCTCTCAAGAACTCTAGTTTGCCAGTTCGAAATGCAGTTCCCAGGTTGAGCCCGGGGCTTTCACATCTCGCTTAACAAACCGCCTGCATGCGCTTTACGCCCAGTAATTCCGATTAACGCTCGCACCCTCCGTATTACCGCGGCTGCTGGCACGGAGTTAGCCGGTGCTTCTTCTGCGAGTAACGTCACAGTGATAACGTATTAAGTCACCACCTTTCCTCCTCGCTGAAAGTACTTTACAACCCTAAGGCCTTCTTCATACACGCGGTATGGCTGCATCAGAGTTTCCTCCATTGTGCAATATTCCCCACTGCTGCCTCCCGTAGGAGTCTGGACCGTGTCTCAGTTCCAGTGTGGCTGATCATCCTCTCAGACCAGCTAGGGATCGTCGCCTTGGTGAGCTCTTACCTCACCAACAAGCTAATCCCACTTGGGCTCATCTAGTCGCGAGAGCTTTCAAGAAGAGGCCCCCTTTCACCCGTAGGTCGTATGCGGTATTAGCAGTCGTTTCCAACTGTTGTCCCCCTCGACTAGGCAGATTCCCAAGCATTACTCACCCGTCCGCCGCTCGACGCCAGAATAGCAAGCTATTCTTCGTTTCCGCTCGACTTGCATGTGTTAAGCCTACCGCCAGCGTTCAATCTGAGCCATGATCAAACTCTTCAATTAAAAGTTTTTGACTAATTGCCTAAGCAATTAAGTCGGCTCAATGAATTCTGTACTTCAACAATAAAACCGAAGTTCTATTGTTTATAAAACTATAAATCTTTCGATTTAAGTTTATGTTCACAATTACATTGATATAATATTTGGTCATTATATCTCTGCAAGTGCTCACACAGATTGCTTGAATAAATTGTTAAAGAGCATACTGAGCGGCTGTTGCCGTGTCAGTGGGGTTGATTATAGAGATCGGGGGTTCATTGGCAAGTGTTTTACTAAAATTGATGACTATTTTATTGAATTCGACTAAAAAACGTGCAAAAAGCGCTATTTTAAGACTTTTAACTAGTGCATAATGGCAATAACCATCTTTATAAGGAACACAATCCCCGTTCATCACCAAATACGGCGCCATATAATGGTAGATATAATGGTTAATCTCCCTGCACTTTAATCAACTGCTCGATAACGTAAAGCAAGAACCGCGCTGAAGAATCACAGTGAAGATACCCGCCATAAAACTCAATCAGCACAACAACAGGTATCCACACAAGTGCAGCAGATATTAAGTATCTTTGCCTACTAGACCTAGAAACTAGAAACTTGAGCCAGGCGTATCGAGAAACGCCCGTTCTTCGACTGTCGATTTTCGACCTAAAATAGTATTACGGTGCGGATAACGGCCAAACTGTTCGATAATCGCTTGATGTTGCAATTCAAAATCAAGGTTAGTTTGAATATCATTACCTTGATATAAAAATACCGCTTGTTGATGGATTATGGCAGATTCGCTGTGCATAAAAGGTAAATACAGAAAACTACATTGCAACTGCGAGAGTTCTTTATCCGCACCAAAAGCTATCGCCTCCTGAGCAAGTACTAACGCCATACTGTCATACACAAATGCGCGCGGTGTATCACGAAACATGTTTCGCGAAAACTGATCCAAAATGATAATTTCAGCTAACCGCCCTTCAGCACTGCGACGCCAATGGAATAATTCCCCCGCAACAGCACGCTGATGCAATTCACTAAAACGAGTTAAAATTGTCTGATCAAACTCGCTATCTTTAATCCACCACTTGGCTGGGTTAATGTCTTCAAACCAAAACTTAATCACGTCTTTATACATAGCTAAAATCCATCTCCTATGATCCCACCAATTGAGTATAGGTTAACGAGAAACACAGAGCCCACTCTATAATTTAACGCAGATCTCAAATTTCATATTTATGTGCAATATTCTTATGTCTTTGTAGCGAATAATACAGTGCAGGTCTAAAGACTACATGGCGTAGAAGTAGTAAATTTGAGATTTCATCCGAATAATAATACCGCGAATAACATCTAAGAAACCAAGGAATGCAACAGGTTTTGCACCGCTGATCCAGGCTAAACCTACAGCACCCACCGGCATATCATACCCTTCAGTTTCAATTAGCTTTAAGCGAACAAAGTGATGTTTGTTCTGCACATTTTGTGCAGTAGTTGCTCTCACTGATGTTTCTCTAGCAAGTAATGTTCCTTGTGCTTCGCCCGTCGCTTCAATGATACCTTCAACTTCCGCAGAGAAGATATGTCCCGGATACACAGCAGAAGCAAATTCAGCCGCTTGACCAACTTCAATATTACGAATGGCTTGATGATTGACACGCATTAATACGTATTTTTCATTGGTATACATTTGAATACGTGGCATTGCACCTATGTATTGACCTTCGCGAATAATAAAGTTAGTTAAGTAACCATCAGCAGGTGCATATATCAGCGTATTATCTAAATTCCACTGTGCCTGGGCATAGACTGCGGTTTGGTTGGCTAAATCCGCTTTACGGCTATTCACAGCATGTTCAGTTTTACTGGTATTAAGCAGTGCTTGCTGGGCGTTAAGGATGAGTTTTTCAGCTTGTGATTGCAGTACGGTTAATTTTGCTTTAGCAATTTTCACAGCCGTTTTCTGTTCATCTAACTTACTTTCGGTAATGGTAAATGCAGCGACTTTATTTTGATCAATATAACGCTTTAACGTCGTACTTTTCCAACTCAAGTCCACTTTTATTTCAGTTTGTTGATCGACATTAATGGCGATGTCTTGATTGGCAATTGCATATTTAGACTCATTAATCCGCACATCATCTAATGCTGATGCGAGTGCAACTTCGGCACTCTGTACTTGTGCAGCCGACTTGTTTAATGCGATCTGATAAACCTGATCCTCTAGTTCATAAATAAGCTGACCTTTGGTGACAGTTTGATTAGGTTTAACATGGAGCGTTTTAATATTGCCGGTCACTTGCGTTGAACCGGGACGTAACTGAATATGTGGCGACTGCACTAATGAGCCACCGGACAAATCCATCGGTGTATACGTAATTAGACCAACCCAAACAAACAGTAACCACGCAGAGCCACCAATATAAGCAAAACTCTTAGAATATTTATTCCACGGCATACCCACTAAACGCAGTAGATAAATAAGGAATGCCCAGACAGCTAACCCTTCTAACATGCGCTATCCCTCTCTGATTTCCAAATATCACGTACTTTGGCAATGGCTTGTTCCGCGTCCACAAACGCAATAATCACCGCAAGTACCCACACCCAATGCCAAATAAATCCAACCCAAGTTAAGGTGGTGATCAAGGTTAATTGTTGATGGCTATTTTTATGAGCTTGGTGAATAGGTACCTCATGAAACTTCCAAAAAGCAATCCCTGCAGCAGCCACCGTCGCGATAAGCACTACAGCAGCAACAATATGTAATCCCGTATCAAAGCCAGTGCCCACAAAAGGCATAGATATTAAACTCACAGGTTAACTCCTCGCTGAATTATTCCTAAATTAAATCATTAGGAACGAATTTTAATAATTTTATTTTAATCAAGTAAGGAAGCAAAAAGTACTCGTAAAATTGCTAGATTTAACCCTATTTACTAATTTTTAATAGCCAAATCACCTGCATCAGGCTAATAATATATTGTGGAAATGAAACAGTGACGAATAACTAACACCCTATGAGGACTATACCTATGCGAGAACTGCCAAAGATAAATGCGGCGGGCTTGAGTATCGAACAATTTACCATTGAGGTATCAAATTGGTTATTGGAAAGCGATACCGCCGACTTACTGAGTGCTATTGAGTCTTCGCTAACTGCTTTTTTACCTTATATCCAAGCTCAGCGCATGTCGTTGGTTCGCTTAACTGTAGATAACCGTTTTGAAGGTGCACTGGCTGTTGCGGCGCCCGGTTACCAGCCCATTTCGTTACCGGCACAAGGACTCTACTCACCTTATCTGGAGCAGATCAGTAAAGGCGAACCCATTATTGCCGAAGGTAATCTGCTCGATGTTATCAATCATGATGAATTCATAATCCAAAAAATGGAAGGGATCATTGCGCATATTGTCGTGCCCCTTCGTGTGCGCGGGCGTATTTGGGGGAGCATTGCCGCGAGTCGTTATATCGAGCCAGCACAATGGCAAGAAGACACCATCACCCGAGTCCGCAGTTTTGGTCAGCTCCTCGCGGCCACCTTCGAGCGTTATGCTTATTGGGAAAAGCTGCAACATAAAAATCAGAAACTCGAATTATTATCACGACATCTAATGGATAGCCAAGAAACCGAACGCCGTATGTTATCCCGTGAACTGCATGACAACTTTTCCCAGCGCATGGCGCTATTAACCATCAAAGCCTCGTCGCTAACCAATCGTTTAACCGATGCCGACGATAAAAAATCAGCCTGCGTATTACATCACGAGATCCAAGATCTTGCCAAAGATATGCAAGCTTTGTCACGCTCGTTACACCCGGCGATATTAGAAGATTTAGGGCTGATCGTCGCACTTAAAGCCGAATGCCGACGCTTATCTGCCATCAAAGATATTGATATTCAAACCTTGTTCGACCCTATTCCCGCGGTTAACAAAGAGCTATCCCTAAATCTGTATCGCATATTACAAGAAGCATTAAACAACGTTGCCAAGCATGCGCAAGCCTCTGCAGTCTTTGTCTTATTACAAGCAGAGCAAGGCAATTTACACTTTCAAATTATCGATGATGGCATTGGCTGTGATCTCACCCTTACAGAGAATATAGGCAGTCTCGGTTTAATCAGTATTCAAGAACGTGCCCAATTGTTTAATGGTACTGCCACGTTCACCTCTCCTGAAGATGGCGGTTTTATCGTCGATATAATGATCCCTACCATAAAGGAATATTATGAGTAATATAATTTTAGCCGACGATCATCTGATTGTGGCACAAGGCATTGCCAGTATTTTACAACCTGAACATCAGATTTTAGCGATTGCCAAAGATGGCTTAGAATTGGTGGAACTTGTCAAACAGCATCAACCAGATTTAGTAATCACCGATATTAGCATGCCAGACATGACCGGTATTGCTGCCATAGCGACATTAAAACGGATTAATAAACATTTAAAAATCATCTGTCTCACCATGCATGATGAACAAGAATATGCCGAAGGTGCGATAGCCGCGGGCGCAAAAGGTTATGTATTAAAACATGAAGCCAGCGAAAGCCTCATCGAAGCAGTAAACCAAGTACTCAATGGTGGGACATATATTTCTACTTCGATCACAGTAGATACCGACAAACCCAAGTTGTCTTCTCGTCAAATCAGTGTATTACGGTTATTAGCGCAAGGTAAATCAGCCCGTCAAGTCGCAGATGAACTGTTTATTTCCCCGCGCACTGTCGAATTTCATAAATATTCAATCATGAAATTAGTCAATGCAAAAACCAGTGCCGAATTGATCCAATATGCACTTAATCATGGACTCATGGATTAAATCAATTTCTCTTAATTATCGCGGTCATTGATAGACCGACGAGAGACAATAACAAAACAGCATCTTATTGCCTCCACATCATCGCTATACGGTTTGCTGTTCTAGCGTTAGTTTATCAAAAAATAATTTGGTTTCGGCAATCACCACATGACGTAGACCAATCAAACCAATTAAGTTCGGGATCGCCATTAAGCCATTAACAATATCCGCTAGGATCCAAATAAGATCCAAGTGTAAGAATCCGCCACCAGCCACCAGCAATATATAAAAATACTTGTACGGTTTAATGCCTTTCTGACCAAACAGATATTGCACACAACGTTCGCCATAATAGTTCCAGCCGAGAATAGTGGTAAAGGCGAAAAACACGAGGCCTAAGGTGATCACGTATTGGCCGATTAGCGGTGACAAACCTTGCTCAAAGGCTAACGTCGTCATTGCAGCACCCGATGTCTCACCACTCCATACGCCCGTTAACACTAAGGTCAGACCGGTCATAGTACAAATAATGATGGTATCGAAGAAGGTCCCAGTCATTGAAATCAGCCCCTGTTTTACACAAGAATCTGTTTTTGCTGCCGCAGCGGCAATCGGCGCACTGCCCAAGCCTGACTCATTAGAAAACACACCACGTGCCACACCACTTTGGATTGCGAGCATCACTGTCGCGCCTAAGAACCCGCCAGTTGCCGCAGTTGGGGTAAAAGCACTGCTGATCACTAAGGCGATGGCATCTGGTACCGCCTCGATATTAAATAATAGAACCAACAAGGAGGCCAATACATAACCTACCGCCATCAATGGCACGGTACGCTGGGCAATAGCTGAAATAGAGCGAATACCACCTAAGGTCACCATAGCGACTAATACCGTCAGTATTGCCGCAGATAACCACACCGGAATATTAAACGAGATCTGCACGGCGTCAGTAATGGCATTCACTTGTGGGAAAGTACCAATACCAAAACACGCCACACCAATACCAAACAAGGCAAAAGCTTTCGCTAACCAACGACTACCCAAACCATGTTCGAGATAATACATAGGGCCGCCCGCCATTTGGCCTTGTTCATCAACAACGCGGTATTTCACCGCCAACAAACATTCGGCATATTTAGTCGCCATGCCAAAAAAGGCCGCCACCCACATCCAAAACAATGCGCCGGGACCACCCATCTTGATCGCCGTGGCAACACCGACAATATTACCGGTACCGATGGTGGCAGAAAGTGCGGTACATAACGCCGCAAAGCTACTGATATCACCTTGCTTGTTATTATGTCGATCGTGATCATTTTTATCCCCTGAAAACAGGTATTTTAGCGCTAACGGTAATTTGGTGATTTGTAAAAAGCCTAAACGTAAAGTGAGATACATACCGGTGCCGACCAAGAGTAATAATAAGGGCGGCCCCCAAATAAAATGATCGATGCTTTGCAGGATATTTTGTAATGGTTGTGAGAAAAAATTGACTATCGATTGCAGTAAATAAGACTGTAGTGGTAAATCGACGGGGTCTGGTAGTACAGATTGTAGTACGGTTAATTGTAAATAGTGCATTAAAAATCATTCCTCGAGAATGTGAATCTGAGGAGGATGTAATTATTCAAGATGGGTAAACGAAGCAAAAAAACCACAGCAAAAGCCACAGTAAAAAGCAGACGTGAAAGTACGCAAAAAAAATAATCCTATCCTCTGTCCTTTGTACCTGAGAGTTTCAACGACATTGTCGATTTGCTCCTTCGGCGTCCAATTTAATGGATCTCTCCAGAGGCTCGTCCAGTAACAGTCCATGCTTTTTCTTGCGAAATAAAGCGCCTGAAAGATTTACTTCTTCGGCGGGCACATTGACCACTCTCCTGCTACCTTCATCCGAACTTAGTATGGATAGTTCGCAGCATTAAACACTACAAACATGCAAATATTAGCACGGTTAACTTCAACAAAAACCTATAAGGCAGTTCGAATGATTAACAATTAATCTCTAGACGAAAAAAAGCCCTGAATACAGGGCTGCTTTCATTATTCGTCTAGTAACACGTTTATTGACTGATGCTTAACTCATCATCAACCACACTTATCTTAATCTGTTTGCCAGGGACCACATCGCCGGCCAAAATAGCATTAGCTAAACGGTTTTCGACTTGTTTCTGTAATACCCGTTTTAGCGGTCTGGCACCAAACAACGGATCAAATCCCGCATCGGCTAATTTAGCTAAGGCATCGGCGGTGATCGATAAACTATAACCCAATTGTTTTAATCGCGCTTCTAACGATTTTAACTGGATCACGGCAATTTTCTCGATGTGACTACGCCCGAGTGGATGGAATACCACGATATCATCGATACGGTTAATAAACTCGGGACGGAAGCTTTGTCCAAGCAACTCTAACAAGCGTAACTTTACCGTATTATAGTCATGCTTCCCATACTCTTCTTGAATGATATCCGAGCCTAAGTTAGATGTCATAATGATCACCGTATTACGGAAATTAACGGTTCGTCCCTGACCATCCGTTAAGCGACCATCATCCAACACTTGTAATAAAATATTAAAAATATCGGGATGGGCTTTTTCAATCTCATCGAGTAAGATCACTGAATATGGTTTACGACGTACCGCTTCGGTCAGGTAACCGCCTTCTTCATAACCGACATAACCAGGAGGCGCACCAATCAGACGAGCAACAGAATGCTTCTCCATAAATTCAGACATATCAAGACGGATCATGGCTTGGTCTGAATCAAAGATAAAATCAGCTAAGGCTTTGCATACTTCAGTTTTACCGACACCCGTTGGCCCCATGAATAAAAAAGATCCCATCGGACGGTTTGGATCAGCCAACCCTGCACGGCTGCGGCGTATCGCATTAGATACCACGCTGATCGCTTCGGCTTGACCAATCACCCGTTGATGTAAGTTATCTTCCATCGCCAGCAGTTTTTCTTTTTCCCCTTCCAGCATGCGATGTACCGGGATCCCGGTCCAACGCGATAAAATATCGGCGATCTCAGCTTCACCTACCTTATGCTTTAATAAGGTCATGTCTTGCATTTCTGCTTGCGCAGCTAAATCCAATTGTTTTTCTAACATCGGGATCGTGCCGTATTGCAGTTCAGACATTTTATTTAAATCGCTGGCACGTCTGGCCATATCCAATTCAACACGGGCTTTATCTAATGCTGATTTAATGTGTTTAGTACCAGAAAGCGCGGCTTTTTCAGTCCGCCAAACCTCATCCAATTCGTTAAACTTATCTTGCTTCTCAGCCAATTCCTCAGCAATCGTCGATAAACGTTTAATACTGGCCGAGTCATCTTCTTTTTCTAGCGCTTGCCGCTCAATTTTAAGTTGGATAATACGACGTTCTAATTTATCTAACGCTTCTGGTTTTGAGTCCATTTGTAAACGAATAGACGATGCCGCTTCATCGATCAGATCAATGGCTTTATCGGGCAATTGACGATCGGAAATATAACGGTGAGATAAGGTCGCCGCCGCCACAATCGCGGGATCGGTAATATCAACATTATGATGTAGTTCATAGCGTGATTTTAAACCACGTAAGATGGCAATGGTGTCTTCAACACTTGGCTCTTCAATCAATATTTTTTGAAAACGACGTTCCAGTGCCGCATCTTTTTCAATATATTTACGGTATTCATCAAGGGTAGTCGCACCCATACAATGTAATTCACCTCGGGCTAATGCCGGTTTTAGCATATTGCCGGCATCCATCGCGCCCTCACCTTTACCAGCGCCGACCATGGTATGTAGCTCATCAATAAACAGAATCGTTTGGCCTTCGGTTTGCGCTAGTTCTTTGATCACTGATTTTAACCGTTCTTCAAATTCACCACGGTATTTGGCCCCCGCAATCAAGGCCCCCATATCCAGTGATAATACCCGTTTATTCTTTAAACCTTCCGGTACTTCGCCATTCACAATACGCTGTGCCAAACCTTCGGCAATCGCAGTTTTACCAACCCCGGGCTCGCCAATTAATACCGGATTATTCTTAGTCCGGCGTTGTAATACCTGGATCACACGGCGGATCTCGTCATCCCGGCCAATCACAGGATCAAGCTTACCGACTTCAGCACGTTCGGTCAGATCTAAGGTATATTTGGCTAACGCTTCACGTTGCTCTTCTGCGCCTTGGTCATTCACTTTGTCTCCACCACGGATCACATCAATCGCTTCTTCGACGAGCTTACGCGACCCCCCTGCTTTGCGTAATAATTGCCCTAAGCGGCCTTTATCTTCAACCGCAGCAAGGACAAACATCTCGGAAGCAATAAATTTATCTTTACGTTTTTGGGCAAACTTATCACATAAGTTTAATAACATATTCAAGGCTGACGATAATTGGATATCGCCTTGCGTACCTTGCACTTGTGGTAAGCGATCTAACTCATCCGCTAATTGCCAGCGCAATGCATTGGCATCAATAGCGGCCGCGGTCAATAATGGGCGAATAGAGCTGTGGTCTTGATTTAATAACGCGGTCATCAAGTGAATAGGGTCGATAAATTGATTATCTTTACCCAGTGCAAGTGACTGCGCATCAGAAATAGCCATTTGGAATTTGGTGGTAAGTTGATCTAAGCGCATAACAATGTCCTATCAGTCTTGAGAAAAAACAGGTGCAAGCGTGTTATGTAGGTAAGCTACATAATCATGTGATTATTTACGGTTAATGAAAACGGAATAATTATAGTCGTTTAATTAGTTTGGGGATATGCAGTAAAGCACTAAAACCCATAATTATTATATGGGGATTATTTATTGAATTTCAAGGTAAATCAAACTTGCTTGGCGACCTGTTTGGTGATCTCGTCGATAAGAATAGAATAAATCAATTTCACGGTAAGTACAGTGGTCACCACCGTAAACATCAGCCGCCTTAACGGTTAGCGCTTGGAGACGTTGACGCGCTAATACATATAAATCAGCAAGCCATTTATCACCGTCGGCAATAAAAGCGCAGCTTGCTTGCGGATCATGTGCTATAAAGGCATCACGTACTTCACTACCTACTTGAAAATGCGCTTGGCTAATTGCTGGACCTAACCAGACTAATAAATCATCGGGTGGTGCGGTCAGTTTAGCAAGGGTGTTCTCAATAATACCATCGAGTAAACCACGCCAACCGGCATGAATAGCGGCGACTTGCGAGCCCGCTTTATCGCAAATTAAGAGCGGTAAACAGTCCGCTGTCATCACTAAACAAACTTGCCCCGTCATGTGAGTGACAGACGCATCAGCAGCGGTAAGTTGCTCGGCATGGTGGGATTGCCCCACTAGACTAACAACTGTCGTACTGTGCGTTTGATTCAACCAATAAGGCTGTTGTGGCAAATTAGCCGCTATTATTAACAACTGCCTATTTTGCCATACCACCTGACTATCATCTTGCACATGCAGACCTAAATTTAGCCCTGCATAGGGCACATGACTGACACCACCCTCACGAGTCGTGCTTAGCGCCTTAACATTGCTTGGCGCTGGCCAGTTGGGTTGAATCAAACGAGGCATCATCAATGCTTAACTAATGTAATCATCAACCATGTTTAACGCGGTATCTTCACGTAGGATATGAATTAAAGTATTCATATCCGACGGACGTTCTGCGCGCCACATCATCATTTCGCCTGTTACTGGGTGCTCTAATTTCAGCATACGTGCATGTAGCGCCTGACGACCGAAACCACGCAGTGCTAAGACCAATGTATCCGTTGCATTGCTTGGTGGCTTTGGACGCCCCGCATACACAGTATCACCAACGATAGGATGCATAATATGCGTCATGTGTACACGAATTTGGTGAGTCCGGCCTGATTCAAGACGCAGTCTTAATAACGTATGCGCACGGTATTTCTCAGCAACACGGTAATGTGTTTTTGCTGGTTTACCCAATGGACGAACAGCCATTTGCGTACGTTTAGTGGCGTGACGACCGATTGGTTCATCAACAAAACCACCTGCCGTCATAGTACCTGATACAACCGCTTCGTATTCACGCGTAATACGACGGGCCTGTAGCGCCGTGACTAAATGCGTTTGGGCGGGAATTGTTTTCGCAATCACCATCAAACCCGTGGTATCTTTATCGAGACGGTGAACAATACCAGCACGTGGCACGTCAATAATGTCTGGATAATGGAATAACAATGCATTAAGCACTGTGCCATCTGGGTTACCTGCACCTGGATGCACAACAAACCCCGCTGGTTTGTTGATAACAAGAATGTCATCGTCTTCATACACGATATTAAGTGGTAGATCTTGTGGCTCGTAACGCACTTCTTCGTCAACTTCTGCGTTTAAGATAATTTTATCGCCGTATTGCATTTTTTCACGTGCTTTAACGACAACGTTGCCATTTAAGTTAACAAATCCTGCAAGAATCCATTCTTTCAGACGTGTACGAGAATAATCTGGGAACATCTCGGCTAAAACTTGGTCTAAGCGTTGACCGACTTGGTGTTCTGCAACAACGGCAGAAAGTTCTATATGTTGGCTCATAGGTAGCAGGGACCCTCTTCGGTCCTAATTTTCAGTATAATTACAGGATTCAGGCTATTTTAGCCTTTTATTTTGCTGTAGCATATTGGCTACATAACTATTTTCGCATTAAGCCATTTGGAATAAATCCAACCTAATGAAAAAATCAATAAAATTAGCAATAAGTTTATCGCTCGCACTGGTTGTGGCAACTGGTTGTTCTTCAAGAACAGAACCAACTGTACCCGACAAACCAGCCATCGCGCTGTACAGCACCGCTCAACAATCGTTACAAGCGGGTAATTTTGTTTCCGCAATTGAAACGCTTGAAGCGCTTGATACGCGTTACCCATTTGGCCCGCACACAGTGCAAGTGCAACTAGACTTGATCTATGCTTACTACAAGAATAGTGACACTGCGCAGGCATTGGCCAATATAGATCGCTTTATTCGCTTAAATCCAAGCCATAAAGACATTGATTATGTCTACTATATGCGTGGACTTACCAATATGGGCGCGGATTATAACCTATTTCATGACCTCTTTAATATAGATCGTTCAGATCGAGACCCAAGTTATGCAAATGCGGCCTTCAATGACTTCACTCGCTTAATCAAGCGCTACCCACAAAGTGAGTATGTTGCTGATGCGCAGAAACGTGCGATTTCGATTAAAAGTCGCCTAGCGCGTTATGAGTTATCTGCCGCAGAATATTACATGAAACGTAAGGCTTACATCGCAGCGATCCAACGAGCACAACACATTATCGATAATTTTGCGGATACAGAATCACGTACCGGTGCATTAAAAGTAATGATTAAAGCGTACGATATTTTAGAGCAACCAACGCTGAAAGCCAATGCTAAAAAGATCTTAGCGGCTAACGCCAATTAATTCTTAGTACATCTCACGATGATTATTATCGCTAAAAATAAAATATAAACAAACGGCGTCTATGCAAATAGACGCCGTTTTTGTTGGTATTTATAGTATTAAGCTATCGCTACCGTACTAAGCCTGCGCCTATTTATGGTATTGCTTACTTAATTCACCCACTGCGTCGATGAATACACCTGCTTTTTCAGGTTCCACATCTAAATGGATACCGTGACCTAAATTCATCACGTGGCCATTGCCTGTACCAAAACCAGCTAAGATCGTGCTTACTTCTTCACGAATACGTTCTGGCGAAGCATACAGCATTGAAGGGTCCATGTTACCTTGCAGCGCAACTTTATCACCAACACGTGCTTTAGCTTCAGCAATATCAATGGTCCAATCTAAACCAATCGCATCACAACCTGTTGCCGCGATCTGCTCGATCCATTGACCACCGTTCTTGGTAAACAAAGTAACCGGTACTTTACGGCCATCGTTGAAACGCGTTAAGCCATCAACAATCTTGTGCATATACTGCAGTGAGAAGTCTTTGTAATCACGTGGTGACAATACCCCACCCCAAGTATCAAATACCATCACAGATTGTGCACCCGCAGCAATTTGCGCATTCAGGTAAGAAATAACAGAATCGGCTAACTTATCTAATAATAAGTGTAACGTTTGTGGTTCACAAAATGCCATTTTCTTAATTTTAGTGAAGGTTTTAGTACCGCTACCTTCAACCATATAAGTTGCTAACGTCCATGGGCTACCAGAAAAACCAATTAACGGCACTGAACCATCCAAGTTTTTACGAATAGTACGCACTGCATTCATCACATATTGTAATTCGCCTTCTGGATCTGGCATGCCGATTTTATCAACGTCTGCTTTACACGTGATCGGACGCTCAAATTTAGGGCCTTCACCTTCTGAGAAATACAAACCTAACCCCATCGCATCGGGGATAGTTAAGATATCAGAAAACAGAATAGCCGCATCAAGTGGAAAACGGCGTAATGGTTGTAACGTTACTTCACAAGCAAGTTCTGCATTTTTACACAGCGACATAAAGTCACCCGCTTCAGCGCGCGTTGCTTTATATTCTGGTAAATAACGACCTGCTTGACGCATCATCCATACTGGTGTTTGGTCTACCGATTCTTTGGCTAACGCACGTAAATAACGATCATTCTTTAACTCGCTCATATCCTTTCCTGAATTGCGGCTCTAATATGCCGTGATTGTAACATTATTCAACAATTGACAAAATATCTGACACCACTTTCATGGTTAATTTAACCACAAGTTGATTCCAACACGGCATTCGTCGCCAAAATACAAAATAACACACCAGAATTGACACGTTAGCGGATAAAAAAACAACAAATTTGCAACGTCAGCAACACGCCAATCTCAGACCATTTGTAGTTAGGTAACTAATTTGCACAATTCACAATAACTGAATCAGAGACATCAATCACAATTATTTAACAAGCCTAACGAACAAAATCAAAAATCAAAAAATAACAAACACTTATATGCTATTATTAGACCTACAACAGTTTTCAATTCGTAGCCATGCTTTAGCAGACATATCTGTTATTGCGGCACTAATTAATCAGGTTTGACCAGATAAAATAGTGTTGACGTTTTACGGTAAAAAATTTAGTAATAGGACACCTTAGTTTTTAAGGGTACATGGAGTAAGTCATATGTTAACCAAATTAGAACAAGCGCAACAAGCTTGGGGCGGTACGCACAACGCTATTGATCATTGGCTCGAAGAGCGACAAGAATTGATTGTCGATTATTGCAAACTCGAAGGCTTACCCCCATTTGAAAAAACCGCCGCACTACCCAGTAAAGATGAATTACAAGCCTTTTGCCAAATTTTAATCGATTATCTATCAACTGGTCATTTTGAAGTTTACGATCAAATCGTCTCTCAATGTGCCGAGTACAGCACCCAAAGTCTGAAACTTGCGCAAGAAATCCAACCGCAGATCGTATTAACAACCGAAGCACTGGTTGAGTTCAACGATAAATATGCTGAAGGCAATAAAGATGACGATGCATTAATCATGTCTTTAGATAATGATATGTCGAAAGTAGGCGAACTATTAGAACAGCGTTTTGAATTAGAAGATCAACTGCTATATACCCTAGCAACCTATCACCGCGAAGTTGTCGGTGCAGAATAACGACCAGAATAAAAGAGTATAGAATAAGTATCCATGTGCAAATAAATAGACGGCTAATAAAAACCCATTCACACGATTAATATGAATGGGTTTTGATAAAATCGCGCACAAAACGTTTAATTATTTTTATTGTCCCGCAATTTCAATCAATTCAACTTCAAATACCAATGTAGAATTTGGTGGGATATCTGCACCCGCACCTTGTGCGCCATAACCTAGCTCAGATGGGATGTATAATTTATACTTGCTGCCCACATTCATGAGTGAAACACCTTCAGTCCAACCAGGGATCACACGATTAAGTGCAAATGTTGCTGGTTCGCCACGTTCGACAGAACTATCAAATACCGAACCGTCTAATAATGTACCCGTGTAATGCACAGTTACGGTATCATCTGGCGATGCAAGTTCACCTTCACCAGCCGTAAGCACTTCATATTGAAGACCTGAATCGGTCGTTGTAATACCTTCTTTCTTGCCATTTTCAGCAAAGAAACTAGCGGCTTCAGCTTCCAGTTTTTCACCTTCAATACGTGCCGCATCCGTTGAAAGCGTATTCATTTTTTCGTCATACGATTTTAATACAGCTTGTAGCTCTTCATCAGATAACTGCGTTGATTCATTTAACGCATCGGTAATACCTTGGACGATAATGTCCTTATCTAATGGTGCGCCTAGCTCTTCTTGACGCTTAAGAGGGGCAACCAAGTTGCGTGCAACGATTGAACCGATTGCATAAGCCGCTTGTTGATCTTCAGAATATGTTTTAATGTCTGTTACTTTTGCTGCAGGTGCTTCTGGAGTTTCTTGACCACATGCCGCTAATAGAGATACCGCTGAAGCGAGTATCGTTACTTTAAAAAATTTTTTCATCGAAA
Source organism: Moritella yayanosii (assembly GCF_900465055.1). Classification (NCBI taxonomy): domain Bacteria; kingdom Pseudomonadati; phylum Pseudomonadota; class Gammaproteobacteria; order Alteromonadales; family Moritellaceae; genus Moritella; species Moritella yayanosii. The sequence goes on along the minus strand of NZ_LS483250.1, from coordinate 3,585,908 downwards.
TACCTAATTAAAATAATGCCGTGTAATTCCACAACTACGTGCTAAGTTACTTATACCCAAACTACATTAGTAGTATTATCATAACTATTTGATGCTTCCATACAAGATATTAACCACTATAAATACTAAAAATGATAATTCACTCTACTTTACTTAGTTTTACATCCTATCTCGGCTAGTATTTCAGCTCAAATAAATCGACATAACATGTTAAGCTTAATTCAATAGATTATAGCTATAGCGGAAAAAACATGGAAATTCAGCACTTAGAAGAACGTGTTGAAAACTTAGAAATGAAACTGAGTTTTCAGGACGATACTATCGAACAATTAAATGATGCCATTATTGATCAGCAAAAACGACTGGAAGACCAGAAAGTGCAGCTAACTTTTTTAATTAGTCGCATCAAAACCATGCAAGTGGGCAGTGGTCTAGCAAGCGAAGCGGATGAGACACCACCACCGCATTATTAAGCGACTCAGTCTCGACATCTGTGTCATTGCCACTGGCAGATGACTTACCGTAAAGAGCTAGCGTAAATGCTGTACTCTAAATAAAAATGCCAGTCACGATAACTGGCATTTTGCTTTCATTAAATCGATGTTACTAACTCATGATTAATGACTAGTGACAACCGCCACCGCAGCAACCGTCTTTTTTCTCTTTTTTTGGTTCTTCAGAACCACAACAGCCACCTTCATGATCATGGTCGTGTCCATGGTCATGACCACAACCGCCAGCACCGTGGATATGGCCGTGCTCTAGTTCTTCTTCTGTCGCTTCACGAATACCGATAACTTCACCGTTAAACTGCAGCGTACGACCTGCAAACGGGTGGTTAGCATCAACAATAATGATATCATCTTCAATACTAGTGACGATAACAGTGCGGTGACCCGCATCAGTATCTGCACTGAATGCCATACCCGGTTCAACACCTTCAACACCGTCGAATAACTCAGCAGGTACTTCTTGAACAAGGTCAGGATCGTAGATGCCATAACCTTGTTCAGGTTGAATTGTCACGTCAAATTCGTTACCTACTGCTAGGCCTTCTAATTCAACTTCAAGACCCGGAACCAGGTAACCAGAACCCATTAAGAATTCCAGTGGTGATGAATCACGCGTATCATCGATAAGTTCGCCTTTATCGTCTGTTACTGCGAAGTGTAGTACTACTACTGAGTTTGCTTCAATAAACATATTTATTCTCTTAATGCTAATTAACTGTCTTTAGTGCTCCTTAAACCAATCTAAAATTATGGTTTAAAGACACCTATCATTTGTTCAAAATCGCGGGTGGCGGTACTCACCTCTCCATCGGCTTGCGCTTGCGTATAGCCACAACTGACACATTCAATTGTTTCTACCTCATTCACTTGAAATAGCTGGATCACATCTATTTCATTGCACGTCGGGCACTTAGCACCGGCGACAAAGCGTTTTTTCTTCCATTCAACCACTGCAACCTCCCAGTCATTTACGATGTTAGTGAACTTAAATCATCGGCAAATCATTGCCAATTTTTGGCCTATTACCATCGTTTAACCATGAGTGTACTTTATTCTTGGTACAAATTTCAAAGTTTAACATTTTAAACTGCGCGTAAATCAGCTAACATCGCCGCAATTATAGTTACTAATAGCCCTCATATGATCATAGCTAGCGATATTGAACTTCTGCGTGGTGGTAAGCCACTTATTACGAACACCAGTGCCAAAATCAACCCAGGTCAAAAGGTTGGTTTAGTCGGTAAAAATGGCTGTGGTAAATCCAGTCTATTTGCCCTTATTCGCCATGAAATTAGTTTGGATAACGGCAGCCTTACCTATCCAAGCAGCTGGCTAGTATCGAGCGTAAAACAGGAAACGCCGGCTCTCGATCGTAGCGCCCATGATTATGTACTGGATGGCGATACCGGTTTCCGGCAACTAGAAGCAGAACTTGCACAAGCAGAAGCGGCGGATAACGGCAATAAAATTGCAGAGATCCACGGTAAACTTGATGCGATTGGTGCTTATAGCATTAACGCCCGTTGTTCTGAGTTATTATCCGGTTTAGGTTTTACCGAAGACAAACAGCAACTGTCAGTACAAAGTTTCTCGGGTGGTTGGCGGATGCGCTTAAACCTAGCCCAAGCACTATTATGCCGTTCTGACTTATTGCTACTGGATGAACCAACCAACCACTTAGATTTAGATGCGGTTATTTGGTTAGAAAAATGGTTAAAACAGTATGACGGTACCTTAATGCTGATCTCACATGATCGTGATTTCCTCGATGCCATTATTACCAAGATCATTCACGTTGAAGACCAAAAACTGAATGAATACACAGGTGACTACACCTCGTTCGAAAAACAACGTGCCGAAAAACTATCACAACAGCAATCTATATATGAGAAACAACAGCGTGAAGTTGCCCACATGCAAAGCTACATCGATCGTTTCCGTTACAAAGCGTCAAAAGCCAAACAAGCACAGAGTCGTATTAAAGCGATGGAGCGTATGGAACTTATTTCGGCGGCCAATGTAGATTCGCAATTTAACTTTAGTTTCTTAACACCTGACGCCCTGCCAATGCCATTATTAACCATGGAAAACGTGTGCGCGGGTTATGACGATAACTTAATTCTAGATAACATTAAGTTGAATCTGGTCCCGGGTAGTCGCATTGGTTTATTAGGGCGTAATGGCGCCGGTAAATCAACCCTGATCAAATTACTCGCCGGTGAGATCGAGCCGTTAACGGGTAAACTCGAAGTTAATCCCAATTCGAAAGTGGGTTATTTTGCCCAGCACCAATTAGAATTCTTACGCTTAGACGATACCCCATTACAACACTTGGTACGTTTGGCTCCGGATAAAACCGAGTTAGAACTGCGTAAATACTTAGGTGGTTTTGGTTTCATCGGTGAAAAAGCGTTAGATATTGTGCGTCCCTTCTCGGGTGGTGAAAAAGCCCGTTTGGTATTAGCGCTGATCGTATGGCAAAAACCCAACCTATTATTGCTTGATGAACCAACCAACCATTTGGATTTAGAAATGCGTCACGCGCTGTCAGTCGCCCTACAAGGCTTTGAAGGCGCAATGGTTGTGATATCCCACGATCGCCACTTATTACGCTCTACTACCGATGAGCTGTATTTGGTACACGATAAGAAGGTATTACCCTTTGATGGTGATCTCGATGATTACCATCGCTGGTTAAGCGAACAACAAAAAGTGGAAAAGCAAGCCACACAAGTGATCAATACCGGAGCGAACAGTGCCCAAGCGAAGAAAGATCAAAAGCGTAAAGCGGCTGAATTACGTAAGCTAACGCAGCCAGTACGCAAGCACATTGAAAAAATCGACAAGCAGCTAGAAACCTTAGGTGACAAGCTGACCGCCGTTGAAACACAACTCAGTGAAACCAGTATTTATGAAGATCAAAACAAAGCTAAGCTAAAAACCGCATTAGGTGAGCAAGCGAAGTTTGTTGTGGCGATTGAAGACGCTGAAACCACCTGGATGGACTTGAACGAACAACTTGAAGAAATGATCGAAGCAAGCGAACAAGCTTAAACGATATGTGAGTAGAGGTTGAACTGGTATCAGCCTCTAGTTATTTTTAACAAAACACACCCACAATAGTCATTAATGACTTAATTGCATCAATAATATTCCATATGAAAAAAATCAATGAGACAAACTACACTGAATTAGAAAAGTTTATTTCACAAGATAGATTATCTAGTTACAAAATAATTATCAAAAAGAAAGCAATAACAATCTAATCGCGGCATACCACTGGAATAAGCATATTTCGGCAGCCTTATATCCTATTCTTCAATGCCTTGAAATCACCCTAAGAAATGCCCTACATATAGCGGGAACGCAAGTGATTGGTATGAGAAAGCACTCAAGCATGGTGGCGATAATAAATTCAAATCCGATTATAATCGCTGGAATACAAGATACTATCGGAAGTCTGCTGGCTATAAGAAAGAAGATAAAAAGAAAGCGTGGGTTTCAAATCATGAAAACATGCTCAAGAATACAAAAAATGCGCCGTTAGAGGCGCATCTTGCTGGACAACAACGTACTTAATTCGGTAATCATCCAAATGTGCGCTAAAGCTATGAGACATTGAGCTAAAGCACGTTCACTAGTTAATATATTAGAGTATCACCCTATTAATTGTCAACTATCGATAGCAGTTCTACAATAAATTATGGCTATATTACACAACGATTCAGAATAAACGTTTCCATTGCTCGGTATCGACAAACCAGCGCTCCTCATAGATTTTGTCGCCTTCAAATCTGAACAAGACGGATAATGCGGAGAACTCTATGTTATTGGCTTTCCACTCAACGATTGAGACTACTTCATTGCCAGTTTCAACCTGACGCAGCTCAGTAATTTCGAAACCAGGTGGCAGCATGCCGCCAAAATTATTTAGCGCTTTACGAAATGTCCGCCGTCCCCTGAGAATATCCTCCTGCCCCGGCATGATGAATGTCATATCATCCGTGTAATCATTGATTAAGGTATCGAAATCACCTGCACCAACGGCATCCCAACCACGCTGTACTATATTAGATAGATTCATTACGGTTGCCTTCTATAATTTTTTATCATTTAACTATAGAGGCTATTCAATCATCTTGCCCTAGCCATTATTAGGTTAAGGTGAGATTGGTATGTGCTTTAAAACCAAAACAACCGTAATAAATGCTAACAAGCCTACAGTTGCGCTAACCAGCCTTTACTGTAACCTTGATATTGATTGGTCTGTAATAGCAGTAAATTATCTTTCGCCTGTGCTTTCTTACCTTGCTCAATCTGGCTAACAGCTAATAAAAAGCGCCATTTGTCCGTCATCAATAAGGTCTTTTGATCTTTGTTTTCAACACGGCGATCCAACAACGCAATATAAGCTGATTCAGCTTCTGACCAGCGCGCTTCTAAATACAATAACTGCGCTTGTTGTTGATCGTGTTTGGCTAATTTAATGCCTGCGGATGCAGCCTGTGAAAAAACAACCAGCGCCTTACTGCGTTCACGCGCCATTAACCACGCATTACTTAAGCCTTTAAAATAAGCGCTATCTTGTAGCAACAATTTCTTTTCAGCCCCTTCTAAATACACTGCTGCGGCTAATCTAGGCTGTTGTTGCTGTAGATATAACGAGGCCAATACCCGATAACCTTGCGCGGTGAGTAAACCTTGATTACGGGTGATCGCCAGTGTCGATAATGCCGATTTATTCTGTTCTAAAGCCAGGTAGCTATACGCTAAACGTTCCCAATAATCTTTTGATTTGGGGAAATCGACCACGGCAATTGAAAGGTGTTTATTAAGCTGCTGATCCTGCTCTAGACGCTGCAATAACGCTAACAATAATTTAAGGTAAGATTCATTTTTAGGCACAAGTTTGTAAGCGCGTTTTGATGGCGCTAATGCAGCGGTTAACTTGTCTTGTAAATAATATGCTTGCGCTAATAACGCGGCATTACTGGCTTGTTGAGCATTGGTGATCTTATAGGTTTCACGTTGTTTAGCATCAAGTTGGTCCACCAGCTTAAACCAAGCATTAAGGTGTTGAGTAACCAACGTCCATGACTTGATATTTGGGGTTTTATTCGCATCCGTTGATGGTATTAACGATGCGGCTAACTGCGCTGCCAACTGCTGGAATGTCAGTTGCTGCTCAAGCTCTAGCGATAAACTTAATAGCTGAGTCACGACTTCATAACTTTGCTCATAACCTTGCAGAGAGTCCTGCTGACTGAGTAGAACTTGCAGCTGTAAATTACTCGCGAGCAATTGCCGTTCTGTCGAGTGTTCACGCTGCTGCTGATAAAAGTCAGCGATGTTGTTGATCAAGATCTGATTCGATTCAGCCTTGGCTTTAGTTTGCTGCTCATCCTGTGCCGACAGCTTAGCAAAAGCAGTTGTTAAGGTAACATAACGGCTATAAACAGCGGCTGGTACTTGCTGTGCTTGTGCTGATGGCAGAGATAGCAGTATCGATAACAATAGTCCCAATAACCGTATTGAACCCAACACTGAGCCCGACAACAGTGATGAACTAGGCTGCTTGACGTTAATTAAGTTCAAAGACCATTCTCCATTTTTTCCATACTGCGGTCCCTGCTGGGGCTTTTTCAAACTGCCAGCGACGCACTGATTTACGTGAGACTTTGCCAAAGTAACCACGCGGTTTTTCTTCGACAATGTTGATCTCTTCTGCGCGACCATCATCATTCACCAAGATATGTAATAACACATAACCTTCAATTTTCAGGCGTTTAGCTTTGTACGGATATTGCGGGTTGGTTTTGCGTAATACTTTAGCAAAACCAATCTCTGGCTCACCAACCGTCGCTTGTTCAATATTCACCACCACAGGCACAACGTCAACTTGCGGCTGAATATGGCTGGTGACATCGACAAGTTGCGGAGATACATCAAAGGTCGGCACCGATAACACTGGTAAGGTAATGCTGCTATTTAAATTAATATTACTAACATCAAAACTCGGCTGCACAGGCTGCGGCAATGTCACCATTTCTTGTTGTGGTTTTGGCGCTGGGATCACCTCTAGCTCAGGGGTGAGCTCCTGCTCTTCCACACTCGAATCAGTGAACTGACGAAAATTGATCGAAATAGAATCCTGCACCGGGGTTTTATTACTGCCAATGGTTAGCGAATAAATTAATCCCGCCAAACTGATATTAACCAGCACAGCCAGCGTAAACGCCAGCAGTCCATAGCCCTTACTGCTTCGCTGTTGCGACTGCAACATTGTCCACCCCAGCTAATCTAACTTGATCTAATACTTCAATTAAACGCCCGGTATTAACACTACGATCGGCATTTAACATCACCGAGGTATGAGCACCACTTAAGGTTTTAACTCGGCCACGCAATTTTCGAATATCAACCGGTTCACCTTCGATCCAAACACCGTTTTCAGCATCAATAGAGATCACTAAACTCACCGCCCCTTGCATATCGTTAGTCGCACCATCGGGACGTTGGATATCAATGGCATTCATCTTGTTAAACGATGCTGTCACTAAAAAGAAGATAAGTAAAATAAACACCATATCAATCATAGGTGTTAAATCGACCGTCAGCGCGTCACTGTTATTTCGACTAAATCGTGTTCTCATTTATATCCCTTTAACCACTAATTTTTGTGCCAAATTCAAGGTCAATAAATTAGCGCGTTTATTTAAGCTATGACAAAAGAATAACCCCGATAACCCCGTTACCAATCCCGCTAACGTGGTTAATAATGCTTGCGCAATACCACTGCTAAATAACTCAGATACCCCGAGGCTGTCCGACAATACCGAAAAATTATCAATCATGCCATCAACCGTGCCCAGCAACCCTAATAACGGTAAAACACCGGTTAAGGTTTTAATAAAAATGAGCTTACAAGTTAGCTGACTCTGTAATTCAGAAATAAACCCATCACGCACCGCGACCGCCAATAAATGTGATTGATCTTGCCACTGTGCCCATTCAGTTTGGTAATGCTTAGACAACAGTGGATATTGCAAGCCATACTGTAAATAACAGCGCGCAATCGTCCACCACATCACCACAGATAGCAACATGATGACCCAGAAGATCAGCGATGCATTACCTAGGAACTCAAGAAACCCAGACATTTATACGTTACCTGTCACTTGCTGTTGATCCACAGCAACGGGTGCTGACGCACTATCATTCACACATAAATTCAAACGCTGTTGACGTTGTGCTAATAGACCGGCACTTTGATGCTCGATCACATGCACGATACTGTCACTTTTGCTGGTTAATAAACTGTGTAATAACATCAATGGCACTGCGGCAATCAAACCAAACTTAGTCGTTAATAACGCTTTTGAAATACCGCTGGATAATACTTGCGGATCACTGTTTCCGTAAGCAGTGATAGCTTGGAATGTTTCAATCATCCCCGCCACCGTCCCTAATAACCCCAGCATTGGTGCAATAGTCGCCAGTACCGCAATCGAGCCCAATCCTTTACGACATTCTGGTAATTCCGCCAAAATTGCTTCGTCGAGAAAACGCGCTAATTCATCCGCGTTACTGTTTCCATGACGGTCAGCGACACCAATAATACGACCAAGTGAATTATCGGTTAAGGTATTTAATTGCTGTTTTTGTACTTTAATCTTCTGCGCTTCACGGCCTAATACCAACAAGCGGAATAAACCAATGCCCATGCCGATAACACCCACCGCGACAATAACGCCACCGACAATACCCGCGTCAGAAAATACCTGCCACCAAGCTTTAGCCTCTGTTGCACGTTTAAGTAATCCCCCCGCAGAAGGATCGATTAAGGCACTGACAAAGCCGTCTTGTGGTTGTGAGAATCCGGCGATACGGGCGCTGATATCCGCCGAATTTGACGGTAATAACTGATAGCTTTCACTGGCAGGTTGATACAGCAAAGGTCCTTGCGCAGTAAAGGCGGTAAAGCCTGCAATTTGGGTCACCGCTAAAGTTTCTTTACTGCCATCCGCCATCGTGACGGGAATATCTGTGGTAGTGACTTTACTGCTTGCCACCATTTGCTGAGTAAACAATAACCATAAGTTTTTAATCGCACCAAGATCCGGTTCATAATTCGCTTCACTGTATGGCGACAGTTGCGTTGCACGTCCAGGTAGCGTGGCACTTAATGGGCTTTTATTTAATTGCCCACGAAGATCCTGACTGGCACCGCGGAATTCACTGAACACTTTATCCAAATCAGATTTTTCACTGTTGGCGAGTTTTTGCTTGGCTAAGATAAGTTTATTGTTGGCCACAATCAAATCTTGCAACTGGGTCATTTTTTGCTGCAAGGCTTGGTTACGTTGTGCTTGTGTGGCTAAATTAGTTTTTTGGCTGGCGAGATTAGCTTTAAATCGGCTTAATGCTGCATTGTCTATCTTGGTTTCTGCGACATTACTTTGTTTCACTTGCTTTAATAGCTCATCCAATGGCGTCGCATTAGCGTTAAACATCAATAGGCAAGTAGCAATAATAATCACGGCGTTGCAACGCATAGCCAGAGTTTTGAGCGTAGGCGATATGTTAAATAGGGGTATAGTCATTATAACGCCTCCTGCTGCGATGTTGCTGAAACAGTATGCGCAGCTTCTAACAAAGGTAATGCGAGTAAGGTCGGTACGGTTTTATTATCCGCCACCTCATAGGCTTGTTTCACTTTCGGCAACCAGGTTGCAGGTAAGTCTAACCAAGTGCGGCTGCTGTTATCCCAATAACCGGCATGGTTATGATCAGGCGTCAGATAATACAACGCCACCCGACCAACACGAATAAGCTGTACGGTTTTGTCGGCATCGCTGAAGGGTAATGGGGCTTGCCATGTTTCGATCGTGTCGCCATATTCAGTTTCGATTTGATAGGCTTCTAAGATACGGCGGTATTTATCTGCAACACTGATATTAGGATTATCTAACAAGCGATTGAGCTCCGCTAAACGCAGTTGGCGTTCTTGCCATAAGAAAGGGATATCTTGTTCGACAAACAGTGTCAGTACTTGCACCATTTGTTGCATTAACGGCGTCAGTTCCATCCGAGTTTCACGGACGTTCGCCATGTTTTTTTCTAAACTAATTAATAACCGCTGCTGTTGCACTACCTGCTTTTCAAGTTGGCTGGTATACGTGGTAAGCACCGCATTTTCACGTAATAAGGCCCGGTACTCGGCCACCGTTTCACTGGTTTTTTCATCTAATTCAGCAATATTGTTCTGAGTACGTTGCGCTTGCGCCTGTGATTGCTGCTTACTGCCGATAATATTATCAAGCTCGCTCGTCGCTTGAACAGGCATGATTAACAAGCCTGCAAGTAACCCGATAGACCAAATTGCTGAATAGTTCATGTTGTTCCACTGTTTATGCCGTGATAATTAAATATGGTGATTAAATGTGATGTTCTTGGTTAACGATTACATCACCCACCGAGCTAAATGAGAATCATTGTATTTTAGCTAAGCGTATTTAGCAATGACTTCAAAAAAATATGTTAATATTATACCCATTATTGGTAAACACACTGCAGAGCGAAATTATGATCATTCCTTATAGGCAACTCGATAACGATACACTAAATACCCTAATAGAACACTTCGTGTTACGAGAAGGTACTGATTATGGCGGCCTAGATATGTCGATGTCAGAAAAAGTATGTCAGGTAATCAAACAACTTGAATGTGGTGATGTGGTGATCGTTTACTCAGAATTACATGACAGTGTGAACATCCTGCCAAAGAGCGAAGTTCTTAAAAACCCACAATAATCGTGCGATTTTTATACTTGATCTCAGTTCATTTAACTCGTATAACATAGCACTTACTCCTTGAACTCAACTAGTTGGTCGATCAAATGTCAGCAAAACATCCTATTATTGCTGTGACAGGTTCATCAGGCGCCGGTACTTCTACCTCTAGCTTGGCCTTTGCACACATGTTCCAGCAAGAAAACATCAAAGCGTCTTTTATCGAAGGCGACAGTTTTCATCGTTATACCCGTCCCGAAATGGACGTGGCGATCCGCAAAGCCCGTGAGCAAGGTCGACATATAAGCTATTTTGGCCCTGAAGCTAATGATTTTGAGTTACTGGAGAATTTCTTTCAAGACTATGGCCGTGATGGCAGCGGTAAATACCGTCGTTACCTACACTCGTTTGACGAAGCCGTACCGTATAACTTAATGCCGGGTACTTTTACTCCTTGGCAAGATATCGATGCAGGTACTGATCTTTTATTTTATGAAGGTCTACACGGCGGTGTCGCAACCAAAGACAATAACGTAGCGAAACATGTTGATCTGCTGATTGGCATGGTACCAATCGTCAACTTAGAATGGATCCAAAAGTTAGTCCGTGACACAGAAGACCGTGGTCACTCTCGTGAAGCGGTAACCGATTCGATCGTCCGTTCAATGGATGATTACATTAACTTTATTACCCCACAGTTTTCACGTACCCACATTAACTTTCAGCGCGTACCGTTAGTCGATACCTCGAATCCATTTAGTGCCACAACGATCCCAACACTAGATGAAAGTTTGGTGGTGATCCGTTTCCAAAGCGTGAAAAATATAGATTTCCCTTATTTGCTGACCATGATCGATGGCTCGTTTATTTCTGGTATCAATACCTTGGTTGTGCCTGGCGGAAAAATGGCACTGGCGATGGAGCTTATCTGTGCGCCGCTTATTCGTCAATTATTAGTCGAAGGTAAGATTAGTTAACGAATAGTGAGTTAACGACTCAGTTTATCAATACAAAAAGGGAGAGGCTGACTAACAGCGTCTCCCTTTTGCTTATCTAAACTTCATGATTTATACAACCATCATAACGCCAAGAACAAGCTGATAAATAACGGTGACGACAGGCTTAAAATAAAGCCACTGACAATCGCCAACGGCACATAACCATTACCACCGGATTTCTGGATCATCGGTAATGTAAAGTCCATGGCCGTCGCGCCAGCATAACCAATCGCGGTGGATGGGTATAAGCGGATCAATGATGGAATAATCAGAATAGCCAGCAGTTCGCGACCTAAATCAATCATAAACGCCGCGCCCCCAAATACCGGTGATAAGCCATCGGTAATTAAGATACCCGATAACGAATACCAACCAAACCCAGACGCCAGCGCCAGACCATTGCTTAGCGGTATATCAAGCAACAAGGCGGCAACTAACCCGCCAATCCAAGAACTCGTCATCATTACTAGCGCTATCTTAATACCCCAGCTATTGAGTAATATTTCCCGTAACTGCAAGCCACTGTTCCGTAACTGGCAACCAATAAACAGCAGTAATAATACCAACGCACCTTCACTGATGGTATCAATATCAATCAGTTCTGGCGAAATGAACAGACCAATAATAAAACCAGCGGCAATCACAAAGATTAACTGTACTGACTCTAGAATCAGATGCCATTTACTCAATAACTCACCTTCACCTTCGACTGTTTTGGATAAACGTTTATCCAGTCCCCATAAGGCAAGCAAGTTAGCGGCAGACACACAAGCCAACACCGTAACACTGTATAACCCGATGTTCTGAATATTTTGAGCAAGGTTATCCAAATGTGACAAGCTAATGCCCATCAAGAATAAGATCACGTATACCATTTTACTGGTGGCGACGTTGACCCAATGAATATTTTTCTGCTGCTTTAGCGCGACAAGATAACCTAATACCAGAGGTACAATTACAATCAAAAATCCTGAATACATCTAACGTTAGTCCATGTGCAATTAATCGATAAAAAATGAAGCGACAGCAATTAAGCGACGACACTTATCGCGTCAAGCGTATTAGTGAGTGTCTCAAACTGTGCAGTGCTATTAATCAATACACATACACGCTCACCTTGCTGCTTACGCGCTTGTGCTTGCGTGGAAAAATCAGCACTTAATAGTGGATAACGCTCGGCATCTCGGCGACATAATTCAACAAAGTCAGCGATACGTTCATTACAGTCATCACCGTCTTCGACGTATAAGATCACATCAGCTTGTTGCATTAAGCGTAAGGACCTTAGTCGTAATAGATCTGTTTCGTCAGGTAATTTAATTAAATAAATATCACCGTCAACATCGCTTTCTGGTGTCGTTAATTGCAGGTCAAATTCTTGTTGTAATTGCCCTTTGTCGGTTGCCAACATCACCGCTTTAGAACTGAAAAAACGTTCCCAAAATCGACGCCGCTCTGTCACACTACTAAATTGTTGTTTTACCCGCTCACGTTGCTCACCCGCAAAGGCACCGAGTGGTCCCAGCGTTTCGGGTAACAAAGCTTCGAGTTTTTCACGTACATAACGGATCAGTACTGGCGACAATCCACCACTGGAGATCGCGATTTGTAATGGTGAACGATCGATAATAGAAGGGGTGATAAATTCACACAGTTCAGGTTGATCTGCAACATTGACTAATAAGTTACGTTCGCAGCAGTCTTGCCATACTTGTTTATTAAGCAAGGTATTGTCAGTGGTCACCCATACCATCACGTAATGACCAAGGTAATCGCGATGATAACCGTCGATGATAACCGTAATTTTGGCATCATCTCGATAACGTTGCAGCGTATCATTTAAACGCGGAGATAAAACCGTCACCTTAGCACTCGCACTCAATAGCAAGTCAACTTTTCGACTTGCCACTTCACCGCCACCGACTACCAGTACGTTTTTATCATTTACATCCATAAAAATTGGCAAATACTGCATGTTACATCCATTTAAAAGTGCATAAACAGGGGGTATACCCAAGCTACTTCAAGATGCTATATCAGAGACGAGGCACAATATGTAGATAATGGTTATTCCATTTTAAAATATTGTAACGCTGTACTGTTATTCCAGCTCGCCTCCCGTAGGGCATCTTGAAGTAACTTGGGTATAGTATACGACTCAAGCTGCTGATAGTCATCAATATCACGACTATAGAAAATAATTAATTTAGTGGCACAGAAAATGCTTATATCTACATAACGAGACATCTAAGAAGAAATACAGAAATAATGTCATATATCAGACAATTTTTTGACAGCAGTTATTAGTAGAGGCTTTATCATGCACGAACTTAAGCAATATATTCAAAATTACAAACAGATAAACATTGCTACCACTTGGTTACTGCTTGCCGCAGCATTAGTATTACTATTACCAACCACAGTTCTGTCGGTATCAGGCTTAGATCAATGGGTCACGGAATACCGTGGTTATATTTCTATTATTGTCATCTCAGCGGTTGCATATTTTATCGCATTATTGCTTGTCCAAACTGGGCAAACGGTACTTGAGAAGCAAGCTGAAACTGGCACCATGAACAAGATCCATAAAATGGTGAAGGTGATGAACACCTCTGAACAAGCGGTGATCCGTGAATTTATTATTCAAAAGAAAGATATCATTTCACTGCCATTAGAAGCAGCTGCTGTGGCTAATTTAGTGGATAACTGTATTTTAGTACCGGCATTAAACAGTCAAGAAATCATTGGCACCGGCAGCAAAATTAAACTTTGCATTAATATTAAAGCACGTCCGTTACTTGATCATAAAGCATTAGGCTTTCCAACCGGTAAAATGACCGAACAGCAAGCAGAGGTATTGAAATCAGCACGCCCTGCATTTGCCAAAGAGTTTTACATTCGTCACTAACACAACCGCTAAAAACCAACACAACAAAGTACATAATTTAATGTACTTTGTTGTGTTCATGACAGAGAATGATAATTATCCCGTCTTTTTACAATTGTCTATTCAGATTGCCGCCATAACCGCGTAAACTACGCCCAAAGTAATTCTATTTGACGTTCATCACTAATCATAAGCGATGAATAGTAAGAGGTAATCCGTGTCTATTAAATTTATCGCATCTTCAAAACTACCCACACCTTTTGGTACTTTCACTATGCACGGCTTCGAAGACTCAGAAACAGGCAAAGAACATGTGGCACTAACGTATGGTGAGTTAGCTAAAGACGAAGTCATATTAGGTCGTATTCATTCAGAATGTTTAACCGGTGATGCCTTGTTTAGTTTACGTTGTGATTGTGGCTTTCAACTTGAAACCGCAATGAAAAATATCTCCGACGCAGGTGCTGGCTTTATTCTGTATTTACGTCAAGAAGGTCGTGGTATTGGTCTGTTAAACAAGATCCGTGCGTATAATTTACAAGACGCTGGTGCCAACACGGTTGAAGCGAACGAAAAATTAGGTTTTGCTGCAGACCTACGTAATTATGCCATGTGCAAACCTATGTTAGACCACCTCGGTATTAGCAAAGTGAGACTCATGACCAATAACCCGAAAAAATTAGCGGCGATGGATGAATGCGGCGTTAATGTGGTGGCTCGTCAGCCATTGCAAGTGGGTAAGAATATGCACAATGAACATTATTTGAGAACCAAAGCCGACAAGCTTGGGCATATGATGACAGAAGAACATTTCAAAGAAGATTAACACGACTCACATCCATCCATAATAACAGCAGACACGCGCTGCTGTTATTACCTTTCATACTGTTGATTCAAAACAATCGTTATTTACTACGTTATAGCTCGCTAATACGCTCTGCTAGATAACTTTCGTAATCAGGCACTGCATATTCGTATTTACTACTGGTATGAATAGAATCAATAATGAAATCAGCCGTAGCGGGATTGGTTGCCACCGGAATATTCCACACTGCTGCTAAACGTAATAATGCTTTTACATCCGGATCGTGTGGCACTGCATTCATAGGGTCCCAGAAGAAGATCATCATATCAATCTCGCCTTCTGCAATCATAGCGCCAAGCTGTTGATCGCCACCCATAGGACCGCTCAACAGTGCTTTAACCGGTAGTTCAACGTGTTTGGTCAATAATGTGGCAGTGGTGCCAGTACCGAATAAATGGTGTTTTTGGAGAATATCAGCACGTGCTTTTGACCAAGCAATCAGCTCTGACTTCATGTGATCATGGGCTACAAGCGCAATACGTTTGTTAGTTGCCATGCAACGGGTAGTTTTTTGCATCAATGACCTACTGTAAATTTATAAATAATAACTTAAGACAATGAGGCTGATGATACTACTAAATAAACTGACTTACACTGATAGGTGTCCCATATCAGGCACGCAAATGCGTACCTGATATGGATTATTCATATTACACGAACAATTTTACTGTTAATCGCGCTAGCAACTAATGGTCACCGCCGCCAAGTTCTAACAAGATGGCATTACCACCCACAGCCGTAATATTAATAGTACGAGTACGCTCGGTAATAAAACGTAGAATAAAGTGGTTATCGGTCACATAAGCCAAGGCACTGCCACTCACTTCAGCAACCAGTTGCGCCAATAAACCATCACGTGTAGACAAGGTACGGTTAAGCGTTTGCGCGGTTTTTTTATCACCGGTAAACGCCACACCCGCTACTTGCGGTGATTCAATCAGTGCCGTTAACTCTGTTTCCTCAGCGCCCTGTACGACAAGCTCTGGGATACCCGCTGCATGCAGTGTATTAAGTAACACAAACTGTAATGCCTGCTGTGCTTGCGGCAATGCTAATACCAAGGTATTACCGGCTAATAACGCCGCACTAACATGGCCAACAATGGCATTAATGGTACTGCTTTGATCGGCATCTGTTGCGGCGACAATAAATAAACCACGCCCGGCACTGTAAAGCTCGTTCACTTCACCTGTCGGCCCTGGCATTAATTTTTCATCGCCCAATAACGTAATGGCTTGGTGTTTTTGGTATTTCGCCATTTCACCAGCCAATTTACCTAATGCCGCTTCCTGGCTAATGATCTCGACCCATTTAGCAATCAGTTCGGCACGGGCAATTACCCCCAGATCATTCCAACTCTGCCACGCACAAAGGCCAGTTTCAATCAGCTGCTGCGTCTGGACTACTTTATTTTCTACAACCATGGTTTAACTCCTTAATTTACAATGACGCAGCTTAAGCGCTAACAACTTGCTTAGTGAAACGATAAAGATAATGTGGTCCACCCGCTTTTGGACCCGTACCAGATAAACCTTGGCCACCGAAAGGTTGCACACCAACCACAGCGCCAACTTGGTCACGGTTAATGTAGCAATTACCCACTCTTATTTGACGTTCGATATCGGTATAGGTACGTTCATTACGACTGTGGATCCCCATGGTCAAACCAAAACCAGTGGCATTGATTTCGCTAATCACCTTATTTAAATCAGCGGCTTTATAACGCACGATATGTAAAATAGGACCAAACTGTTCATCTTCAAGTTGGCTAATACTGTCAATTTCAAAGGCAATAGGCGCAATAAAGTCACCAAAATTACATTCGTCACTCAAGCTAACTTCACCAACCAACTTACTTGTCGCACGCATTTTATCGATGTGCGCTTGCAGCTTTTTCTTCGCCAGTAAATCAATCACGGGACCGACATCGGTATGATGCAACTGTGGTGAACCAACGTGTAATTCTTGCATTGCGCCTTGGATCAAGGTGGTAATTCGGTCGGCAACATCTTCTTGTAAAAACAGTACGCGCAGTGCGCTGCAACGTTGACCCGCAGACGCAAACGCAGAACGCATGACATCACGTACAACTTGCTCAGGTAACGCGGTACTGTCAACGATCATGGTATTTTGACCACCTGTTTCAGCGATCAACGTCGCGACGTTCGTATCTCGTTTCGCTAATGCACGGTTAATGACTTGTGCCGTTGCTGTTGACCCCGTGAATACCACACCCGCAATACGCTCGTCAGCGGTCAGTAGTGAACCAACCGCAGCACCGTCACCAGGCAAGAGATGTACCGCTTCTTTAGGCACCCCTGCTTCTAACAGTAATGCCATGGTACGCGCTGCAATCAAACTGGTTTGCTCTGCAGGTTTCGCGATAACGGTATTACCGCTGACTAATGCCGCTGCAACTTGACCAAGGAAGATCGCTAACGGGAAGTTCCACGGACTGATACAAACAAACACACCTTGTCCCTGACGCGTTACTTGCTGGGCAATACCATCAAAACGTACTTGGTTTTTTGCTACCGAGAAGTTTTCAGTGGCTTGCATTGCGTAGTAACGACAGAAATCAACCGCTTCACGCACTTCATCTAGACTGTCGTGAATGGTTTTACCGGCTTCTTTATGACATAACGCCACTAATTCAGCTAAGTTCGCTTCCAGTAAATCGGCAACCTTATTTAAACATGCCGCACGCTCTGCCACTGGTACTGCAGACCAGGTTGGGAAGTAATCCGCCGCAGTATCTAACGCGGTGGTGACTTCTGCAGGTGTTGACCACAATACTTGACCCACGTGAATACGACGATCGTAAGGGGCACTGACTGGTTTAGCATTGGCTAATCCCGTGGTGATCACTTGCCCATTGACCACAGGCGCTGCTTGCCAGGTTTTTTGCATCTGTAAGCTTAGCTCGGTATTAAACGGCGTGATCTCACTGATAATATCAACATTGATGTTGCATGAGTTTTTACGTCCGGCAAAAATATTGCTCGGCAGGGGGATCAAACTATTATGTAATGTCGGACGACTTTCTAGGGTATCAACGGGATGTTCAGTTAACTCTGAAATTGGACAACTCGCATCAACCAAACGGTGTACAAACGAGCTGTTGGCACCATTTTCTAATAAACGGCGAACCAAGTATGGCAGCAAGTCTTTATGGCTACCCACTGGCGCGTAAATACGGACATTTATCCCATAGATCGCTAATGCGTGGTTATACAGTGCATCACCCATGCCGTGTAAACGTTGGAATTCAAATTCTTTATGCTCAGCCATAGTCGCAATTGCTGATACTGTGTGCGCATTGTGACTGGCAAACTGTGGATAGATACAACCGCGAACTTGTTCACTTAACAAGAAGCGCGCACACGCAAGATAGGCCACATCAGTTGCTTCTTTGCGGGTATAAACCGGGTAAGCATCATAACCATTTTGTTGTGATAATTTAATTTCAGTATCCCAATAAGCACCTTTTACTAAGCGTAGCGGGATCACATCACCCTGCTCTTTTGCTAATGCCGCGAGCCAAACTAAGGTCGGCAAGGCACGCTTTGAATAAGCTTGTACTACGATACCGAATTGACCCCAACCTTGTAGTTTAGGATGACGGTACAGTTTTTCAAATAATGCGAGTGATAACTCTAAACGGTCTGCTTCTTCCGCATCGATAGTAATGCCAACATCTAAATCACGTGCCCGTAATAGTAGTTCTAATACAGTGTCGTACATTTCTGTCATCACGCGCGCTTCGTTAGCCACTTCATAACGCGGGTGCAATGCCGATAGCTTAATTGAAACCGTTGGCGAAGGCGTTTTGTCGTTGCCGTATTTATTACTACCCACCGATTCGACGGCTTTGATGTAATCATTAAAATATTTTTTCGCATCGGCGGTGGTTAATGCCGATTCACCCAACATATCAAACGAATAGGTAAAACCTTTATCGCGAAATGAACGGCTATTTTTTTGCGCTTCAACAATGTTACGCCCCAATACAAATTGGTGCCCCATGATCTTCATGGCTTGGTTCATTGCTTTACGAATGATCGGTTCAGACACTTTATTCACTAAACGGCTAATGGTGCTGCTCGCCGATTTAGTGTCTTTGCGATCCATGCTGACCACTTTACCGGTCAGTAATAGTCCCCAAGTGGATGCATTCACAAATGTTGAATCAGAATTTTTTAGATGTGACTTCCAATCTGCGACGCTTAATTTGTCACGGATTAATGCATCTGCTGTGGCCGCATCCGGAATACGCATCAATGCTTCTGCAAGACACATCAACAGGATACCTTCTTTGGTATCTAGGCTGTATTCCAATAACAAGGCATCAATCATTTGGATGGCTTGTTTATCAGCGCGCACGCGTTCAATTAACACTGTGGCATTAGTGGTGATCTTAGATTTTTCTTCTGCAGATGGGCGTGCCATTGGTAACAATTCTGTTAACCATGTTGACTCATCAACCATATACAAAGGTGATATTAACTGCCAAAGTTCATCCAATGGACGGTCGATAAACGACGGAGAAAGTGCATCTAACGCTTTAAACATACCAAGGTCCTCTTAACTTACGAAATTTAATGCTGCGGGAGTGTTACATTAAAGATACGAAAATAATATGAGTGAGTTATCAGATTTAGAAAGAAACTACGATTTATATAAAATAATTAGTATTTAACTTCCGTTTTGCAGGGCATTTAAGCGAATACACCGTATACAAATCATAACACCAGTCATTATGGTAAGCGTTGTAAGGATAGAAGGTGGCGGCTAACAAGACAAGCAGTGACCAATAAGAATATTTTCACACTCCAAATAGGCGCAAAATAGATCGCTAATAACATCGCCAGCCACATACTAGAAAGTGAACTCAATAGCTGTTTTTTACTGATGCCTTTACGTAATAAATAATTAGTTAAGTACGGTCCGAGATAGCGATGGTTAAACAGCCACAACTGTAATTTTCGTGACGACCGACTAAAACACACGGCGGCTAATAATAAAAAAGGAACGGTTGGTAATAAAGGTAAAAAAATACCCAGCACACCAAGCGTAACAGCAAGACAGCCAGCACCCAGCAATAATGCCCGCCATGGTTGCGACACTAAAAAGTTTTCAGCAATGATAGGGCCATTAGCCATATAGCCAGACTCAGTTGTACTTGGCCTAGTCGAAGATTTATTCATCATCGTTTCTTGTCACCGATTTAATCCGTATGATTACTACTATATATTACAACCGTTATTACCACTATATGTTACAAACGTTCATTACAATTATTTACTATTACGACAGTACCTCAGAATAAATCAGCGCATTGATACAATCAACACCATACAGATAAGTGCCGCCAGTGTTATATCAATATTTAAGTTAACCAATACAATATACAGGCAACAACCTAAAATAATCGGCGTTGCATACAGCTGAGTATTATTAAACAAGGTTTGGCGATGCGCCGATGGTATCAAACATGATAATAAGTTTCTTCAGGCGGTGCTTACGGATATGAGTGATCGTAAAAAAACCAATGACAGCACTCAACAAAGCAGTCCAGAAATAACTGGGATCACGGATCCAAAATATCGTCTCAGCAGACAAAATAAGATCGCGTAAGGTACCACCGCCTAATGCCGTGATCCAACCTAGCATCATGATACTGACAATATTTTTACCGCGATTAGACTCGACCAATAGCCAGAAACAACAAAACCCCAGCAAGCTGAGGTTTTGGTTAGTGTATTACATTAAGTTTAGCGTTCTACGATAGTGTAATCATGCATCTTAGTATTTTGACGCTGCTTAAGTTGATCCGCAGGTGTCAATAACAATGAAATACTGTCTTCAGTCAGAAACGAGGCTGTATTTGGATCTATAGGCTGAAAGCGACGCATAAAGCTTTCCACAAAATCAGCATCTAGAGATTTAGTTGCAGCCATCGACACTGTGATCGTAGGTGTGTCTGTTGGCAATAAACGATCTAACTTTAAATCAGGAATGATGACCTCACCAGCGTTATTTGGAATACCGTACATAACATGCGTCAATGTCGTAATAGGTGTGCTTATATTCTGGGTATAATAATAACTGCGTTGCACTAAATCATGCGAAGAACTAATACCTGAAGCTGAAAATACATAACTTGTCCCAGGTTTGCTAATACTCGCATCAACATTGCTATCAATATTAACCATTAAACTTACATCAAATTCATAGGTAAATTTCGCGTTGTGCTTAAAGTTCCAATTACGCTGTTTTCCCGTAGCTGTATAGAACCATTCAGAAATTGCATCACTATAATGAGGAAATGCAACTTTAGACTGAGCATCATACCAAGGATAGATATAATTACCTTGTTTAACACTAATAGCCAAACTATCAAGTTCTGTACTAGTAAAGTTAGTAGCAGACCAATTTAAATTATCATCGATAACGCTTAACTCTGTGGCTTCAGCATCTAACTCAGTAAATCCATAAACAATTAAATCAGTAGTATTTCCATTATAGCCCTTCGCTAATACTTTCTCATCTGCGTAAGCATTAATATCAGCCGTGAAAGCATTAGATATTTTATTTTTCGTTTCTAACGAGGTATCAAATTGGTAGTAACTTGAATCCCCACCTGGCAATACTGAAATGAACGCGGTACCGGATTTCTTATCAAGTCCTTTATTTTTGTTATAACAAGTGCCAAAAGAGTCACCATTCAGTCTAATTAAGTAATCACCAAGCAATTCTTTTTGAATCGATAAAACCTGATAGGTTCGTGAGCCACTTGAGTAATCAATAATCGAAACGTAACCCCCTTCAGGGACAACATCAGCAGTGAATGTAATAGCACCATTTAAAGGTTTTAAAGAAACATCAACTTTATGACCGCTGGCATCGTGTATCTCAAGTCGCTGTGGTTGTACATTATTGGCATAATACTTAGTGTCAAAATTTTGTTCTAACCCGTCAAATACCGTGCAGCCTGATTGACTACCTTCGGACAGTTTAACAAACTCAAATGTGTATTTTGTTGCGGGAGTCGGAGTAGACCCACCACCACTACTACCACTACCACCATCATCACCACCGCCACAACCAGTTAACGCGGTGCTTACCAATATAGACAATGCTAATAGTCTGCTCATGCGATATTCCTTAAAATAATTCAGTTCAAATAAATCAGTAAACAAATGATGCAAATATTAAGCCAAAAGCATTAAAATATTCACTGATTATAAAGTAATGAGTAGGGAATGAAATGAAGACTAATTAGAAGTCAGTATATTGAGAATAGATTCATCGACATCATTGATATAAACACCCTCACCATAGATCCAGCCCCAAGGTGAGAAATATTGACTGTAAGAGATTTTCTGTTGTTCTGTTCCGTCAGTATTAAGGCGATAAAAATAATGTGAATAACCGTCATTTTTACGATATACCGCTTCGTTATACAATAACTGATATAACTTAACACCTTTAATATCACGATCTTCTTTTACATTTTTATTCAGCATTTTCGCATTATTCACTGATTCTAACAGCAGATAATCGTCGTTAAACACAAATGTATAATTTTCATCTACTTGGTTAATCTGATGAATTTCATCGATCGCTTGTTGCTGCGCCTGAACAAGGCTTAACTCACGGTCAAGATATTGTTGATAATAACCGGTGATGATAGAACCGATAAATGTAATGCGGGGTTCCAATGCACATCGACGTTGTTCGATAACATTATTACGGACATACAAAAAATAACTGGTACTTAACCCGATAAATAGCAAAGACAGAGTCCCTGCGACTAATAGCAATTTTTTTTCTAGTGATATTGTTTTAAACATTAATTAACTTAATGAACATTCACATCCCTATTAGTTCAACCTTCTGTTATGACTGATTTTCGCAATCATACAGCACCTCAATATAAATCTAAACAGTAAAAAAACAAAAGGTCAGACCTGCCGGTAAACCATTGAATAACAGAGTAATACACTAATCACTCGGACTGTAATATAAGGTAACCCACTTATCAAAATAATTTTTCATTATCACTAGCCTTTCATTAAATTGTCATAAAAGTGAATGAAAACCGTCACAAAATAGACATAACATACACAACGAACTTACTCACCTGTCTAGGAAGATAGAGATGATGAGTTACTGTTTAATTTAAATGAATTACAACAAGTGAGTAAAGGGAATGAATGACATGAGCCAACCTCTGTATATTTTCGATCTGGACGAAACCTTGATTAGTGCTGATAGCGCGATATTATGGCATCAGTTTTTAGTGAAGAAAGGCATCATTACCGATCCCAAATTTCTCACTGAAGATCAACGTTTAATGACGCACTATTCTGCGGGTAAATTGAATATGCCTGAATACCTTAATTTTGCCATGGCCCCCCTTGCACACCTCACTAAAGAGCAAGTCGATAGCTTGGTGGATGAATGTGTGGAAAAATACATCATGCCAACGGTATTTCCACAGGCACTGCAACTATTAGCACAGCTTAAACAAGACAATATCACCACGGTATTGATCTCGGCGACAGTCAGCTTTATTGTTAAAAAAGTCGCCAAGCAACTCGGTATCGACCATGCGATGGGTATCGATATGTTAGTTGAAAATGGCTGTTATTCAGCCACCATACTCGGCGTGGCCAGTTATCGAGAAGGTAAAGTAACCCGCTTAGAATCTTGGTTAGCAGAGCAAACCGAGATCTTTACTGATACTTATTTTTATACAGATTCAATTAACGACCTGCCTTTGTGTAAATTTAGTCAATATCCCCATGTTGTTAACCCTTGCCCACAATTAGCCTGCCATGCGCAACAGCAGAGTTGGCCACAATTGGCTTGGTCACCACTAACTTAGTACAGTTAATTGAGCGTACTGGCTAAAGAAGTTACCTGTGTTGTACGCGATACCGTATTTAGCGGTAATAGTTTGCACCTATGGGCATAAATCATGAGCTTTACCGACAATATTGGTGTAGGTATGATGCACACGCGTCCAGGACTCCGAACTACAAGCAATACACCAACCCCCAGAGAAATAAAACCCAGTACAATACGAATACATCTGGCAAGGTCTATCGCCAGTTGTTCTCGCTCTAAAGCAACCAAGGTATCGCCTAACACATGTTGATTATACAGCAACGTAAAATTAATCGTCGCATTATTAGCGGCATGTGACATTAACAAGCTGTGGCAGAGGATAATACCTCTGCCGCCAGCAATAAATATAACGTCTTTATTTTCCTGTTTATTTACGCTACGGAATTAAAGAAGCGCTCAGTACGAAATCACCTTTTGCGGGTGAAACACCAAATAGATCACCACTTTTCAACAGCATCTGCTAATTAGGGCGTGATGCGCCCTGCAGATTTTTTTTAAATGACATTTACGTTACATGTTTTAACCGATTGATGAAAAATAAATCGCTAAAAGAACCACGTCGACACACCCCCAGCCAAATAGGTAGTTAATTAATCGAACAAGGCTAAGTTGTTCATTAAAATTAATGGCAACATCATTAAATCTAAGGCTGGTACTATAGATACTGTCATCTTATTCAGGTATGGTAGCGCGCTGACTAATGTTAATATAAACGATAAGAAACCATGCTAAAAATACTCACGACCTTGCCACCTAATTTACTGCTGCTGTTTGCCATTGTTTTGGAGGTGATCGCGACATCCCTGCTACCAAAAACGCAACAATTTAGTCAGCCCTTAGTGAGTGTGGTCGTACTTATCTGCTATGCACTGGCATTTTTCTTACTGTCTATCACTATTGAATCAGTACCGATTGGTGTCGCGTATGCGATCTGGTGTGGTGCAGGCATCGTACTGGTGACGATGATTAGTTGGTTGTGGTATGGCCAACAACTGGATTGGGTCGCCATTCTGGGGATCAGTCTAATCTTACTTGGCAGCGTCATCATTAATGTATTTTCCTCCAGCATAACGCATTAGTTGAAGTTCCCCTAGCTGAAGCAAGGGGATTCTTGTCGTCTACGGTTTAGGCATTGCAATATTAAATTGCGTTAGTCTTCTAAAACCTCTTACAAGCATTTAACGTGTCGGTACTACCTACCGCCACAAATTATTTAAGCTGCTAGTCTTAATCCCTCTTTATGGATATTGATAGCAGCATTATGATCTCTATCGTGAACAGCGCAGTGTTCGTATCTTCCGCGGCTGCTTGTTATGCCACATTAAAATATGGCGTGGTATTTGACTATTCAATGATTGTACCTGCACATATTTTTAATAGTGTTAAATACCTAAAGACAGAAGTGTTTACCGAGAAGCTAGCTTATAAAGCGCAAGGAACGTATCATCTTGCGGCACGGCAACGGCACATGCAGGCATAGATACGTTATGGAAAGAGAATGATGGTGGAGATAAGTCAGTAGCAAAAAACATTGCAAGAATCACCATAGATGCCAGCCAATATGCGGATGTATGTAACGGCTCCACCTGTTATGACGAGGCATTGATAAACGTTGTTTAATAGAAAAAGCCTCAATCACTGTGAGGCTTTATCGCTTTAATAGAGAGTGATAACAACAGATTATCAACCCAGTCCCAGGATGTTACTAATTACAACTAGGAACAATTTTCCGCAGATGCGGTATGTCCACGAAAAATTGAGGCTGATATTTACATAGGATGGGGCGTTAAAGGCGCCTCAATCTGCATAGTCATTAGTCGGTAACGACCGTATTAGTATTACGAGTCTGCGTTACGGCTAAATTTTCAGTCTCAATCAATGCGTCTCTCACCGTTTCGGTTAGCGGAATGAGCAGCTGTGCTTGTTCCTCATTGAGCGCTTGTTGTTGGTCCAATTTATTACGCAGCGCATGATCAAAATACGCGATTTGTTCGATATAAGTTAAGCTCGAAATGTCTTCTGCAAATAAATCAAATGCCACGGTCGCGATAGCATCACGATAACGTAACGCTATTTTTTCACTTTCTGAACGAGCAATACGATTGATCCATTTAACTTCTGTTGTCACGTTAACAGCACGACGTAAATCATCTTCAACCTTAACGATAATAGTATCGATAATATGTTGATTTCGCGGCGCCAGCACAATCGCATCATTTAACTGCGTGATACGTTGTTGGATCTGCGCATATGTTTGTGGGATCAAATCTCGATCCAGCTTTTTAATTTTCTTGACAAGTGGCGTATAGAAATTACTTTTAACCATTCTAATTTCAAGTTTCAATAAGCGGTCTTGTACCCTCGCGCTACGCTTTTCATAACCGTCTGTTGAATTATCATCTTCAATATCAGCAATTAAGTCGGCGGTACTTTCGTTAATATCGGCTAATTCATTCTGCCATTGACCATGTACTTGGGGAGACAAGTAAGCAATATCGGCGAGTTGTTGCGTTAAAAACTCAGACACTAATATTTTGATACGCACGGCGTTATCTAACGCTTCCTGCGCGTCTTCAATTTTATCCATGACCTTACTTTCTGATGGGCCACCAAAAAAGCCTTGATCGTTGGGATCAAAATTCGCCACCAGCGTCCGCATTGTTCTCACCGCAGAATTAATTCTTTTCCAACTATCAGGTGCAAAATAGACGTAGTTTGCATCTTTGCCCGCGTCATATTGTTGTTCCACATGTTCAGCTAAGGCTTTGATTTTTTGTATTGCCAGCGCGGCTTCATCCATGATTTCAATATCATTGGTATGATGAACATTATCTTGCGTTGCTTCAGTCGACGCACAACCTGATAATCCAGCAGCCGATAGTATAATCGCCGCACACAGGGTTTTCTTCATTTTGTTCATCCAATATAAAATGCTATAAAAATACCGATACTACCGAACACACCACAAGTTAACAAGACTAAAATATCAAATGTGGAGATAAAACTAGTAGATTCGGCTTTGCCATTAATAGCACAGCGGCGACCAATTACCCAATGCCTTAACATCGTTGTTTGATGGCGCTAATAAAGACAAATTAATTGTTAAGATATAAGCCGCGATGTTAGCGACGTTGATAATGGCGTTTTTATTGCTGAATGAGCATGTTAGTCATGTTTGCTGGAATATTAATAATACAAAGGGCCTAAATTTCTCTAGGCCCTTTTGGCGATAACTTAGATTCAAATAATTAAGTGGTATTGCAACACGTCTTCACTATTACGCCAACTCAGTAAGGGGATCACCGTTGACTAAGCTATCAGTTTTCATTGATACGTCCTAACGATAAAACGGTTCAACAGTCCCTTTTATCGTCATCATCAGTGGTTGTCCGCGACGGTCCAATGCTTTGTGTGACGGTATTTTTACCCAACCTTCACTGATGCAATATTCCTCGACATCGAAACGCTCTTTGCCGTTAAGCATAATACCAATGTCATGCTGGAAAACTTCTTCTACATGATGTGGGCTACGTGGATTACCCGCAAGGCGATCGGGTAAAGCTGGTTTCGATTTAATGTCGTTCATGTTCGTGACCTGTAGTGAATAAAAGTGCGCTATTGTAGGCAATATAGGCCTGACGCTCAAGCGCTACCGTAATAAATATTGCTAAAAATACTATGCTTTACGAATTACTCTCGAGTGTATAACGCACGCAACAACCTAGATTTAGGCACACTCCCATCTGCGGCCCGTAATTATTTTTTCCTCGGCGTTTTATTTCGTACATCGCAAGGTCGGCCTGCTTGACCAACTTCTGACTACTTTCAGCATTATCTGGCTATAATGCAATACCAATACTAGCAGTAGATCACCAGTATCATGCCCGAGCGTATCATGGCAAGTTAAACGATGAATGCGTTGCTTGACTGCTGCTATCGACGCAATCACCCCAAATAATTCACCATTATTTTTACTATTATAAAACTCACCCCGCCATGTATTACCCGCTGCAAGCGATGACCAAAGAAAATCATAGTCCTCAGCAGGCATTTCACCAGCATGCAACATATGAGGGGTTTTCCCAATAAGTTCCTCAGGAAGGTACCCTGTTTTTCTAGTTAAAGCTGGATTAACGTAGTCAATAGCGCCTGAGCCATCGAGATGAGGGCTATTACGACTAGCAGTGTACGGTTATCTAGTACCCGCATTTTAGTACCTGTCGAATAACAAACTCCATTACATTAATGCGTTTATTTCTGATGACGGTGAATCACAAAAATGATACTTTTTATAATGCCTCAACTACCCCATGTTTTCGCTTCAATCCTACCTAATTTTGAATACCGGCAAGCTGAACACTACGACTCACGACAATAAGTAAAAGTCAAACTATAAATGTCAAATATCAAACATCAAACATCAAATGTTAAAACGTCTACATATATTCGTTAACTATGTTATTCTACATATCCCCCTCTACCGCTTAGTAGGGACTTATTATATTTTCCGACGTTGTATCTCGGCACTTTTCAGTCGCCCTCCTAAGCCTTAAAGCACTAGGTAATATTATGTCTGATTCAACCCAGAATTTAACGAATATCTTTCCTTATAATCACACCAAGAATCCAGAAACAAACGATGCCGTAATACCGACTGCGATTATTTATTGCGAAGGTCAATTTGGCAAAATTGATGGCAAAACAGCCAATGGTCTTGTTAGACATTCACACAAGTATCGTATTCTTTCGGTGATTGATAGCAAAACGGCCGGTTTGAATTCAGGTGAAGTGTTAGATGAAGAAAAAAATAACATCCCCATTTTAACCAACATGGAAGCCGCACTCACACATGCAGGCACAGTTCCTGACTATTTCATTTTTGGAATCGCACCATCAAGCGGTTTGTTATCCGATACTGAAAAAACGATCATTTTAGATGCTATGTCATTAAAGATGAATATAGTGAATGGATTACATGAATTCTTAAGTGAAGATCCTACTTTTTTAGCCGCTAGTATAAAATACAATGTGACTATTTTAGATATCCGCAAACCTAAAAATAAAGAAGAATTACAGACATTTAGCGGTGCAATACACAATGTAAAATGTCCACGCATTGCGATCCTGGGAACCGATTGTGCCATCGGGAAACGGACAACAGCAACAATTTTAGCGAAAGCACTGCGAGAAAAAGGACTTAACGTTATCATGATTGCAACAGGGCAAACAGGCATTATTCAGGGCGCACCCTATGGTGTCGCGTTAGATGCGGTACCTTCGCAATTTTGTGCCGGTGAACTAGAAGCGATCATAGTCAAAGCATACGAACAAGAAAATCCAGACCTGATCATTATTGAAGGCCAAGGCTCATTGAGTCATCCCGCATTTTCGACCAGTTCTTTTATACTCCGCGGCAGCTGCCCAACAAGTGTCATTCTGCAACATGCACCTAAACGTGTATACCGTGCTGATTTCCCTAAAGCACTGATGCCTTCGGTCGCTTCAGAAATAAACCTGATTGAAACATTTGCGGATACCAGCGTAATTGGCTTAACCCTTAATCATGAAGATATGTCTTCGCAGGAAATACAGGGCGCAATTGATGACTTCGCAACTCAATTAAAAATACCGGTTACCGACGCGCTATCCCAACCGACAGACCATCTTGTACAAATCGTTTCTTCTGCTTATCCTCACCTAGAACGCAAAATGATGTTAACGTCTTGAGCTACCCCAGGGTAGACATCAACTGTGCCAAAATCTACCATAATACCCAAGAGTTGATAAATCGGCTAAGTCATAAAGGCATATCGGTAACCCCCGTCACCAAAGTATGTTTAGGCCACCCGATCATTGCGAATACGTTGATAAGCGCAGGGGCCAATATGATTGCGGATTCCCGTGTCGAAAATATTGAAAAAATCAGGCAAGCAGGCATTTCATTACCGACTATGCTGATCAGAACCCCCATGCTAAGTCAGGCCGCAAACGTTGTTAAATATTGTAATATCAGCCTTAACAGCGAAATAGCTGTGATTGAACAACTGTCCCTCGTTGCTAACCAAACAAATATTATCCATGGCATTATCATTATGGTTGAGCTAGGGGATCTGCGGGAAGGCGTGATGCCTAACAATCTATTGGCATTTATCGGGAAGATCATTCATTTACCGAACATTGTAATAAAAGGCATCGGGACAAATTTGGCCTGCCGCTATGGAATATCACCTGATAATGAAAAAATGTCGCAACTGTCTGCACTTGCTGATGAAGTCGAACAAACATTTTCTATTCAGTTAGACATTATCTCCGGCGGTAATTCCGCCTCGATTAATTGGGCTCTTAATCATGGGGCAAACAGCCGCATTAATAACCTACGAATAGGTGAAGCCATTTTCCTCGGCTGCGAACCATTATATCAAGAGCCAATCGAAGGCTTATTTACCGATGTTATCACGCTCACAGCTGAAGTTATAGAGTCAAAAGTAAAACCGTCGTTACCTTGGGGTGAACGAGGGAAAAATGCGTTCGGAGAAAAGTCAGCACCCCCAAATAGAGGGGATGTGTCACAAGCGCTGCTCGCATTAGGTCGCTTAGATGTACATATTGCCGGACTCAAACCGCCAGCAGGCATAACAATTGTGTCATCTACCAGTGATCATCTGATTATTGAAACATCTGGAGAAGCCTTGCTCGTAGGCCAAAAGATACAGTTCAACTTAGATTATGGTGCGATTTTACTTGCTATGTCCTCGCCTTATATACATAAATCATTCAATCATCAGGATTTTGATACCGAATAGATAAACGTGAGGAAAGGTAGCTTAACTTATTTTGAATTCGTTCTGGCTAACACAACGCAGAAAACACCAGTAAAATTAACATCAACTGGTTATGAACTAACACTATCTGATAAAGAGTCGGATACCATTCAATACCTAAAACAACCCGATAGTATTAAGCTGTCGGGTTGTAAACTTCAACTATAAATTGAAAATACTCACCGCTTTATCAAGTTGAGTTGATAAGGTTTGTAATTTAGTACTTGCGTGTTTCAGATGTACCGCCGTATTTTCCGTTTCTCCAGTTAACATATTAATTTCTTCTGTGTTGCGATTAATATCTTCTACCACGATAGATTGCTCTTCCGTCGCGGTTGCTACTAGCATATTCTGTTCACTTATTTGATCTATATGGTTATCAATCTCGGCTAAAGACTCATTAATTTTAGTCGCCGACTCAACAACAAGTCTCGCTTGAGTACTACCGCGCTCCATCGCAATTACTGTTTTCTTGGACTCGGCTTGAAGCTTATTGATAACTTCTTGGATTTCTTCTGTAGACTTGGCAGAACGACCAGCTAAGGTTCGAACCTCATCGGCAACTACAGCGAAGCCACGTCCTTTTTCTCCTGCTCGAGCGGCCTCAATGGCGGCATTAAGCGCTAACAAATTAGTCTGTTCAGAAATACTGCGAATGGTATCTAGCGTTGAACTAATCGCATCAACTTCACAAGCTAGTGTGTTCACCATTTGACTTGCTTGCTCGAACTCTAAGGTTAATTCATTAATTTTCTGTTGTGTCAGATTTACTACTTCACGACCTTTACGGGAGCTAATTCTGGCTTCGGTAGCGGTATCAGCGGCATGAGTTGCATTTAATGCAATTTCTTTTACTGTCATGCCTAACTCATTCACAGCCGTTGCAACTTGGATCGTTCTATCTTTTTGTAAACTGCAATTATTCTGTGTCGCGTGTGCTTTATCTGTAACATCAGCTGCCATTTCAGCTAACTCTTGTGAATGTTCAACAATTTGAACAATGGAAGTCTGAACTTTTGATAACAGTCGATTAAAACTGTCTGCAATATCAGTAAATTCATCTTTCCCATTAAGTTTAATACGTATATCTAGTGACATATTATCAGAGGCATCAACCATCGCATTACGTAACGTATCTACACTCCGTCGTACCCCAGAAATAATTAACCAAGAGATCAGAATAGATATACTAATGCCTATCGTTAGGATAACAATTAAGTTCGTTCTAGCAGATTCATACGTGCTTATACTTGATTGGTTATGTTCCTCAGCTTGAACTAATAATGAGTCTAGAATACGGCTAGTTGCCTTTCTCATCACGCCATATGATTTAGCATACTGCTCTTTGTATATCCGTTTCGCTGTCGATAAATCTCCGCTATCAAGTGCATTTAACATTGGTACCAATTCATTACTGACCATATCTTCAAACGTTTTTAAAAGCTCTTTTGCTTCTGCTTTTATTTGCGGATTCACCTGAGCCTTTACAGCATATTCAATAGCTTGACGCATTTCAGGGATATCTTCTGTGTGCGCGTCTTTGACTCGCGTTTTTATTCCTTTTTTATCTCGTAATGAGGTTTCTTGTAACAGCATCATATCCACACCCACACGCATTCTTGGAATTCTTGACGCTACTTCAGCCAAAGCTCGCATGGGCGCCGCTGTATTTAGATATAATTGTTCAGCTTTATGTCCCATCACGGACATGCTATTGAGACTTGCTAGACTGACAAGAATCAAAGCTAAGCATGGAATTAATATCGCAATGATCAATTTAGATTTCAACGTTAATTTATTAAGCATTTTATTTACCATATGGATTGAGTAATTTACAGGTAAGCACAGTACGAAGACAACATAT
This sequence comes from Moritella yayanosii, assembly GCF_900465055.1. NCBI lineage: Bacteria > Pseudomonadati > Pseudomonadota > Gammaproteobacteria > Alteromonadales > Moritellaceae > Moritella > Moritella yayanosii. The sequence continues at coordinate 3,553,253 of NZ_LS483250.1, read as the reverse complement.
CAATGTGCATGATAGAACGCTAATAAACAACATAAACAACATAAACAACATGAGAGGTGCATCGCCATTTTCGTTAATAATATCCAATGACTATCGTGGCGGACCGATTGCAGTCTGAAACGCAGGGCTTTAGGGTCCATCCCATCAGCGATCATACTTTTATACTTACGTGCAACTTTTCTAGTTTGGTGGGTGTCGATATCTGGAAACATCTCATAGTGATACTGCATTTACGTCCGTTGAATTTGTAACGTAATAGAAAGCGTTTATTACCGATTTTACCGGACAGACATTTCAAACCAATGATTTCAGTGTCCGATACTTCAAGTTCTGTTAATGATTCTATCTCAATAGTAAGAATATCAAAGGTCTGCTTAAACTGGGGCAACTGATTAGTCGCAGCCTGAAGATCAGAGCCTGCCAACCAGATCATATTACTCGCAGACGAAATATAGCTTAGCAATACGGACAGGATTATCTTTAAGGCCATGGCGATCTCGGCATTTTTAATTAATGTCTTATTATCATATAAAGAATTTTTGAAAGAAGGTAACGACTTCAGGCGGCTCTGTTTGATATGTTTTATTTTTCATATCTGAATTATCAATGATAGAAACAATCATGTAAATACTAAACATGGATCAAGAGATGATCGTCTCATTTTATTTTTCAAGTGGGGTCTGGTGAACGCTTGCGATTGATTGAGTGCCAGATATAATTTTTCTTCGTAATCGATAATAGTGATAAAGCCTTAATAGTTCGATAAAGTAGCGTAAAAACTAAAAAAGGTCACAACTACCTTGAAAATATCGACTGCCTATTATTAAATGTTAATTGTAATGTAATACTGTTCCCCCATGTTACCAATCCTCCCACTAGCAAGGACACGTAGAATGAAAATTGAGATCATCACAACTCCAAATGAAAAGTTGAAAGAGACTGGGTTTGGCACTTTTAAAGCTTGTCATGGTGTGTTAGATGCAATAAACAGAATGGGATATACTGCAAAACTAAGTGTTTGTGAAACAGTGAGTGACTTAGATAAAGTGATAGAAAGAAAACCAAACTTAGTCGTTCTAGCGGTTAAGTATATCCCAACTGGTAACAATGGTAATATTTGGTTGGCTGACTATTTCATGAAGCATGAAATTAACTTCACTGGGTCATTAAGGGAAGTCTTGGAATTTGATTCAAATAAGGTTCTCGCTAAATCCCATTTGCAGAGTAAAGGGATTGCAACTGCTAAATATTTCACAGCGATCCCTGGTCAGTATAATTGTAAAAGTGAATTGCCAATTAAATTCCCCTTGTTCTTGAAACCAACTGATGCAGCAAATGGCAACGGTATCGACGATCTTTCGTTTGTAACTAGTTTTCCAGAGTTCGAAGCTAAGATATTGTCATTACATGAATTATTTAGAATTCCAATATTGGTTGAAGAATATTTGGATGGTCGGGAATTTACAGTTGCTGTAATAAGAAAATCGGATGGCGAATTAATTGTTTCACCTATTGAGATTATTCCACCTGAATCAACGAATGGACTGAGAATTTTGGGGGGGAAAGTGAAAAATGACAACTCTGAAGAACTGAAACGAATTGAAGACGATGAGATAAAACATAGGGTTAAACAACTTGCTATTAATTCTTTCATTAACCTTGGTGTAAGGGATTTTGGAAGAATAGACATTAAAGCGAACAAAGATGGAAAATGTTTTTTTATTGAAGCCAATTTGGTTCCTGGCATGACACCTGGTTCGAGTTATTTCCCAAAATCATGTGAGATTGAGCTTGGATTAACTTATGAGAAAGTGATCCAAATAATATTAGAGAACGGGCTTAGTCGAGCAAAATCAGCCGTATCACCTAACCAAGCCATCCAAATTTAATCATATTTTCGTAATGCGAACTGTATCTTTTTTAGCTTAATCTCGAACTTTTTTGTCCAGCATTGAGCCAGAACAGAGTAAGATATTTGTCTATATCTCAGCGGTATCTCTCAGTGTCAGAATAGTTGCAATGTTAACTTAAATAAGTTTTCATCATTACCTATTGATGTAGAAACTAATGAAAACAAAGAACTGTAAATATAATGCACCATTACTTAATTAATCATTTAGTTGAATACTCTAACTATTCGAAGGCATCTAAGTGGTCAAATGAAGCTAAGTTACATTCAAGCGCACTAACATAAATATGTAGTGATAATTTTAATTGTTCTAATCGTTTTGAGCAAAATTGATATTTTCTTTCAAGCTCAAGTGTATTATCTCGTTTTGAACCCAAATAACATGTATCACAAAATCTTAAATTCGGGCATTTTGAGCAATGTTCGTTACAGTCAAGTGTATATTCATGAACTATATTTTGTATGTTTTTCATATTTAACCCAGAAGAAACATCTCCAAGTTTCATGAAACGGCCTGAACGCTCACATGGAAAATAATCTCCTTTACTATCGACAAAAAACTTATCAATACCTGGCGTACAACAGCCGTTAATCCACTCCGTTGACTCAGGTTCCATATCTCTAAAGTGAATTTTTTTAAGTTGTTGCCCGAAAACCCAGTGTCCAAAATGTTCGTTAGCTTTATTTTTAATAGCTGCTTTAATATAGTCATTAGCTAAAATAAGTTGCTGCTCTGAGTATGTATCAAGATGCTCAGTGTCTTCAATCGAATCAATAAAAGTGGTGTCTATAGGGCGAACGAAATTGATTGACCAAGGTTGTTGAAATAGACTATCGCCATTATACAGATTATGTAGTTCTAACAACTGATAAGGCGGTGCCATAGTTGCGAGGAATATAATGTTTTCTTTATAATATATTGAGGATTTATCGTATATTTTTTGAAGATTATTTTTGATTCTATTAAAAGTCCCTCCACCCTTTATCGTTATTCTATATTTATCATGCCTAGCTTGATTACCATCGATACTGATTTGCAACTGTATATTGTTGTCTATGACAAAACTAATCCATGAATTACTCATGGAATAAGCATTTGTATTTATAGAGAATTCAACGTTATTGGCTTTAGACTTTGTATAAGCTACGATTTGATATATTAAATTAGCATTCGAGGTCGGCTCACCACCATAAAGGTTGATTCGTCTAATCTTCACATGCTCAGACCTTACAATATATTCGTCAATTGCTTTTTGTGCGGTCGCAAAGCTAATGTGCGCATTATTATGTTCTCTTTCATATGGATAATGTTCAGAATAAGCACAATATGAACATCTTAGATTACAGGCATCTGTGATGTTGATAATAAGGGATTCCGATTTACCTTGAGCTTCCCACCCATGTTTCGGACCGTTAAATTGGACACTTATATCTGGGAATTGATCTTTGAATAATGTTTTTATTTCTAGATCATCAAAATCATCAGGTATAGGGTATATATTGTTGTCTACCTGATTATAGATATATTTACTATCAGATTGACTCTTAAATATCAACATCAGTTAACCTTTTAGCTTAGAGCGACACTAATTGCGAAAGTTATTTTTCCACCGCACCCTCTGCAAGAAGCAATTCTCTTTTGACCCGCCTGTCCCTTAAAAACAGGAGTAAACGACATTTTCGTTTTATTAGATATAGTAGATTTAATCTTTGTTTTCATTCTTCATTTACCTTTACATTCTTAGAAAAAAAGTAGTATATCACCTCCCCTAAAGGGTTAAGTTGATCGAACAACCACTAATTACGAATAAATAACGCATCCTCTTAACCATCAATAAATCCACCGAATTACACATACTAATTCCAAAGGGTCGTTGATGGACCAGAAATGGACAGTAAAGTACCGGAATCCCACCCAACCTAACCCCATGCTTATACTGCTAACTACAACCACCCGAAAATCTAACAATCCTCAAAGTACAGGACAGTGTTGGATCCATTAGGAGTGCGTGAGATTGCCTTGCGCACAGATTCTACATGCGAAAGTACCGGATATAGACAGGAGCAAATTATCTAGGGGTAATAAGTTAAGTTTATTAGGGCGTATTTTAGCGATATAACGTAAGGAAAATGTGAGGTAAGCTTTTGATTGTGCTAGATACAACAAAGCCTTAGCGTTAGCTAAGGCTCTATTACTTAAATATGGTGCCCGAGGGCGGACTTGAACCGCCACTCCGTTAGGAAGAGGATTTTGAATCCACCGCGTCTACCGATTTCACCACTCGGGCATAAGTCAACATTATACATAGCAAACGATGCCAAGCAAGGCGTTTTTCACTATCCTAAAAACAACTGTTCAAAATTAAAGCAAAGTGCTGTTTTAAATCATAACATCCAGACCTAACCACGACGCAACAAGCTAATTAGTCGTGCATCCCCTCCTATCACCAGCCCATTGATATCCAGCAAGTCAGACTATTTAGCACTACTAAGGGCATGTTTTTTTGCTACACTGTTGCCACTTTCGAGATAACCCTGAAGACATGGCTGGATTCATAATGGCGAAGAAAAACAAACTTAGAAAACCAAAACACACACCGACGACTGAAACAGGCGAAACCGCATCGATTGCCACTTTTGGCCCGCGTATTGGTGCGCTGGTCTATGATGCATTGATTGTTATTGGTATCGCAGCGGTTTCTAGTGCCGTCGGACTTGGCATTGCAAAAGCATTGATTGTATCCGGTATTGTCGATATTGCTGGGCGTTATGTTGATACGGCGGCGTATGCAGGCAGCCAAATTTGGTTTGCACTGCTGGTATGGGGCTCGGTATGTAGCTTCTATCTGTGGTTCTGGACTCACGGAGGTCAGACTGTTGGTATGCGAGCTTGGCGTTTACGCGTACAAAATGCCGATGGCAGTGCGATCAGCTTAACCCAAGCCCTTATCCGTCTTGCCACTGCAGCCTGTGGTTTGGGTAACTTACAAGTGCCGTTTGACATGAAGAATCGCGCCTTTCAAGATCACTGGTCGAACTGTAATGTATTACGTTTAAGCAAAGATCAAAACGGTTCGTTACTGCGTTATGCCGACAAGCTAAAACAGAAGAAATAATCGATTTAACGGTGCTTAGTGCCTAACACTAAGCCGATACATCGAAACAAAAATGGCAACCAATTTGGTTGCCATTTTTATATCTATTCACCGACGCTACATTATCATCGGTATCGTCAAATACCCACGTTAACCATGTTTCCTTAACTGCACAATCGCAATCAAGGTAAAGATGGCACTGGGGACCACGGCCCCAAGAAACGGTGGTAGCGAGTACACTAAGCTAATCGGCCCAAAGGTTTCACTGGCAAGATAGAAAGTAAAACCAGCCACTACGCCCATCAAGATACGCGCGCCCATGGTCACCGTACGCAGTGGTCCAAATACAAACGACAACGCCAACAATACCATCACCCCAATCGATAACGGCTGGAATATTTTACGCCAGAAGGCTAACTCATAACTTGCCGCATCCTGCTTATTACTGTCTAAATAAGTAATATAAGAATACAAACCTGATATGGATAAATCTTCAGGGTCAATCGTCACCACATCTAATTTTTCCGGTGTCAGAGTGGAATCCCAACGCTGCGTCGCCTGTTCAGTGACCGAAATACGATCACGCTCAAAATGGGTGATCCGCAGATCGGTTAACTGCCAATACTTGCCGGTGTAAGTTGCACGTCGCGCTTGTGTGGTTTTAACTAGGCGCTGATTGCCAGCAAATTCATAAATCGTTACATCATGTAATTCACTGCCATTATTCACTTTACCTATATTAATAAAGTTGTCTTTATCCTTTGCCCAAACCCCTTTTTGCGCCCGAATAATCGATTGCCCAGAGGTTGCTTCACCACGTAATTGAGCCGCCTTTTGTTCTGTATAAGGGGCAACATATTCACCCATTAGCATCACAATAATCATCATCGGGATCGCGGTTTTCATTGCGGATAACACAATTTTAAAACGCGACTGGCCCGCCGCTTGAATGACCACTAATTCAGACGAGCTAGCCAGAGCCCCCAAACCAATTAACGCCCCTAATAAGGCCGCCATCGGGAAAAAGATAGTAATTTCACGTGGCATTTTCAGCATCACATACATTAGCGCTTCGAATAAACCATAAGTGCCACGGCCGACGGCTCTTAATTGTTCGACATATTTGATCACCGCCGATAAACCCACCAAGGTAAATAAACAGATCATAGTGGCAAATAGAATAGCCTTACCAATATAGATATCTAAAATTTTAATCACTGCTGTCACCTCGATAAAAACGAACTTTCATCTTACGTACTAGACGATGATACCAAGAGAAATTAGCTAAATTAAACCCAATAGCTAAAATCAGCACCCCGAGATGCACGATCCAGAAACCGAATACTAACGGTAATTTTTCATCTAAAATGGCGGAACGCGCGGCACTTAATAACATAAAGTAAGTTAAAAACATTAATAACGCGGGGAATAATTTCGCATAACGCCCCTGTCTGGGATTAACCATCGCCAATGGCACCACTAATAACGTCAGTAATGGGATCGCGACAACTTGGGCGATACGCCATTGTAGCTCAACCTTATGTTCAAACTCATTCGAATTCCATAATTCTGAGGTTGGCAGAGCTTTGGTTTTACGGCCACGTTCACGCACATCTTGATCTTGAATTAATACCCGATAAACACTGAAATCAACGATACGAAAATCGGGTTGGGATAACTCACCTTCATAACGCAAACCCTGGCTTAACTTCAACCATTGTGAGCCGTTGTCGTCAGACTCTACGTTACCTTTATCTGCTAACACAATAGAAGGACGCTCTCCCTCCTGCGAAGGTGATTTAGCAATAAATATTTTACGCAGCGATTTATCACTGTCATAAGATTCGACGTAAACCACAGCACGGCCACCATCAAACGACTCAAAACGCCCTTGTTTTAGGGTCGCTAAACCGACATCTGCATCGACATTTTCTAATAATTGCACCCGGCCTTCTTCAGCAGTCGGAGCATAGATAAACGCGTTAAAAGCCACCAGACCTATCGTCACAGAAGATAATAATAACGACGACATCAGTATCCGGCTTGGGGTATAACCACAAGCCGTTAAGATCACCATCTCACTTTCTGCATACAATCGTCCATGCGCAAACAAAATACCGATGAACAAACTCACCGGTAAAATTAATGTGCCCAACGCTGGCATGGTATACAGCAACATCTCCATCACTAAATTAGCAGGTAAAGCACCTGTCATTACCTTCGAGAGCAAAGCAACAAACTGCTGACTCACAAAGATAAGTGATAAGATGAATAACACAGCAACTTGCGATTTCACTGTCTCGGCAAATAAATATCGGAAAATTATCACTTAGAACCTATATTAGACTAATGTTTTGTATGAAATGCAGTATAAATAGTTAACTACACACCCATTTTATCTGAAAATGTTAGTTTTTGATTAACTAAATACGTATAACCCCCTATTATGTTATAAATATTTGATTTTGTCTTTAGGAAACCGGAGAGTCCATGGAGTTCAATGTAAAAAGTGGTAGCCCTGAGAAGCAACGCAGTGCTTGTGTTGTTGTCGGAGTATTTGAACCACGTCGTTTATCACCTGCAGCAGAACAGCTCGATAAGATCAGCGATGGCTATTTAAGTTCCCTACTACGTCGCGGTGATATCGAAGGTAAACCTGGTCAAGTATTGTTGCTTCATCATGTACCAAACGTACTAAGCGAACGTGTATTATTAGTTGGCTGCGGTAAAGAACGTGAATTAGATGAGCGTCAGTACAAGAAAATTATCACCAAGACAATGAATACCTTGAACGAAACCGGATCAATGGAAGCGGTTTGTTTCCTACCAGAGCTAAATGTAAAAGCCCGCGATACCTACTGGAAGGTCCGTTTTGCCGTTGAAACAGCACGCGAAAGTCGCTACCGTTTCGATCAGTTAAAAAGTAATAAAGAAGAAACGCGTCGCCCATTACGCAAAATGGTATTCAACGTGACTTCACGTCGTGATTTACCAACCAGTGAAAAAGCCATTGCTCACGGTCTCGCTGTAGCAAGTGGTATGCGTCTGTGTAAAGACGTAGCCAACATGCCGCCAAACATTTGTAATCCCGTTTACCTGGCAAATCAAGCTCGCCAACTTTCTGATGAAAGTGACAAGATCACCACAGTGATCTTAGGTGAGCCAGAAATGAAAGAATTAAAAATGGACTCTTACCTTGCGGTATCACAAGGTTCCGCCAATGAAGCGAAGATGTCGATTATTCATTACCAAGGTAACCCGAATCCTGACGCCAAACCAATCGTACTCATAGGTAAAGGTCTGACCTTCGATTCAGGTGGTATTTCATTGAAACCAGGCTTAGGCATGGACGAAATGAAATATGACATGGGCGGTGCTGCAAGCGTACTTGGTACCATGAAAGCACTGGCTAAATTAGACTTACCACTTAACGTAATTGGTATTCTAGCGGGTTGTGAAAACATGCCAGGTAGCAACGCTTACCGTCCAGGTGACATTCTCACTACCATGTCGGGACAAACAGTTGAAGTACTCAATACCGATGCTGAAGGCCGTTTGGTGTTATGTGATGTATTAACCTATGTAGAACGTTTTGACCCAGAGCTGGTGATTGACGTAGCAACATTAACCGGTGCTTGTGTTGTCGCACTTGGTCGTCACATCACCGGGTTAATGTCGACACATAACCCACTTGCACATGAATTATTAAATGCATCAGATCAAGCCGCAGATAAAGCATGGCGTCTACCAATGACTGATGACTTCCAAGAACAAATTGAAAGTCCCTTTGCTGACTTAGCCAACATCGGAGGTCCTGCTGGCGGTGCAATCACAGCGGCCTGTTTCTTATCACGCTTTACGAAGAAGTATAACTGGGCGCATTTAGACATCGCCGGTACTGCTTGGGTAAGTGGTAAAAACAAAGGTTCAACAGGTCGTCCGGTGCCGATGCTGACACAGTTCTTACTTAACCGTACCGAGCGTAATGAAATGCAACAAGCTGACGACACTTAATTACATTCACGCAATAAGTATGTAAAGAGTCACGCTATTAATACGTATACCCAGACTACGCCAAGATGCTATATCAAAGACTAGCTGGGTATCATTAAGGTCACTACGGTGGCTTTTTTCGTTTCTGCGAAAGAATAACCACCAAAGTATATCCGGATATTACCTCGACAATTGTATTTTCCCGCCCCCGCTTTGTGTTATTATGCGCAGCTGTATTTTAAACTATAACTGTTCGTAATTTGGCGTAAAACTACCGATGAAAAAAGTCACTTTTTATATCATGCAAGAATCCAAAAATGGCACTGAGGCAAGCATGCCTCAGCATCACATACTTGCCTGTAAACTGGCTGGTGAGTTTTATCAGCAAGGACAACGCGTCTATATTCACGCCAACGATGAATCGGCAGCCAATCAGGTTGACGAATACCTTTGGCAATTAGATGCGAACAGTTTTGTACCACATAATTTACAAGGTGAAGGTCCACGTAATGGCGCACCCGTTGAAATTGGTTTTCAACCACCCTGCCATCGTTATCAGGTACTTATCAACCTGCACGACCAGACACCGCAATTTGCAGTCAACTTTAATCAGATTATCGATTTTGTACCACATCAAGACGGTTTAAAACAACAAGCTCGTGAGCGTTACAAACATTATCGTCAAACAGGGTTACAACTGTTAACTGTGAACGTCGAATAATCAATCAACCATTGAGAATTAGAAAGCAGACCTATGGAAAAAATATACAATCCCCAAGCCATTGAGCAAGCACTTTACCAGCACTGGGAAGAGCAAGGTTACTTCAAGCCAAACGGCGATCTAACTAAAGATGCATACAGCATCATGATCCCACCGCCAAATGTCACTGGTAGCCTGCACATGGGTCATGCCTTCCAACAAACGATCATGGATGCACTAACGCGTTACAAGCGTATGCAAGGTCTAAATACACTATGGCAAGTGGGTACCGATCACGCGGGTATCGCGACACAAATGGTTGTTGAACGTAAGATCGCAGCTGAAGAAGACAAAACACGCCACGATTATGGCCGTGATGCGTTCATCGACAAGATCTGGGATTGGAAAAACGAATCAGGTGGTACCATTACCCGTCAAATGCGTCGTTTAGGCACGTCGGTAGATTGGGATCGTGAACGTTTTACAATGGATGACGGTCTGTCTGAAGCAGTAAAAGAAGTATTTGTACGTTTATTTAAAGAAGACCTGATTTACCGCGGCAAACGCCTGGTAAACTGGGATCCAAAATTCCACACTGCCATTTCTGATCTTGAAGTTGAGAGCAAAGAAAAACAAGGCAGCATGTGGTACTTCCGCTACCCACTAGCAGATGGCGCAACCACCGCTGACGGTAAAGATTACATCGTGGTAGCAACCACCCGTCCAGAAACGATGCTCGGTGACTCTGCAGTGGCAGTACACCCGAAAGACGAACGCTATGCAGCGCTGGTAGGTAAAGACATTATTCTGCCTATCATTGGTCGTCGCATCAAGATCGTGGCGGATGATTACGCCGATATGGAAAAAGGTTCTGGTTGTGTGAAGATCACACCCGCGCATGACTTTAACGATTACGAAGTGGGTAAGCGTCACAACTTAGTGATGTTCAACATCCTAACTGAAAACGCAGATATCCGTGAAGAAGCGGAAATCATCAACTCAGACGGCACCGAAAACACCGAACTAACCTTCGTGATCCCTGCTGAATACCAAGGCATGGAACGTTTTGCTGCACGTAAAGCAATCGTGGCTAAATTTGAAGAACTGGGTTTATTAGACAAAATTGAACCGCATACACTGCAAGTACCTTACGGTGATCGTAGTGGCGTGGTGATTGAGCCACTACTAACAGACCAATGGTATGTCAGTGTTGGTCCAATGGCGAAAGTAGCCACTGACGCAGTAAAAAATGGCGAAATCCAATTCGTACCCAAACAATACGAAAATATGTACTTTTCGTGGATGAACGACGTACAAGACTGGTGTATCTCACGTCAACTTTGGTGGGGACATCGTATTCCCGCTTGGTATGATAACGAAGGTAACGTATTCGTTGGTCGTGACGAAGCAGAAGTTCGTGCAGAAAACAACTTTGGTCCAGAAGTCGAATTACGTCAGGACAACGATGTGCTTGATACTTGGTTCTCATCTGCGCTTTGGACATTCTCAACGCAAGGTTGGCCACAGCAAACGCAAGATCTTAAAGTATTCCACCCAAGTGATGTACTGGTAACGGGTTTCGACATCATCTTCTTCTGGGTTGCCCGTATGATCATGATGACCATGCACTTCATCAAAGATGAAAACGGCAAACCACAAGTACCATTCAAAACAGTTTATGTGACGGGTTTAGTACGTGATGAAGCTGGCGATAAAATGTCAAAATCAAAAGGTAACGTACTTGATCCACTCGACATGATCGACGGTATCGACCTTGAGTCGCTAGTAAAAAAACGTACTGGCAACATGATGCAGCCAAAACTTGCTAAGAAGATTGAAAAAGCCACGCGTAAAGAATTTGCAGGCGGTATCGAAGCACACGGTACTGACGCACTGCGTTTCACATTAGCCGCAATGGCATCGACTGGTCGTGACATTAACTGGGACATGAAACGGCTTGATGGTTACCGTAACTTCTGTAATAAACTATGGAACGCTAGCCGTTACGTATTAATGAACACAGAAGAACATGATTGTGGCCAAAATGGCGGCGACATGGAATTCAGCCTCGCGGATCGTTGGATCCAAGGTCAATTCCAAGAAACCATCAAAACATACCGTGAAGCGATTGATACTTACCGTCTCGATCTTGCGGCTAACATCGCTTACGAATTCACTTGGAATCAATTCTGTGATTGGTACTTAGAATTAACGAAGCCAGTATTCGGCAACGGGACTGAAGCACAACTGCGAGCGACGCGTTATACATTAGTCACGATCCTAGAAGCGTTACAACGTTTAATGCACCCTATCATGCCATTCATCACTGAAGAGATTTGGCAGCGTGTGGCACCACTTGCTGGTAAGTACACCGAAGGCGCAACGATCATGCTACAGGCATTCCCTGAGCATGATGCGGCTAAAGTTGATGCCCAATCAATGCAAGATCTGGAGTGGGTTAAACAATTCATTATCGCTATCCGTAACATCCGCGGCGAAATGGACATCAGCCCAAGCAAGCCAATCTCAATTTTGTTGAAAAATGTAGGCACTGAAGAGCAACGTCGTCTCGACGCAAACCAACAGTTCCTTAGCTCACTAGCAAAACTAGAAGCAATCACTATTCTTAGCGAAAATGAAGAAGCACCAATCTCAGCAACATCACTATTAGGCAACATGGAAATCTTAATTCCAATGGCTGGTCTAATCGATAAAGATGCTGAAATTACGCGTATCAACAAGCAAATGGAAAAAGTGCAAAAAGACTTAGACCGTGTTGCCGGCAAACTCAACAACGAAAAATTCGTTGGCAAAGCGCCAGAAGCTGTTATCGCCAAAGAACGTGAGAAACAAGCGGAATTTGAAAATACCATTGCTAAATTTAAAGCACAAAAAGCACGAATTGAATCGATCTAATCGTTAAAATAGACCTTATCAACAAGGGAAGACTGATTAATCAGTTTTCCCTTTTTTTTGTTTGTCATTTCTAATCAGTTGCGTTTCATTTCGAGTAAATTGCTTTTCATTGAGAATAAATAGTAAATAGACATCACAATTACGCATCCATTTTTTGAAAAAATATGTCCATCCCGTGCGATAAGATGTAACATATTTGTAATAACAGTAAGTTGTCGTTATAAAAAACAGCTTAGCTATAGAATGTCGACACCAAGGAATGGAGTGATAGGTTATGGGTAGCACGAATTATCTGAATAATATATTGATTAATGCAATTCAACACCTGCCAATAGGTATATTTTGGAAAGATATTCATGGGCAATATCTGGGCTGTAATAAACATTGTTTATCGTTATTTGATTTACCATCAGAACAGTTCATTATTGGTAAAACCGATGCTCAACTTAAACCTGCCTTTAAAGAAAAGCAGCTGCCTACCAAAGCACTCTATCAAACCGATCAAGAAGCGCTAATACACGGTCGCAGTGTCATTGCTAAAGCCATGACGCTGGAAACCATTCACGGTCATCAACAATTTGAGATCACCAAGATCCCGTTGAAAAATCGCGCCGGTAAAACAGTTGGCTTACTCGGGATCGCCATTGATGTATCAAGTAAGTTTCGCTCAGAACAAAAACTGCAAGAAAAAACGGCGCTGCTTAATTCGATCTTTGATGCCCTGCCTGACTTTGTTATTTACAAAGACATGGAAGGTCGTATCGTTGAATGTAACCGCGCAGCATTAAAGTTAGCTAAAAAGAAAAAAGCCGATGTTATTGGCAAAACCATTGAACAGATACTGCCAGCGTCAACAGCACAAGCCAGTATTGATTATGATACCCAACTAAAATCAAATTATAAAAGTGCTAATTACAAAATGGAATTTGAATTAGCGGGCCGACAAGTCTATGTTGATGTACACAAACATCCGGTCATTCAAAATAACAAATTAGTCGGTACCGTCAGTATCTCTCGCGACATTAAAGAGAGGCGTATCAACTTACAAAAAATTGCCACACTGACCAAACATGATCAGCTGACTAAATTACTTAACCGCCCGACTTTCCTGCAATCCTTGGAAGACATCGACCAGGATTCGCATTGGGGTATGCTACTTATTGATATCAAAAAACTCGGCCAGCTTAATAGTAATTATGGTACTGAGATTGGCGATCAAGTGCTGATCCATGTCGGTGAACAGATCAAACAAATAGTCCCTGACGATGCGTTGCTAGCACGTATCCAGGGTGATCGTTTTGCGATCCTGACAAATCAAGCCAGCTCACCGGATCAGCTTGATTACCTGTGTAATAAATTAGTCGATAAACTCAATAGGCAAATAGCGATTCAAGGTCATGTCATTGATTTAGCGGTATGTATCGGCGCAGCAAACTACCCGAATACAGTACAAGATACCAACCAGTTACTCACTTGCAGCGAACAGGCGCTATCACGTTCGCGTAAAGATACCGAACAGTATTACACCTTATTTGACCCAGTATTAGAAGCACATGCCGAAGCTGACAAACGCTTAATCGACGATTTAAAACACGCCATTAATAACAAAGATATCGACTTATATTACCAACCGGTCGTCGATGCAAACAGCAAAGCAGTACTCGGGGTAGAAGCCCTCGCGCGTTGGCATCACCCTGAACAAGGGCTTATCATGCCAATTAAATTCATTGAGCTTGCCGAAAAAAACAACCTCATAGGACAACTGGGTGAAGTGGTATTAGAAAAAGCCTGTCAGCAACTCGCACAATGGCGAGCACAAGGTATCGATATCTTCATGGCAGTAAATTTATCGCCAATTCAATTTAATGATCCGCAGCTGATCAGTAAAATAAAATATTACATCGACTACTATGATATCCCTGCACACCGACTTGAAATTGAGGTGACAGAAAGCGCACTACTGGAATCAAACCATGCCACAGGACATATGTTAGAAGAGTTAATTAACCTCGGGGTACGCTTGGCTATCGATGATTTTGGTACGGGTTATTGCTCGTTGTCTTATTTGAAAAATATGCCTGCTCATAAACTAAAAATTGATAAATCTTTTGTTGATGAATTGGAATTAGACAAAACCACAACCGCTATCACCCGCTCGGTTATCAGCTTAGCAAGAGAATTAAATATTACCGTAACGGCAGAAGGGGTCGAGAAAGAATCACAAATGAAATGGCTACAAGAACAACAGTGTGATCAATTTCAGGGGTATTTATTTAGCCGCCCGTTACCGAGCGACAAATTTTGTCTGTGGTATAAACAACACAATGCCACACACAATAATATTACTTATCTACAACCTGCAGAGACAAATATGTCCTTGCCAGTATTATAATGTAAGTACTATGATGCATCGTCTTCGAAGTAAGTGCCCCAACCGTCGTAGGTAACATCTTGTTCGATAGACATTTTAAGTAATGCTTCGATATCACGCGTGATGGTATCGATATCAAGTTCTGTTTCAACAATACAGTCAAACGCAAATACGGTTTGACCGTCATCTAGTTCAACTTCTTCAGGATCAGAGACATCATAGCCCAGTTTAAACGCTGCAATAGCGGCTTTTTCTAACTGTGCAAAATCATCCCCAGCAAAGTGATGTTCAATAGAATATACAGCATCAGGATCACTGCCATCTTCTAATAAGTTATCAATGATCTCTTCGGCTTCGACTTTCAGCTCGGCAAATTCTTTTTCAAAATCCACTAGGTTAATCTCTTTAATTATGATGTAAGAAGAATACTCTGGTTTTAATATTCATGCCATTAAATTTTACCCAAAAAAAATGCCAAACCTGAGGTTTGGCATTGACAACTAAACAGCAAGATTATGGTGTAAATACCACTTTTACCGTGTCATCAACTTCTGAAGAGTCAATATAAGCAATGGCATTCGCATGCGATGCAACTTGGCTTTTAATCAAAGAAGATGAGCCAATTGTTTTTGGCGGTTTACCTTTACCGGTAAATATTAAACGTGACCAATAAGCTTGTAGCTGAGAATCACTTTTACCCGTCACGCCAGCGTGGAATTCACCACGAATAGCACTGCCCGTCGCTTGCTCAAAGACTTGAGCTTTCACGCCATTTGGTAACTTTTTAGATTTACCTAAATACAGTTTAGAGACTTGTGATTTCGACAATGCATCAGGGCCAGTTGGGTTGGCAATAACAACAACACCTGCTTGTGCTACACCCGAGATTAATGCTGCGGCTAAGGCAACTTTAGCTAATAGTTTCATCAAAGTTCTCCTTAAAATACTGCATCAAATGACAGTGTGTAAACTAATGTATCATCATTTATTTGGTTCTGTACTCCATCTAGATTTGGCTCCAAACCACCAGAAGTATCACCAAAATCAGTTGCGTAAGTTACATCCGCTTTTAGTGCTAGGTTTGAGCTGATGTCATAACGCGTGCCAATACTGTAAGCATTTCGCTTCCAGTCAAAGCTTGGTTTGTATGCTGGATTTCTCTCACTATCATCAGTCGTTTCAAGGAAAGCATAAGTCACATAGGGAGTGAAATCACTAATACGATAACCTAGGGTAATATAACCAGATTCAGTATCTGCATAATTACCTTCGACGTCAGAAACGGCAAACTCTGCGATAGCAAGTAGTGAGCCATCATCATAACTCAGACCAACACCAGCAAAATAACTTTGCTCATCATTAAAAAATTGTGGTATTTGACCATCTTTAGTCGTATCAAGTGTTGTTTGATAATAAGTTGTGCGGAAAACCCAATTTTCATAAGAAAATGATGCTGAAGCACCAAGAATATCCTTGTAGTCCACTTCGCCTAGCTTTTCACCGGTATCACGATCTGCATGACCATAACTTGCTTGTAGCGTAACGGCAACATCGCTCATATCAAAATCGTAAATCACATCCACACCATCAAACGATGTCAGTGGCACAATACTGTAAAGTTCACTTGGTGGTGAAGCCCAAGGCTGTGCGTAACCCACTTCTAGATAATCTGAATACATGTACAGCGGCACACGTAAACGACCGAAACGTGCAGTAAAACCATTATCAAAATCATGGCTTAAAAATGCCCATTCCATTTCGGTAGACCAATCATCATTACCACGAGCAACTAACTGAGCAACAATGTTTGTTTGCTCTGTAAGTGCGAACGTACCTTGCAGACCAAGCTTGCTGCCTTCAGAGAAATCAGCATCTTTATCGTATCCATTATATCCCGCATCGTTACTAGCAACACCTACTTTACCAGTGAAAAAGCCATTGATAGACATCCGATCAGATAGCGAATCATAAGCGCTCGCTTCTTGTAAAATAGCTAATTGTTGCTCAAGTTGAGCAAGACGCTGCGAATCAGTTGTTGCAGCCATCACAAATTGTGACGCACAGGCAACAGCAAGAGGTAGCATTATAAATGCTTTTTTCATCAAAAATATCCTTATCCTAAAACACTTAGTCCATTTTGTATTTATTCAAAACTGGTCATACATGTTGGTTTTTACGGTAAATTACTAATAACTCAGTATGATGGTTTTATTCATGCTTACGCACTTTATTTTAGTGACACAGATCACACTATGACGACTTGTTACGATAGCGTGACTGGTTTGATTGAACTTTACTACTAGGGCACTGTTGTTAACAGTGTTAGTGTAATTGTACATACCCAATACGATATAAATCAATACCATACAATAAAGATGCATATCCTACTTTATTGTGTAAAGTTATTACCCTAGTTGACGCATTCGATTTACTTATGAATCGTAGTTAGAAAGAAGATAGGAGAGACAACTTCTGGATTTTGACCTAATCCTGTAAACACATTTCTAGACCAATACGCATTGACTTGTGCCGGTGTACGACCGGTCAAGTCTTTATGTAACCTTGACTGCTTTGGGACCTCATGGATTAACGACAACCACTATCTCAGCCATCACCGATGAAATAAAAAATGGTAATAGAAATAGTATGCCCTTGATCATTTTCTGCATTTTTTCCTCCATGAAATTTGTAATCAATTCCCCCAACCAACGGCAATATCAATTCAGGTGTACGTACTGTACGCAGCGGTATATGACGAGAATAGCGCTGCTGAAATACCAGCAGCTAAAGATAATGTTGCGGTGATGTTCTGTAATCGGGTTGATCCAACTGTTGATACTGTTTTTGAGACAATGTTTGATCCATCAATAGCAATTTGCTTGCTCATAAAATTTCTCTCCTTAGAAATTTCGTGCAGCAAGCAAATTATCGTTACTTACTACACACTAAATTGATTTGTTGCTTTCCTTAGTTTTTGTGTGGCAACTTCAATAGCTTGCGCGATCTCGTCAAGCACTTCGGTATCTTTAGATACTTGTGTTGCTATCGAATGGGTTTCATCGATATAACCATGTATCAGTTTTGATGTTTGAGCCTGTTCTTCCGTCGCTGATGCAATTTGCTCGTTAACGACATTGATGGCTTGAACTTTACTCGAAATGTTTGTTAGAGAATCGCCAGCTCTAGATGATTGCTCTACGCCAATATCCGCTTTATTCATCCCACGTTGCATCGCTTCCACAGCGCCTCGTGAAGCATGTTGCAATTCTTCCAATACTTGTTGGATCTCTTGGGTTGAATCTTGTGTGCGAGATGCTAAAGTCCGAACTTCGTCTGCAACGACAGCAAAACCTCGTCCTTGTTCACCCGCACGCGCCGCTTCAATGGCTGCATTTAAGGCTAACAGATTGGTCTGATCAGCGATACTACGGATAGTCTCGAGGATCACGCCAACATTGCTAGTATGAGCGTCTAATTCGTCGATTACTTTTGAAGCTGTTTTCACTTCGTCAGCCAGTTCGTGTATGGCTTCGATGGTCTTTTTAACAACCACGGTGCCAGTCTCAGCTTCGCTGTTTGCACTACTTGCTTCTGCCGAAGCATCAGACGCATAATCAGCAATATGCCTGACAGTCTCAAACATTTCGTTCATCGAGCGAGATACCTGATCAATCGACTGACTTTGCTCTTGAATTCGCGATTTAGAAGTACTACTTGATGTCGCTAATTGCGTCGATGCTTGTGATAACGAATCGATCGATTGAATGGTTTCGCTAATACTGCCATGAAGTTTGTCTAAGAACAGATTAAACCAATGTACCAGCTCACCCACTTCATCTTTATTTACATAATCAATACGTACCGTAAGATCACCGTCACCTTGCGCGATCTCTTTTAACGAATCAGATACTTTACGAATACTGCCTGTGATCGATACCGTCAGCCAATAACATACCGCCAGTACTAATATAATCACACCGACACCTAACATCACACCGCGATCACGGCTCGTATCAGAACTCGCTAATGACGTTTCAATCAAGGCAGTGAAGTCAGCTTGACTGTCTTTTTTAAACTGGTCAAGATCAGCTAACAATTTTTCTAATGTAAAACGGTTACTTTCTGCTAACACAGATAAGTTATCCATAGAAATAGTACCAATAATCAAACCATTAGCTAGATATTTCGCGGAATTATAATACTCTTTAGCTTGCGCCTTAATTAACAATAACTCGCTGCGCTTATCAGGGTGAATCGAATTAATTAAGTCTAATTGGCTAATGAGATCTGCATAAACTTCATCAGCACTTAGCAGCATATCTTCATCACCAATGGTGACTGATGTTTCAATTGCTTGGGTTAACTCGGCAATCTTACTGTTACTGATCGTGGCCGCTTCCAGTACTGGATAATAAATTGCAGACAGTTGTGATAACCGTTCTTTATTTTCTTTCACAACAAGAATGTTGGCGAAAAGATAAGTTAAAAAACTAACGACAACAACCGCCGAAAGAATACCGATCTTATGCTTGATTTTTAGTTGGATGGATAGTCCCATTTAATACCTCTGTAGCGTTTGTAAGTTAGCTTGATAATGTGATTACAATAATAAGTCTCGTCCCTGTGATCTAACTTATAGATCGGATAATATCCTCTAAATCTCTAATAACTTATCGGCCTGAAGATTAAAATCATGACCGTTTTCACTGATTTATTTTATTAAACCGTTAGTATTAGGGTATTTATACTACCTGAATAAGTTGACCCAAACGAGCCTCAGCAGTTAATCACTATCCGGCTTTAAAAATCATACAAAAAAAAGCCTATTATATAAACTATAATAAGCTTTATTGTTTTGCATTTTAAATCATTGCATTAGCATTTTGGCCTATGACTTTAGCTTTTAGGAACTAACAGTAATGCTGCTTCTACAACCTCAACACCCGCGCCTTTTTTATGCCCTTGCTCGCTGAGGTGACGCTTCCACGCTCTTGCTCCCGGCAACCCAAGGAATAACCCAAGCATATGGCGATAAATGTGCGTTAAACTGCCACCATTACGAATGTGATTATCAATATACGGTAGCATCATTTCAGCGTAATCGTGACGGCTATGGGTCGACTTCTCACCACCATAAACCAGCTCATCAATTTGGCTCAATAAAAAAGGGTTATGATACGCTTCACGCCCCATCATCACGCCGTCAACATTGCCTAGATGTAATTGCGTTTCTGCTAATGTTTTAACACCACCATTAATAGCAATGAAAAGCGCTGGGAAGTCCTGTTTAATATCATAAACACGTTGATAATTAAGCTCTGGGATCTCACGATTCTCTTTCGGGCTTAATCCGCTTAACCAGGCTTTACGCGCATGCAAAGTAAAGTCCTTACAACCTGTGGCTGCCACGGTATCGATAAAGGTTTGTAGAAATTCATACGAGTCTTGATCATCAATGCCAATACGGGTTTTAACCGTAATCGGAATATCCACCACGTCTTGCATGGCTTTTACACAATCCGCCACCAGCGTCGGTTCAGCCATTAAACAGGCACCAAATTTACCACTTTGCACGCGATCAGATGGGCAGCCCACATTCAGGTTAATTTCGTCATAACCACGCTCTTGTGCCAACTTCGCACTTTGAGCCAGATCAATAGGATTACTACCACCTAACTGCAACGACACTGGGTGTTCTTCTTTGTTATAGGCAAGATAATCACCGCGACCGTGAATGATCGCACCTGTGGTCACCATTTCGGTGTACAGCAAGGTATTTTTGGTTAACAAGCGGTGGAAGTAACGGCAATGACGGTCGGTCCAATCCAACATTGGTGCGATAGAAAAGCGTCCTGCGGCGTGAACACTGTTGATAACTGGCTTGGTCATTACTTTATTATCTCTTATCTGGATGCGTAAGTGCACTAAATGTCATTAAACTGCTTTCAAATTCGTGCGACAGCGAAGCCGCAACGATGAAAAACAAGGGGGCGATCATACACCTTGCGCGCTGCACTTTCAAAAATAAAGAGCTTACGCACATATTTTATAACGCCACCAGCTCATTTTTGTTTTAACGCGTCGGACGCTCTAACAAGATAATATTTAATTGTTGTTCTAACCGTGACACCTTACGGCTAACATGACTAAAAAATCATTACCCTAGGCGATGTTGCGGGTTTAACTGAACATCGTTTAGTCACGGATAGACGTGGTTTTGGTCACCACGACCACAGATGTCGAGATCGTCGTGGTGTGCGGCAGTAACAAATTATCTAATTTAACTATTAATTTATTAATACGTTAACCACCCCCCTAAATACACCGAAAACCACTATAAAGTTCGCTTGCTTTGCTATTTTTAATGTATTGTAATTAGAAAAAAACCTCGAGTGTGTTAGCATCATCCTTTATCCGCTATTTTAATGGTTCCTATGACAGATTCAGCGAACAATTTACTCTACAGAGCGCAGCAACTTTGTATTACCCGTGCAGTTCGCTTCACCCCAATTAGGCAACAAATTTTCATGTTGATGGCACAGCACAACGCCATGATCAGTGCTTATGACCTGCTTGCTCAACTGCAACTATTAGAACCAAACGCAAAACCACCGACCGTTTATCGCGCCCTCGATTTTCTACTCGAAGAAGAATTTATCCATAAGATAGAATCAAGTAACGCCTTTATTTTATGCCCAAATTTTGGTGAAAAGCACCCTTCACAACTACTCTTATGTAAGAGTTGTGGTAGCGTTATTGAATTACACAATGCAGAAATAGAAGAATTACTACAATCACTTGCTGATGAACATGGTTTTTCCATTACGACTAAAACAGTTGAAGCACACGGTATTTGTGCTGATTGTCGCGAATAATTTTAATTTCAGGAAGAGCTAACTATGCGTGTAGAGTTTATTAATCCATTTATCGCGTCTTTATTGAACGTGCTAAGTACCATGGCACAAGTGGAATTAACTCCCGGTAAACCAAGACTAAAAAAAGATGATAAAGCCAAGGGTGATATCACGGGCATTATGGGCATGATGTCTACCCAAGCAAAAGGCTCATTTTCACTCACCTTTGATGAATCATTAGCCTTAGCGATCATGAATAACATGCTGGGTGAGAAACCCGCTAAAATTGATGCTGAAGTGATTGATATGGTGGGTGAGATCACTAACATGGTTACAGGTGGTGCAAAACGTATTTTAGCTGATAAAGGCTTTGATTTTGATATGTCGACCCCAATCGTGGTCTCAGGTAAAGATCATACCATTACGCATAAATCTGAAGGGCCAAAATTATTGCTGCCACTGACCAGTGTATTCGGTAATGCGTCAATTGAGATATGCTTTGATAGCTAACTCAATTTAAACGTTCTTTAAAACGACATTATTCAATACTAAAAAGCCAATCTCGATGAGATTGGCTTTTTTATTAGACTAAATTTTTACCTAACAAGTTAAGTACAAATTATAGACTTTTAGCATTTTTGCTTAGGTATTTAGCAACGCCTTCTGGAGATGCTTCCATTGCTTCTTTACCAACTTCCCATTGTGCAGGACAAACTTCACCATTTTTCTCATGGAAGTTTAGTGCATCAACCATACGTAGCATTTCGTCGATGTTACGGCCTAAAGGAAGGTCGTTAACAACTTGGTGACGAACAACGCCTTTTGTGTCGATTAAGAAAGAACCACGGAAAGCCACACCAGCTTCTGGATGTTCAACACCATATGCTTGACAAATCTCGTGTTTAACGTCTGCTACTAGTGGGTATTTAACTGGACCGATACCGCCATCTTCAACCGAAGTGTTACGCCATGCGTTGTGGCTGAATTGTGAATCGATTGAAACACCGATAACTTCAACACCACGTTTTTGGAATTCTTCTAGACGGTGATCAAAAGCGATTAGCTCTGATGGGCAAACGAATGTGAAATCAAGTGGGTAGAAAAATACAACCGCTGATTTACCTTTAGTGAATTCAGCAAAGTTAAAGTTATCAACGATTTCGCCGTTACCAAGTACTGCTGCAGCTGTAAAATCAGGTGCTTGACGTCCTACTAAAACCATTTTAATCTCCTAAAATTAATTAAATATCCGCTTATTTACGGCATAATTTTCACATTAAATATAATTTTAAACCAATTGTTTGAGTCAATCATTTTAATAGACAAAAACTATCAAACAGTTAGTAATCATAAGGCAATCATTATTAATATAATCTTAGCAACCATAGCACTGCCCTTTCTGGTTGTCATCTGGTCTGCTACTTTTTTCTAAATTACTGTGATAGTAGCAGCGCTAAATGTTGAACATATGACAGTTATAACCCGCGCTGCCACTCTTTACGCAGATTACTTTGTTCTGGGGTTTCAATTGCACTGCGTACCTGCGCTAATAATTGTGCTTTATCTTGCCCTAACGTCCCTTTCAAAGATAAGTAGTTAGAAGCATGGTCAGATCTGAATACGGTATTCTTCAGGTCTAGATTTTCTAACAACATTTGCATTTCTAAAAATAACCCATGCTGATCAGGTAACTGGAAACCATTGACGAAATTGTTGGCAAACTTGGCTTGTCCTAATGGAAAAGACACGACTAATATGGACAAATAATCAGGCTGTGCTTCGTTCATTAAGCGGGCTGAATTTAATGCATGCTGCTCAGTAAACTCAGTGCCACCTAAGCCATTTAATATCATCACCGAGGTTTTAATGCCTGCGCCTTTAAGTTTGTATAACGCATCGAGTTGTGAAGCGTAAGTTTCGCCTTTCTCAACTAATGCTAATACTTCATCATCACCACTTTCACAGCCGACATAAACAATGCCTAAACCTAGATTGCATAACTCATAAAGTTCTGCCAATGATTTACTTTTGATATTACGAGGTAGGCAATAAGCACTGACTCTTTGCACATGGGGCATGTGCTTGCGGATCAATAGCAAGATCTCTTTTAACCGTTTAAACGGTAATGTCATAGCATCACCATCAGCGAGGAAAACGCGCTGATGCTTTTGACCGCTAGCAACAACACTTAAAATTTCTGCCTCGATATCGGCAATCTTTTTAGCGCGAAATTTTTTTTGCGGTTGGGTATACATATCGCAAAAAGTGCAGTTATTCCAAGAACAACCATTGGCGACTTGTAAGATCAGTGAGCGCCATTCACTCGGCGGACGAAATACGGGTTCAACATAAGAGATAGGCATAAAAACAATTCCATTATTTAAGCATCAGCATCCACTGCTAATTGAGGCGGGTACCTAGCAGTTTCTATACACAAGCATCTGGAAGTAACTTGAGTATATATCATACAACACAGCTAGTTTATTCGGTTAAGATTCGTATCTAGTGGGCTAACATGACAACAATAAACGCCGTTATGTTGTTAATCATCGTTTTGATTAACCTTAAGCTTATAAGCCGCTAAGTCCGCGTAATGCGTCAAGTATACTTTCGCTAGTAGTTTTGCTTCACGGACATATTTATCCGCTAATTCAGGTTCCTGAACAGCCAGGCGTAATATTGAGCCGACAGTACGCGGTAAGATAACCGAGATCATTTTGATCTGTTCAGTATCCAGATCATCAGCGACAATGCTCACCATTTGCTTTTGAATCACTGCGGAATGAAAATCGAGTGCTGACTGGTCAATACTTTTAAGTTCAGGTAATGAATCAACACCTGACCAAACCGCCATATAACCCGGTTCATTCTGGTAGAATTCAGCATAAATTTCGATAACCAGTTCGATACGGTCTTCAAGGAGTAAATCACTGGCGACTGCGGAGAAACGTAATTCCAATGCCTGTAGATGACGTTCAGCCAATGCTCGAATAATTGATGCTTTATTAGGAAAGTAGCGGTACAAAGATGTTCTGGTTAAACCCGATGCTTTAGCAATATCAGAAGGGGTCGCATTCGCGATACCAATTTCATCAAACAAGGCTGCAGCTGAATCAATAATCTGTTTTACTCTTTCAAGGCTTCTTTCCTGCCGAGGAAGATTTCTTTGCATCGTATTATTCTCTGTCATATGCCCTCTTACTGCTGTACAAATAAAATGATAAAAAGTGAGATAAAAGAAGCTTAATCGCAACTTTTAGATAAATCTATATCAACTTTGCGCTAATTACTAAATATCGACGAAATAAAACAATAATTTACTATTTTCGACCAATAATGGTCTAAAATAAAAGAGTTAGAGTTTTAGCTCTAGCTCATCATAGCGTAATTAATTAACAAATTGCAGATACAACACGCATATTTCAACCTACTTATTGCATTGCAATTCATGACTCAGTGTTACTTATAAATATAATACATTGATATTACTTAACTTTCGTTCATCTGACGAATGAAAGTAAAGAGATCACAGCCCACTTTTTTTTATACATATTTGAGCGTAACTCGCTGTGTCAGCTTAGTGACTAGTTCATATGCAATGGTTCCTATGTGCTCAGCAACTAATTCTGCTGGTAACCCTGCTCCCCACATAATGACTTTATCACCGACTTTATCTTGGCATTGCGCGCCTAAGTCTACCGTTAACATATCCATAGAAACACGCCCAACAATGGGCACGATACGGCCATTAACTAATACCGGTGTACCTTCTGGTGCCATGCGAGGGTAACCATCACCATAACCTACAGCAACAACGCCTAAGCGGGTATCTGTTGATGCACTCCAAATACCACCATAACCCGTAGTTTCACCTTTTTTAATATCGTGCACGGCAATTAAGTCTGTGGTTAATGTCATCACTGGCTTTAAATCATGTTCGACTGCGGTGGCGCCGATCATCGGTGACACACCATAAAGCATAATACCAGGCCTGATCCAGTCCCGATGTGCACTTGGCCAAGCCAACACACCTGCAGAGTTAGCAATAGAATGTTCACCCTCTTCACCAGCCACTAACTCGTCAAATATATTAATTTGACGTTGAGTGATACTCGGGTCAGTTTCATCCGCACAACTAAAATGGGTCATCAACCGTGCGGGTTGCACTACATTAGGGTTATTTTTCAAACGCTCAATGGCACGTTTACAGTTGTCAGGACGGATCCCCAAACGGTGCATACCGGTATCCATCTTCAACCAGACATGAATAGGCGCGTCTAAATCAGCTTGTTCGAGTTCGTCAAGTTGTTGTTCAATGTGTACCGTGGTTTGAATATTATTCGCCACCAAGATCGGTAATTCATCAGTTGAAAAGAAACCTTCCAGTAATAAGATCGGTTTTACAATACCACCACTGCGTAGGGTTAACGCTTCTTCTACACGAGCCACCGCAAATGCATCCACATCAGTAAGCGCAGACGCCACTGCAAGCAGACCATGACCATAAGCATTCGCCTTCACCACAGCCATTATTTTACTGTGCGGGGCAATATTTTTTATTTTTTGAACATTATGCTGCAATGACTGCAAACATATTTCAGCCGTTGCTGAACGCATATCTATTCCTTAATAATCATCATCATAAGCAGGACCAGTGAAGTTATCAAAGCGCGAGAATTCACCGTTAAAGGTCAATCTTATTTTACCAATCGGGCCGTTACGTTGTTTACCGATAATGATTTCGGCAGTGCCTTTATCTGACGAATCATCGTTATAAACTTCATCACGATAAATAAACATAATTAAATCGGCATCCTGCTCAATAGAGCCTGATTCACGAAGATCCGAGTTAACCGGACGTTTATCGGCGCGTTGTTCCAACGAGCGGTTCAACTGTGATAAGGCAATCACAGGACATTTAAGTTCCTTGGCCAGCGATTTTAATGAACGAGAAATTTCGGCAATTTCCAAGGTTCTGTTTTCACTTAACGCTGGTACGCGCATAAGTTGTAAGTAGTCAATCATGATCATGCTGATACCACCGTGATCACGGGCAATACGACGTGAGCGCGAACGTACTTCAGTCGGGGTCAAACCAGAACTATCATCAATGTACATTTTCCCCTGTTCCAGCATGCTCTTCATGGTCGCAGATAAACGCGCCCAATCATCATCATCTAATTGACCAGTACGTACTTTAGTTTGGTTAATTTTACCCAGTGACGCGAGCATACGCATCATGATCTGTTCTGCCGGCATTTCCAGCGAAAAAATAACCACGGGTTTATCTTCATTCAACGCCGCGTGCTCACATAAATTCATCGCGAACGTCGTGTTATGAATACAAATATCTTCAGCAATAAAATTATGCGTGTCTGGCACAGTCAAGTCATAAACCTGCTTATCACCTTGAGGCTCAATCGCAACAATTTCATCCCAGTATAAGTCTGATAGACTTAACTGTTGAAGATAATCATCTTGTAATAATTCAGCAAACAAAGCTAAGCGACGACGAGATATGCCTCTGGCATTTTCACCGTGCAGATGAGGGTTATAACCCTCTGGATAGGCTTTACCTGCTGCAATAAACAACTCTCGCCACGAGCGGTCCGCTTTTTTCAGCAAAATATACTGATTGACAGACTCAGGCATGGTGTCTTTATTGGTGTGCTGCGCTTTATCCGCTAATAACTGTAATACTTTTTCGAGTGCTTGTTCTTTCGAAAAAATACCGATTTCACTGATGAATAGTTGGATACTTTGCTGATCAAGCACCTCTAATTCGTACGGAGTGGCACCATCATAGTTACTTGTTTTTTCACGCACTTTAGCAATAATGCCGAAACGCAGTAATAGGTGTTGTAAGCCATGAACCAGTGCATAACTCGAAGAAGAGTAACTTAATCGTGCTTGGTTATTGGCTTGAACAAAGGCACTACCATCACAGCTAAATAGACGATTGATGAATAATGCTAATTGTAATTTTGGTAAACAATAAACCACGTCAGGGATGGCTTTTTCTAATGCACTTTTATGCCATACAGCATGTGCGATTAACCATTGTGTCACGCTATTGATACTGTTCTTCGCCATTGCAGCATAACTTGGTACGCCTGCATCAGCTAATGTAAAATTAAGTTTTTCGAGTAATACCGTTAATGTACTTTTTTCTGGCACACAATGACCATTACACCACTGGCTGATACTCGCCTTACTAACCGATAATAGCCCAGCAAGATCATTACCGGTGATATTTTGAGCTGTCATGGACTGCGTTAGCAATGTTGCAAATTGGCTTCTATACGCTTCAACTTGTGACGATTCGGCGCTGACTCTAAATGCTGGTGTTCTATCTTCTGCTAATACCGGTTTCACTGACACTGCATCAAATTGCTCAATGGCATTGATGAAATCCTGACTAATCACAGGGTTCACATTGGTAAACATAGGATTAGATTGTGTCGTACCACCGTCAGCAATAAAATACGCTAATGCTTTAACTTCATGCTCAGGCATCGCTTTATCACCAAAATAAGGTAACTCGCGTGGTACCGCAACTTTTTCACCAACCGTAATTTCTGCCAGAGGTCGCCAGCCATTCCCGGTTAAAAACGGATGCGTCAGTGTCGTCGATATTTCTCGACCTAATGCTGTTTTAACGCGGAATACCGGTTTAATACCATCATCAACAAATGCCGATGCTTGAGTGATAGATAGTGTGTAATCGTTATTAACTGTGGCTAGGTTTGCTTGCTCGCATGTAACAAGATCGTCAATACTATTCAATTGACCGGTTAATGGATCTAAGATTTTCGAGCCAGAAACAATACACTTTCCCATGGATGGCCGGGCTGCGATAATAATCAAATCAGACGGTTGGAAGCCAGTCGTCATCGAATCAAGAGCATGATAACCAGACGCAACCCCGGTCACACCGTCATGTGGGGTTTGGTAAAGCGCTTCGATTTTATCAACGGTTTCTTGCAGTACGCTTTCTAAGTTCTTTGGGCCCTGGCCTTCGCTCTGTCTTGATTCTGCAATTTGGAATACTTTACTTTCAGCTAAATCAAGTAGGTCGGTACTTTTACGCCCTTGTGGCTCATAACCTGACTCACTGATATCATTGGCAACCGCAATAAGTTCACGTATTATCGCACGCTCACGCACAATGTTGGCATAAGCGGTAATGTTCGATGCACTTGGGGTATTTTTAGTAATATCGCCCAGGTACGCAAAACCACCCGCATCATCGAGCAGTTCTTCGTTATCTAACCATTCGGAAACGGTAATAATGTCCAGCGGGATATGCTGATCCACCAGCTTCCCCATTGCTTCGAAGATAAGCTGATGTGGGCGACTGTAAAAATCTTTCGCCACCACAAATTCGGTTACACGATCCCAGGCTTCATTATCAATGAATAAGCCACCTAACACCGATTGCTCCGCCTCAAACGAATGCGGCGGCACTTTTAGCGCATCAACAGCACTGTCTTTTCTATTTTTATCTTTTGAAAACTGATTTTGAAACTGATTTTGACGTTTGTCGGCCATGCTAGCGCTCACGAAATTTAGTGCGATTAGCTATTATCCTAAAAATATCCCTGTAGGGGAAATAAAATAACCGGTGAAGTGGTAAAAATTTAGTCAAGGGCGGTATTTTACAGTTTTTTGATGAATAAAAAAGCCTCATCACGAGGCTTTATTAATGTATTGGCTGTTGGTACCAACGCAATACTATTTTAAGCTTGAGAAGTACGCCGCTACATTGTTAATGTCAGCGTCAGATAATGCCATCGCTTGACCAGCCATTATCGGCGCCATACCGCCAGTACGTTGACCCGTTTTATAGGCTTTTAATGCATTAACTAAATACATTTCTTTTTGACCCGCTAGATTTGGGTACATAGGCACAATAGAAATACCTGCAGCACCATGACAAGCAGCGCACACAGCCGCTTTCGCTTTACCAGCAGCGATATCACCGCCAGCCATTGCAAGAGAAGGAACTAAACATGTTAACGCAACGATCATTGTTGTAATTTTTTTCATCATATACTCACTAATTGCATCCTGCTGTGAAGCAGTATAGGGTTTAACTTTATTATTTGTGGCAAATTTTAGTCCTCATACTCAAAAAATGAAAGGGTTGCGTACTATAAATCACTCATTTAACCTGATTTTTGTAAACTACACTCTCTGCGCACTCTCTATAAACATTCGGGGTTTGCCCTGTCCATAACTTAAAGCTACGAAAAAAAGAACGCGTTTCACTAAATCCCAACAGTATAGCAATCTCATCAATGCCTAACTTGCTGTTGGTCAAGTACTGCTGAGCCAATGATAACCGCGCTTCATCGAGTAACTTTTGATAACTGGTTTGTTCTTGCTGCAGCTTTCGCTGTAACGTTCTCTCACTCATATTCAGCTGCGCGGCCACCATATCTTTGCGGGTGATGCCCTTCGACAGCAGGATACGGATAATATCGTGAACTTGGACACTAAAGCTATGCATCTCTCCCAGTGCCGAAACTTGTCCTGCCGCATGCAATTCAAGGGTTTGCAATAAACTATGATCTGGCTGTCGCAACGGGATATTTAGGTTATCACGCGATAACACCAAACTATTACTTGGTTGTGCAAACAATACCGGGCAAGCAAAAATTTGCTGATAATAATGCATAATCTCAGCGCTTGGCTCAGCACGCTGTAAATGTACTGCAACGGGACCTAAATCCTGCCCAGACAACCAACGCGCATAAGCCAGCCAAGAAGCAAAGACGTTATCGACCATCAGCTCTCGCACATCTGCAACGGTGTAAGCGCAATGCCAGCTAACCACTATCTGTTGCTGCTGATAACGAATGGATGTCACGCCCATGTCACCAACAAGTTTTTCATAAGGCTGAATACGCTCTAATACTTGTTTTAACGTGGCACAAGTCATCGTAATATAACCCAACACACTGTAAGAGCTAGGTTCAACAAAGGCGCCACTTTTCAGGCCAAATAACGGATCATCAGTCGCAATAATCAGGTTGCTTAAAAATGTCTGCAATTGCTCACCAGTAATACGTTCACTTTCGTGTGTCAGTGTCGTGGCGGTAATATTACTGCGCGACAACAATGCCGCCACATCAATATCGAGGGTTTCGACATAGCGTAAATACTGTTTTACTACCGGCACCGATACTGAACCTAGCCCCACCATAACTGAATCATCCTTATCCATACGAATTTATGAGTATAACGAGCATTACCCTGAGGTATTGTGAGTGAGTCCTAATTTGATACTTATCTTGGCTTAATCCGACAATGCGATCAACCGGCCTTGCACTTAAACTTATATTACACAGTAATATTATAGGGAATATTAGAGTATGAAACGTTGGAATGGTTGGGGCGATGAAGCAAATAAATTAGATTTACCAAGCAGTGCAGATGCTTTTTTACTGGCAAAAATCGGTAGCACAACACCATTAATAGATGCAAAACTTGAGGATGTCATTAACCAAGTACCCGAGTCCAGATTACCAAATCACCGGTTATTTGATCGTGATCCGGAAGGTCGTATTCGCCATGCCCGAGGACAAAGTTTACCGGACTGGTTAGCCATGCGCAGTGGTGATTTTGAGTATTTCCCCGATGGGGTTGCGTTCCCAGAAAACAGTGATGATTTAGTCGAACTTCTCAGCGTTTGCCAACAACACCATATTCTGGTTATCCCTTATGGTGGCGGCACCAGTGTCGCGGGTCACATTAATCCATTTGCATCCGAACAGGCGATCTTAACCGTTGATATGGGGCGGATGAACAGACTTATCGCGCTCGATACTGACAGCCAAATTGCCACGTTTGGGGCGGGTACTCCCGGTCCACAAGTCGAATCGCAATTACGTGCACAAGGTTATACCTTAGGCCATTTTCCACAATCTTTTGAGCTTTCAACCATTGGCGGCTGGGTAGTAACCCGCTCGAGTGGTCAGCAGTCTTTACGCTATGGCCGTATTGAAGAATTATTTGCCGGTGGTGAAGTCATCACCCCAGTGGGTCGCTTGGATATTCCCACCTTCCCAGCGTCGGCAGCAGGGCCCGATATTAAAGCCTTATTAATGGGCTCGGAAGGACGTATAGGCATCTTATCGGAAGTCAAAGTACGCGTACGTAAATTAGCCGCACAAGAAAACTTCTATGTCACTTTCTTCCCAAGCTGGCAGCAAGCCAAAGACGCGGCCAAAACATTAGTCCAAGCCGATATTCAACTGTCGATGCTACGTCTGAGTAACGCCATTGAAACCGAAACTCAACTCGCCTTAGCCGGACACGCAAAACAGATCGCGTTACTCGAAAAAGCCCTGGCGATATTTGGTACCAAAGAAGGCAAGTGT
The DNA here is from genome assembly GCF_900465055.1 of Moritella yayanosii. Taxonomy (NCBI): domain Bacteria; kingdom Pseudomonadati; phylum Pseudomonadota; class Gammaproteobacteria; order Alteromonadales; family Moritellaceae; genus Moritella; species Moritella yayanosii. The sequence continues at coordinate 3,521,030 of NZ_LS483250.1, read as the reverse complement.
ATGATGACTTTTGGTTTAACAGGGACCAAATTCCAATGCCGTAGTGCATTAAAACAATTGAAGAAAATAACCAAAGCACATAAAGGGTTATATACCGGTTCATTCATGGGCAATAAATGGGCGGAAAAACGCTTTACCATGCCCTACTTCCGCGAAGCATTGTGGCAAAAAGGCTATGTTGTAGATACGTTAGAAACAGCAACTGACTGGCAAAACGTCGATAATCTGATCGCCAAAATAGAAACCAATTTACGCACCGTATTAACGCAAGATGCAAGTACCGGTACCACAGCCGGCACGCCACAACTGCATGTGTTTACCCATCTGTCCCACTTTTACCCACAAGGGTCTAGTATTTACACCACCTATATTTTCAAGGCCGGTGAAGATTACCAACAAACCTTAGCGCAATGGGCGAAGTTAAAACACACTACCTCAGAGATCATTGTTAATAACAAAGGCACCATTAGTCACCAACACGGCGTCGGTAAAGATCATCAACCTTATTTAATCACCGAAAAAGGCGCGTTGACCATCAAAGCGATTCAGTCCCTGTGTGATACTTTTGATCCACAGCAGATCATGAATCCACATTGCCTGCTTGCATCGACTCCCAAGCCACTCGCCACAAACGATGATAACAAACCACAAGAACAGGTCAGTTAGGAGGTTATATGAGTCATGTATTAGCCAGTTTTAGTCGCGCACAGCGCCTCTCTCAGGTCCAACAAGGCGCGGATAATACGGTGTGGGATATGATCGTCGTGGGTGGCGGTATTACCGGTGCCGGTATTCTGTTAACCGCCAGCCAAGCCGGATTAAAAGTCTTGTTAATTGAACAACAAGACTTTGCTTGGGGGGCATCCAGCAAATCCTCAAAAATGGTGCATGGTGGATTACGCTATTTGGGCAGCGGTCAATATAATATGACCAAGGATGCCGTGACGGAACGCGAAAAATTACTTAACGAATTACCTGGTTTAGTCAATCCACTGCAATTTTTGATGGGCCATTATAAATCTCAATTTCCGGGACCATTGGTGTTTAATAGTTTACTGACTATCTACGATTGGATTGGTGGCAAACGTAATCACCGTTATATTAATCATGGCATTGCTGACTTTCATGCGCCGGGTATTGAGCAGCACAAACTGCAAGGAGCAACCCAATTCGCTGATGCTGTCACGGATGATGCGAGGTTGGTTATGCGGGTATTACAAGAAGCACAGGAACGTGGTGGCACAGCGATCAATTATCTTAGCGCTGAACACATTATTCTCACCGCAGATACAGTGACCGGCATTCACGTTGCGGACCAGGTCTCTGGGCAAAAATTCAATCTCCAAGCAAAAGTGGTGATCAATGCCACTGGGCCTTGGACCGATAAATTGCGCCAGCAACTACACGCAAAAAAAGCCATTAGACCGTTACGAGGCAGCCATTTAATTGTTCCTAGTTGGCGCTTACCACTGGCCTATTCAGTGAGCTACTTCCACCCTGAAGACAAACGGCCTATCTTTGCCTTTCCTTGGGAAAATAGCACTGTGATTGGTACCACGGATCTTGATCATGATAGCGATTTAGATCAACAGCCCTGTATCAGTCAAAGTGAAGTCGATTACTTACTTACCGGGATCAATAAGCAGTTCCCACAAGCCGATATCAGCGAAGCCGATGTTATTTCCACTTATGCTGGGATCCGCCCTGTTGTAAGTAATAGCGACAACTTAAAAAACATCAAACCCTCAGATGAGAAACGTGAGCATTCAATCTGGAATGAACAAGGCTTGATCAGTGTTGCTGGCGGCAAACTCACCACCTTTAGATTGATCGCGCTTGATGTATTAAAAGTCGCCCAGCATTACTTGCCAGAGATGAACTTGATCGACTTACAAGCGGCCAAACTATTTCAAACTATCACCGATACACCCGTCGACAGCATCTTACATCAGCAACAGATACAGCGGTTAAAAAGTCAGTATGGTAAACACTACAGTCACTTGATCAATAACGCTGAACACAATGAACTTAGACCCATTGGCACTACCAATACCCTACTTGCCGAGCTTAAATGGAGTTTGCAGCACGAAATGGTGGTTCACCTTGATGATCTACTGTTACGTCGTACTCGCATCGGGTTATTATTAGTGGCAGGTGGCGAACAGTTATTCGCGCAATTACAGCCGCTTTGCCAAACCGCGTTACACTGGAATGAAGGTCAGTGGCAACAAGAGTTAAGTCGCTATCAAGACATCATTCAGCGTTACTATAGTTTGCCAAAACATCGCCAGCTTTTATCCACACAGGACGTTAGTTCCGCTAACGTAGTTGCCAACTAACTTAGTCAGAGAGAATTTACATGGACAGTAGTACTCCAGCAGCATCACGATTAACATCGGACCGACAATCAGGTTATTTGTTAAGTATTGATAATGGCACTCAAAGTGTTCGCGCACTACTTTTTGATCAGCAAGGCAATTTGATCGCCAAAGGCCAGCAAGTGATCAGCCCGTACTTTTCAGCGCAGCCTGGTTGGGCCGAGCAGGATCCTGATTACTACTGGCTAGCCGTCAAGCAGGCCTGTGATCTACTGTGGCAAGATCTGAAACAATACCCCGAGATCGGTAAACAAGATATTGCCGGTATGTCGATCACCACCCAACGCGGCACAGTGATCAACCTCGATAGTGATGGTAACGCATTACGCCCAGCGATCATCTGGTTAGATCAACGTCATGCGCAGCAAGAAGCAATACAATGGCCATGGAACTGGTTATTTAAAATTGCCCGTGTCGAAGACATTATTCAACGTTTTCAAGAAAAATCACAAGCCATTTGGATCCGTCAAAATCAGCCCGACATCTGGCGTGATACATCCAAGTATCTCCTGTTATCGGGGTTTTTAAATTATAAATTTACCGACAATATTGTTGATTCCATCGGCAGCCAAGTCGGTTATATACCGTTTGATTACAAAAAACTGGCGTGGTTAAAAAAGTCGGATTGGCGTTGGGATATGTTAGCGATAGATCCGCAGATGTTACCTAAACTGATCGAACCCGGAGAACTTATTGGTCATGTCACCGAAGATGCCGCCGCGTATACCGGTATTCCGGCTGGATTACCGGTGATAGCCTCGGCATCAGACAAGGCTTGCGAAATTATCGGCTCTGGTGGTAACCGTCCCCACATCGCTTGTTTAAGTTATGGCACCACGGCGACCATTAATATCACCACAGACAAATACGTGGAAGCCACGCCGCATTTACCGCCATTTCCTTCCGCGATCCCACGCCATTATTCTTCCGAGGTGATGATTTATCGTGGTTTTTGGTTGATCAGTTGGTTTAAAAAAGAGTTTGGTTTACGGGAACAACATCTCGCGGATGCCGAAGGTATTGCCCCAGAAGTATTATTCGATCGCTTAGTCACAGACATTCCAGCCGGTTCTATGGGGCTGATGTTACAACCCTATTGGACACCTGGCGCGCGTGATCCGGGTCCAGAAGCTAAAGGCAGTATTATTGGTTTTGGTGATGTGCATACACGAACCCATATTTACCGCGCGATCTTAGAAGGACTTGCCTATGCATTACGCGAAGGTAAAGAGCGGATCAGCAAGCGTAATAAGGTTAACATAACCACGCTACGGGTATCAGGGGGCGGTTCTCAAAGTGATGTGGTGATGCAGTTAACCGCCAATATTTTTAACATGCCCGCAGAACGCCCACATACCTTTGAAACATCAGGCTTAGGTGCTGCTATTGTGACCGCAGTTGGACTCGGGATTTATGCCAATTTTGATCAGGCGATTGCGGGGATGACGCGGGTAAATAAGGTATTTCAACCGCAACCAGAGATCGTGGCGACTTATGATGCACTTTATAAGCAAGTCTATTTGAAAATGTATAAACAACTGCAGCCGTTATACCAGTCTATTCGTACCATCACTGGCTACCCAAAATAATACCGGTTATCCCAAATAGTCCGCTCACCGTTATTTTTCCTGACGGTGTTGAGAACGCCGTTTATCACATCGTTCGTCTCTCAAATTACAGGCATAAAAAAAGCCATGGTTTACACCATGGCTTTATACTGAGATTAATCTAAAGTGATACTTTAAATTAAGCTGCAGCTACAACTTCTAAGTTCACTGTAGCGAATACTTCGCTGTGTACTTGGATGCTGATTTCGAACGCACCAATAGTACGTAAAGCGCCTTCAGGAAGACGAACTTCACTTTTAGCAACTTCAACACCAGCAGCAACGATCGCGTCAGCGATGTCACGAGTACCGATAGAACCGAATAGTTTACCTTCGTCACCAGCTTTAGTTGCAATTACAACAGCTTCTAGAGCGTTGATTGTTGCAGCTTTAGCTTCAGCAGTTGCCTTAATAGCAGCTACGTTAGCTTCTAGTTCAGCGCGACGTGCTTCGAAAGATTCAACGTTTGCTTTAGTTGCTAGAACCGCTTTACCTTTTGGTAAAAGGAAGTTACGAGCATAACCAGCTTTAACGTTAACAGTCTCGCCTAATGTACCTAATTTAGCGATCTTGTCTAATAAAATTACTTTCATTACCTTTCCTCAGAAATGTAGAGTTAGTCTTGACGACCAAACAAAAGCTTACTTATGTAAGTCAGTGTATGGAAGTAGAGACAAGTAACGTGCGCGTTTGATCGCACGACCAAGTTGACGTTGGTACTTAGCACGTGTGCCAGTAATACGACTTGGTACAATTTTACCGCTTTCAGTTACGTAGTTTTTTAACGTAGCGATATCTTTATAATCAATCTCCGTAACACCTTCAGAAGTGAAACGACAGAATTTACGACGACGGAAAAAACGTGCCATAATTAAAATCTCCTAAAATCTTCTCAAATAATTGGATAACTAAATGTTATCCAACAAACAAATACCTATAGCTAAAACGCTATTATTTAGCAGCTGTTGCTTCAGTAGCAGCAGGCGCTTCACGGCGTTCTTCTTTAGCTTTAGCCATTGGAGAAGCTTCAGTAACTACACCTTTAGTACGTAGGAACATGCTACGGATAACGGCGTCGTTAAAGCGGAAGTTGTTTTCTAGCTCATCAATAACATCTTGGCCAGCTTCAATGTTCATAAGAACATAGTGAGCTTTATGAAGTTTGTTGATTGGGTATGCTAATTGGCGACGACCCCAGTCTTCTAGACGGTGGATAGTACCATTTGCTTCAGTGATGATAGCGCTATAACGCTCAATCATGCCTGCAACTTGTTCACTCTGATCTGGGTGAACCATAAATACGATTTCGTAATGACGCATCGTAAGCTCCTCACGGGTTTAATCAGCCTCGGCTCTGGCTTAGTCGGTCCATCGAGGCAAGGAACGTATAGAAAATTGACTAATTTTGAGACCGCGAATTATATAGTGTCACTGCCCACAATACAACTCGACAATGAAGATAATCGTAAATATTTACATTTGTACTTGACGCAACTTGAGTATAGTTCCAGTAAACGAAAGTATTAAACCTAAAGTATTAATCAAAATTCATCTTTTAATTATTGATAAATAAAAGTATTAATAACAAATGCTGATTTATCTTTATATCATCAGACTGTAAAAAACAATGTATAATATGTGCCATATTAAATAATGCATATGCAGGTACCATAGACATTTTCACGGCAACAATATGCTGCCATTAACAAGGATTTGTTATGATCAAAACACTATCACCGTACATGTTATCGTGCATGTTATTAGTCTTGTTCGTTATGAGCTTTTCGAATACTCAGTATTCGCTTGCCAGCGCATACCAACGTGGAGAATTCCATCTTCCAAATATTCTGCCGTCTCAGTAATAAAACCATAGCGCTGATAATAATGTTGCAGATGAGCTTGTGCTGACAGATATAAGTCCTGTTCTGGCCACACTGATTTTGCAGCATTAATACCACGATCTAATAATTGATGGCCGAGTCCTTGTCCACGCCCAGATGCGGCCGTAACCACACGGCCAATCGCCACATCCGGATAACTGACACCTGCTGCTAGGATACGCAAATAAGCCAGTAACTCACCCGCTTCATTATAATGCAATAAATGGCGCGTCTCAGAATGGGTATCTAAACCATCTATATCTTGATAAGCACAGTCTTGTTCGACGACAAAAATAGCCGAGCGTAATTGCAATACATCATAAAGTTGCAAACTCGATAATTCGTTAAACTGACAACACATCCAAGTCATAATTCATCCCATATACTAAAATCAAACATCATCGAGCATGATAACAATAATCCTTACCCTGTGGCGCAAAACTTGAATTGAATAAATAAGTGCGAGTAAATCTTGATTATTACGCTAAGGATTGATTATCATCTAGGTCTAACTCCTGTTAACTAATTTATAGAAGTCATATGCAACCTGAACCGTCGTCATCTCGCCAGTATGTTGAACTTGCTACGTTAGCTCAACGCTTTCAAGCAGCAATATTAGATAAAATCGTTTTCCCGACTATTATGTTAGTCCCGTTTATTCTTGGTTTTGATTTATTGAATCTAAGTGGCGGTATCGATGAAAACTTCACGATCTCATTCGCGACTCAAGTCAAAGTATCGTTACTTGAAATCCTGCTATTTATGGCATTAAACAGTTACCTGCTTAAAGAGTACGGTCAAACCTTAGGTAAACGTATTGTTGGGATTGCCGTGGTCGATGAAAATGGCCTACGCCTAAGCTTGCAAGACATCATTCTCAAGCGTTACCTGCCATTTTGGGTCGCGGCTTATCTGCCATTTTTTGGCTTTGTTATTACTATCAGTAATTTCTTGGCTATTTTTAGAGGTGACCAACGTCGCTGCCTGCATGATGACTTAGCCAAAACAGTAGTGGTGAAGATGCCAAGAGGCCGTAAAATCACGAGTAGTGAAACCCATATCGATAGTGACAGTAAAAGCGCAGCCTCAGACGTAATGGATGCTTAATAACCTAGAGTACTCGGCTAACGAGTAGCATCATGCCGCAAATGATAGTCGATAAAAACTTTAGTGCATAACATAGAGTTAATAAAAAAGCGTCCATTGATCGGACGCTTTTTGTATAGCAACTCATTATTGTTCAACCAATCGGTTAAACCTATTTACGAAACAAGAGCGTATCGTTATTTAGCCTGACGTTGACGTACTATTTCAAACAAGCAAATGCCGGTTGCTACCGATACGTTCAAGCTTGACACACTACCCGCCATTGGAATGCTAATTAGCTCATCACAATGTTCACGCGTTAAACGGCGCAGACCTTTTTCTTCCGCACCCATCGCAATGGCTAATGGACCCGTTAGTTTAGGTTGATATAGATCTTGTGTTGCTTCGCCCGCAGTACCCACGATCCAGATACGACGTTCTTGTAATTCACGCATCGTACGTGCCAGATTTGTCACGGCAATCAGTGGCACTGTTTCTGCTGCGCCACAGGCTACTTTACGCACCACAGATGTCAGTTGTACTGATTTATCTTTTGGTACAATCACTGCGTGAACACCCGCTGCATCAGCACTACGTAAACAAGCACCGAGATTGTGCGGATCAGTCACACCATCAAGAATCAATAATAATGGATGTTGTTCTTTTTCTTCAAGAAGGTTAAGTAACGTATCTAGATCAGTTTCGTTTAATTTCTTACCTTCTTTAACGCGCGCTAATACACCGTTATGACGGCCGCCGTCGCACTTCTTATCCAGTGTGTTACGGTTAACCAATTGCACTGCAATACCAATATCATTTAATTCTGCGATTAATGGTGTTAGACGATCATCTTCACGTCCTTTTAATGCATATACTTCAATGAAACGCTCTGGTTCATGCTCCAATAATGATTTAACTGCATGAATACCGAAAATTAGTTCACTGCTCATTGTATCTCTCTACCTTGTCACTATTATTACTATTGCTATTACTATTTATTAGTATTTGCTTTTTGCTTTGAACGTTCAGCTCTGCCTGGGCGTGATTTAGCCTTAGCTACTGTTTTTTTCTTGGCTGGTTTTTTCTTCGCTGGTTTGGTTTTGCCTTTCGGCTTACTACCCGCGTCAACGGGTGCTTTATCTTTCGCAGCATCAGTTCCCGTTTGCGGTTTCAACTTTTCAGCAAAGCGGGCTTTTTCTCCCGCACTGACCACTGCATCATTATTGGTATCAAGCTTTAATTTATGACGTTTTTTAGCTTTCGGCTCAGCACCTTTTTCCGCTGTGGCAGGTTTGCGCTTACCAGAAAACTCCGCTGGTTTACGTTTACTACGACGACTGTGTGTTACTGCACCTGCGAGCTCAAGGTCAATCTTCTTATCGTTCATGTTGATCGCTAAGACTTTCACCTCAACTTGATCACCGATACGGTATTCGACCCCACTTGATTCACCACGTAACGTTTGACGACTACCATCGAAATTATAGTAATCACCACGTAAGCTAGAGACATGCACTAGGCCATCGATGTTAAGGTTTTTGATCCGCACAAAGAAACCAAAACCCGTTACCGCCGCGATCACACCGTCAAATGTATCACCCAGATGATCTTGCATGTATTCACATTTCAAGAAATCTGATACATCACGCGTTGCATCATCGGCACGACGTTCTGTTAATGAACAATGCTCACCGAGTTTCTCAACATCCGATACTTGGTAGCAATAACCACCCGTGCTCGTCCTGCGCTGAGTTAATGGTTTGCCTGCTTTAATTGCCGCCTGGTTAGCAATTTCAAACTTGATCGCTCGGTGTAATACTAGATCCGGATAACGGCGAATTGGCGACGTGAAGTGACCATACGCAGTTAATGCTAGACCAAAGTGACCGTTGTTTTCGGCTTGATATACTGCTTGTTTCATTGAGCGTAACAGCATCGTTTGGATAAGTTCTTTATCCGGACGCTCTTGAATTCGACTGATCAAATCAGCGTAATCTAGCGGTGTTGGTTTCAAACCACCTCTTAACTCTAGACCGGTTTCACTTAAGAAACGTCTAAAATTAACCAGTTTTTCTTCACCTGGAGTATCATGCACACGCAATAATGCCGCTGCGTTATGCTTGCTTACAAAGCGGGCTGCTGACACGTTCGCTAAGATCATGCATTCTTCAATCAGTTTATGCGCATCGTTACGCACTATCGGTACGATCTTATCGATTTTACGGTGTTCATTAAATACAAAACGCGTTTCTAACGTTTCAAACTCAATGGCACCACGTTCAGAACGTGCTTTTTTCAACACTTTATACATGTTATGCAATTCGTGAAGATGTGGCACTACCGCTTGGTATTCATCACGAAGTTCAGTATCACCATCAAGAATATTGGCTACTTTGGTATACGTTAAACGCGCATGTGAGTTCATCACCGCTTCGTAAAACTTATAACCCGACAAACGACCTGCATCAGAAATGGTCATTTCACAAACCATACATAAGCGGTCAACATGTGGATTCAGCGAGCATAAACCGTTCGATAATACTTCTGGCAACATAGGCACTACTTGCTCAGGGAAGTAAACCGAGTTACCACGGCCTTGTGCTTCTAAATCTAAATCTGAATTGGTTTGCACGTATGAACTTACGTCAGCAATAGCGACCCATAAACGCCAGCCACCGCTTTTTTTACGTTCACAAAATACTGCGTCATCGAAATCGCGGGCATCTTCGCCATCTATCGTTAACAAAGGTAGAGCACATAAATCAACACGCTCTAGTTTGGCATCGTCAGGCACTTCTGGCGACAGTTTTGCCATGTCATCAAGAATATGTTCTGGCCATACATGCGGAATATCATGGGTACGGATCGCCACTTGAATTTCCATACCAGGTGCCATATTTTCACCTAGTATTTCAATCACTTTACCTAACGCAGGTAAGTTATAAGTGGGACGTTTAACAATCTCAGTCACCACCATTTGACCCGCACGAGCACCTAAACGTTCTTCATCACTAATACGTATTTCTTGTTTAATACGACTGTCATCTGGACGTACAAAAGCAATCCCTTTTTCCAGATAAACACGGCCAACCAGTTGCAGTGGTTCCGCATCTAATAAACGTACAAAACGTGCTTCTTTACGGCCTTTAAACTCTTCTTTGACCGGTTGTGCAAGAATACGATCGCCATGGAATAACGTCGACATTTGACGGATAGAGATAAATAAATCTTTACCACCATCATCAGGACGGAAAAAGCCAAAACCATCACGATGACCTAAAACTAAACCTTCTAACAGGTCTAAGTTTTCAGGTAACTCATAGGTTCGGTTACGAGCAAAAATTAACTGTCCATCACGTTCCATCGCCCGTAAACGACGACGTAAAGCTTCTTCGTGCTCTTCACCTTTTAACGTTAATCCAGCAAATATTTGCTCGCGATTAATCGGCTTATCTAAGCTACGAAGATAATCGAGAATGTATTCTCGACTAGGAATAGGATTGCTGTATTTTTCCTGCTCGCGCGTATGGAAAGGGTCTTTACTCATAGAAGGTCCAAATTGGTAGGTATATAGCTCGGATTATATACCCAAAGCACATTAGGATACAGTTTTGTACCCTAAGTAACTCGGTATACGAGAAGGATAGTGCCAAATGAGCATGGGATCGAATCGAAACTAACTCTAAATGATTATGCTGTTAGCTTTTAGGGATATTTAATTCATCGTGTTTAATTGTACTTAGCGGCATTTTTTGCTGCTATAACCACGCGTTTAGGCATTAAATTTTCTAATTTCGCGAGTAATATGGTCAATTTGTTGTGCATCTTTACATCAGCGGTTACGGTATTATACAAATAACTGTATGCGGTTTGATAATCATAAGGGCTGCCATGGCCTTTGATTAATAGCTCAGCCCACTGCACTTTTGCCGGTAAAAACCCCAATTTCGCCGATTGTTCAAACAACGGTAACGCACGTTCTATATCTTGTTGTACAAATTTTCCTTGTACATAATAACGGCCAAGCTGTTCTAATGCACGCGGTAGACCCTGTCTTGCTGCTGCACGCATGAAGTAAATGCCTAACTCGGCATTCTTATCAACACAGACACCCCAGGCTAACATATCGCCCCATAGGAATTGGTAGGTTGGCAATTTTACTAATTCCGCACGGACTTTAATATCAGCAACCAGCTGACACTCATCTGCTCGTACGCGTTTAAGGTGAGTATTCTCTGCAATTAACTGGTTCAGTTCATCATCGCTATATAACTCAATAACACTGGGATAATCACTATATTTAGTGGTTATGTTACCGGCTTTTTCAGCCGCAACAGCACGCTTACCACTGTCAGTAATACGTTGTTCTTTCACGCCAACGGATTGACTAGCTATCGATTGACTCGCCACAGTTTGGTTATCATTTACATCCGCATTAGCGTCATTCATCGCCAATAAAGATACACTCGTGCACGTGACTAACACTGTCATTTTTACATAATACAAAGTGGCCGTTTTCACATAATGACCAATTGTTGTTAAGTTCGTTGTCGGTGTTATAAGCATATCAATCAACCTAAGAGAAAATTTGCAGCGATAATAATTACGGTGGTTATCGTTATATCGACCAAAATCTGGTTTTCTTAACTAAAAAAACCCAAGTTAAAATAACTTGGGTTTCAATTGTCATCCACTTTAACCTAACAGGCTAACTGTAATGATTAACCAGCAACGAATTCTTCACCTAGCGTGATGTTCGCTTTTAGTTCTTCTAACATTGCATCACGTGCGCTTGCTTCAAATTCGCTTAGTTCACCGTATGCGAGTACTTCTTCAACGCCGTTTTTACCTAGTAGTACAGGTTGTGCGAAGAATGTTGCGTGCTCAGAGCCACCATCAACATAAGTACACTCAACTATACCTTGTTCACCTTGTAGTGCGCGAACCAGAGAAAGGCCGAAACGTGCCGCCGCTTGACCCATAGAAAGTGTCGCAGAACCGCCACCCGCTTTAGCTTCAACAACTTCAGTACCTGCGTTTTGAATGCGTGCTGTAAGTGTCACAATTTCTTCAGCAGTAAATTCAACGCCTTTCACTTGAGAAAGTAGCGGCAGAATTGTTACGCCTGAGTGACCACCAATTACTGGTACTTCAACGTCAGCAAGTGAAATGCCTTTAAGCTCACTTACAAAAGTTTCAGAACGGATAACATCCAGCGTGGTGATACCGAATAGTTTACGTTTGTCATAAACACCCGCTTGCTTAAGTACTTCAGCAGCAATTGGCACCGTGGTGTTAACTGGGTTAGTGATAATGCCGATACATGCATTTGGACATACTTCCGCACATTTAGCAGCTAGATTTTTGATGATCCCAGCATTGATATTGAATAGATCTGAACGGTCCATACCTGGTTTACGAGCAACACCCGCAGAGATAAGTACCACGTCAGCACCAACAAGTGCTTCAGTAGGATCTGTACCAGCAAAACCAGCAATAGTAACGTCTGTAGGGATATGGCTTAAATCAACAGCAACACCTGGAGTTACAGGGGCGATATCATAAAGTGATAAATCAGAACCAGCAGGTAGTTGAGTTTTCAAAAGTAGGGCTAAAGCTTGACCGATACCGCCAGCAGCACCTAATACAGCAACTTTCATAGACGTCTCCATTATCTTAATTGTTTATGTAGAATACAATATTCACAAATTCCTTTAATCACCGTTACCTTACTGCAACATTGACTAAAAAACAATTAACAACGCGGATATGCACAATAAATAACTAAATTACACATGAATGTTTAAGTCTTCGCTTTCTATCTATTAACGATTTACTTTCAGGTGAAATGGTTACATTTGCTCACCTATTTCGATGATAACCATCGATAACGAAATAGATGAGCAAATAACAAGGTCAATTAAGATTGGAATGCGAGGGCTTTTTTCTCTAACTGTTTAAATATCAATATCAAGATACCATTCATGCCGAGGTAGATTATACCCGCAGCAGAGAATGCCATTAACGCATCATAGGTTTGACCATTGATTTGATTGGCATAACCCATCACATCCATGATCGTGATCGAACTTGCTAATGAGGTGCCTTTAAGTACCAAAATAACTTCATTCGAATAAGACGGTAATACCCGGCGTATCGCATGGGGCACAATAACTGCTAGGGTTTGCCCGCGGTTCATGCCCAGCGCATTACAAGCATCCCATTCGCCGCGCGGTACTGATTCGATCGCGCCTTTAAAGAGTAGCGCTGAATACGCGGCCGTATTAAACGATAAGGCAATGATGGCGCAAACTTTAGCCTGGCGCAGATAATCCCATAAGAAGCTGTCTTTGATCCACTCAAACTGGGACGGACCACTGTATATCAAAAATATTTGGATCAATAACGGGGTACCAGTAAACAGCAAAATAATAGTCCGAGCTAATAAGTTTAATCCCGGGATCTTATTGATCATCGCCAGCGTTAATAACACCGCGATCATAGAACCAAATAATAAACTGAAAAAAGTAATTTCAAGGGTAGTGCTCAAACCGTTAAATAATAACCAGAAGTGATCTAACGTCATATTGCTACTCCGGCATCAAAACGGTTAATGTAATTATCAAGGTGCTTTAACAACCATTGACTAATCAAAGTAATAATCAGGTAAATCGCCGCAGCCGCCACCAAAAAAGTAAAGGGCTTATAGGTACTACCGGATAATAAATCCGCTTGTTTCATCAACTCAGTTACCCCAATCAGGGAGACTAACGCGGTATCTTTTAGCAGTACCATCCATTGATTGCCTAACCCCGGTAAGGCCAAACGCCATGCTTGCGGCAAGGTAATACGCAAGAAACAACGCACTGGCCCCATACCCAATGCTTGCGCGCCTTGTTGCTGGCCTTTAGGTACTGATTGAATGGCCGCGCGTAACGTTTGCGAAGCATAAGAAGCAAAGATAAGCGACAGTGCTACTACACCACTCCAGAACGGACTGATGTCATAATACTCATCGGTTAATAAAAACAGGATATGGGTGCCACCGAAGAAAATGAAAAATACGATCAATATCTCCGGTAAACCACGTAACACGGTCACGAAAAAACTAATCGGCTTGGCAATAAGTGGGTTCTTTTGCATTTCTGCAACACAGAATAAAATAGCGAGAACCAAGCCAACCAGCAAGGATGTTAGTGCAAGGCCAAGGGTGATTTTTGTTGCATCCAATAATAATTGAAGCTGCAAAAGATCCATAAAAACTCCGGACGTAAAAACAAAAAAGTGCCCCTAAAAGGCACCTTTAAATGAATTCTCTCATTACCACAATAAATTGGCGGTAATTCCCTGATATTGCACTGCAACGCAGGTCGAGATTAAACATTGTTGTTATTTTTTATTTAGCAAAGTATTTTGCGTAAATTTTATCGTAAGTACCGTTCGCTTTAATTGCTTGCAAACCTTTGTTCAGTTTAGCCAATAATTCAGCGTTACCTTTACGTACTGCGATAGCAAAACCAGCACCAAAGTATTTCTCGTCAGTCACGGCTTTACCCACTGTTTCATAGTTACCGCCACTGTGTTTGCTCAACCAATCGTGCGCCACTGCAGAATCTGCGAATACCCCATTGATACGACCATTTTTAAGGTCTAAAAACGCTTTTTGGTACGAGGGGAAATTAAGTAACAATACTTTTTCATCGGCATATGTTTCTGTCATATAAGCTTGGTGAGATGTACCATTTTGTACCCCGACTGCTTTACCGGACAAATCAGCAACAACATTATATTTACCTTTTTCAGCCACCAGTACCGCTGAGTTTTCATAATAAATATCAGAGAAATCAACTTGCTTTTTACGTGCTGGCGTTACGTCCATGGCCGCAATAGCTGCATCATAACGACGGAATTTTAAGCTTGGGATCAGACTATCAAATGATTGGTTAGCAAAACTACATTCCGCTTTTAATTCAGTACAAACTGCGCGCGCGATATCAATATCAAAACCTTGAAATTCGTTGTTTTCATCCATCATTTCAAACGGCGGATAGGTTGCTTCAGTGACGAATTTGATTTGTTCTGCCGCTGTTACTTGTGCCGCTGCTGAAATTAGAATTAATACTGTGAGTAATTTTTTCATTTAGTCGACCTATTCCTAATATTTAAATAATCTAATGTTTTAAATAATTTGTAAATTGCGGCGTTTGTGGTTGCTGGAAGTGCTCAGCACCACCAAATTCAACAATTTCACCGTTTTCAAGATAACAAACTTGACTCGCGACTTTACGCGCGAAATCCACTTCGTGCGTAACCACAACCTGGGTAATACCGGTACTTGCCAGTGATTTAATGATCTTAGCCACTTGATTCGTTACCTCTGGATCTAACGCTGCAGTTGGTTCATCAAATAACAATACTTCTGGTTTCATCATTAAAGCACGTGCAATTGCGACACGTTGCTGTTGACCACCTGATAATGCTAATGGAAATACATAAACTTTATCAGTTAGTTGTAATTGCTCAAGGATCTTCATGGCCTCTTCACGAGCGTGTTGTTTGGTTTGCTTTAAAATCTTAACGGGCGCTTCAATTAAGTTATCCATCACCGACATATGCGGCCATAGGTTGTATTGTTGAAATACCATACCTACTTTTCGTCTTAACATCTGGCTGCGCTTAGCTAATTGTTTATCATTAAGTTTGCCCGAAAAATCAAATGTTTCACCCGCAATACTGATAGAGCCATTATCGGGTGTATCAAGTAAATTAAGTATGCGCAACAAAGAGCTCTTACCAGCACCGCTTGGACCAAGCAGCACTAAGGTTTCGCCTTTCGCACATTTAAGGTCGATGTTTTGTAATACATCCAGTTGACCCCAAGATTTACAGATGTTTTTTAGTTCGATGCTCATAATGGTAACTGAATATAATTTCACTAGATGCGAGTATAATAACCGAATAAACTGCAAAATCAACATAAACATTCACTTTGATGATGTTTTTATGCAAATTTATCGAATTAACCAAATAAGCTAGATACAAATATACCCTGCTGGTATCATATGCATAATTATTCAGTTCATCACGCGTCAAGTTCATTTGCTATTCACTTGAATGACTTAGTAACTGGCTTTATGAACAAGCTATAACGTTAGCTAAGGTTTCATTATAAAGTCGGATTGAATTTAACATTTGCAGCTTGAATTATAGATGAATCAACTGACATGGTAACAAAAATGAGTGAAAAACAAGATCTGTTAGTAAAAGCATTTAAAGGATTATTGAAAGAAGAGCATCTTGGATCGCAAGGCGAGATTGTTGATGCACTAAAGGAACAAGGCTTTGATAGTGTCAATCAATCAAAAGTCTCAAGAATGCTGAGTAAATTTGGTGCAGTACGCACCCGCAATGCCAAAGATGAAATGGTATATTGCTTACCCGCAGAGTTAGGCGTGCCTACCATTAGCAGCCAATTAAAAAGCCTAGTATTAGATATTAGCCATAATGAAAGCCTTATTGTGATCCAAACCAGCCCCGGCTCAGCGCAATTGATCGCTCGCTTATTAGATTCATTAGGCCGTACAGAAGGTATTTTAGGCACCATTGCGGGCGATGATACTATTTTCATTACCCCGACCAGCACCCGCATTATTGCCGACGTAGATAGTGCAGTAAAAGAGTTGTTTGAGTATCTCTAGCGGTAAAACTAGCGTATTACTGACTATGTTTGGCGCTGAGTTGTATCACGCCAAACATCACCATTGATGCATCATTAACGGTTAATCGCGATCAAATAACACCAAATCATGGCTGTCAACCGTGACACTCACCACATCACCAATCACCATTGGCTGTTGCATTGATACCGATAATTCGATTGCGGGCTCTTCCGCTAAAGTAATAGTGCAATGCGTGGTCATCCCTAAGAACTGTTGTTGCGTGATCGTCGCACTCCCCTGCTCGGTGAGCGCTAATTTTAATTGCTGTGGTCGTATTGCTAACAATTTATGCGCACCAACCGTCACCGTTAATTTTTGCTTACCGCTAATAACACCCAATGCGGTGCTGACACTGTATTCATCTAATACTACCGCATCTAAATAGTTAACCTTGCCAAGGAAGTCAGCCACAAAGCGCGTAGCAGGTCGGTTATATAACTCACTTGGCGTGCCGAGCTGCTCAATTTTACCCTGATGGAAAACAGCTAACCGGTCGGCAAAAGCAAATGCTTCTTCTTTGCTGTGGGTAACAAAAATAGCGCTCATGTTATGCGATTTAAGTAAAGCGCGCATCTCTTCAATCAAGTGATGGCGTACTTGGCTATCAATATTAGAGAAAGGTTCGTCCAATAATAGCAACTCTGGTGAATTGGCTAAAGCGCGGGCAATCGCTACCCGCTGTTGCTGTCCACCGGATAGTTGATGTGGATAACGGTCAGCAAACTCGGTCAAATTGACTAATTTCAGCACATTATCCAGCGTCTCTTTTTGCTTGGCTTTAGTTTGCTTATATTGGCTGAATAACACATTATCAGTCACGGTTAAATGTGGAAATAGCGCATAGTCCTGAAAAATCATCCCGACGTTACGCTTTTCAGGCGCGACATTCAGCTCGCTATTGTCAACCACTTGACCATTAATCTCAATACTGCCTTGGGTTGGTGGTAATAACCCGGCAATCAATTTTAACGTGGTGGTTTTACCACAGCCACTTGGTCCTAATAGACACAGGATTTCATTTTTACCTAAATCCAGATCCAGTCCTGTTAAAATATCAACGCCAGCATAACTACAATGTAAATCTGAAATACGTAAAGCAAGTGAAGAAGATGTCGTCATCAGTGCTGTTGCTCCAAAGAACGGTTCAAGAAAATAAGCGGGATCAATCCAACTAACACGATCACAATTGCCGCCAGAGCAGCCTGTTCTAACATTTCATCAGACGCGAACTGGTACACATAAGTGGCGAGTGTTTCATAATTAAATGGACGTAATAACAAGGCAGTAGGCAGTTCTTTCATTGACTCAATGAAGACTAATAAAAACGCCGCTAATACCCCTTTACGGATCAATGGAATATGTACTTTACGGACCATACTATTGGGACTGTGTCCTAACGTACGCGCCACCATATCTAACGACGGCGATATTTTATCAATACTGCTTTCTATCGAGCCAACTGCAATAGCTGAAAAACGAATCAGATAAGCAAAAATAAGCGCAAAGGTCGTACCGGTAAAGACCAGACCGGGTGTCCAGTCCCATAATAATTCCGTTAAGTCATTTAATAAAAAATCAGCCGAGGTCAACGGAATAATGATACCAATAGCTAATACCGTGCCAGGCAACGCATAACCCATGGTGCTAATACGAGCCGGGATCACCGCATATTTAGTGCCGACTAAACGACGATATAAACCCAGTAATATTGCGCAGAGAACCGCTAAGCTCGCCACGACCAGCGCCAGAATTAAACTGTTGGCGCTGTATTGAAAAAACGCTTCCGTCCAAGACTCGGCAAAGTAATGCCATGCATAATTAACTAATACCGCAAACGGTAATAAGAAACCAGCAAACACTAATAACCAACACCAAGCCATCGCCACGTATTTCGCCGCACCAACTAATTGATAACGTACCTCTTGTTCATGCAGCATGCTTTTTTGAAACACTTGCTGTTTACGCCGAGCGAAGCGCTCTAAACCAACAAATAATAAGATCACCGATAATGTCATCACCGACAATTGTGCGGCGGCTGTTAAACTGCCGTGGCCGATCCAAGTATCGTAAACTGCTGTCGTCAGCGTATTTACCGCAAAGTAATTCACCGTGGCAAAATCAGCCACCGTTTCCATCGCGATCAGCGATAAGCCGACAGCAATAGCAGGACGCGCAAGGGGCAACGATACCCGTAAACAACTCGACAATGCGGAACTGCCCAACATACGGCTAGCTTGGATAAGACTGGTTGATTGTTCCAGAAATGAAGTACGGGCTAACAAATAAAGATAAGGATATAACACCAACGCTAACACCGTGGCGGCACCGGGTATGGTTCGAATATCAAAGAACCAATAATCACGGGTACTTTCCCAACCAAATACAGCGCGTAAAGCAATTTGTACCGGCCCAGCATAATCAAACATATCAGTATAAATATAAGCCACGATATAAGCAGGCATCGCCATCGGTAACATCAGCGCCCATTGTAAGCTTTTGCGGCCGGGAAAATCACACATGGCAATAAGCCAAGCAGCAGGCAAAGCAATAATACAGCTGATTAAACAAACCAGAAAAACAAGGATCAGGGTATTTTGAACATAATCGAGGAGAACGGTATCAATAAGGTGTTGAAAAACATCTGCGCTGGGACCCATTGCTTGGTAAAACAATGCCGCAATAGGTAGCGCTAACATAATCGCAATAAACCAACTACTAGAATGCCAAGAAAAGGCTAACTTATGATTCATGAACGGAAAAATAACTCCTGTTTAGATACGCGAAAAGGTTGGCGAGTTACAACGTAACTTTACCAACCTTTAAATCAGTCAATTGGCAACCAATTAAGTTGCAATTTCAACTGTTAACCCCTAACAAGTTTAGGGCTATATGTATTCTACAAGTCGAACTTAACTTCATCAAGTAGTCTTAGTGCAGCTTTACGATGTTTTGCAATTTCTGCGACAGGCATGTAATCTGCGTTAAATTCACCCCAAGATGAAACTAGCTCAGATGCTTTGATACCGGCTTTAACTGGGTATTCCATGTTAACTTCAGCATACATTTTTTGTGCTTTCGCGCCAGATAGGTATTCCATTAGTTTAACCGCGTTACCTTTGTTCGGTGCGTATTTAGCTAATACCATACCAGAAACGTTCACGTGCGCGCCGTGGTTTTCTTGGTTAGGGAAGTTAATGTTAACCGATTCAGCCCAAGCAACTTGTTTTGGATCTTTTAGCATTTTACCTAAGTAGTAGCTGTTACCAAGCGCAATAGTACAAACGCCTTCTTTAATCGCTTTAACTTGTGCACGATCGTTACCTTGTGGTTTACGTGCTAGGTTAGCTTTCACGCCTTCTAACCATTCTTTAGTTTCAGCTTCACCGTGATGCGAGATCATCGATGAGATAAGTGCTACGTTGTATGGGTGTTTACCCGAACGCATACAGATTTGACCTTTATATTTAGGGTCTGCAAGTTCTTCATAAGTGATATTAGCAACGTCGCCATACACTTCACGTGATGTATAAATGTTACGAACACGTGTAGTCAGTGCAAACCATTCGCCATCTGGATCACGGTATTTCGCTGGAATGTTATCTTCTAATACGTCGCTTGAGACTGACTGAGTGACACCACTTTCAACAGCTTCAACTAAGCGGCTGATATCAGTGGTTAGCAATAGATCAGCTTTTGATAAACGACCTTCACGTTTCATTCTATCTACAAGTCCTTTCTTGGCAAATACAATGTTAACCTTCACACCAGTATCTTTAGTGTATTGTTCAAGGATCGGATTAAGCAAATTCGCTTGGCGATTTGAATAAATATTAACTTCTTCACCAGCAACAGCCGTAGCGCTCATGAGTGACGTTGTTAATGCCAAAACAGATAAACCAAATATTCCTTTTTTCATCCTTACCTCTTAAATACGAATTGTTTACATAATTTACAATATGCTGCGGAGTTTATAAGAATATAAAACTTTCCACAAGTGCAAATGATAACAATTCTCATAATTAGTTATGTTAATCTATCATTTACTGATAATGATCAAAAAGAAGTAAATTAGCTGGTTTTACAAAGAAAAAACAGCAAGGACTTAGAGCAATGCATCCATTATCACATTGCTCTTTATTTCAATAATATTAGCTAACACTATCCTCTAGCTATCGCTGAGCATGTTACCTTTATCTTCTAACCAAGCTCGGCGATCTGAAGCGCGTTTTTTGGCAAGTAGCATATCCATCATGGCGAATGTTTTGTCTGCATCATCAATCGTTAAACGGACTAAACGGCGGGTATTAGGATCCATGGTAGTTTCCCGCAATTGTAACGGATTCATTTCACCCAGTCCTTTAAAACGTTGCACGTTGACTTTACCGCGTTTTTTCTCGGCTTCGATACGATCGAGAATGCCATTTTTCTCGGCTTCATCTAATGCATAAAACACTTCTTTACCGATATCGATACGATATAACGGCGGCATGGCCACAAACGCATGTCCGGCTTCAACCATGGTTCTAAAATGTTTATAGAACAAGGCGCATAACAAGGTCGCAATGTGTAGACCATCAGAGTCGGCATCGGCTAAGATACAGATTTTGCCATAACGTAACCCGGAAATATCATCCGAGCCAGGGTCAATACCCAGCGCCACAGAAATATTATGCACTTCTTCTGAAGCAAGTACTTGGGCAGAATCAACTTCCCAAGTATTTAAGATCTTACCGCGCAATGGCATGACTGCTTGAAACTCACGATCACGCGCTTGTTTCGCAGAACCTCCCGCAGAGTCACCTTCCACTAAGAACAGTTCTGAACGCATTGGGTCTTGACCCGAACAATCGGTTAATTTACCCGGTAATGCAGGACCACTGGTCACCCGCTTACGCGCCACTTTCTTACTGGCTTTTAAGCGTTTCTGCGCGTTGTTAATACACAAATCAGCCAGCAGCTCAGCCAGATCGGTATTGGAGTTTAACCATAATGAAAACGAATCTTTAACCACACCAGAAACAAACGCAGCACACTGACGTGATGACAAACGTTCTTTGGTTTGTCCGGCAAATTGTGGATCTTGTATTTTAACCGACAAGATATAAGAGCAACGGTCCCAAATATCATCTGGAGTTAACTTCACGCCACGCGGCAATAAATTACGAAATTCACAGAACTCACGCATTGCATCGAGCAGACCTTGACGTAAACCATTAACATGGGTACCACCGAGCACTGTCGGGATCAAGTTAACATAACTTTCGGTCACCGACTCTCCGCCTTCAGGCAACCAGATCACCGCCCAGTCAGCCGCTTCATGATTGGCATAAAAACAGCCCACAAACGGCGCTTCAGGTATTGTCGGCCACTGTTGCAACGATTCCATTAAGTAGTCTTGCAGGCCCATTTCGAAACACCAGGCATGTTTTTCTTTATTCACTTTATCGTCAAACTTAATGCTTAAACCAGGACACAATACCGCTTTAGCGCGTAAGTTATGTACTAAGCGTTTAGCGGAAAAATTACCCGAATCAAAATAGCTCGGATCCGGCCAGAAATGGACCTTGGTACCCGTGGTACGAATGCCAATGGTACCAATCACTTCTAATTCAGACACCTTTTCGCCATGTTCAAAAGCGATTTGATAGATTTGGCCACCCCGGCGAATAGTGATTTCAATACGTTTCGATAATGCGTTTACCACCGAAATACCTACCCCATGTAGACCACCGGAGAATTGATAACTATCGTTCGAGAATTTACCACCCGCATGTAACTTAGATAAAATCAGCTCAACACCACTCACCCCTTCCACAGGGTGAATATCCACTGGCATACCACGACCATCATCGCTCACTTCTAACGATTGGTCTGCATGTAAGGTAACGGTTATGCTCTGAGCATGACCAGCTAACGCTTCATCGACACTATTATCGATAACTTCTTGGCCAAGGTGATTAGGGCGTACTGTGTCGGTATACATACCGGGTCTACGACGTACTGGTTCGAGACCATTTAGGACTTCAATCGAGCCCGCGTTATATTCTTGAGTCATGAGTTTCTTTTATGCTGTTCGTTACATCTACTTGAATGCAAGAAAGGTTAAAATATCGCTAAGATAGCGTTCAAATCCGATAAAAGCATGATCACCGCCCTGCTCTACCGTTAATTTAGCCGCATTATATTTTGCTGTTGCTTGGTTATAGTCTAACACTTCATCATCGGTCTGTAATAGTGCCCAGATCGTTTCAGGGTGAACTAATGTCGGACAATCCAATCCTCGTAGTTCATCAATGTGCTGTTCGGTAAGGGTAAATACGTGGTCGGTATACGGATTGGTGTTCTCACCTAAATAATCCACCAGCAATTCATAAGGTTTGACCGCCGGATTAACAATGACCGCAGGACAATGATATACCTGATTCACTTTCGTCGCATAATAACCACCGAGTGAACTGCCCACCACGCTTAACTGATAACCAGGATAACCTGCCACAATCGCTTCTATCTGTAACCACGCTTGTTGCGGATAAGGTGATAAATGCGGGATTTCAATAGTTATCTCGGGGTGGTACAAGCCAAGATAATCGGCCAATTGTTGTGCTTTAATCGACTTTGGCGAACTATTAAAACCGTGCAAATAGAGCAGAAGCATGGGAACCATGTATTCATTTACCTCAGCATTGAGGGTGAGTATCGAGGCGTGTTATTACCTCGACAACGTTGATAGATCAGGGCAAAACTAGCCAGAATATGAGTAACCTTTGGATTCTAGGTCGGGATTAAAATCGTTGTTCGACAAACGCCAAACTTGACTGTTAATCGAACCATCACTGTACAACTGCAAATACCGCCAGCCCGGCGCACTAGAATCAAGCGTAAATTCATCACAATGCGGTTTAAATTGGAAGCAAGTCGATGGTGATGCCATAAAGTGAATACCAGCATAGGTTTTATCCAATTGCTGATGAACATGGCCAAATAACACATGATTGGCTTGCGAGTGTTTCTCAAGTATCGCTAAAAATGCATCCGCATTACGTAAGAGATGTTGGTCTAGCCATTTACACCCGACAGGATAAACATTGTGATGTAATACCACTAATGCATATTTATCTGGATGCGCGCTAAGTTGTTCGTCAAGCAGAAGCAGTTGTTCGGGCGCGAGATAACCGGCAGGTGAGCCCGTTAACTGTGAATCGAGTAAAATAATCTGCCAGTCGCCCACAATTTTATATTTATCCGCCAACACACCTTCGGCTCTTAAGGCATCGGACATCAGTGGAATATTGTCGTGATTACCCGGCAACCAATAACACGGCTTATTTAGACGTTTAATATGTTGAGCAAAGTATTGATAAGACGCAGGTGTATTGTCTTGAGAAATGTCACCCGTAGCAAGCACAGCATCAAACGGTTGTTGATTCTGGAGGATAGCATCAATGACATGCCGATAACTCAATTGCGTTTTCACCCCGAGCAGATCTTTCTTAGCTGTGGCAAACAAATGAGTATCTGTCACTTGTAATAAATTAATTACGTTATGCTTTACAGTTAACTTAGAAATATCCGCACCCACAATAATCTTTAACCCTTATCCCTATATGTTATCTAGTAATGACGAATACGACTGCCAATCGACACACTGTTTACAAGATTACTTAGCTACTAGCATACCCTAATACAGGCCAATAAATCTGTTGACCAGCACACATTTCCACAATTCTAATCATCATAGATTCAAATGACTTAGCGATAGAGAGGCCGATTCTCCATTGTAGCGCTACAGCCAAGACTTTTGCAATGTTTGAAAATTCAATTGTAACCACTGGATAGCGATAATAGTCGAGGCGTTATTTATTCGCCCTGTTTGCACCATATTGTAAGCAGTTTCGCGACTCACCACATGTACGCGTATATCTTCACCTTCACTTGCTAAACCATGAACGCCTTCCGCTGTGCTGCTATCGACCTCACCTACGTATAAATCGATAGCTTCACTGCTGCCACCGGGACTAACCAGAAACTGCATAATGAAATCACAACGGTCAATCGTCACACCGGCTTCTTCTAATGCTTCGCGTTTCACGACTTCGGCAGAATCTTCACCTTGTTTATCGATCATGCCGGCCACTAATTCCAGTAACCAAGGTTGTGAGCTTGATTCTATAGCCGGAATTCTTATCTGCTCTATCAGTACCACTTCATCACGACCCGCATCATAAGGGATCACGGCTGCTGCGTTACCCCGTTCAAATACTTCTCGGCTTATTTCACCACTCCAACCACCAGCAAACAGCCTATGTTTAAAGGTATAAGTGTTAATCTTAAAGAAACCATTAAAAACCTGTTGTTTGTTTATGATCTCAATATCAGCAATATCATACTCAGATTGTATTTCTAACTTTCGACTTTTCATTTACATCTCCTAAAATATACTGATAATAAAGGGTTGCGGTGAATACCATGTGGGCTGCTAGGGGTTAAGGATAATTCCTAGTAGATATACATAATTCCATATCGACATTGATTCAACGTTTAAAACTCGAGCTTTGAGATAACACCTAGTATAAGATGGAAATCATCCGATTAATCTAACTATCTCTTTTGGATAATTATTAATTTGACTAAGCAGTATCATTATTTATTGTTATGCGAATTCATAACGGCCACTATTTACACTTAAGGTAACCACCAATGAAGTTTAATAAAATTCTTCTAGCCTGCGGTCTGGCATTTTTTGCTCACTCAGCCAGTGCTGATAATTTACAGCAAATATTTCAACAAGCCTTGACCAAAGATCCTCTTTACTTAGAAGCACAAGCAAACCGAGATGCCGCACTAGAGAAAATTACTGAACAAGAAGCAGCTAACTTACCACAAATTGGGCTAAGTGCAGATCTGGGTTACGGCATTACGAGTGATTATACTACCGCAAATACAACCTCTAACGGTAATGCATTAACAGGCTCAGTTGGCATTGGTTTAACCCAATCATTATATGAAGAAAGTAATTTCATTAATGTTAGCCAAGCTGCTAAGCAAGCAGAACAAAGTGAACTTGCAGTGCAAGCTGAGCTGCAAAATCTGATTTTACGCGTAGCAAATGCGTACTTCAGCGTATTGGGCGCTAACGATACCTTAGAATTCTCTAACCGTAATAAAGACGCGGTAGAGCGTCAACTTGAGCAAACAACGCAACGTTATAATGTCGGTCTAACAGATAAAACAGACGTTTTAGAAGCGCAATCCAGCTTTGATTTATCGGTGGCAGAGGTCATTAATGCTGAAAATACCTTAGCCAACAGCTACGAGTCATTAACTGAAATTACCGGTTTAACCCATATTAACATTGCGACGTTAAATACCGCACGCTTTAGCCCTACAGCACCAGACGGTCAACGTGATAACTGGTTAGCCACAGCTAACAATCAAAACTTAGCCATTCAGATCCAGCGTATTGCCAAGCAAATTGCCGAAGGTAACGTCGAGCTAGCAAGCTCTGCGGATAATATGTCATTGAACTTAGTGGCAAATGCTGGCGCCCAGTACACCGGCTACGGCGATGATTATAATAATGGTGGTGCAGGTTTAGAAAGCACAGTTTCTTCTGCTAATGTCGGCATCGAATTTAGCATGCCGCTATACACAGGCGGCGCGGTAACGTCGGCAAAGAAACAAGCCGCTTATCAAGTCACAGCAAGCCAAGAGCAATTAACCAGAGCGAGTCGTGAAGTACAAACTAAAATTCGTACTTTTTACAACAACGTAACTGCCGGATTAAGCTCTATTAAAGCTTACGAGCAAACGGTTAAATCTTCGCAAAGTGCTTTAGAAGCAACGCAGGCTGGCTTTGGTGTTGGTACCCGTACCATCATTGATGTGTTAGATGCGACAAAGACGTTATATCAATCGAAACAATCATTGTCCGCATCGCGTTATAACTACATCATTAGTATGTTACAGTTGAAACAAGCCGCTGGTACGTTGAACGCTGAAGATATTGATTTAGTCAATGCTGGGTTAGAAACGAGCAACTAAGCAACACGTAACACGTAACACGTAACACGTAACACAGAATACCCAGGCGACCATGTGTGTCGCCTTTTTTATAACTAAAACCTTCTGTAACAGCCACGAAAAGACCAATTAAACGTATAAATATTAGTTGCTTGATTGTGTTTATAATATTAACTCGCGCGAATGAGATTTTTCCATGACAGACAAAAATAAAACCAACAACACCATGGTAAGTAAAGAAAACACCAAGTTTGAAGGGCGGTTTCTACATCCTAAACACTGGCCATTACTGTTAGCCGCCACTGTTTTGTGGTTTACATCCTTATTACCGAACAATATTCAAAATATTCTGGGTCGTGCATTAGGCCGATTGGTCGCGAAAATTGTACCCAAACGTCTAAAAACAGCGCAACAAAACCTAGCGCTGAGCTTTCCGGATAAATCGACGGCCGAAATTACGGCATTAGCCAAAGAAAATTTTGAATATACTGGTTTAGCCGTTATTGATACTGCTAATGCCTGGTTCTGGCCTGATTGGCGTATTAAGCAAAACATGGTTATCGAAGGACAAGAACATATCGACCAAGCCAAAGCGGATGGTAATGGTATGCTGATCTTGGGATCGCATTTTTTATCGCTGGAAATATCAGCGCGTATCTTTGGTCTATTACGACCCGCCTATGCAATCTATCGTCCAAACAAAAATCCATTGATGGAATATTTACAATGCCGTGGGCGCACCCTGTCAAATAAAGCCTTAATCAATCGCCGAGATATCAAAGGCATGTTACGCGTACTCGATGAAGGTGAACCACTATGGTATGCACCAGATCATGATTATGGTCCTCGTCGCAGCGTGTTTGTACCATTTTTTGCGGTTGAAAAAGCTTGTACCATTACTGGCACCACGCTGTTTGCCTCGGGTAAAAATACGAAAACCTACCCAGCATCTTCTTGTCGTCTTCCGGATGGCCGTTACAAGTTAACGATCCGCGCACCACTCGAAAACTTCCCAACCGGGAACCAAGTGGAAGATGCCACTATCTGTAATAAAGAATGTGAAAAATCTATTTTAGAGCAGGTGCCGCAATACATGTGGTTACATCGCCGCTTTAAAACCCGTCCAGAAGGTGAGCCGAGCTTGTATAAGTAATCGGTTTCATCAACATAGTCCAATACATAAAGATCCTATTGATGAAACACGGTAATGTGCACATCAATAGGATTTTTTCGTTTAACTACAGCGCAAACAACTGCTGCCAATAGTCTGTCACGACTTTTCGTTGCGCCGTAAATTCACTATTCGCAACAATTCCTTTCTTACCTAATAAATTAAGTCGATGGATCTCATCACGCATTTGGCAATAACTTGATGTTAAGCTCGCGCCTAACTCTTCAGTCATTAACCCTTCAGCCACACAACGGCTAATAATACGGACATTATCAGGCCACAGCTGTAGCTTGGGTATCTGCGCAGCATGATTTAACACAATATACTGCATCATAAATTCAATATCGGTAATACCGCCTTCTGATTGCTTAATATCAAATTGGTCGGCATTGGCGTTGAGTAAATGGTTACGCATTTTCAAGCGCATTTCCACCACTTGTTTTTGCAATTCGGCGGTATCTCGCGGTTTGGCAAGAATACTGCGTTTCACCTCGTTAAACCGTTTTTGAATTAACTTATCACCATAAACAATACGCGTACGCACTAATGATTGATGCTCCCAGGTCCATGCTTCGTTACTCTGATAATCCAAGAAACGCGATACCGGACAAGCCAGTACCCCTGAGTTACCCGATGGGCGTAAACGCATATCCACTTCATACAAAATACCCGTGCTGGTGCGGGTACTAAATATATGAATAATACGTTGCGCGAGACGTAGATAGAACTGACGACTATCAATCACTTTTGCGCCGTTGGTCATCCCTGCGGTTTCACAATTATGAATGAACACCAGATCCAGATCAGAACCATAACCCAGTTCAATACCCCCCAGCTTACCGTAAGCGACCACCGCAAAACCTTTCTTACCGGTTTCCACGACATTGTGCGGTATACCGTGTTTCTCTTCTAACTGTTGCCATGCTAGGTTGACCACGTTATCAATCACAGCTTCCGCCAACCAGGTCAGGTGATCACTCACTTTCATTAACGCTAACTCACCCGCAATATCGGCGGCAGCAATACGCAGTAATTGGGTTTGTTTAAATTGACGTAATGCTTCGAGCTGCTGTTCCTGATCTTCTTCCGGGATACGCAGCATAAACTGACGTAATTCACTGCGATATTCATGCAATGGCGTGGGGTGATACAAATGCGATGGCACCAACAGCTCATCTAATAAAATCGGGTGACTCGACAACTGCTTCGCCACCATCGGACTGGCACCACATAAACGTAATAACTGGGTTAATGCTAAGTCATTTTCGACTAACAATTCTAAATACGCAGTGCGATTTAAGATCTTTAATAACAACGCAATAATACGGGGTAACAACGCCACAGGATCATCCGCTTTCAGGATCGAAAACAGCAGTTTAGGCAATAATTTCTCGATCGTTTGTCGACCTCGAGGGCCGACGGTTTTACGGGCATAGTCGCTCTTAAAATGATTTAAGTCGTGTGCAAAAGTTTGTGCATCTTGCTGTGTTAAACCATATTCAGCCAATAAAGTGACCACTTCATCCGTTGACAGCTCCAAATGCCATAAATCTAATGCGGGTTGTGACTCTTCATTATCCTCATCATCGCCACCAATCACCTGACTAAACTCGCGATGGATCGCTGCCATCACTTGATAAACATGCACATAAAAACTGTCCCAATCAGGGTAACCTAATACACTAATTAACCGACTGCGATCTAACGCTGACTGCGGTAAAGTTTGTGTTTGTGTATCATTTATTTGCTGGAGAATATTCTCGACTTGACGCAAATAACAATAACTCTCGGTAAGCACGGTATAACTCTCTGCTGAGATCTCACCAAGCGACTGTAATACTTTCAGCGTCGCTAACAAGGATTTAATTTGTAGTACCGGTTCACGCCCCCCCCGAATAAGCTGAAAGGTTTGCGCCACGAATTCCACTTCTCGAATGCCACCACTGCCCAGCTTAATATTATCTTTCAACCCTTTACGACGTACATCTGCTTTAATCATGGCTTTCATATTACGCAGCGCATCAATAGCACTAAAATCCACATAACGACGATAGATAAACGGACGCAGCATTTTTTCGAGTTCAACTCTGGTTTCTGCATTACCTCCCAAAGCACGGGCTTTCACCATGGCATAACGTTCCCAGTCTCGCCCTTGGTTCTGGTAATATTCTTCAAACGCATTAAAACTCATGACTAAGGGGCCAGAGTCGCCAAACGGACGCAAACGCATATCAACACGGTAAGCGAAACCATCGGCGGTGACTTGGTGTAATGCGGCAATTAATCGCTGGCCTAAGCGCAGGAAGAATTTTTGATTCGTCACCGTACGGCCAGCGCCGACAGTCTCGCCGGCTTCTGGATAAGTAAAAATAAGATCAATGTCAGATGAGAAATTCAGTTCGCCACCCCCTAACTTACCCATGGCTAAAATAACCAACTGCTGCTGCACACCTTCGGGGTTAACAGGTGTGCCCTGCTCTGTACATTGCAGTTGATATAACCAGTCCAATGCACCTTCGATTAAACAGTCAGCAAGGTGAGAGGTGTGGGTTAAACTTTCCGTTAACTGGGCAAATTGTAATAGCTCTCGCCAAGCGATAATACACATATGAAAACGGCGAAATTTTCGTATCGTACGTAATAATGTCGGTTCAGAATCACAAGCCGTTAACAACTCACATAAGTGCGCTTCGACGTGTGCAGTTCGGGATACTTGTGAGAGTAGACCAGATTGCCAAATATCGTTAAGTAAATCAGTATTGTTAATACAACTTTCCGCAATAAAATCACTTAACGAAAACACCCGTTGGCTCTGCGCAATTTGTTCGGCAGACAACAAGGCTAAGTCACGCTCATTGCGCTCACACCAACGCTGCCAATACATACTTCCTGTATCCGCTAATACATCCACAATTTGACATTCTGTACTCATAAACGACATCCCTATAATTAAGGCTTGAGATCCAATTAATTCAACAATTTAAACCGGCTGTTCATATCAACAATGCACATATAGACATGCTATGCCTTACATGCTATTACTTAGCGATATTAATTTATCATTAGTACACGATTATGGCAGCTAAAATCGTAACAGAAGGTAACCTTTTATGTCTGTTTTTGAAACTATCTTATCGTCGGATCTGTTGCTGTTTTTACTTGCCGACCTTATCATCGCCTTAGCATTTTTATCTGCAATGCGCTTTTTCACCGGTGCAATCGACAACATAGATACCATAGATGAACTGGCCAAACGTGACAACTTTGCTTTTGGTATTAGTTTAGCGGGTGCTATTTTTGGTTTAGGCATCGTGCTTTCTGGAGCTATTTCAGGTGAAAAAGCCGCCACGCTACCCATCGAAATATTAGGGATGAGCCTGTATGGTCTCGCCGGATTAGTACTGATCAAACTGGGACGCTGGATCTATGATCGCGTTTCTCTCAATCAACTCGATAAAAATGCCGAAATTGCCCAACGTAACGTCGCCGTGGCGATTGTCGATGCCTGTGCAGCAATTGCCACCGCCATTATTATTCGTTCGACGCTGGTTTGGGCTGAAGGCTTGGAACTCATCACCTTCGTTGCTATCTTCTGCGGTTTCCTTATTTACCAAACTATTATGTTACTCATGACCCGTTACCGTGAACACTGTTATTCACGTGGCAATCTCGGCACCTCCATGCAGCAGGCTTTTAAAGATAATAATATTGCGGTGGCACTGCGACATGGCGGCTATCTTATTGGTGTTGCGCTCACGGTAACGATAGCCAGCAACTATATCTATTATGATACCGCCAATCTCCTGACCACATTAGGCTCGTGGATGCTGTTTAGCTTTGTCATGCTGACCACCTTTACTCTCCTTGCCATTATTGCCAAAAAAATAATTCTCAATGGCGTTAATATTAATAAAGAAGTAGATTTACAAAATAATGTTGGCATCGCCGCGATGGATATGGCCATCAATTTATCCATCGCGTTCATTCTTATGGCATTATTAATTTAATATTGTGACGAGATATAGTGGGTAGTTTATTGAATAGATTGAACTTTATGTTAGTAGTAAGACCAAACAAAGTGATCGCTAGATATAAAATAGTATAAATTAAACGCAAGTCGCTTGACATATTATGTCTTGAGGCTTAAAGTTAAACTTACTTAGACATAATATGTCAAAAAGGAACCAGATGAACATACATAAAATTGCAAATTATCTTAATGATCTTGGCGACAAGTCTGACACCGGCTATCAATTTGACTGTACCCCAATTTCTGGTGATGTTGATGTACTACGTGTCGACGTTGAAGGTCGTGAAGAAATTCCCATTTTTGTTTCTGTCACTGATGAGCAAATTCTTTGTATTGCTTATTTATGGGGCGAAGACGAAGTTAAAGCAGAAAAACGAGTCGACATGCTAGAAACGATGTTAGAACTTAACATCCCAATGCCACTGTCATCATTCGCTAAAATTGGTGATATGTATGTAGTATACGGCGCATTATCAGTGCAATCAACCATGATCGATATCGAGCATGAATTAGTTGTATTAAGTGATAACAGTCTCGAAGTTATTACTGAATTATCAGATTATTTAGTTTAACCCCTACTTCGAAGGAGAAGTTTATGAGCATTTTTAAGAAAATTATGACTGCAATCCGTGGTGGCGCCCGTGAAGTAGGTGAAGGTATTGTTGATGCAAACTCAATGCGTATCTTCGAACAAGAAATTCGCGATGCCCAAACTCATTTAACCAATGCTAAACGTAATTTAACTGACGTGATGGCAAAGCAAATGCAATCAAGCCGTGAACTTGATCGCGTTAAAGCAAACCTAACAGAGCACGAAGGTTATGCGGTACAAGCCTTAAATGCCGGTAACGAAGCGTTAGCACTAGAAGTGGCTGAAAAAATTGCTCAACTAGAGCAAGAAATTATCGAACAGCAACAAAATTTAGATAGCTTTACGAGCAGCGCAACGAAACTAAAAGACTTAGTGAAGAGAAGTGAACGTCAATTGTCAGAGCATCAACGCCAACTAACGATGGTGAAAACCACGGATAGTGTACAAAAAGCCACATCCGCTATCACTGACAACTTTAGCGCCAGCAATTCAAAACTGCTCAGTGCCAAAGATTCACTCGAGCGCATCAAGCAAAAACAACAAGATTTTGATGATCGTATGCTTGCCGCTGATGAATTACAAGCAGAAGGCAGCGACCAATCATTAAAAGCTAAATTAGCTGAAGCAGGTATTGGCCAGCAACAAAGCAGTGCTAACTCGGTACTAGAACGTTTGAAAGCAAAGCAAAATAGCTAAACTTAATAACAACATAGACTGAACACAGCCATAACGTTAATGGCGTATCAACAACGCCATTAATTTTTAATAGGAGCAGCCTACGTGAAAACGTGCTGTTCCTTTTTGTCATGCCGCTATATGACAGGAATAATAATGAGCTTCTTCAAAAAATTATTTAAAAAATCCGAATCCACAACCCCAACCCGCGATCTCAACCATGTCAGCAAGTTAATTCTTGGTGATATTATCGAATTTAGCGACAGTTTCACTTTACCCAGTGAAGTGCGTCAGCACAAATTTGAAGTGATCGGGATTGAAACGCTGGAGTTTGAGCACCAACATTACCCACGCTTTAAGCTACAAGGTGAACAACAAACGTATGTTTGGTTGTCACTGCCTGGTCACGATCACAACAATTTCCAACTCAGTCTGGAGCTCACGCGTGAAGAAGTCTCACAGTTATTCGATTTAGACTTATTCAGTGATGTGTTTGAAGAAGGCTTTACTGAGTTACCTAGCCAACTGCCCGTCTCGTTAGGTGATTGGCATGCTGAACGTTATTACCAGCAAGATATTGCCACTGTCGGTTATCACCATAGAACCGACTTTAGAACCTCAGCGCCGTCGCAATATACCGATGAAAACCCAGGTCGGGAGTTTGAGTTTTATCACTTACATGATGCTAAAGAAAACAAACTAATCGATATTATGGTACATAATAACGGTGATACAGATGTGTACTTGACCGTACAGCTTGGTAATGACAGCATTACCGGATACTGGCCAATAGCATAAACACAGGACAAGGCAGATTAAACATGGTTAAATCACGTGAGTTACCGGAAAAATGGCTATCATCCCAAAAGGCGATGAAAGCCGTTCAGGTCGCATTTGATATGGATGAAAAGATCCAATACAAGATCCGAAAAGCGGCACTCGATCATAACTTAAGCCCATCAGAACAGATCCGCGACATTCTCGGTTTAACCGTGAATAAACGCCCGAAAAGACCGCGTCTGACCGTGTCGTTAAATAGCCAAGATTATATTGAGTTAGCTGAAAAATATAGCTTACAACCAGATCAGCAATTAGAAATTAAAAAGTTAGTGATTGAAGATCTGGTGAAATTTTCAGAATAATTCGTCAAACAAGGCTTTATCGGCTCTTATTGATATTTCGCTCTGTGAGGTGAGGTGAGAAGATGTGCTATCAACTATCAATCACGGTGAGCCGTGGCATCTACATGCCACTGCTCACCACTTGTTTACTCTGTTAACCAATAGGGGCGCATGGTTAATGCTTGATGCCGTGTTTGTTCCATCGCATCCAGTAATGAACGCTGACGACGGTCTAACAACTTATTAATTTGCAACACAATCGCTTCTGGTTGCTGCCGAACCACGATCATCAACATATCTAATACGGCTAAATCCTCAATGCCCTGCAAAATATCTTGCCAAGGTAACCGGAATTTATCACGACATTCCGATGCATAATGGTGGCTAAAACAGTGCCCAATTAACAAATTTTGTTTTAATTTTGTCTGCAGCTGTAAATAACCAGCGGCATCCAATTGCGCTTCAGATAAAGGCGAATCAAGTACATTTTGCCAACTTGCTTGTAAATGGCTATTTGAAAATGACAGTATATGACCACTATCAAGCTTGACACTGCTTAAACCTTGACTTAATAGCTGACTGATAGACAGCATAATGCGGGCATATCTTGAGCTATTAAACAGTGTGTCAATGTCGGTAAAATCAATATAACTGCTTTGGAGTGCTTGTAACTCTTTACTAATGCGCTTATGTTCTGGGAATTTACGCAGCAATTGGCCATTATTGATCAGCACATGCTGCAATTGTGTCGCCCGATCAACATTTGACAGCTGCTGTTGCAACCAATTTAATTCTGTCTGCTTAAGGGCAATCTCAGGCAAGATATTAATATACGTGCGCATGGTCTGTTGGATCAACGTTACCCCAACTAATACTTCCGCGAGTGCACCGATATCCTGAGTGTCCAAATACAACTGTTCATGATGCTGCCAATGCGCATAACTTTGAGTCAGAGTCGTTAAAAAAATGTCAGCTAAGGTTTCTTTTTCGCGTTTCGGTATCGTTAGCACCAGGGGCTTAACTTGAGGATGATATAATCCCGCAAGTTGATAACCACGTTTTGCTTTACTGACATTACCCAAACGCACGTTATCTAATTGGGTGATCTGCTGGGCGAGCGTAAAGAGATCAGCAATAGTACCGCGCACCAATTCTAATTCAATTTCACAGATCGGGTAGCTATTGTCACCACTGCGCGCCATACCTTGATCAAATACCACTTCAATCTCAGCACGGTTAGGCAACTGTATATGCCACATAGTCCGTTCAAAATCTGTGGTGAATAAATCGACAAGATCTGCTTGTAGCTGGGCAATATTGGTATTTGGTGGCCATATTTCCGCTGGAAAATCCACCAGTGTTGGCACATCACCATCTAATGGTAAATTATATTCTGGGCGCTGATGTAACCCGCCACGCACAATACCAGCAGTTTTAATCGTTTGCTCGGCAAAATTTAAACTTTTACGCGTGCGTAAACCAAAGTCGAATTGACGAAATTGGGATGTCGTTGTATCAAAATAGGTATTAGATAAAGGCTTAACAGCCTGCTCGAGTATCACATAATCAGCTAATAGTATTTCTAATTGTGACTTAACCTGTGGTTTAACAACAAATTTTATTTCAACTTCCGTACTCATCCAGCCTCGCTAAATTCATAAACGATAAAATAATGCCAAGATAAAACAGCGTATCCCGCACTTTAAAGTATAAAACTTACCAATTATTTTAAAAGCTGTCTAAGGTTAAATACCTAATTAGTGAATATTATTAGTCGTTAAAAACAGACATATATTGATATTGGTCTAATTCAATCGCTAATTAAGTAATTTTTATATTGCAAACTCGTGAGAGTGGTTTAACATTCCCGACATCTTCAAAAGTGCACATATTATTGTCACATACATGGATTATGGCTATGCCAGTAAATACTATTTTAGGACTTTTTGCTAAGTCGCCGATTACCCCCTTACAAGAACACATCACGAAAGTGCATGAGACTTGTGAATTACTTGTGCCATTTTTTGCTGCAACGACGCAACAAGATTGGGATAAGGCTGAAACTATCCGCCAGCAGATCTCACAATGTGAACGAGAGGCTGATGTATTAAAACGTGAAATCCGCTTAAAGCTACCACGCGGTATCTTTATGCCTGTCGCTCGCACCGATATGTTAGACCTACTGACTCAGCAAGATAAGATCGCCAATCTCGCAAAAGATATTGCAGGGCGTGTTATCGGTCGCAACCTGCTACTTCCGGCCGAAATCGCTGATGATTTCACGCTGTATCTAAAACGTTGCATTGATGCAACCGCGCAGGCTAAAAAAGCCATTAATGAACTAGATGAACTACTTGAAACTGGCTTTAGAGGCCGTGAAGTCGATCTTGTTGAAAACATGATCAACGAACTTGATTGTATCGAAGATGATACCGATGCAATGCAGATCGTATTGCGTCAAAAACTACGTAAAATTGAAAATAACTACAATCCAATTGATGTTATGTTCCTTTACAAAATCTTAGAGTGGGTTGGTGGTTTAGCCGATCAAGCCGAAACTGTTGGCTCACGCCTCGAACTAATGCTAGCGCGTAATTAAGATCACTATAGGTATATAAATAATGGAAATCATTCAAGCATACGGTCCTCATCTACTGTTTCTTGCGGCTATCTTCGGTCTTTATATGGCATGGGGCATTGGTGCCAATGACGTAGCAAATGCAATGGGGACCTCTGTAGGCACCAAATCACTGACCGTAAAACAAGCGATCTTTATTGCCATCATCTTTGAATTTGCCGGCGCTTATTTAGCCGGTGGTGAAGTAACCGATACCGTTCGTAAAGGTATTATTGACCTTGCCGTATTTAAAGAACAAGGCCGCCCTGATGCATTAGCATTTGGTATGATCGCGTCGCTACTCGCAGCGGGCACCTGGTTGATGATCGCATCAATTTTTGGCTGGCCGGTATCAACGACACACTCAATTATTGGTGCCATCATCGGTTTTGCGGTTGTCAGTGTCGGTCCAGAAGCCGTACAGTGGGATAAAGCCGGTGGTATTGTGGGCAGTTGGGTGCTCACACCAATACTCTCAGGTGTCATCGCTTACATCACCTTTATGAGTATTCAAAAACTCATTTTTGATACCAAAGATCCGCTGGCTAACGCCAAACGTTACGTACCTTTCTACATGGCTCTAACGACATTTGTTATTGCCATGGTCACCATTAAAAAAGGCCTTAAACATGTCGGTTTACATTTAACTACAGGTGAAGCGTTAGCCGCATCGGCAGTGATCAGTCTACTGATTGCTATTGTGGGTGCCATTTATATCAGCAAACAGAACTACAGCCCAAGTAATGACGAAGACATGCACTTCTCTAATGTAGAGAAAATATTTGGTATCTTAATGATCATTACCGCGTGTGCAATGGCCTTTGCGCACGGCTCTAACGATGTAGCCAATGCGATTGGTCCATTAGCCGCGGTGGTCTCTATTGTTCAACACGGTGGTGAAATTTCCGAAAAAGCCGAGATAGCGTGGTGGATCTTACCACTTGGTGGTTTCGGTATCGTGGTTGGTCTAGCGACTATGGGTCATAAAGTGATGTCAACTATCGGTACCGGTATCACCGAACTAACCCCAAGCCGTGGCTTTGCTGCGCAGCTAGCAACAGCGACAACGGTTGTTATTGCCTCAGGCTCAGGTTTACCTATCTCGACCACACAAACGCTCGTTGGGGCTGTGTTAGGTGTAGGTATGGCGCGTGGTATTGCGGCACTCAATCTAAACGTCGTCAGAACGATCGTGATCTCTTGGGTCGTGACACTACCTGCTGGAGCAGTGCTGTCAATTATCTTCTACAAGATCTTAGAAGCTATCTTTGTAGTGTAATTGGTTACATTGTAATGAAAAGGCCATCAGAATATTGATGGCCTTTTTTTGTAAATCCACTCAATTTATATTTTTGTGACGGTAAACTAGCATTTGAGGCTTGTCGAAATTCGATTTTATACTTATTATGCTTACCATAATACTTCGTTTACGGGACATCTTGTGAAGATTAAACAACTCATTATAGCAACACTGCTAACACTCGTTAGTGTATCTAGCTTTGCAAAAGAAACACGTTATATCAGTGATGATGTAGCGATTTATATGCATTCAGGTCCGGGGACCCAATATCGAATTATTGGTACGGTCAAAGCCGGTGAAGCGGTCACCTATTTACAAACGAATGCTGGCTCTAACTTTACGCAGATCATCACTAGCAAAGACAAAACCGCGTGGATTGACGGTAAATCACTGTCTCGACAAGTGAGTTTGAAAATACGGACACCTAAGCTACAAGCTGAACTGGCAAAAACCAAAGCAGCATTAGCGAAAATAAACAGTAAAAACACCGCGGCTATCGCCAAGTTAACGGATGCTAACCGTGATGAACTAGCAGACAAAGAAGCGGGCATCGCTGCGCAAGCGAATAATATTGCTTCTTTAACGGCAGAAAACAGCGCATTAACTGCAGAAGCAGTGCGTTTACGTGAAGAAAATGAGCAATTATCTACCCGCCTAGATACCAAAGAAGAAGATGAACAACATCGCTTCATTATCCTCGGTGCACTCATTCTTGCTGCTGGTTTAATTGCTGGATTAATCATTCCATCAATTCGCTTCCGTCGCAAGAAAAATAACGGCTGGGACTAATCGGTAAATCGCCTGACGCGGTACTCGCTCTGAGGCACTAACTACGCCGCTAATCGCCAGATGAAAAAAAGGATATTCCGGTGAATATCCTTTTTTATTAACGCTAATTTATAACACTATTGTTACCTGTATAGGCATTAAACAGTGCTGATATTATGAATGCTCGTTATTTAAAGATTTCATCACGCTTAAACACCAATTCAATGTCCGTTGATTCCGCTTCACAATAGTAATAACCATCGCTATCAAACGCCTTCAACTGCTCGATCTCTGTTAACTGGTTAGCAATAATGTACCGCGCCATGAGACCTCGTGCTTTCTTGGCATAAAAGCTAATGATCTTAAATTTACCCGCTTTACAGTCTTTAAATACCGGCG
This sequence comes from Moritella yayanosii, assembly GCF_900465055.1. Taxonomy (NCBI): domain Bacteria; kingdom Pseudomonadati; phylum Pseudomonadota; class Gammaproteobacteria; order Alteromonadales; family Moritellaceae; genus Moritella; species Moritella yayanosii. Next base: position 3,481,668 of record NZ_LS483250.1, on the reverse strand, counting down.
TGATCACTTGGCCTTTTAAGCGCTTTTTTTGCACTGCTTTAAAGTATTCATTAGACGCTAAGTTAATTAACACTTTATCGCCTTGTGCGATAAGTGTTTCGTTAACTTTATCGGTAATGATATCACCCCAAAATTGATACAAGTTAGTACCACGTCCATTGGCAAGCTTAGTGCCCATTTCTAAACGGTAGGCTTTAATCAGATCCAACGGTCGCAATAAACCATATAAACCAGATAAAATACGGAAGTGCTGCTGGGCAAACACCATATCGTCAGCGCTAAAGCTTTCAGCATCTAAACCCGTATAAACATCACCTTTAAACGCAAACACGGCTTGTTTGGCATTCTCAGGGGTAAAGTCTCTCGACCACTCGGTAAAACGAGCGGTGTTTAATCCCGCTAATTTATCACTAATTTTCATCAACGAAGCTAAATCCATTGGCGTTAATTGACGACAAACGTCAATCAGTTCTGCCGAATCAGCCGTCAAGTCTGCTTGGCTATACTGCTCGATGACAGACGGCGTCTCAAAATCGAGGGTTTTAGCCGGTGATACCACTATTAACATAACTCTTCCTTAAACTTGTTTTTAACTGACGTTGACTATTACAAGGCTTCAATCGTGACTCCATCCAACATCCCATCACTGCTCCCTTGACCTTGATTTAACTTAATCATTAAGCGTAAATCATTGGCTGAATCAGCATGATGCAGGGCTTCGGTATAACTGATCATACTACTGTTATAAAGCGCTAATAACGCTTGGTCAAAGGTTTGCATACCCAATTCTACCGATTTCGTCATTACATCTTTAATTTTATGCAGCTCATTGTTACGGATCAACTCACTGATCAATGGCGTATTCAATAAGATCTCGAATGCTCCTCGTCGACTGGTCCCTCCCTGCACGGGAATTAATTGCTGCGCAACAATGGCTTTTAAATTCAGCGACAAATCATATAACAATTGCGCATGTTTTTCTTTTGGTACTAAGTGCAAAATACGATCAATGGCTTGATTAGCATTGGTGGCATGTAACGTCGCCATACATAAGTGACCAGTTTCCGCAAACGCCAAGGCAAATTCCATGGTTTCTTGCGAGCGGATCTCTCCAATAAGAATGACATCAGGCGCTTGGCGCAAGGAACTCTTTAACGCATTTTCAAACGACTCGGTATCAATCCCCACTTCACGCTGGGTGACAATACAACTGCCATGTTCATGCACAAACTCAATCGGATCTTCAATGGTTAAGATATGCCCCGATGAGTTTTGATTACGATAACCCACCATCGCTGCTTGGGTGGTGGATTTGCCCGAACCCGTCGCGCCGACCACCAATATTAAACCACGCTTCTCGAGTGCCGTGTGTTTTAATATTGGTGGCAGGTGTAATTCATCCATGGTCGGGATTTCGGTTTCAATACGACGAATAACCATACCAGCTTTTTCTAATTGCCAAAATGCACTGACACGGAAACGACCAATATCTGGCATAAAAATACCAAAATTAGATTCTTTGGTACGACAAAAAGAAGCATACTCATCCTCAGACATGGCTTCTTTGACTAAGGCTAACGATTGCTCTGCGGTTAATTTATGTTCCGAGATTGCACGTAATGACCCGTGAACTTTAACTGTCGGCGCAATCCCCGCAGAGATATACATATCAGAACCGGCAAGCTTTTTCATGGCACTAAAGAGTTGCGGTAGCATCCCCATGTTATTCATCCTTAAAATTTTTGTTGATCAACGGCTCTAATGCGCGCTTCTTCGCTGGTGACAATACCCATATTAACCAATTCTCGTAACGATTGGTCTAAGGTTTGCATACCGTGCATCATACCCGTTTGGATCACCGAATACATTTGCGCGACTTTATCTTCACGGATCAAATTACGGATAGCGGGAGTGCCCAGCATGATCTCATGGGCTGCCACTCGACCACCACCGGTACGTTTTAATAGGGTTTGCGAAATGACCGCGCGCAATGATTCCGACAGCATAGAACGCACCATGGCTTTTTCTTGTCCTGGAAATACATCAACAATACGATCAATGGTTTTCGCTGCAGAGGTGGTATGCAAGGTACCAAATACCAAGTGTCCCGTTTCAGCGGCGGTTAATGCCAGACGAATAGTTTCTAAATCGCGCATTTCACCTATTAAAATGATGTCGGGATCTTCACGTAACGCCGACCGTAATGCGGCATTAAAACTTTTAGTATCGCGATATACTTCACGCTGATTAATTAAGCTTTTTTTATTTTTATGGACAAATTCAATCGGATCTTCGATGGTCAATATGTGCTTATGCTGGTGCTCATTAATATGATCTATCATCGCAGCCAGTGTGGTAGATTTACCCGAGCCAGTTGGCCCAGTCACCAATACTAAACCACGCGGTAGCTCGACAAGATCATACAAAATATCTGGCACGCTTAACTCGGCCAGAGTTTTTATGTCACTGGGAATAGTACGAAAAGTTGCTGCTGGACCACGGTGTTGATTAAACGCATTAACACGAAAACGGGCAACATTATTAATTTCAAAAGAAAAATCGACTTCCAAATTTTCTTCGTAGTCTTTACGTTGTTTATCATCCATAATGTCATAAATCAGCGCATGCACTTGTTTAGCGTCAAAAGCTGGTAAGTTTATTTTACGTACATCACCATCCACACGGATCATTGGAGGTACACCCGAAGAAAGGTGTAGATCTGATGCGTTATGCTTTACACTAAATGTAAGTAACTCTGTAACATCCATATTCTTCTTAACCTCATTGCAAGTAACATCATGACTAGTATATCAACTCGATTACAACAGGTTCTGACTCAAATTGAAAACGCGGCAAGCACATCTTGTAAAAAAAGCGGTGAAATTAACCTGCTTGCAGTAAGTAAAACCAAACCCGTCGAACAAGTGATGGCAGTTTACGCACTGGGGCAACGTAAATTTGGTGAAAACTATCTGCAAGAAGCGGTAGAAAAAATTACTCATCTGCAGCACGATGGTAATTATGACGATATCGAATGGCATTTTATTGGTCCAATTCAATCGAATAAAACCCGTCCGATTGCCGAGCATTTTGATTGGGTGCAAAGTATCGACCGTTTAAAAGTGGCGCAACGACTCAATGATCAACGTCCAGCAGATATGCCTAAATTGAACGTGTGTATTCAAATTAATATCAGTGCCGAAGACAGCAAGTCTGGCGCTAACGTGCAACAAGCACGCCGGTTAGCGGAACAAGTGGCTAATTTACCTAACTTGGTGTTACGTGGGATAATGGCGATCCCAGAAAAAACAGCTGATATCGACAAGCTTAAATCACAATTTAGCCAGCTTGAATCGTTGTATTTATCACTTCAGCATCAATATAACCAAATAGACACTTTATCGATGGGCATGACCAACGATATGGAACTTGCAATTGCGCAAGGTAGCAACATGGTACGTGTTGGCACAGCCATTTTTGGCGCACGCGACTGATCACTCCGTTTTATGGAATTAAACAGTAACGAGCAAGTATAAGGAATTAAACAGTAATGATCACGAATAAAAAAATCGCCTTTATCGGTGCAGGAAATATGGCGAGCAGCCTTATCACAGGCATGATCGCAGATGGTTATCCTGCCGAGTTAATTTATGCAGCCAGTCCAACACGAGCGCGCTTAGATGTATTAGCAGAAAAATTTGCCATTCATACCACCCAAGACAATCACGCGGCTGTGGCGGCGGCAGATATCATTATTCTGGCGGTAAAACCGCAATTGATGGCAGCGGTTTGCTCCCACCTTGCAGAACAAAGTAGCAATTACCGTGGTAAGTTATTTGTGTCGGTTGCCGCAGGCGTAACCGTTGAACGTTTACAGAGTTTACTGGCTGATAATCAACCTATCGTACGGTCGATGCCAAATACCCCAGCGTTAGTTCAAAAAGGCATGACGGGTTTATTCCCATCACCAGAAGTGTCTGATAACGATATCAAAACGATTGACCAGATCATGATGGCGGTTGGTAAAACATGCTGGGTAGATAACGAAGCTGATTTAAATACTATTATTGCCGCAACGGGCAGTTCACCGGCTTATTTCTTCCTTTTCATGGAAGCAATGCAAGACAGCATTATCAGCATGGGATTTAGCAAGCAGCAAGCAAGAGAGTTAGTCCAGCAAGCGGCGGCAGGTTCAGCCGAATTAGTGATCCAAAATCCACACATTGATTTAGCCACATTACGCCAAAATGTCACCTCAAAAGGTGGCACGACAGCAGAAGCCATCCGTACTTTTGAAGAACACGATCTACGCGGTACTGTCAATACAGCAATGCAAGCAGCGGTGTCCCGCGCTGAAGAAATGCAAAAACTATTTTAACGATTAACCAACGAACAATTAACTCACCACCAATTAACTTGAAGGGTAATTTATGAACGCGGCTAACTTTTTGGTCAGTATCTTATTTGAAACATACATCCTCATCATACTACTACGCATATGGTTACAACTGGCCCGTGCTGATTTTTATAATCCAATGAGCCAATTTATTGTCAAAGCAACCCAACCCGTTGTCAGACCATTACGTCGCGTGATCCCAAGCCTAGGCGGCCTAGACCTCGCTTCTGTGGTATTTGCTTATGCAGTAGCCTGCGTGATGATTTATACCTTATTCGGTCTGCAAACGGGTGCGGTCGCACCTATCCAAGATGTAGTAATCTTAGCTGCTATCAAACTGGTTAAACAATGCTTTAGCTTAGTTTTCTACGTTTTGATCTTACGTGCAATTTTAAGCTGGGTTAGTCAAGGCAATAGCCCAGTTGAACACGTATTATCACAACTGAGTGAGCCAATTTTAACGCCTATCCGTCGTATCATTCCTGCTATTGGGGGTCTTGATCTATCAATGTTAGTGGCGATTTTAGGCCTGCAATTTTTACAAATGTTAATTGGCGATCTTACCGGTCTACCGTTCTAATACCAATTGCATTAAATAAGTGATCAATTATTTCGCCGGGAAAATTGACAATAACAAGACGTTAATTTCCGTAACTAGTTATTCTAATTACAAAATTAACAACGCAGTTAGTGACAGTTTTAACCAGAAAGAATGATCATCTATTTATTGTGATTGGTATAATAAGCCAGTATCAATGCCGGGGAAACCTTGCATTGATACGTGACTAATTCAAGTTAGCTATACTATTTATATCCAACTATATATCCTCTTTGCTCAAATTTAATTTCGGAGCCAACATGCCAGCATTATTGAAATATTTATTACTCTCTATTACCTTACTCGTCTCAGCAACCGCCAATGCAGAACAAATGCAAAAACTGGGTGATTGGGATGTGCATTACATTGCTTTCCCAAGCACATTCTTAACCTCTGACATCGCCTCGGATTATGCTATCAACCGGAGTAAATACCTCGGTATTATCAATATTTCAGTGCTTGATAGCGATACCTTAAAAGCGCAAGCGGTTACCATGACAATAACAGCACGTAATTTACTCGGTAATATCCGCGAGTTAGACGTGCGTGAAATTCGCGAAAAAAATGCTATTTACTACATTGCAGAAGTGCCACATCGTAACGAAGAAACTTACCGTATCAAGGTAACGATAAGCAGCGGTAATCAAACCCAAGAGCTAAAATTCCAGCAGAAGTTTTATGTTGATTAGGCTTTATCAGTGATCGCTGATCCTGTATAACCTGACCCGTAGAGGAGTGGTATAACTCATCTCATTTAACTTTTTTTTATAAATAATAAAGGCGCACCATGTCTAAAGTTGTTCTCGCTACTGGTAATCCAGGCAAAGTTCGTGAAATGTCAGCACTGCTTGCTGAATTTGGTCTGGAAGTGCTGCCACAAAGTAACTTCAATATTGTCGAAGCGAATGAAACTGGCACCACCTTTATTGAAAATGCCATCATCAAAGCGAAACATGCAGCAGCATTAACGGGTCTGCCTGCGATTGCTGATGATTCAGGCTTAGCCGTTGATGCGCTACAAGGTGTACCCGGTATCTATTCTGCCCGTTACGCCGGTGTAGATGCCAGTGATCGTGATAACCTACTTAAGTTATTAGACGCACTTAAAGGTGTACCAACGGCGCAACGTACCGCACGTTTTCATTGTGTATTGGTCTACATGACCCATGCAGAAGATCCAACACCGTTAGTCTGTCACGGCAGCTGGGATGGCGTTATAACCCAGCAGCCAAGTGGTGAAGATGGGTTTGGTTACGATCCTATTTTCTTTGTGGAGTCGGAAGGCTGCACATCCGCAGAACTGACTAAACAACGTAAAAGTGAGTTGAGCCATCGCGGCCAAGCGTTAACCAAATTGTTAGCGGCAATGCACGAACAGCACACTCGATTAGCCACAAAATAATGACAGATACCATGATGACGACGACAACTGATACAGTAACAACTGTAGATCAGATTACAAATATGCCAATGCGACTACCGCCATTGAGCTTATATGTGCATATTCCATGGTGCGTACAAAAATGTCCGTACTGTGATTTCAACTCACATACGCAGAAGGGTAAGATCCCGGAAGACGAATACATTGCCGATCTACTGGCTGACTTACGCAGTGAATTACCACGCGTATTCCAACGTTCATTGCATTCGATCTTTATTGGCGGCGGTACACCCAGTTTGATCAGCGCTGCAGGTATCGGCAACATACTTGATGGTATTGAAGCCATGATCCCATTTAGTGACAATATCGAGATCACCATGGAAGCTAACCCTGGGACTGTCGAAGCCGATCGTTTTCACGGTTATGTCGCCGCCGGTGTTAACCGCATCTCGATAGGTGTGCAAAGTTTACAAGCCGAAAAGCTTAATTTATTAGGCCGTATCCACGATCCTGATGAAGCGATCCGCGCGGCCAACATTGCCAGCGAATCCGCGTTAAACTCGTTCAATTTAGATCTGATGCATGGCCTGCCACATCAAGATCTGAACGATGCCTTATATGATTTGAATAAAGCGGTCGAATTAGCGCCTCAACATCTGTCTTGGTATCAATTAACCATTGAGCAGAACACCCAATTTCACTCTAAACCGCCCACCTTGCCGGATGAAGATGTCCTTTGGGATATTTTTGAACAAGGCCATGCACTCTTGAGTGCAGCCGGTTATGAGCAATATGAGATATCCGGTTATGCGAAAGCCGGTAACCAATGTCAGCACAATTTAAATTATTGGCGTTTTGGTGACTATATCGGGATTGGCTGTGGCGCGCACGGTAAGCTAACGGAACCAGAAACAGGTCAGATAGTCCGCCGCAGTAAAGTAAAGCACCCACGCGGTTATATGGACGCTGATAACGCCTTTTTAGACAATGAACATGTCGTAGCCCAAGATGAACTGCCATTTGAATTCTTCATGAATCGTTTTCGGTTAACCGAAGCAACCCCGAAGCAGGATTTTTGTGACTTTACCGGATTGCCGTTGTCCACGGTTAGTAAGCAGATTGACGCCGCGATAAAAAAAGGTCTACTCACTGAAACCGCAACCCATTGGCAAGTGACCAAACTGGGTCATCGTTATCTAAATAGCTTATTCGATCTGTTTATTTAGAGTAAAAGGGGCGCAATAAGTAACGGCTGCTCACGAGCAGCCGTTACCGTTAGAAAATTGAATGGCCAAAACGTTCACTAAACAGCTCTAACAATGCCGTGCCCGCCAACGAATTACCTGAATCATTCAGTTCTGGCGACCACACACAAACCGTTAATTCGCCGGGGATCACGGCAGCAATACCACCGCCAACGCCACTTTTCGCTGGCATGCCGACACGGAAAGCAAAATCACCTGATTCATCATACAGACCACACGTAGCCAACAACGCATTTAAGCGGCGCGTACAACGTTCACTAACCAGGCTTTTGTTGCGATGACAAGGTATCCCTTTTCTCGCTAAAAATGAGAAGGCAGTCGCCAATTCCACACAATTCATATTAATCGCACAATAGCTAAAATAGCTCTGTAATACCGTTTCGACGCTATTAGTAAAGTTACCGTGTGATTTCATCAAATAAGCGATAGCCGCATTACGCGCCATGTGTTCAAATTCTGAATCTGCCACATTGTGATCAATATAGATATCAGTCGAGTTAGCCAGTTTTCGCAGTAATTCCAACATCCGTTGTTTCGGTGCAGAAAGGCGACTTTGCAACATATCAGCCACCACCAATGCGCCCGCATTAATAAATGGATTACGCGGTTTACCTTTTTCAAACTCTAATTGAATAAGTGAATTGTAGGCTTGCCCAGAAGGTTCTCGTCCCACCCTGGTCCATAATTCATCTTCAGAAAAACGGGTTAACGCCGCAGTCAATGCAAAGACTTTGGAAATACTTTGGATTGAAAAACGGGTATCGGCATCACCGGCCGTAAACACATCACCGTTTGCCATGCACACAGCAATACCTAATTGATTGGGATTAACGTTCGCTAACGCTGGAATATAACTGGCAACATTACCTTCGCCAATGAGTGGGCGGATTTCGACGAGCAATTCTTCTAGAGATGCGTTAGATAGCATAAATAACCTATTTAAAATGCGGTGTTCGATGTGCTGTAGAAAGCGGGAACAACAATGGAAAAATAGCAGCTGTCGAGCGTAGACATAAGACAACAAATAACCGACCGTGTTAAGGTGATATACCTGAAAACAGTCGGTTTTAGGGACTAGTAAATGGGCTTATTCGCCTTCTTCACCGTACCACAAATCAAATAATGGACTAACAATTAGGTTTTGAACACCTTTTGCTTCTAACCAAATTTTCACTTGTTCACGTTGTTCCTCTGTACATTTACCGTGGGTCTCAGTACAAACCATACCATCCCATTGCAAGTTACCGTCAGCAGCAAAAGCCAGTTTGTTCGGATCGATAACTTCAGCAATGAAACCATCTAAGATAGCGTCAATTTGCGCGTCAGTTGTCCCTTCAGCGAAGTCCCAAGAAAGATCAAAACCCAATTCTTTAAATTCATCAACATGGAGTTTTTTACGTAGACGACGATTACGATTTTTAGCCATTATTACCTCGAATTATTTAGTACGTTTATACATAATATCCCAAACGCCGTGCCCTAAACGGTGACCACGTAGTTCGAATTTAGTTAATGGACGCCAGTCTGGACGTGGCACAAAATTCCCTTCTGTTGCGGTATTTTCATAACCTGGTGCAACAGCCATTATTTTAATCATATGCTCGGCGTAGTGTTCCCAGTCCGTCGCCATATGGAAGATACCACCTAAGCTAAGTTTTTGGCGAATACTTTCTGCAAATTCTGCTTGTACAATGCGACGTTTGTGATGACGCTTCTTATGCCAAGGATCTGGGAAGAATAACTGCATGCCACCTAAACTAGTATCAGGGATACAATCCGCTAATACTTCAACTGCATCATGGCAAAATACGCGCAAGTTGGTAATGCCGTGTTCACCCGCAGCCATCAGACATGCACCAACACCGGGTGAATGCACTTCGATACCGATAAAGTTTTTCTCTGGTGAGCCCGCCGCCATCTCGACTAACGATGCGCCCATACCAAAGCCAATTTCTAATGTTACAGGGTTATCGTTACCAAAAACTTCAGCAAAGTCGAGCATTCCCATGTCATGATCTAGACCCATAGTCGGCCAAAAATCTTTCATCGCGGCGTCCTGACCTTTGGTTAAACGCCCTTCACGTAATACAAAACTTCTAATCTTACGGATGCGTTTGCCGTCTTCAGTTAATTCAGGATCCGCAATTCTTTTATGTTCAGTCATCTTTTATCCAGTCGCCGTTATGACAGTTTAATCGCCATAAACATTATAAATTTATCGGTTAATTTGGGCATTATCCAAAGATAGCTGAATTTGGCAAGTTTTGTGTGGCATAATTTCACCCTAAATCCCCATATTTGCTAAAAACACCCGATGACATCGCTACTAGAGAATAATAAAGACACATTTGCCCCGCGGGTACTTGCTTGGTTTAAAGACTTTGGCCGTAAGGATTTACCTTGGCAGCAATATCACGAACCTTATCCTACATGGTTAAGTGAAGTGATGTTACAACAAACCCAAGTCAGCACCGTGATCCCTTATTTCACCACTTTTATGCAAAAATTCCCCACCGTCACCGATTTGGCGAATGCGCACATCGATGAGGTTTTACACTTATGGACCGGACTGGGTTATTATGCACGCGGTCGTAATTTGCATAAAGCTGCGCAGTTGATCCGCGATCAATATCAAGGCCAGTTCCCAACCGAGTTTGCACAAGTATTAGCCTTACCCGGCGTGGGACGTTCAACCGCTGGCGCGATCTTGTCATTATCATTAAATCAGCCCCACCCAATTTTAGATGGCAACGTCAAACGCGTATTAACCCGTTGGGGCGCAATTGAAGGTTGGTATGGTAAGAAGGCTGTTGAAAATACCCTGTGGGCGTTATCTGAAGCACTCACACCGCAACAACAAACCGCTGATTATAATCAGGTGATGATGGATCTAGGCGCTACAGTTTGTACCCGTAGCCGACCTGATTGTGATATTTGCCCGGTTAATGATGATTGCAAAGCCCGCGCGATGGGCACCCCAACTGCATTCCCAACCCCGAAACCGAAGAAAACAATTCCGGTGAGAACGGTGCAAATGCTATTACTAAAGCAAGGCTCAACGGTGTGCTTACAGCAACGACCACCGGCGGGTATTTGGGGCGGTCTCTGGTGTTTCCCCGAGCGCGATGACACTGTATCGCTGGAAGAACAACTCGCAAAATTTGGCATTAGTGAGTTTAGCACCCAAGAATTAGTTGGATTTAGGCATACATTTAGCCACTTCCATCTTGATATTAGTCCATTGTTAGTGGAAATAATTGCCACAACAAGTACACAAATAATGGAACCTCAAGGGACTCTTTGGTATAACATAGAGCACCCGGCAACTGTGGGATTAGCAGCTGCAACTAAAAAATTATTAACATCTCAAGCATTGAGAGAGGCATAACATGGCTAGAATGGTTTTCTGCACACGCTTACAAAAAGAAGCGGAAGGTTTACGTTTTCAACTTTATCCTGGTGAAGTAGGTAAACGTATTTTTGATCATATTTGCCAAGAGGCGTGGTCTGAATGGCAGCAAAAACAAACTATGCTGCTGAACGAAAAAAAATTAAACATGATGGATGAAAAAGACCGCATATTTCTTGAACAAGAAATGGTCAAATATCTGTTTGAAGGTCAAGACGTGATCATTGACGGCTTTACCCCAAAAGCTTAATTCGATTGCCTAGCGTGATACTCTAGCGCTAGGCAAGTTTAACCCAGAGAACCAATCAGTCCCATGGCAATATTCCGCACACTACTAATCGCTGTCAGTTGCAGTGTCTTAAGCGCCTGCTCGATAAGTGACTATCAGCATTCAGTCGAACTCGCTAGTCTCAATAATACCACTCAAGCGCTAGCACGACTTTCTTATCAGCAGCCAAATTACCGCGCCAAAACCGAAAAATCCGACGACAAAGACAATACGGCGCTTAACACCTTACAAGATAATTACCGCAGCCAAGTAACCAACCTTTGGGGTGATACTGAACGGTCGTTTTCAACCAATTATCGCTATATCAAATATACCAACGATTACCGCAGTCGCTCCATTATCGACTTTCAACAAGGTAACGTCCGTGTCGAGACACTCGCACAACCAAATAGTCAGCAATACCTTAAGCAGGCGATTGAGTACACTCTACTTGCCCCTGAGCAACCTGCATACACAGATTTCTACACCAGTTATAGCTCTGAAGTTAAAGGGAAGCCATTTCTTTATCTACAAGTTAAAGATCATGATGGCAAAGCCATAAAATGGCATTGGCGCGCCTCTCGTTATGCTAACTATCTTATTCAGCACCAGCGTAAGCAAATAACGATCAATGGGCGTTCAGTAGACGCTGTGACGTTTACATTAACCGCTAACCATACCAAGGTGCGCATGCAGCGTTATCAAACCCTGATTAAACAATCAGCGCAACGCTATAGCATTGATAGCCACATAGTCACCGCCATGATCCAAGTTGATAGTTTATTTAATCCGTATGCACTCAGCAGCACGGGTCGTATTGGCTTAATGCAAATTTCCAGTTCTATTGGCCAAGATGTATTTCATCAGCAAAAGAAATATCCCTTTAAACCGCAACCAAACTGGCTATTTAATAACAATAATAACCTGGATATTGGCAGCAGTTATTTATCTTTACTAGATAAACAGTATCTGAAAGGGATAAACAACCCTAAATCTCGCTATTATGCCATGTTGGCAAGTTATATTGCCGGACCAAAAAACATGCTGCAAACCTTCTCAAAGAACAAAAAAGAAGCATTCACCATCATCAATGGCTTATCTTCTTACGAGGTTTACCAAAGTTTCACTAATACTCAATCTCGCGCCGATATAAAAAACTATGTATCCGCAGTAAACCGTCATTTTCGTCAACTTAACCGTTAAACGTCAACAAAACACACGTATTGATGGTTAATCAGCCAGTTCATAGGGTTAACCTATATTATTTTCACTAAACTTGGCGAAACAGTTGACTGAACGACCTAAATTATATTTAATAGCGCTCCATTGCCCGAATAGCTCAGTCGGTAGAGCAGAGGATTGAAAATCCTCGTGTCCCTGGTTCAATTCCGGGTTCGGGCACCAAAATTGGACAGCATAAAAAAGTGTAATATTGACTTGTTTTTTTAAATGAAGATGATATTATGCGACACGCATTTAGTGCCGACTTAGCTCAGTAGGTAGAGCAACTGACTTGTAATCAGTAGGTCGCCAGTTCGACTCCGGCAGTCGGCACCATTTGCCCGAATAGCTCAGTCGGTAGAGCAGAGGATTGAAAATCCTCGTGTCCCTGGTTCAATTCCGGGTTCGGGCACCATATTAATAAATAGAGATATACTACTATCTTTATGAAAAAGCATTTAGTGCCGACTTAGCTCAGTAGGTAGAGCAACTGACTTGTAATCAGTAGGTCGCCAGTTCGACTCCGGCAGTCGGCACCATTTGCCCGAATAGCTCAGTCGGTAGAGCAGAGGATTGAAAATCCTCGTGTCCCTGGTTCAATTCCGGGTTCGGGCACCATATTAATAAATAGAGATATACTACTATCTTTATGAAAAAGCATTTAGTGCCGACTTAGCTCAGTAGGTAGAGCAACTGACTTGTAATCAGTAGGTCGCCAGTTCGACTCCGGCAGTCGGCACCATTTGCCCGAATAGCTCAGTCGGTAGAGCAGAGGATTGAAAATCCTCGTGTCCCTGGTTCAATTCCGGGTTCGGGCACCAAATAATTCCCCTTTAGTTCAGTTGGTAGAACGGTGGACTGTTAATCCATATGTCGCTAGTTCAAGTCTAGCAAGGGGAGCCAATTAAAAAGACCCAGTTATTTATATAACTGGGTCTTTTTTTATCCAAAATTTAAATACCATGTCCCCTACTCCTGCATTAGCTGAACGCTTTAATTTATAGCTATAAAAAAACCGAACACAGGGTTCGGATCTCGGTACAACCAACAACGATAAATATAACGTCAACTGGTCATGCCTATATGCTTACTGCTAATTAATTAGCAGTAATACTAATTTCTACACGACGGTTAGCAGCACGACCACTTTTTGTCTCATTAGACGCAATAGGACGACGCTCACCATAACCACGCGTTGATAAACGACCTGATTTGATACCACGTTTATTGAGGTACTCACTGACAGATTCAGCGCGTTCTTCAGACAGTGTTAAATTCGATTGTGCGCTACCGACACTATCCGTGTGGCCAACAATACGCAGTGATGACTTAGGATACTCATTAAGGATTTTAGCCACGCTGTTTAAACTTGAGTAAATATTACCACTTAAATTATAACCCGCGGTTTGGAAACCAATCCCCTTCGCCATAATCAACTGCAATTCATTCTCACCCACACGCTTAACTTGCACACCAGAGCCGATCAGCTCTTGACGTAATTCTTCTTCTTGACGATCGAAGTAATGACCAATACCACCGCCAATCGCCGCACCACCTAATGCACCAAACAAAACAGCGTTTTTCTTACCTGTCGAAGCGCCAATTAATGCACCCGCAATAGCACCGCCAATCGCAGACTTGGTGGCGGTATTCGTTTCTTCTTCGCCTGTTGTCGCATTTTGGCGAGCACAGCCAGTAAGGGCAGCAACAATCATTATTGCGGTTAGTGTTTTTTTCATCATTAAATAAGCCTTAAATATAGAAACGATATTGGAAGTTAGTGATCGCGAACACTGTAACTTAAATAAACTACAAGCGCATCAGTATATTTACTAGTTAATTAACCGAATCAGCACAAATAAGTGATATCACTCTCACTATTTTACAAGCTTAGTCACTTCTTACACAGTTTTACACTGCCTCACCTTGAATTGTGACAGTGCGCACTCATCTATTACTCTGTATCAACATACAATGATGCGAATGCGTTTTCTTAAAAAGGATACCTATGTATAGCTTTCTCAGAACATCATTAATTCTAGTACTAATGCTAGCCGGTAAAGCGCCGCTCGAAGCCGCTAGCATGCTTAGCCTTAATCAAGCCTCTAATAACGGCAGTGCCACTAACCGAGTGCGCACACAAATAAGCAAAGACTTAGCCGGCCTTTATCAATTGTCTGATATAAGTAACACTCATATCATTCAACCTTATTCCGATTTTGATTCGCTTTATTCATTAGCTAAAGCAGCACAAGATGAACTCGCCACACTCACCCAACAAATCGCATTAATGTCACAAACCAATGCCGTGATCCCAGCCATTAAAAGTATTGAACGTGCCCAAGCCAAAATCACCAATAAGCATGATGGTGCGGTAGAAAAAATCACCGATTTAGCCCGTAGTTCACTGATTGCTAAAAACAGCCTACAGCTAATCAGCGCGTTTGAGTTACTCGAACAAGAAACCGATATAGTACAAATAAAGAATCGTTTTAATAACCCCAAACAAAATGGTTACCGTGATATCAATTTATTAGTACGACTACCTAAAACCCAGATGGTGGTTGAAGTGCAGTTACATTTAGATCGTATTGAAGCGATTAAGAATGGTCCTGAACATGACAATTACGTCAAGATCCAACAAATCAGTCATAATGCCCAGCAGCAACAACGTGAAATTTCTGAAATTGAAGCATTTAAAGTGGCGCAGTTAAAAGTAGAATCAACCAATCTGTACCAAGTGGCTTGGCAGCAGCAGTTGATGGTTGAACTCAAAACCAGTTTTAAACAAATGGCATAACCGCTTATTGAGTATATTTAAGTTAACCATATCCTAGTGACGAAAGGCGCCATTAACCAAACGCTCTAAGAAACTTTTAAGCGCCCTGCCCTGAAAACCAAATAAGAGATCAAACGTTTATTTATTTTCTTGCCAAAAAAAATGAGGCCTCCATTGGAGACCTCATTTTAACAATTCTGTGTGTTTATTATTCGGTAATAAACTCGCGCAGTTTTTTCATGGCATTTTTTTCTAACTGACGAACACGTTCAGCAGAAACACCATAACGATCAGCTAAGTATTGCAGTGTGGCTTTGTCTTCCGCTAACCAACGAGATTTAACGATATCTTGGCTACGTTCATCTAATTCAGAAATTGCGTTAGTTAAACGTCGAGATGCGCTTTTATCCCAGTTTTCACGTTCTACTTGTAGCGCTACATCCGAAGAGTTGTCCTCCAAATACTGTGCTGGCGAAAAACTCGTTGAACCAGAGTCCTTATCACTATCATCATCAGCGTATAAATCAAATGCTTGATCTGAGTAAGACATTCTTGATTCCATTTCCACTACATCTTTAGTAGAAACGCCAAGGGTCTCTGCAACGGTTTTCACTTCAGCACTGGTAAACCAGCCTAAGCGTTTTTTTGATTTACGTAAATTAAAGAATAGTTTACGTTGCGCTTTAGTCGTCGCAACTTTTACTACACGCCAATTACGCAGTACAAATTCATGGATCTCAGCTTTAACCCAATGCACGGCAAAAGACACCAGTCTTACACCTACCGCGGGATTAAATCGTTTCACCGCTTTCATTAAGCCGATGTTGCCTTCTTGGATCAAGTCAGCTTGAGCAAGTCCATAACCTGCGTAACCACGAGCAACGTGAACTACAAAGCGTAGATGTGACATGATCAACTGACGTGCAGCATCAACATCACCTTCATTCTGCAAGCGTTCGCCTAGTTCCTTTTCTTGTTCAGCAGTCAACATTGGAATATTATTCACGCCTTGGATATAGGCTTCAATGCTACCCTGAGGAACTAATGCCATACTTTGCATATCTTTGCTCATCAACAATTCTCCCCTTATTACACATTAATCTGCGCAATCTTATCACGACTGAGGCCTACCGACAAATTCAACCATCAGCATAACTGCACAAATAAACTATATTTTCTTAAATATTAAAAATAGTTGTATTAAGTATTTAAAATAGATAATTCAGTTTGTTGATAAACAGATAAATATCACCATATCTAACGACAGCTGTATTATTTATGTACAATCAAGTTTAACCCTAGATTGGAAAATTTCTAGTCTCATTACAGACAATTACATTAACATGACAATTGAAAATTAATCAATCGGCTAATGCTAATCTTTTAGTATGACTTTAACTTATCGATAAGATTCAACACTTCGCTAACCGTCTCTAAATTAGTATTATCTTCATAAATAACAAAGGCAGCAAGCGCTGCCCTTATCACACCTTTCCTGCGATTTATCGTCAGTCAGATACCATTTACTACAAATCAGATACACCCCATTAATGCAAGTCAGGTATAATACCCACTTGTGGCATATCTGCTAAGCCAACATCACGAGCATGTTGCTCAAAGCCTTTATTTTTCCAAAAGAATGCACCTGGCATAGTGGTCGGAATAACAAGTACATAAAACAGCGCACGACTGACGGTTGACGCTAATGCAATGGATGCCATTGGCAATAACCATAACAGACTTAAGATACCAGATGGTGCTAATACAGCCAGTAAGGTTACCGCAAAAATATTAATGGCCACGGTAAGATTACGTAACTTATACGTTTTACCAAATGTTGTGCATTGTACGTAATGCGAAGCCGCACCTTCCCCCTGCTCTACATTGAGGTGTTTAGCATGTGAATAGAGACCAAACGCTTCAATCACTAAACCGGTGATGGCAACAGGCGCTAACTCGGTAAGTAATGGATAAAGCTCAACGCCACCCATCACAGCGACCAAAGCCGTTAATAGCGACCCGAGTGCAATTGCAGAACCAACAAACGAACAAGCGGTTTGCCAATGATCCCAGAACGGACGCGCTTTGATACGGTAACTGCGGTACATGTAAAATATACCACCAGCACTACCGATTAAGGCCAGCACACCAAAGACATTCGCCACATAATTAAAGATGTTAACGTCAAAGTACCAAGCGAGCCCTTGGAAGAACATAAATGCGCCCATGAAGCCAAAGAATAAGGCCACACCTAAGCCCTCTCGACTGACAGGAGAATGTGCTAGGTTGTTAAAGCCACGATAGAAACGCTTAGGTTTACCAAGATGCAGTGTCGACATTAATAAGCCAATCGCTTGCATCGCCATTAATATAACCAGCAATGACAAACCCGCGCCAGATCCTGTAAATCCAGTTAAGCTTTCGATGCCCAGTAATGGGCCAAGAAAGATAAGCGCAAATGCGCCCATCGCCGCTTGTGAAAACAGGGTAAATATCACCAGTGGATTTTCACGTGAACTCAAACGACCCAAGTTCCACGATTGTTCCTTACCGTCTTTTTCATCCACCACCGAGCGGAACGAGCCATCATCTTGTTTATGGTATTTAAGCGGCATGTTATCAGTACGCGTCATTTCACGCTGAGTACTGGTGGTCTGCTGGAAACGGATATTCGGTTGGGTGATACTAGGATCAGGAAACCCCGGCATCGATGTTTTCGCCTGAATACGGTTTTCAGGGGTATTTTCCACCACCCCAAAGTTAAGTGCATTACCCAGGCATGCGGCGACACACGCTGGTTTTAACCCGACTTCCAGACGATCTACACACATATTACATTTGGTTACTTGACCTTTAATTGGATCGAGTTGTGGCGCATTGTATGGGCAAACCCAAGTACAATAACCACAACCAAAACAAGTATCCGGATCTTGCAATACCGCGCCATATTCAACATGTTTGGTATAAGCTTTGGTTGGACAACCTTTTAGACAAACCGGATCATCACAGTGATTACACGCCATGGATATATTAATACGTTTGTAATCAGGGTAACTGCCACTCTCGACATAGCCCACACTGCGGAAGGCAATATGTGCAGGGTTGTCATTCTTTTCACTACACGCGGCTTCACACGCGTGACAACCAATACAGTTATCCGCGGTAAAGTGGAAGGCATGCTGTTTATTACGATTCGGGTTATCACCTACCGCTTTATTTTCATTAATATTCATTGAACGACCAACCGGCAGTTTACCTTCGGTACGTTCGATTAAATCAATTTTATTGCCGTAAGTATTAACATCAAATATTTCTACATCTGCTAATTTGGCGTAATCTTGCTCACCAACACGGTGCTCAAAGATCGGCGTACCATCTTTAACAACCGGTTTTTCTGGCGCCCCGATTTGATCAAGGCGGTCTCTAAACTGTTCTAATTTATCTAACATAATTTATCCCTGTTATGTTCTCGCTCTAGTCGCTATAAATAAACGTAACTGTCTATAAAAAATCATGTACAAAAATAGCTAGTACGTACGTCTCTCACGGTTCATTTTCGCGGCCAGTTTCTGATCTACATGCTCAATACGAATTGAACTCTGTTTGAATGCAGGTTGACGTGAATGCGGATCAAGTAGACCTAACGACAAGCGATTAACACAATCATGGAAATGGAATGGAATAAATACCGCGTTTGGTGCCACACGCTGGGTTAATTGCACCATGACGATCGCATCACCTCGACGCGAAGCCAAACGCACATAACTTTGATGTTTGATACCCAGCTTGGCAGCGGCGTCTGGATTCATTTCCATATACGGGGTTGGACTATATTTGTTGAGATTACCCATTTTACCGGTACGGGTACGGGTGTGAAAATGTTCCACCACACGACCACTGTTTAACCAGAATGGGTATTCATCGCAAGGGTGTTCATTATTATCAATCCAAGGCAGTGGAATTAAATTGGCTTTGCCTGTTGGCGTGGCAAATTTACCATCGGTATATAAACGCGCGCCTTCGTCATTGTCCGTGGCACCTTCTCGATACGGCCACTGTAGACCACGGGCTTGTTCGATTTTTTCGTAAGTCATGCCTGAAATATCAAGATTACGGTCAGCACCTTTGGACAGCGTTTTCATTTCTTCAAATGCTTCCTCTGGCGTGGCAGGAAAGGTTATTTTTTTACCATTTTCAAAACGCTTCGATAATTCAGAGAAGATCCAGAAGTCAGATTTAGAGTTCCCTTTTGGCGGCTGCACATTACTGACGCGGTTAACGCGGCGCTCGGTATTGGTGAAGACCCCTTCTTTCTCGGCCCAAACTGCAGCAGGTAAAAACATGTGCGCGTATTGGGTAGTCTCTACATCTTGATAAGCGTCCTGCACCACTAAGAAATCTAACTTCTCTAATGTTTTACGAATACGCGAAGTATTCGGCATCGAGGTCATTGGGTTGGTCGCCACCAGCCATAGCCCTTTAATTTGACCTGTTTCTATCGCAGGAAAAATATCGGTTTGTGCTAACCCGCGTTTTTTCGGGAAGAACTCTGGGTCAATGCCCCAAAATTCAGCAATATCGTTACGATCCTTTTCTTTCTCTAATGCGCGATAACCCGGTAAGCCAGAACAAGAAGACCACTCACGTGTGCCCATCGCATTACATTGACCAGTAATAGATAAGCTAGTGCCACCCGGAACACCAATATTACCCGTGATCAGCGATAATGAATTACAACCCGTGATGGCGTCACTGCCATGGGTACTTTGATTCAGGCCCATGGTCCAGATACTCATGGCACGACCTGCGTTAGCAAATAAACGGGCCACATGACGGATAGTATCTTCATCGATACCACAGATCTTAGCGGCTGATGTCGGGTCAAAATCGGCGACACAGGCTCTTAACTCTTCAATGCCATTGGTGTGTTTTTCGATATAGTCTTTATCTTCGAGGCCTTCTTTTAAGATCACATGCATTAAAGCATTTTGTAAAACGATATCGGTACCAGGACTAATCGGCAAATGGATATCGGCAAACTGCGCCAGCATAGTGACTCGCGGATCAACCACGATAAGCGGGAAGTTGCGCTGTTCTTTGGCTTCTTTTAACCGCCAATAAATAACGGGGTGCTGCTCTGGCAGGTTAGAACCCCAGGCAATTAGGCAATCGGTATGCGAAAAATCATCGTAACAGCCAGGAGGGCCATCCGAACCAAATGAGCGTTTATAACCCGATACGGCAGAGGCCATACATAAGGTGGTATTACCATCGTAATTATTGGTACCAATACAACCACGCGTTAACTTACCTAGGGTATAAAACTCTTCCGTTAATAACTGCCCTGTAGAGACAATGGCAAATGCATCTTTACCATATTGGTCTTGAATCGCTTTAATTTTTTCGCCCATGGTATCGAGTGCTACATCCCAACTTATTTCTTTATACGGCTCATGAATTTGATCGCGCACCAGGGGATGGTTACCACGTCCTGCTGCGTCAAATAACTCATGCTCAAAGATACCTTTAATGCACAACTTACCTCTGTTTACATCAGCGTCAGCCACGCCCCGACTCGCAACTGCATTCCCTTGCTCATTAACACCGATCTCGATAGAACAACCTGTAGAACAATATCCACACGTTGTATATTTCCATTCTTTAATCTGTTTATCCGCAATGCGAATAGGCTTTTGATCCTTGCGTCCGAAAATCATAAGACGTCTCCATTGAATTGCTCAGCACATTGTTTATTGTTTTATTTTTATAAATACATTCTCTATCAAGACAAGTGAGCAATAACCAAGCCAGCTTACTTTAAACACCTATAAAAAGAATGATGTTCTTCTTAACCTGCATAAACACAGAGATCTTCCTGCCTATTGCCCACACCCCCTCGTTTTAACGACATCTATCCGCAACCACTCAGCCTTAGCTGCACCATGGCTGTGCGAGAATGAAAAAACTGGTGCAACATCACACTACTTAATCATCTAAAAAACCTTATACAAATCAATGTATATAAACAAACACTTAAATATCAATAACTAACACTTGAATTAAAGAGTTGGCATTGTCTTTGCGTTAGTGAGTACAGAGCAGTACTACAGGGATGTGAGTCATGACAGTTGAATTAATTACCAAAGCGCAATCAAAAAATAACAGCACGCTAGGTCAAGTCGCATTAGTAGGAGCAGGTCCGGGGGATCCAGAGTTACTCACACTAAAAGCTTTAAAGGCGATTGAGAGTGCCGATCTGATCTTGTTTGATAACTTGGTTAGCCACGACATTAGAGCGTTATTTCCACCCCATACCAAAGCGATCTATGTCGGTAAGAAAAAAGCAGACCATTGTATTCCACAAGACCAATTGAATTTATTCATGGTTGATAAAGCCAAACAAGGTCTTAATATTTGTCGCCTTAAAGGCGGTGACCCATTTGTATTTGGCCGCGGTAGTGAAGAACTACTGGTGCTCCATGCCCACGATATCAAAACAATCGTCGTGCCTGGTATCACCGCAGCATCGGGCTGTACCGCCTACGCAGGGATCCCGTTAACCCACAGAGGTCTGTCAACGGGCTGTACCTTTATTACTGGACACCTAAAAAATGGCCAATTAGACCTACATTGGTCGCAGTTAGCGCACCTAGAACACACCTTAGTGTTCTATATGGGATTGGGTAAATTAACGGAAATTTCAGCGCAACTGATCAGTCATGGTTTAGCCAGTGATACTCCTGCTGCCTTGATAGAAAACGGCTCGACACCACAACAGAGAGAATTCGTTGGCACTGTAGCTACCTTGCCAAAACTGGCGATTGAACACCAATTACAAAGCCCTAGCCTGATTGTGATCGGCAAAGTTGTCTCTCTTGCAGAGCAACTTAGCTGGCGAGATCTAGAGCAAGCGGCAAAAAATCAAGAATTAAGCGCATAACGGAGCATGTCATGAAAAGAATTATAGTTGTCGGTAACGGCATGGTAGGTCACCATTTTATTGATCAATTTATTCAACAAGGAAAAATGGATGAAGTGCAAATCACCACATTCAGTGAAGAATCACGTCTCGCTTATGATCGTGTACAGTTAAGTGCTTACTTCAGTGGTAAAACCGCTGATGACTTAATGATGACCTCGCCAGAATACTATGATGACAACGGCGTGCAATATTTTGTCAACGATAAAGTCGTTAGCATTGATAAAGCGGCTAAAACAGTAACCACAGCACAGGGTCGTGTCGAGCGTTACGATAAATTAGTACTGGCGACAGGCTCATACCCATTCGTACCCCCTATTCCAGGTAAAGACCAAGACCATTGTTTGGTTTACCGTACCATTAATGATTTAGAAGACATCACGGCATCGGCCAAAGAAAGCAAAGTCGGTGTGGTTATCGGTGGTGGTCTACTGGGTCTTGAAGCGGCAAATGCAATCAAACAATTAGGACTAGAAACCCACGTGGTTGAATTCGCACCGCGCCTAATGGCAGTGCAAGTTGACGACGGCGGAGGCAAGATCCTGCGAGATAAAATTTCAGCATTAGGCGTAAACGTCCACACCGAAAAAAATACCAAAGAAATTGTGAAAGGTGAAACATGTCGTTACCGCATGAACTTTGCAGACGGTACTCACGTTGAAACCGATATGATCATCTTCTCTGCCGGTATTCGTCCGCAAGATGAGTTGGCCCGCGCTTTCGACCTAGAATTAGGCGAACGTGGTGGTATTAAGATCGACGATCATTGTTTAACCTCTGACGAAAACATTTTTGCGATTGGTGAGTGTGCATTATGGCAAGGCCGTATTTTCGGTCTAGTGGCACCCGGCTACCAAATGGCAAAAGTAGCGGTAGACCAAATTGTTGGTGCCGGTGACTTAGCGTTTACAGGTGCAGACATGAGTACCAAGCTGAAATTGCTTGGTGTTGACGTAGCCAGTATCGGTGATGCTCATGGCGCAGCAGAAGGCGCACAAAATTATGTTTTCACTAACGAAGCTGACCAAATTTACAAAAAACTGGTTATCAGCGCATGTGGTAAGAAATTACTGGGCGCGGTAATGGTGGGTGAAGCCGAAGATTACGGTACTTGGTTACAAATTTATTTAAACGACATGGATATTCCCGGGGCGCCAGAGAATATGTTGGTACCACCCGCAGAAGGTGGATCGGTCACTATGGGGGTTGACGCTCTGCCTGATTCAGCGGTTCTTTGTTCATGTCTTGACGTAACAAAAGGGCAAATTTGTGCTGCGGTACAAGACGGTGCAACGAGCATTGGTGACATTAAATCAATCACCAAAGCGGGTACTGGTTGTGGTGGTTGTAGCGCACTGGTAACACAAGTACTTAATGCCGAACTTGAAAACATGGGTGTTGAAGTGAACACAGATCTGTGTGAGCACTTTGCTTACTCACGTGCCGAACTGGCTGACATAATCCGTGTTAAACGTATTAAAACATTCGCAGTATTAATCACCGAATTTGGCGCAGGTCATGGTTGTGAAATTTGTCGGCCGACTGTAGCCAACATTCTTGCGTCATTCTGGAATGACTACATCCTCGAAGATGATCATCTTGGTCTGCAAGACGTCAATGATGTTTATTTAGGCAACATGCAAAAAGACGGTACCTACTCTGTTGTACCACGGATCCCAGCGGGTGAGATCACCCCAGAAAAATTAATTGTACTCGGTGAAGTGGCTAAAAAGTATGGCTTATATACCAAGATAACCGGTGGACTACGTATCGATTTATTTGGTGCGCAATTACATCAATTACCCGAAATATGGGCATGGCTGATCAAAGCAGGCTTCGAAACAGGTCACGCTTACGGTAAATCACTGCGTACAGTAAAATCGTGTGTGGGTAGTACCTGGTGTCGTTATGGTGTGCAAGACAGCATGTCACTGGCCATTGATCTGGAGAACCGCTACAAAGGTTTACGCTCGCCACATAAAATTAAGTTTGGCGTTTCTGGTTGTACTCGAGAATGTGCTGAAGCTCAGGGTAAAGACATCGGTATTATTGCTACCGAAGGTGGCTGGAGTCTCTATGTCTGTGGTAATGGTGGTATGCGCCCTCGTCATGCCGATTTATTCGCGACCGACCTAGATACTGACACGCTGTACAAATATATTGATCGTATATTGATGTTCTATATCCGTACCGCAGACCGCCTACAACGTACATCGGTTTGGTTAGAAAATATGGAAGGTGGCTTAGATTACCTTAAAAACGTGGTTATTAACGACAAACTGGGTCTTACCGCAGAGCTTGAATCTGACATGGCCGCAAACATTGCTAACTACCAGTGTGAGTGGAAAACAACCCTTGAAAGCCCTGAAAAACTACTGCGCTTTAAACACTTCATTAACTCTGAAGAAAAAGACAGTGCGGTTCAGTTTGTTGAAGTGCGTGACCAAATTCGCCCTGCTACACCCGCAGAACGTGAAGGTCTGATTGAGATTGTTGAAGTGAGCTAACGATCAACTCACTCAAACGACAATGTATCGATTCAACGAAAGCAACACATAACAATAATAGCAGGTGGTGACACCTGCTAAAACAAGATTTAAGGATTAATTATGACGATTTGGACCCCCATTATTGCCAAAGATAAACTCACCCCAGATACCGGTGTGTGTGCATTAGTGAACGGTAAGCAAGTTGCGATCTTCTTTGATCGTAAAACAGACCAACTGTTTGCGATTGATAACTACTGCCCAGCCAGTAAAGCCAACGTATTATCACGCGGATTAATATCTTCCATTAAAGATGTATTAACCGTTTCATCACCGCTTTATAAAGAGCATTTCAGCCTGACCACAGGTGAATGTCTTGAAGATGCAAGTTTATCAGTACCCGTGTATGCGGTACGCGTCACCGATGGTATGGTAGAAGTCAGCGTATAAGGATATCGTGGCGTGATTATTTAACGCCATAACAGGGAGTTAGTATGTCACCACGGCACTTACAAGGCGGCGCAACCTTTACCATAGGTCAGCGCTCAGTTGCAGGGATAAAAGCCCATAATGAAGATGCCATTGGTATTCGTATTCCTGATGATTTACTGCTAACCACTAAAGGTTCAGTCGCGATTATCGCCGATGGTGTCAGCGCAGCAGAAGCCGGTAAAGAAGCCAGTGAAACCTGTGTACATAACTTCTTATCCGATTATTATTCGACTCCAGAAACCTGGTCGGTTAGCAAATCAACTGGTCAGGTATTAACCGCACTGAACCGCTGGTTATACAGTCAGGGTCGACAGTTTGCCGATGCCCAAAAAGGCTACCTCACCACCTTAAGTGCCATTGTATTTAAATCCCATGCTGCCCATTTATTGCATGTCGGTGATTCGCGAATATACCGTTTACGTAACAACACCCTCGAGCAATTAACCCGAGACCACACCACCGTCGTCAATAGTAAACAATCTTACCTCGCGCGCGCGATGGGCTTGGATACCACCCTCGATGTGGATTATAAAGAAGTCGAGTTACAAGTCGGAGATGTGTTTTTATTATCAACCGACGGCTTACATGATTTTGTTAGCGATAAACTATTACGAGAAATGGTGCAACAGACGCATCAATCTGCCGAGAGTGATTTTGAAGCATGTTGCGAACAGCTAATTCAGCATGCACTGGCCAATAACAGTAATGATAATATCAGCTGCCAGTTATTACGTATCGACAGTTTACCTAAGCTGAGTGCCGAAGATGTGCATGTCCATCTTGCCTCTATGCCTTTCCCGCCCGCATTACGCACTGGGTTATCGATTGATGGCCTAAAAGTGATTAAAGAGTTGCATGCCAGTAGCAGTAGTCATTTATATTTAGTCGAAGACAAAGAAACCAAACAGCAATACTGCATGAAAGCACCCTCGGTCAACTATATCGATGATCCGGCTTATATAGAGCGTTTTACCATGGAGACCTGGATTGGTTCGCGATTAAATAACCCGCATATTTTAAAAATTGTCGAAACCAACAGGAAAAAAAACCACCTCTATTATTTAATGGAAGTGATTGAAGGTATCACCCTGGAGCAATGGATAAGTGAACACCCTAACCCTCCGATCCAAGAGGTGCTTAATATTGTTGAGCAGGTGATTAAAGGCTTACGCGCTTTTCACCGTAAAGAAACCCTACATCAAGATTTAAAGCCGGGCAATATAATGATCGATAATAACGACCACGTTAAGATCATTGATTTTGGCTCTTGTTTCGTCAAAGGTATCGCTGAAATAGCCACCCCGCTGCAACGGGATAAGATCCTCGGCACCGCCGCCTACTCAGCCCCTGAAACCGTGATCAACGGTGACAGTACTGCACAATCCGATATCTTTGCCATTGCCGTGATTATTTTTGAAATGCTCACCGGTAAGCAGCCTTTTAATGGCAAACTCGAAACCTGCCGTACCCAAAAAGCTTACCTAAAGACCAAATATATCGCGGCCTATGAATATAACCCGTTAGTACCATTCTGGTTAGATGGCGCCATTAGAAAAGGATTGCGGTTCGACCCCAACAAGCGTCACGCGGATGTATCCGAACTCTTGCATGAGTTACAGCACCCTAATCCTAACTATGAGAATAATCGCAAACAAACCTTAATTGAAAAGAATCCAGAACGCTTTTGGCAAGTGATCTCGTTATTACTGCTATTTGCGTTATGTATTTCGCTATTTAGTTAAGCAAAAAAAAGCCCTATACCCTGTGATATAGGGCGTTAACTATTCGATTATTCAGCAATACTGCTATTAAGTAATACTATGCTTGGTAAATAACCTATCACCTAAATAACGGGCTAGTTATTAGCAATAAAACCAACGGCTGCATAGGCTTTCGCTAACGTAGGTGCAGCGCGCGCAGACGCTTTGTCAGCACCAATACGCATAATGCGCAGCAGTTCAGTCTCATCGGCACGTAACTCATAGTAACGCGCTTGAATAGGTTCAATCATAGCGACAACAGCGTCAGCGGTATCTTTCTTCAAGTGACCATACATTTTATCTTCATATTCAGGCACAAGATCAGCAACTGAACGTTTTGTTGCCACAGAAAGTAACGTCAGTAAATTAGATACACCCGGCTTTTCAGCATTATCAAAGTAGATACGCGCTTGTTCATCACTGTCTGTTACAGCACTTTTCAGTTTTTTAGCAATCTGTTTCGGATCATCTAATAATTTGATGTAAGCTTTTGGATTGGCATCTGATTTAGACATTTTCTTCAGTGGATCTTGCAGGCTCATGATGCGAGCGCCCTGTTTCGGGATCATCGGCTCAGGTACTTTAAACACATCACCGTAGATATTATTAAACCGTGTCGCGATAGTACGCGCTAATTCTAGGTGTTGCTTCTGGTCGTCACCAACAGGCACTGCATCTGCTTGATAAAGTAGAATATCTGCTGCCATTAACACAGGGTAAGTATATAAACCTGAATTACTGCTGCTAGCGTTATTCGATTTATCTTTAAACTGCGTCATGCGGTTTAACTCACCCATTTGGGTATAGCAGTTTAATAACCAACTCAATTGCGCATGTTCTGGTACTTGAGATTGTAGAAAAATCGTCGATTTTTCAGGATCTAGACCACAAGCAACATACATTGCTAGGCCTTCAAGCACCTGTGATTTAAACTCTTTCGGGTCTTGGCGTACCGTGATGGTATGTAAGTCCGCCAGCATGAAATGACAGTCGCTGTGTTCCTGCATGTCCAGCCATTGATTGATTGCACCAATATAGTTACCAATCGTCATACTGCCTGAAGGCTGAATACCACTTAATACCACAGGTTTTGTCATATATATATTTCCCAATCTCTTAATTCATTCAATTGTGGGCAAGTACATCGACTCACCCAATCATGTTTACTGTTATTGCATACAACGATGGTTGTTAAAGTAGTCGCCTACTTTAACTTAACTGCTGCTACTTTAATTTCACTGCGGCTAAAAGTTCACTGATGTCATCGGCAACGAAGTCAGGATTGCTGTCGCTAATTGGAATACCGTAGTTGTAACCATAGGTTAAACCAAAACTGGTAAAGTTTGCCGCTTGTGCGGCAATGATATCGTTTTTAGAATCACCCACCATCAAGGCATCTTCTGCCTTAAATTGGTAATGATCTAAGCAATGTAATAGCGGTAATGGATTGGGTTTTTTCTCAGGCAGAGAATCACCACCCAGTACCACTTCAAAAAACTCACTGATACCGGCTAATTCAAGTACCGGCGTAGTTTGCACCATAGGTTTATTGGTCACAATTGCCAACTTAAACCCTGCATCGCGCAGTGCTGTTAGGGTTTCTTTTACATTTGGGTATAACACGCTGTGTGTATATACATTGGCAGAATAGTGCTTTAAGAATGACGCCAGTGCATCATTAAATAACGCAGGGTCAATGTCATCAGCAATGTTAACACTGCCTGATAACGCGCGTTGTACGAGTACTTGCGCACCATTACCAACCCAACCGCGGACTTCATCTTCCGAAAAATGGGCACGATCAAAATCACTCAGCATGCAATTAACCGCAGCTGCAAGATCAGGTACACTATCAACAAGAGTACCGTCTAAATCAAAACAAATAAGCTTAAACATTGGCATTTTCTAACTCCGAACGCATTTCATCAATGACTTTTTTATAATCTTCTTGGCCGTAAATCGCAGAGCCAGCAACAAACATATCGGCGCCCGCTTCTGCAATTTCGCGGATGTTATCGACTTTAACGCCACCGTCAATCTCGAGTATAATATCGCGACCACTGGCATCAATTAATTGTCGTACATCGCGTAATTTTTGTAATGTTGAAGGAATAAAACTTTGACCACCAAAGCCAGGGTTCACTGACATTAATAAGATCATATCTAACTTATCCATCACATAATCTAAATGATGTAACGGCGTTGCTGGGTTAAATACTAACCCCGCTTTTAAACCGTGTTCCTTGATCAGTTGCAGAGAGCGGTCAACATGATCAGATGCTTCTGCATGAAAAGTAATCATAGACGCACCGGCTTTAGCAAACTCATTAATCATGTGATCAACCGGTCGCACCATTAAATGCACGTCAATGGGTGCCGTTACACCATGATCACGTAATGCTTTACAGATCATGGGCCCAATCGTTAGGTTCGGCACATAATGGTTATCCATTACGTCAAAATGAATGACATCCGCACCAGCGGCCAGTACAGCATCGACTTCTTGGCCTAAGCTAGCAAAGTTAGCCGAAAGAATTGAAGGGGCAATCAGAAAGTTTTTCATTGGGCATGCTCTCAGTTGTTGTTATTCCATTACTCTGAGCAAATCTTACCCTAAGTTAGCCCCTAGGGTAAAATAATAAAACCAGAATAATACAGACAACGGAGATTTAACTGAGGGATCTAAGACTATTCACGCTGTTCAGCGCGAGTTTAACGATATAGCGCGAGTAACTCGTCCACTTTATTACGTTTACCGGCATTCCGGCTAATAGTACGCTTTACCTGTACCACTTCGAATGTTGAGCCATGATAAAGTTCACGTGTTAACGGAATATCATGATTCGAAATTAATATCGGAATATTGCGCTCTTGTGACGTTTCACGCGACACTTTGGCAAGTAAGGCCTGATCATCGAGGCTAAAGCCGCTCGCCGAATACGAGGTAAAACTTGCCGTTCTACTTAATGGGGCATACGGTGGATCACAATAAACCACATCATCACGGCCTAAACGTTTATACACATCTGAGTATGATTCACAAATAAACGTGGCTTTTTTGGATTTTTCAGCAAAGAAACGTAACTCTTTCAAAGGGAAATACGGTTTTTTGTAAGAGCCAAAAGGTACATTAAATCCACCTGATTTGTTATAACGGCATAAACCATTAAAACCATGACGATTCATATACAAGAACATCAGCGAACGCTGATAAGGGTCACTGGTTTTGTTAAATTTTTCACGAATTTTATAATAACGTTCTTTATCATTAAATTCAGGGGTAAAAAAACGCTGCGCATCGGCAATAAACTGTTCTGGTTTGTGCTGTAGGATCTTATACATATTAATCAAATCAGGATTAATATCATTTAACAAGTATTCGTCATAATCGGTATTTAAAAATACTGATCCAGCGCCAACAAACGGTTCAACTAAACGCTTACCTGCTGGTAATTTTTCACGTAGATGATCAACCAGAGAATACTTACCTCCGGCCCATTTTAAGAAGGCTCGCGTTTTCTGCATTTTGTGACTTATACCGCTAAATAAAAGGGGGCCGATTGTACATCCATTACAGCTAAATTGCGCTGTTTATTTATAAATCTCTTTGGATCTGAATGAATCGTTTCAACCAAGGTTTATCTTTTTGTACCGTTGCTGGTAATTTTTGTTTCGCGGCATTCGCTTGCTCAACACTGCTAAAACTACCATAAAGAACCACATACCAAGGTTTGTTGTTACGTTGAGTCTGATATGTCCAGATATTATCAGGTAATTCATTTTCGTTTAAATACTGTTTTAACTGTGTTTCACGGCTTAAACCGGCAATCTGAAACGTATAATTTTTCGCCGGTTGCGCCATCACCCAAGCTTTGCCCGTGACGGTGTCGGACGTGCTTTCAACGGCTTGAAAGTCCGTTTTACTATCAATCACCGGGTTTGCATCTGCTGAACGTTGCTTGGCAAGCATTTTGTTGACCGCAGCATCATCAATCACGACACGCTGCGTCTGTACACTAGATTCGGCCAGAGTAGGCGCTGTCAGGGTAATAGTTGGACCTATTTCAGTGGGCAATTCTTTATCCCAATCACTGGCTAACATTGGCGCTGAACTGACAACTGACGCAGTATCCGTAGACACAGTGTCGTCATGCATAACCTTTGAAGGATTTGGTAATGGTTCTGCCACTATGATATCAGTCGCTTGTTGTTCAGCTTGATAAGCGTCATATAAAAATGACCCCGCACTACCGAGCAATAATAGCCCTGCAATAATGCTGGCTAAGTAGAATGACTTATTCTTCGTCGATTGAGTTGCCGTATTAGTCATTGCAGATCCAGGGTTATATACCTGTCCTTGCATAATCGCTTGCGCGCATTGTGCTAACTCGGCGGGATTGCCTTTACAGGCTTCAATCTGACGATTAATGGCGTCCTGATTAACGAATGTAGGCTTATAACCAGCTTGATTAAACTGTTGCTCTACAAACTGCACAGCGGCTTGTGGATCGAGTGCTGTCATTTCCAACTCCAATACATTGGTTGCTGATTTTTCAAATTCCAGCATGGTTAAATCAACCCACTTACTTTCTGCAAATAAAATGAGATTTATTTTTATACTAATTCTATTATTAAGACAGCGTTCTACCAATTGCGCAAATTCAGTAATGCTTGCTGCAGACAATGCCATGGCATTATCAATACAGACCGTCAGTTCATGCTCGAGCTGCTGAGCAAACAGCGGTAAGCTATCAATCAGTGACTCATGTGCATTAAAACGGCCATCATAACTGATCTGTTGTAATAATAGTGTTCTCAGTGCGACATTATCATGACACTGCTGTGCATCAATTGTAATTGTTTTTTGATTAAAATCCGATTCTACATAATGACGTAATACCGTTGATTTACCTGAACCTGATTCACCGCTTACGAGTAACAAATGTGAAGAGAATTGAGTGAGATGACGCAGCCGTTCACACAGCTGCATTTGAGAATAAATTTCAGTTTGAACTGAATAGTGCACTAGGATCCGCCTGATTATGGAAGTTCACCACATCACGTAACGTGTTTTCAGTTACTGTCGATAATACTTCAGCACTACCAATCGAGGTTGGTAGAATAAAACGAAGTTGACCATTAAGTACTTTTTTATCACGTTTCATGTGCTGCATAAATGCGTCAAAACTCATTTCTGCGGGGGCAAGTAAAGGTAACTCCGCCGCCTTAATTAGTGCCGCAATACGTGTTACTTGAGATGCCGTCAATAGACCCATTAATGCCGATGTCTGTGCCGCCATGATCATACCAGCAGCAACCGCTTCACCGTGTAACCAAACGCCATAACCCATTTCAGCTTCTATAGCATGACCATAGGTATGACCAAGATTGAGCAATGCCCGTAAGCCATGCTCTTTTTCATCAATGGCAACAATTTCAGCTTTAATTTCACAACAACGATAAATCGCGTATTTTAACGCCGTCTGATCAAGCGCCATAAGTGCTGTAATATTGTCTTCTAGCCAAGTAAAGAAGTTAGCATCATAAATGATCCCATACTTAATTACTTCAGCCATACCAGCCGCCAGTTCGCGTCGAGGTAAAGTAGCTAAACAATCCGTATCAATAAAAACCGCATTGGGCTGATAGAAAGCACCAATCATATTTTTACCCAAAGGATGGTTCACTGCCGTTTTACCGCCAACCGAGGAATCAACTTGACTCAACATAGTCGTCGGAATTTGAATAAAGGGAATACCGCGTTGGTAACAGGCGGCCGCAAAGCCAACCATGTCACCAATAACACCACCACCAAGAGCGATCAACGTGGTATCACGCCCACAGTTCTCACGCAGTAGCGCGGTAAATATTTCATTTAAAGTATCTAAGGTTTTAAATTGTTCACCATCAGAAAGAATAATACTGTCAAATTCATAATCTTGTAACAATGCTGTAACGCGTTGTAAATACAAGGGTGCAACCGTATCGTTTGAGATCACGACGACTTTATTGGTTGTTATTGCAGACTTAAATTGCTCTGCTTGCGTTAACACGCCCTCACCAATATAAATAGGGTAGCTCCGCTCACCTAGCTCAACAGTTAACCTTTCCATGTGACCTCAATTAAAAATCCAATAACTTTATAATTTGATTTGCGACAACTTTAGCGCTTTGTTCATCTGTTTTAACTGTAAAATCTGCAATCTCTTCGTATAAAGGATTACGAGCATCAGCTAATGTTTCCAGAACTTCACGTGGTTCTTCAGTTTGCAATAAAGGACGACGTTTATCGCGCGACGTTCTTACTAACTGCTTATCAATAGTTGTTTCTAAATAAACCACTACGCCACGAGCAGAAAGGTAATTACGACTATCTTTACTTAAAATTGAGCCACCACCGGTTGCCAACACAATACCTTGCTCTTGTGTTAGATCGTCGATGACTTCCGCCTCACGAACTCTAAAGCCCGCTTCACCTTCTACATCGAATACCCATGAAATATCAGCACCAGTGCGGCGCTCAATTTCATGATCCGAATCGATAAAATCTAAATGCAACTGGCTCGCCAGCTGACGACCAATTGTACTTTTACCTGCGCCCATTGGGCCTATTAGGAATATATTACGTTTTTCAGCCATTTTAACTCTTCAATAAATCTAAAGTAATAACACCCTTTTTCTTAGGGGCACCCGACCTACCTATAAAATGTCCTCTTGATTGTAGTAACCAGTGATGAGACATTTTGGCAACAGCCAAAATCAGCAACACCCGGTAAAAAACCAGGTGATGACATTTCAGGCAGAAAAAGACCGCTATTTATATAGTTTTTACGGCCTTTTGTCAAAGGTAGGTTACATCGTATCCACTACCACTCTTGGAGTGACGAAAATTAGTAGTTCGCGTTTTTGATTAATATTCTTGGTACTACGGAACAATACTCCTAACCAAGGGATATCACCGAGAATCGGAACTTTCGTTACAATTTTCTTAATTTCATGCTTAAATATACCACCTAACACGATAGTTTCGCCATTTTCAACCAATACTTGGGTGCTAATAACTTGGGTATCGATGGAAACAGCTTCACCACCCACTGTTTTCACATCCTCACCCCGAGTATCTTGATTTATTTTCAAATCTAAGATTATTTTATTATCTGGAGTAATATGTGGTGTCACCCATAACCCCAATACCGCTTTTTTAAAGACGATAGTGGTAGCACCACTCGAACTTGATTCAACATACGGGATTTCCGTACCTTGTTCAATATACGCTGATTTTTTGTCAGTAGTGGTGATTCTTGGACTTGCGATCACTTCAGCTTTTTGTTCTGCTTCTAACGCAGAGAGTTCTAAATCAAGTATTTGACCATTGGCTAACCCTGCAATCTGAAACGCTATAGAACCCGCTGGCGATGCGACAGGTAGATTGACATTAAGTCGGTCTCCAATAGTAAGGACACTGCCGCCAGCCAAAGAGTCATTACCTTCAATAGAGCCAGATGATAAGCCAAAGCCGCGACCAATGTCAGTACTGCCGCTTAAACCCCAACGGATCCCCAATTCATCAGAAATATTTTCCACGACAGAAACCATTCTCGCTTCAATAATCACCTGACGTACTGGTACATCAAGCACCTCAATAATACGTTTTACACTGGCAATTACAGTCGCAGTATCTTTAATTAATAGCGTGTTAGTCCGTTCATCAAAAGTCACTGTACCGCGTGATGATAACAGACTGGAATCTTTTTGTGACAAAAGCTTTGTTATATCACCTGCTTTAGCAAAACTAATCTGAATGAATTCCGAATGTAATTCCGCTAAATCTTCCGCTTCTTTCTTACTGACAAGATCGCGACGCTCTAATGCCGCAAGTTCATCTGCAGGCGCAACCATCAGCACATTACCCTCGAGTTGCTTACTCAGACCTTTCACTTTCATTACAATATCAAGAGCTTGCTCCCATGGTACACTATCTAAACGCAGGGTGATATTGCCATTCACAGAATCGGTAGTAACTAAGTTAAATTCATTAAAATCAGCAATTAACTGTAGTACGGTACGCACTGGGATATCTTGGAAGTTAAGTGAAATTACCTGCCCTTGATATTTACTGGTTTTTTCATCCGGATCTTTTTTGGTGATTTCAATAACAAAAATATTATCCGCTTGATCGTAACGATAATTAAAGTCATCACTGATGTCTAATTCAAAAGCCGTTACCCCTTCATCATGGAAAGTTTCAATTGTGGTTACCAGGGTACCAAAATCAGCTACATCTAAAATATAGAGCAATTTTTTCAAAATAGCCGTACTATGAAATTCGGCGATTAACTTGTTGCCTTTACGCTTAATATCCACGGCCATCGAACTGTTTTTCATGGTTAAAATTAATTTACCACTGCCGTCATTACCAGTACGAAAATCAATGCCACGCACTTGGTTTACAAAACCACTAAAATCTTCTTCCTCATCGTCCTCAATCGATATAAGATCTTCAATTTTAGGTGACTGCACGGTCACTTGACGACCATCTTTGGTGGCCAATAATGATGCGCTAACAGTGGCAGCAGGCACACCGACGTTATCAATATTACTATCCATAACAGACGCGGCTGGCAACACTGAACTATTCCCCGCTGTTGCAAAAATAGGTTCAACGGCAAGCACCAATGTATCGTTATTCGTTGTACTGTTAGCGACTTCGGGCACAATAACATCTCTGTTTAACACCCCAAAAGTGGCAATTAAACTGTTGTTATTTTGCACAATTTGATACGGTACTAGCTCATCTAAAGCGATAGTGATTTTAAGGCCTAAATCAACACGTTCGGCCGCTACATTTAACACGTTACCTTGTTCGATTACCACCGGGTTGAGCAGCAAGATAGAACTCGCATCTGGTACTAAGATGACGAGTTGATGCGGCGAATATTGGAGTTTATCTGCATATTCAACCACATTTTCACTGAATTCTAACTCCAACTCTAACAGCCCTTCGGCTAACGAGTTTAAATGAATTTGTTTTAATTGTGGCTCAGCAACACTGAACGCAGAGCATAAAAGTGTAGTACATAAAACCAATACCTTCACGATATTGGTACATCTTACATATGATTTAGTCATTTCATCATCCCTGAAAATGGCTTAACTGTGATTTTGGATACTATTTAACTGTGGTTTTGATGCTATTAACTATTACCTTGACTGCTAAGATGAATTTGAGTTGTGCGAACTTTCCAGCATCCCTTACCCGTTAATATCAACTCAGACAATTCGATATAATGCTTGGTTATGTCGAGTATCTCACCGTGATTAAGTCCCATATAATCACCCGGTGAAACTCGGAATATCTCTCCCGTACTTGCTCTTATTAACCCCCACAGGAGCTTTTCACTGCCGAGGGTGCCATGCATATTTAAATTATCTAACGAATAGGTTTCTAACGGCCCTTTAATCCGGGCAAAATTAGGTTGCGGACAATTCTGTGGAAACGATGTTTCTGCTTTTACCGATTCAGGACGAGGATTCGAAAATGGGTTACGTGCCCCCGTTTCCGAATAATGCAATGCCACAAAACTTTCCATATCTGGCACACTTTCGACAAGGGCTGTTTTACGCCCTTTAACGTCATTAATGTAATCCACCAGATCCTGATTATCCGCAGTACAACCAGTTATCGTCAGCGTTAGAAAAACGAGGCTAGTTATTCGCTTCATTTATCCCCCTTATAACGATAAGTACGGGCAATCATATTCACTTTCAGTAATTCCCCTTGCAGTTTGGTAATAGTGAAATCTTCTAGCGTTACGATCCTTGGTAACGCAGCAATATCACTAGTAAACTGACCAAGTTGATGAAAGGTACCAATTACCTCTAAGTTGACCGGTACTTCATAAGAGAAGTCCCGTTTGACTTCTTTTAACCATTTAAATCGACGCAACTGCAAGCCGTTATGCTGACCAATATAACTCAAGTCGTCGAGTAATCCTGCGGTCTCACTTTTTGATGGCAACTGCTTAAGCATGTGATTAAATAAATTTTCCATCTCAGACATTTGCTCAGTATATAAGCCTAAATTCCCTGCAAGTCTGGCTTTTGCTTCAAACTGTAATTTTAAACTTGCTTCTTTCTTTTCAATATTTTCCAGTGCTTGTAACGACGACGCGATAAACATCCAATAAAATAACGCCGCAATTAATATTGAACAAATAATATTAATGGCAATTTTGGCTGGTTTCGGCCAATTTCCCAGATCTTCGAGATCAAGTTCGTTGAGTTCTTGTAGATTCATCTTAGTTGCCCTCGTCCGTCGCCATCGGGGTTACCGAGAATCGCATTTCAAAACGATTGCCCTCTGCGGCCGACAAGGCAATAATAGAGTCTAAGTTACCATATCTAAGCCAAGTTGATTCCTCAATATTGCGCAGTAGTACCGCCAGGCGGGTATTCGAATCACTGGTACCATTAATTTTGATAATGTCATTTTTAAAGGTTAACTTTGCCAGGTTTACACCCGCTGGTACCAATTGGGGCAGGGTATTCATTAACTGTGTGGGGGTATTGCGACGACGCTGTAAACTTTGAATTAAATCAATACGCTCTTGCAACTTATCTTTACGTCCACGTAACTCTTTGATTTTACCTAATTTAACATCAATAACTTGCATCTCTCGCTGCAACAAGACATTACGTTGTTTTTGATTATCGATAAAACCGCCAATCACCATATTCAGCATAATCATGACTAATAAGGTCGCACCAAGACTAATTCCACTTAACGTGAAAAAACGTTGTTGTCGGTATTTTTTATCCGCGTCGCGCCACGGTAAAAGATTAATATTTGACATTAAAACGCCCTCATTGCTAAACCAAGCGCGACCATATAACGGGGTCCGTTAGCAATTAAACGTTCTTTATCTTCGACCTCTTCCGCATAGTCAAACTGAGCAAAAGGATTGGCAACACGGGTGGGGATACCCAGCTCAATTTCGACTTGCGGTGCCAGTTCCATGATTAATGCAGAACCACCACTCAGTGTGATCATATCTATTTTTTGCAATGTGCCCGAGTTAGTAAACAGCTGCACATTACGACGGATCTGCTGTATGCATGCGGTGATATAAGGCGCCAATACATCAATATCGTAATCCAGTGGCAACTGTTGAGCGAGTTTCATTTTTTCAGCTTCATCACGTTGCAAGGTATAATGCTCGCTAATGATGCGCGTATAGTTTTCGCCACCAAAGTTTTGCACCCGAGAATAAATAGATTCGCCCTTATGCAACATTGAAAAAATGGTCATGTTGGTACCAATATCAATCGCGGCAATCACTTTGCTATCATCTTGCAGATCAGCCAAGCGTAAATACAAATCGTGAGATCGCGCTAATGCATGCGCAGCCACATCCACAATTTGGGGAATAAAGTCATTCTCTTCGAGGCAGCCAGCTAACGAGGTGACACTTTCCGTACGCGTCGCACTCAATAACACATTGTGCTTACTTGGGTTATTGTCATTGATACCTAATATTTCAAAATCGAGACTAATTTCATCAAGCGGGAAAGGAATTAAACTTTCCGCTTCCAACTCAATGTGCATTTCCAACTCAGGGCCGGAAAGGTCAGTATCAACATAAATAATTTTCGTAATAACATTGGTGCCAGATACGGCAGTAGCAGC
Source organism: Moritella yayanosii (assembly GCF_900465055.1). Taxonomy (NCBI): domain Bacteria; kingdom Pseudomonadati; phylum Pseudomonadota; class Gammaproteobacteria; order Alteromonadales; family Moritellaceae; genus Moritella; species Moritella yayanosii. The sequence goes on along the minus strand of NZ_LS483250.1, from coordinate 3,442,948 downwards.
TTGTTTATAACGGAAAGGAAAATCTTGACGCACCTGTTGCAACACATTCGTTAATGCTTCTATATCTTGCAATTGGTGATCAACGACACATCCTTTTGGCGTTGCAACCTCTGATACCATATCTACCACATAATGATCTAATCGCTTAGACAGCGCGAGGGCTTTTACGGACGATGATCCAAAATCAACTCCGATCATTGCCACTGTCTGATTCCTTTTAAACAGCTTTAGCATAATGATCTTCAACTCTATGTAATAACAATGATTGTATTTTGTTAACTTTTTGTTACCGCCAAAGCATACAGACTTAAATCTCTGAGGTCTATCATAAAGAACTCGTACTATTTCACAAAACAAAGATATAATGATCGATTATTAAGAAATTATTGTGGGCACTATTGTGAAATGGATTAAACGATTATCCGTATTTTTATTAGTTAGCGGACTGCTCGGTGTAGGGAGTATCATTGCACTATATTTCTATATCAAGCCAGAATTACCTGATGTAACGTCATTAAAAACGATACAATTGCAAACACCAATGAAAGTCTTTAGCCAAGATGGCAAACTGATCTCTCAATTTGGTGAAAAACGCCGTATCCCCATTGCTATTGATGATGTGCCACCATTAATGATCAACGCATTTTTAGCCACCGAAGATAATCGTTTTTATACCCATCCAGGCATAGACCCAATCGGTATTGTCCGTGCCGCCACTGTCATGATCATGACAGGTGAGCGCAAGCAAGGCGCGAGTACAATTACCCAACAGGTTGCTCGAAACTTCTTTTTAACCCGAGAAAAAACCTTTATTCGTAAAATTAAAGAGATATTTTTAGCCTGGCATATCGAACAAAATCTTTCCAAAGATGAGATTTTGACGTTATACCTGAATAAGATCCCACTCGGTTATCGTTCATTTGGTATTGGCGCTGCAGCGCAAGTATACTACGGCAAGACGTTAGACCAATTAACACTGGCGCAAATGGCAATCATTGCCGGTTTACCAAAAGCACCGTCAGCATTAAACCCCATTCGCTCACCTAAACGCGCGAAAGCCCGTCGTCATATCGTATTATTACGGATGTTAGACGAAAACTATATCAGCCAAGCACAGTTTGAAGACGCCAATAATGCGCCAATTACAGCAAAATATCACGGTGCTAAAATCGATTTATCCGCACCTTATTTGGCCGAAATGGTGCGTATTGAGGTTATCAATCGCTACGGTGAAGATAAAGCTTATGGACAAGGTTTAAATGTCTACACCACAGTACACAGTGATCGTCAAACTGCAGCAACCACAGCACTCATTAATAATTTACTTAACTATGATCTACGCCACGGCTATCGTGGTCCATTAGGCCAAGCTTGGACTAATGATGAGGTGCTGAGTAACAAGGAACTGTTATTATTACTAAAAGATAAACCAAGCTATAAACCATTACAGCCGGCCGTCATTACAGCCGTAACAGAGCAAACTGCCGACGCATTACTGGCTAATGGCGAACAGGTCACTGTTAGTTGGGATGGGTTAAAATGGGCGCGTCCATTTATTTCAGATAAGAAGCAAGGCCCAGCACCACAAACTGCCGCCGAAATTGTGAATGCCGGGGATATTGTCATGCTACGTCCAATACCAGCAGCAACGAAACCAGCGCAGTGGATGTTAGGCCAGATACCAGACGCCAGTTCTGCTTTTATCGCTATCAATACCAATGACGGTGCGATTGAAGCATTAGTCGGTGGATTTAATTATCAGCACAGTCAATTTAACCGTGTCACCCAAGCCGAACGTCAAATTGGTTCAAACATCAAACCGTTTGTCTATTCAGCAGGTTTAGCGCAAGGGGCAACACTCGCAACGCTAATCAATGATGCGCCAATTAACCAGTGGGATGAACGTGCTGGTACGGCGTGGCGACCAAAAAATTCACCGCCAACATACAATGGTCCAACGCGTTTACGCTTAGGCTTGGCACAGTCGAAAAATGTTATGTCGGTACGTTTATTCCGTCAAGTCGGTTTAAATAACGTCATTAACTACATGACACGATTTGGTTTTGATAAAGCCAAGTTACCACGTGATGAGTCACTCGCTCTGGGCTCTGCGTCGATGACGCCGTTAGAAGTTGCAGTTGCCTTTGCAACGTTTGCCAATGGTGGTTTTAAAGTAGAATCTTACTTTATTGACCGCATTGAAGATGCCAAGGGTGAACTAATTTACCAAGCAACGCCAAAACAAGCCTGTTTAGCATGTGAAAAACAAATCGCACTCGGCACGGATACCCTTGAACATTGGTTATCAATCGAAGGTGATGCACTAGCACAATGTGCTATTGCACCTTATAGTTCGCAACAATTAGCACCCCGTATTATCACTGAACAAAATGCATTTTTAATGCGTGACGTGATGGCTAGCGTTATTTGGGGTGGCGGCGATTGGCGTCATAACACCGGTTGGAACGGTACCGGCTGGCGTGCAGCTGCAGCGCTGAAACGACACGATATCGGTGGTAAAACAGGGACCACAAACGAGGCAAAAGATGCTTGGTTCTCGGGCTTTAACCCAGATCTATCGGCCACTAGTTGGATAGGCTTTGATGACCATCGCCGTCAATTAGGGCGTGTCACCCATAATATCAATCTAGGTAAACACCAGATTAGTGGTGGTGAAGCGGGCGCTAAAACAGCGCAACCTGCTTGGATTGAGTTCATGAAACAAGCGCTAGAAGGGATACCACAGCGTCCAAATGTACTGCCGGAAAATATTGTTCAAGTACGTATCGATCGTGAATCGGGGTTATTAACCCACAAATCCGATTATACCTCACGTTTTGAATACTTTATTACAGGCACGGAACCAACCGTGTATGTGAATAATCAAGATGCGGATTCGTCATTCGATCAACTCGATGAGTACAGTGAAGAAGCGGATGAATCACTCGATGATTTATTTTAAGCGTTGTTATTAACATAACGTTAATGAAAAATGGCGCTGCTTTATGTTAAAAGTAGCGCCTTTTTTATATCTACAATTTTGCCAGGCTATTTATTCAAACTAATTATTTCAATAACTTAACTAAACTATCGTTGCAGTAACTTGTTTGCTGATCATTTGTGCGATGTCGTTAAAACACGGGCGTCTTACTGAACCTTTACGATACAATAAAACAATTTTACGGGTCGGTTCTGGATCAACAAATTTAATATATTCAACACCTTCTGTGAACCGACTACGCGGGATAGCCAGATGTGGTAATAACGTTATCCCCGCTTCGGCAGCAATCATATGACGAAGTGTTTCTAAACTCGTCGCTTTAAAGCTCTGGTCTTCTTCAGCACCCGCCGTAAAACAGTAATCCATCGCTTGATCACGTAGGCAATGACCATCTTCTAACATCAATACCTTCTCGCCACGTAATTCCGACAAAGCAACCCGATCTCGACCTTTAAAACGGTGTGAGCTAGGAATAATCAGCTCTAATGGTTCTTTATATAACTCAATATTACCGTATTTCCCCATACTCGGTAAATACGCTAATAACAGACAATCCAACTCACCTTCGTCCAACTGCTTTAATAGTTCATGGGTTTGGTTTTCATATAAGAACATATCTAAATCAGGAAATTGTTTCTTCATCGATGGCACAATCAGAGGCAGTAGATATGGCGCAACGGTTGGGATTAGCCCAATATGAATGGCCCCTGCCGTCGGGCTTGCATAACTCTTAGCGATTTCTTTAATCGCTTTCGACTCTAATAATACAGTACGCGCTTGATCAGCAATTTGATCGCCGGCAGGGGTGAATAATACCTTTCTTGAGGTACGTTCAATCAAGATAACATCCAGTTCATCTTCTAATTTACGGATCTGGCCACTGAGTGTCGGTTGACTAACAAAGCATTTTTCCGCAGCTTTTCTGAAATGTTTCAATTCTTGTAACGCGACTAAATATTCTAAATCTCTTAAGTTCATATCGACCCAGCTTAAACGGTAAAAGCAATTAAATACTCATTATTGATTTGTTTATTCTATCAATAAACTAACAATAACCACACTGTTAATAATGAGAAATCATGATTAATTACCCATAAATAGAATAATTCTAATCATTTATGACAATTTGTACTTCTCAGCCGTTTAAATTATAGGTACTATCGTGATACCGCCTTAAAATTAACATGCTAATAACAATGTTTGTCGGTATGTTTTTATCCAACAATAAAGCACAATTATTCAGTAACGGATTACTGTTGTAGCAATCATAAGGATTTTGTATGCACTTAAAAAAGTTAAGTTTCTTAGCTGTTTTGCTGCTGTCTCTCGGTTTAACGGGCTGCGGTAGTGATAATTTAGACACGGTAAGTAGTGATAATAGTGATGGCTCAGGGGATACTTCCGATAATATGAGTGATAATTCTGATGATACAATTTACACGGCATCAGGTAACTTCACACCAAAAATTATTCAACGCGGTCAAACATTTACTTTCAATTATTACTTAGATAAAACGCCTGATGCTGCCGTTATTTACGATATCGACATTGTCGGCACTGCCATCCAAGGTACAAGCGAAGACTACACCATCAGCAATGCATCCACGCTAACGTTTGCTAAAGGTTCAACCACCACCAATCTCACTATCACCACCTATCAAAAAGAGGATGTCTATGATGCGCGCACGCTGTCATTAACGTTTACCGGTAATACCGGTGAACCAGCTACAATTAATCTGCTCATCTCGGGTAATGTTTACCTTAATGACACTGGTATTACACATTACTCTGACGGCAGCTCTTTCGATATACAGACTCAAACGAATGATAAATATAAACAACAAGATGCAGCTTATGGTCTTGATATCATCATCAATTCTGCAGCCACAGAGCCGGATACTGGCGATAGTAAAGATGATACAAAACAACTTTATAAAAACGCATTTGACGTAAATCCAAGTGATTCAGAATATAAAGGCAAAGCAGGCTTCCGCTTTGTAAAAATGCACGATAATGGTATGGCATTATCGGCAAGTAGCACAAATCATTCATGCGTTAAAGACGAGGTTACTGGCTTAATCTGGCAGGTTAAATCGACTTATAATACGCTGTCTAATGTCGAATTGGATCCAACTCTTCCAGCTAATTATCAAATGGCAGATGCCCGTCGTTATCAAGCTTCCAATTTTTCCTATCCTTGGAAAGCTTCAGCCTTGTCTGGGGTAGGGCCCGGTTGGCAAAATGGTAGAGTGAATAATGGTGCTTTTATACCCGAAGATAACCTCCTCGCAAACCGCAATTGTGGTTACAATAGTGGCTTTACAGGCAGGGATTTTGATCTATATTGTTCCTCTGGCAGCTATGCCAATGAAACAAACTTCTTAAAAATTTGCGGCCAAAGCAACTGGGTTGTACCTACCGTTGAGCAGTTAAGAAGTATCATTAACTATGAAAAAGTGACTGATTATGCTGATCTGGTAGCGAATAAACACGGCCTTGATGAAACCTTTTTTGACTGCCCCCCAGGTGACTGTGTTATTGCAAATAACAGCCTACAGGATCCGCTCTACTGGACCAGTTCATCGGTAAAAGGCGCCGAAGGACTGGCCTGGTGTATCAACCTGGAAAATGGCGCAGTCCAAACCTGCAATAAAAGAGAATACCACAAAGTTTTAGTGGTCAGCAGTAATGTTCCCGCTGAATTTTTTAATCCAAATTCTGATAACTCAACCGTAACCGATTAGCAGGAGTAGCAATCCAGATGCAAAAATCAATACTATTACTTATTAGTTCAACGCTGCTTTCTACAAATGTTTTTGCAGCATCTGATCCCGTTAACTTAAACTGTGACCCTCTATTAGATCAAGAGTATTCAACGTTCGAATTTATTGATAATCTCAATGGCACAGTAACCGATTTACGAACCAGTCTGATTTGGGCTAAATGTACCCTTGGCCAAACTTATATTTTAAGTACAAATTCTTGTTCGAGTTCTGGTGCTGAAAACTATCTCGACTGGGGAAATGCGTTATCCGCGGCGGCATCTTATCAGGTGAATAAGATTTCAGGCTGGCGACTACCCAATATTAAAGAGTTAGGTTCTTTGGTTGATCGCAGTTGCGCTGCACCAACAATTAACTTAACGCTGTTCCCGAATACTGTATCAAGTATTTATTACTCCAGTACCCCATTCAAAGCCAGCAGTATTGATGCAAACTATAGCCATCTCGTATCACGTGTCATTGATTTTTCTGATGGTACAGAGCTGCCGTTAACAACCCCAGAAAGTTCGAACACCAGCTACGTAATACGCGCAGTAAAAGGTGGCTATCGCTAATCGATAAACAAATCGGTTAAGATCAACAACGGCGAGCTAAGCTCGCCGTTTTCATTACTTATAAAACCCTTACATCAACTCTAATTCAACCATAGCAGCGCGAATTGCGTCTTTTGTACCTTGGGTCAATTCAATAACAGGTAAACGACACTCAGGTTCACACAAGCCTAACAACGACACAGCGTACTTCACACCTGCGGGGCTAGTTTCTTTAAACATTAATTGATGCAGCGGGATCAAGCGGTCTTGTAATTCTCTCGCTTCATTATATTTACCCGCAAACGTTAATTCTTGCACTTGTGCATACAGTTTTGGCGCTACGTTAGCAGACACCGAGATCAAACCGTTACCACCAGATACATTATAAGCAACCGAGGTGCAATCATCTCCGGAAAGGAAAGAAAAATCACCTTTAATTAATTGACGCTCTAACCAAGGACGCGACAGATCACCTGTTGCATCTTTAATACCGACAACATTTTTCAATTCTGCCATACGCGCTAACGTTTCAGGCTGGATATCGACAATCGCACGACCAGGGATATTGTAAACTATAATAGGCAGGTCATTATTATCGTTAATCGCCTTAAAATGTTGGAATAGACCTTCCTGACAAGGACGGTTATAATAACCAGCCACATGTAACGTCGCGATAGCACCGGCAGCTTGTGCATGATTAGATAACATGATCGCATCGGTTGGATTATTTGAACCCGCGCCTGCAATAACCGGTAACCGGCCTGCAGCTTGGCTGACAACAATATCAAGAATTTGGCAATGCTCTTCTAATGATAATGTTGGACATTCACCCGTGGTACCCACAGCCACAATACCATGCGTACCCTGTTCTACATGCCAGTCAACGAGATTACGTAATGCTGGTTCATCAATTTTATTATTTTTAAACGGGGTAACCAACGCAACAATTGAGCCTTTAAGTAATGCTTTCATTGCTGCTTTATCGGTGACCGGTGAGTTAACACTCATAGAAGCTCCATTTCGATTATAAAAAAACCTCGAATACATAAATTGCGGTCGAGGTTTCTATAGGGATTTATTTGTTCTCGAATCACATGCTACGCTGGCTTTAATTGGCCTTGTTCATCTTGTTTTCGTTTTAAAGTAAGCATGTGACGTTCTCATTTAGATGAAAAAACATTTAAGCGTTTATTATTTATCGGTTACTTTTTATTATCTATCGTTTAATAATTCTCCATTCACCACAAAATGTCAAGCGAGATCATCTATGAGCAAAATCAAACTGCCAATCCCACGAGGCAAAGCCATAGTCAAACGACTGATGGAATGTGCAATTTACAAACCGAAAGGGGAAGATATTGAAGTAGTTTGGGTATATACTCTCCGACCAAATTAAGTAAAGAGCCCAGACCCATGATCAGCAATAGCTATACCCTAGCAAGTCAATTACTCGAACGTAATACTGCACATTTTGAAGACAAAGACCTGTTGATTGCGGGTTACATCGAAGATACATACCCGACAGAATTAGCTAAAATAGCAAAAAAAGTAACGTTATTCAGCTACGATTATTCCGCTAAACTACATTATGATAACGTCAGTAATATTGATAATCATTGCTCGACTGAATATCAAGCCGTTAAAAAGCACCAAGTTGCGTTGATCTATATGTCAAAATCAAAAGCAGAAGTAGCATATCTATTAGCCAACATTACTGAACATCTTGAAGATGGCGCGTTGATATTCATGGTGGGTGAAAACAATGCCGGCATTCGCAGTGCCAATAAATTCTTTGCCCCGTATGGCGATATCTGTAACAAACTCGATGCAGCGCGCCGCAGTTCGTTGTTTGTAACGGAACTAACTAAGCCAGTGGCTAAATTTGTGCAAGATGATTGGATTACAACATTCCCTATCACAGTAAATAGTATTGAGTTAACCGTATGTACATTACCGGGCGTATTTAGCCACGGTAAGCTGGATACGGGCAGTAAAATCCTACTTAATAACTTACACAAGAAACCATCCGGTCGTGTGCTTGATCTGGGTTGTGGTGCCGGTATTATCGGTAGTTATATCGCTAAACGTTTCCCTGCAAGTAAGGTGGAAATGACCGATGTCAGCGCGCTTGCGGTTAAATCGAGTCAATTAACCTTAGCGGCGAATGAATTAGCGGGTCAAGCTTACATTTCTGATGTGTATTCTGATATTAGTGGTAAATTTGATTATATTATTTCTAACCCACCCTTCCATGCTGGAGTAAAAACCCACTACGCAAGTACTGAGACATTCTTAAAAGAAGCCAATGATCACATTAATCCCCGCGGTCATTTAGTTTTAGTGGCAAATAGCTTCCTTAAATACCCAGAGATTATCGAAGCAAGTTTTGGGCATTGTTTATTACAAATAAAATCATCTAAATTCGCAGTCTATTACGCTAACAAATAAGTTCGCGAATAAATAGTGACGCAAATAACGCATGGCGTTAATAAATAGCATAAATAAAAACGCCCATCACCATTGCAATGGTGATGGGCGTTTTTATTATTAAGGCTAATATTTACCTTTAATTAAGCATCTCTTGCTTCTGCAGATAGCTCGTCAATACGCTTTTTCATAATCGCGTGTACGTCAGTTGATAACTTTCTTACCGAACTACGTTCTAAGCCCACCGTTGGAATCGGTGCCATGATCTCAATAATCACTTCGCCATTATCCCAGCGGTTTAATTTAATCTTGTTATGGGTATTTGAACAACAAACTGGCACAATCGGTACTTCCGCTTGAATTGCAATATGGAATGCACCCGTCTTAAACGGTAATAAACCTCGACCACGACTACGCGTACCTTCGGCAAACATCCAAATACTCAAGTGACCTTTACGAATACGATCCGCTACTGCAGAAATAGTACCGAACGCTTTACTTTTGTTACTACGGTCAATCAAAATATTACCCGATAACCAATACACAAAACCAAAAATAGGTACCCAAACTAAACTTTTTTTGCCGACTGATACTGTCCCTGGTTGAACCGCAGCCGTCATAGTGACCAAATCATAGTTGTTTTGATGATTACCAACAAATACATACGGGCCAGCATCATTCAACCCCGCTGGTTTACGGACGATTAGCTTCACCCCAAAAATACGCGCCAAACGAGAGAAGTTTCGCGCCACACATGCCACGTGTTTTGGATGACGAGGCTGTAAACTAAAGCGTAATATACTCATGATCAGTAAATAGATCATAAATAGTAAGATCAAGATTAAACGACTAATTAATAACATTTGTAACCCTCTTTAACATGGCTGCAGTATACCTAGCCGATACTCAGTGTACAAGCGTTAGCTGAATTATTCATCCACGACTTCTACCGTATCAACACGCTGTAATCCGCGGGGTAATTTGAAGCCACGACGTCCACGCTCACCTTTATAATGTTCTAAATCAGCAGGTTTTAATGTTAATTTACGTTTACCCGCATAAAGTGTTACCGACTGTCCTGCAGGCACAATTATCAGTATTTGCACAAATTCTTCACGGCTTTTAACACGTGCAGAGGGGATATTCATTAATTTATTACCTTTACCTTTCGATAATAACGGTAATGACGATAGCGGAAAAATTAACATCCGGCCTTCGTTAGAGATAATTAAACAATGGTCTGTGGCTATATTTATCACGGCTTGTGGCTCAATCACTAAACCACCCACGGGTAAGACTAATAATGCTTTACCATTTTTGTTACGACTGATCATGTCACTGAACTTGCCAATGAAACCATAACCCGCATCAGAACTGAGTAAGTATTGCTGACTATCATCCGCCATCAGCACATGAACAAAGGTGTGCCCCACCGCTAAGCTAAATCGGGTCGTTAATGGCTCACCCTGACTACGCGCAGAAGGCAATGTGCGCGCATCAAGTGCAAACGAACGACCACTCGAATCAATAAATACCGCAGGACAATTACTGCGTCCTTCTGCGGCATCTTTATAACCATCGCTGGCTTTATAACTGAGCCCTTTGGCATCAACATCATGGCCTTTAGCACAACGTGCCCAGCCTTGTTGCGATAACACCACGGTCACGGCTTCATTTGGCATTAATTCTTTTTCGGTTAAGGCTTTCGCTTCTTTACGCTCGATAATCGGTGAACGACGTTCATCACCAAATTTCTCGGCATCCGCAATTAATTCTTTTTTAACCAAGGTTGCTAGGCGGCGATCTGAACTTAACAGTTGCTCAAGTTTGTGACGCTCGGTATTTAACTCACCTTGCTCGCCACGAATACGCATTTCTTCTAGTTTCGCTAAATGACGTAATTTTAGTTCTAATACCGCTTCTGCTTGTTTAACCGACAAATCAAAGCGACTGATTAATTCCGCTTTGGGATCATCATAATTACGAATAATCTCAATCACTTCATCAATATTTAAGAATGCGATCAATAAACCATCAAGCATATGCAAACGTGACAGTACTTTATCCAAGCGGAATTGCAGACGGCGACGCACCGTACTGTGGCGGAATACCAACCATTCAGATAATATTTTCTTTAAACCTTTAACTTGTGGTTTCTCATTCAAACCGATCATATTCAAGTTAACGCGGAAGTTTTTCTCAAGATCCGTACTGGCAAATAAATGCGCCATTAACTGTTCGATATCAATACGGTTAGAACGAGGGATAATGACGAGTCGGGTTGGATTTTCGTGATCTGATTCATCCCGTAAGTCCGCCACCATCGGCAACTTCTTGGCCTGCATTTGTGCCGCAATTTGCTCTAAAATTTTACCCCCAGAAACCTGATGTGGCAGCGCGCTGATCACAATATCACCACTTTCCATGCTGAATACCGCGCGCATTTTAATGCTGCCTTTACCGGTTTCGTAGATCTTGGCGATGTCTTTTTCTGGGGTAATGATTTCCGCTTCGGTCGGATAATCTGGACCTTTTACATAGGCCATTAGTTCTGACAGTTCTGCTTTCGGATTATCAATCAAATGTAAGCACGCATTCGTCACTTCGCGTACATTATGCGGTGGAATATCCGTCGCCATACCAACCGCAATACCAGTCACACCATTTAACAGGATGTGTGGTAACCGTGCCGGTAATAATTGAGGCTCCTTCATGGTGCCATCGAAGTTAGGTGACCAGTCAACCGTACCCAAACCAATTTCACCTAGTAATACTTCTGCAAACTTGGATAATTTAGCTTCGGTATAACGCATTGCCGCAAATGATTTCGGATCATCCGGCGCCCCCCAGTTACCCTGACCGTCAACTAATGGATAACGATAAGAGAAAGGTTGGGCCATGAGCACCATGGCTTCATAACAAGCACTATCACCATGGGGATGATATTTACCTAATACGTCACCAACAGTACGTGCAGACTTCTTATATTTAGCCCCCGCATGCAAGCCAAGCTCAGACATAGCATAGGTAATGCGGCGTTGAACTGGCTTTAATCCGTCACCAATATGAGGCAAAGCACGATCCATGATCACATACATGGAATAGTTCAAATATGCCTGCTCGGTAAATTCTCTTAGCGGTTGTTCTTCGACACCTTCTAAGCTCATATCAATAACGTCAGTCATCAAGATTCCTGTTATTTAGAATAAATAAAAATTTCACAATCAAAAGCGAAACAACATATGCTATTTATCAGCATTTATATTATTATAAAACGCGCAATAAAATTATCTTTGATAATCACAATAAATAATGTTAATTAAGTGAGTTATAGATAGTTATTTCAACTATAACTCGCCAATATTGTGATTATCTAAGGCGACTTTAGTCAGCTCAAAATCCGATAAAAAACAAAAATGACAGGAAATTAATCATGGGGAGCAGTGCATTATATTCTCTTATCGAAAAAACTAAATTATTATTTCCATCATTAACAATACGCGTCAAGGTGTTATGTAATGTGTATGCATCACTACCCAGTATTCACCGTAAATTACTGCCCGCGTTATTGCTGACTATCGTGGTATTACTTATGCTGCCAGCAGCAGATGATACCGCCCACAGTCAAGCCGGATCCAGCGCACGAAAATCAATTACGCTGACGATCGCACCGACTCAAAATGTAGCAAACAAAGCAGGCCTAGCACAGAATCAAACCAACAATACCCCGCCACCCATTAAAATTAAACTACTCGACCCTGAAAATATCGACGGCGAATGGCGTGCTCACGTGATCCGCAAGGGCGATTCTGTTTATCGTATTTTCCGTCAATACGATATTCCTTCTGCAATACTACATGAGTTAATTGCATTACGGGCACCTGAGCAATACATTACCCGGGTCAGACCGGGACAAATCATGTCATTTTATATTGCGACAACAGGTGAGTTAATCCAACTGAGAATTACGAATGTAGATAATGAACCCGTGCTATTTTCGTTACGTGAAGATGGCAGTTACATTTTTCACTAACATAATACTGAGTTAACATCGCTCTTAATTGACATAGTCGGGGGACATTAAGCACACACTTGATTTCGCCCTGATTCTTTGGCTTTATACAGTAGCTTATCTGCCGCTATAATCACTTCGTCAGGGCTTGTTGTTGAACTTCGCCTCTGGGCAACACCGATACTTATCGTTACTTTTACGGTTTTTTCAATAAATTCCACTTGGCAACTGTCCGTATTTTTAGCGCCTGCTTCCTGCGGCTCTCTACGCTCGACGGGTTGGCGAATTTGAAAAGGATAATCAGCAACCAATAATCTAATGTCGTTTAAGTAACCGATACAATCAAGTGCCGATTTACCTTTAAATAAGATGGTAAACTCTTCGCCACCATAGCGAAAAACTCTACCTCGTCCTTTCACTGTTGCCAATTGCGACGCCACCATTTTTAATACCGAGTCACCAATATCATGGCCATAGGTATCATTGAATTTTTTAAAACGATCAATATCCAACATCGCAATACTATACTTGCCACTCAGCTGAGCCAGTTCAATATTTAACGCACGTCGACCCGGAATACGAGTAAGCTCATCAATAAAAGCCTGTTCATGACTGCGTTTCAATATACTGAACAGCAGCACAATCGCACTGATGGTAAACATGCTGGCCGATATCCACTGCTGCTCAAACTCAACCACCGTCAATGTACTCGCCAGTAGCGCACTCAGAAATGCTTGATCGGAAGACACCTCTCTAAATAGCATGAGTATCGCCGCAATCAGCACCGCGCAGATCAATAAACCTAGTAATATGTTGGGTAATACCGACACATCACCGGATACTAAGATCCAAGGTTCTATTGCCGTCAACAAGTTGCTCACCAAAGGTAATTGTTCTGGCTGAATAAACCAATAAAAAACGGCAATTTGCACGATGAAGATAGCGTGATATGAAAGTGCTTTAAAGGAAAACAGTGCGCGTTCAGGTAAGAATAATAACAACACTAGATTAGCGGGCAATAATAACACCAGAAAATAATATTCAAATAACGTACTGCCAACCGCCAACGGGGTTTGTAAACGTTGCTGGATCACATTGTAAGCCACCAGCATCAGCAACGCAGCAAAACCACTACGACCTTGCTTAAAGAAGTGACTTAGTACGATCACCAGCATAAATAATATATTCGGTAATTCAACCAACATACCTTGCTGCTCGGTTGAAAGCACAGCAAAAAACGGCGGGAGAAAAAGTCCTGAAAACATAATTACAAATGTAAATAATAGCCTTAAATACATTAACGTCACTTATTGCAATAGCGCAAATCAGCGCTGTAATTTATATTAACCAGATCCAGTTTTCTATAGAACCAGTACAATTTTCTATTCACTCGATGCAATTTTAGTCATCGACTAACTTGCTTCAAGTTTAGCGATCTATTAGCTAGGTTCAATTTTAGCAATATAGTAATTAACAGAAATAGCGGCAGAGCTCAGTCCCATACCAATCGCGGTAATAAACAACAACATGACCTCGTTAAATACTAACCCCTCAATACTAAACTCGGTATCATATAACTGAGCCAGGTTGAGCACGGTATCTTCCATCCAATACACCATAAACATAGTCACTAACCAAGCTAAAATACCACCAATAGCACCATACCAAAATCCGGTATATAAAAATGGTCGTTGCACAAATGCATTGGTCGCGCCAATTAATTTTAATACTTCAATTTCAGCACGGTTAGATAAAATATTTAAGCGGATGGTATTGCCCGTAATTAATAATACTGAACTTAATAATAGAACGGAAACAACTAACACGGCATCACTAAAAATAGAAATAATGCCTTCTAACCGTGCTAACCACATAATATCCAGCTTCCCTTGTTGCACCTCAGGCTCACGCTCTAGCTTAGCCAGTAACTCTTGTGCGGCAATGGAACTGCGATAATAAGGCTTAGGAGTGACCACCACGACGGCTGGTAATGGGTTATGGTCTAACAGGGTTAATGCCGATACTAACCCAGAAGTACGCTTAAATTCTTGCATGCCCTGTGCTTTGGAAATGTACTCAACGCTATCAACCTCTTTGTAGGTCTTTAAGCGATGCAGTAAATTTTTATAACGAGACTCAGGTAACTCTTTTTTTAAGAATAAATTAATGTCTGTCGGACTGCTCCATTCTTGGCTTACGGTTTGGCTATTTTTTAATACCACGTACAAGGTGCTTGGTAAGGCTAAACTAACCCCAAGTACCAACATGGTCATCAATGATGCAATCGGCGTACGCCACACGTCTGCTAAACTCGATATGGCTTGATGAATATGCTGCTGGCAACGAATTTGAATACGTTTAATAACGGTTGCATCAGGTTTGTTGAGTTGCTTGTTCATCTTAAATCCCTTGTAACTCGTCATTACACATCTCACCGGCCTTAATACGTAAGGTGCGATAACGCATTTTAGCAATCAAGCCCAAATCATGAGTAGCAATCAATACTGAAGTACCAGTGCGATTGAATTCCTCAAATAACTTGATGATTTCCATTGATAACTGCGGGTCTAAATTACCGGTGGGTTCATCCGCAAGCAACAATTTGGGACGCGAAATAATAGCCCTAGCAATACCCACCCGTTGTTGCTCACCACCCGAAAGCATCGGTGGATAGCACTTGGCTTTATTGTATAAACCCACTTTATCTAATGCCGCCAGTACCCTATTTTTAACTTGTTTCGCGGTATAACCTTTGATAATTAAAGGCAATGCAACATTATCACAAATGGTACGGTCGACTAATAAACGGTGTTCTTGAAAAACGATACCAATGTCACGACGTAAAAAGGGAATGTCAGTTTTATTGATCTTACTGACATTGCGACCATTAATGATAACATCGCCTGCACTTGGTCGTTCTAACATACTAATTAGCTTTAATAAGGTACTTTTACCGGCGCCAGAGGGTCCCGTTAAAAAAGCCATTTCGCCTTTCTCAAGATGAAAATTAACTTTCTGTAATGCGCAGAGGCTGCCAGGATAAACTTTAGATACATTATCAAACCGAATCATGATGACCGCGTCCTTGGAGTGTGCTCGTATAAAAATCTAGAATAGTGAAATACAATACTCACCGAATTAACGATGAGTATGTTGGTAAATAGACTGCTCGGGTTATTTTTTATCTTCGCTACTAAACAGCGCTTCAATAAACTCTTCCGAGTTGAAAGTACGTAAATCATCAATACCTTCACCAATGCCGATAAAACGGATTGGGATCTCAAATTTATCTGCCACTGCAAAGATAACACCACCTTTGGCCGTACCATCTAACTTGGTAATGGTAATACCAGTAAGACCAATCGCATCCTTAAATAGTTCTGCTTGGCTTAATGCATTTTGACCGGTACCCGCATCAATCGTTAACATGATCTCATGCGGCGCAGTTGCATCGTGTTTGCGCATGACGCGGACTATTTTCTTCAATTCATCCATCAAGTGCGCTTTATTTTGTAAGCGACCTGCAGTATCGGCGATCAGCACGTCAACATTTTTTGCAGTTGCAGATTGCATCGCATCAAATAATACCGAGGCACTATCTGCGCCAGTGTGTTGGGCAACCACAGGGATACCGTTACGATCCCCCCATACTTGTAACTGCTCAACAGCGGCAGCACGGAATGTATCACCTGCCGCTAGCATTACCGATTTACCTTCAGCTTGGAATTTTTTCGCCATCTTACCGATAGTCGTGGTTTTACCAACACCGTTCACACCAACCATTAAGATCACGTGTGGTTTGTTGTTACTGTCGATTTCTAACGGTTGCTCAACTTTATGCAGCATATCCGCCATGTCTTTTTTCAAGATATCGTACAGCGCTTCAGCATCTTTTAATTGTTTACGTGATGCTTGTTGCGTTAGATTATCAATAATACGTGTGGTTGTTGCGACACCCAAATCGGCAATCAATAACTGCTCTTCAAGTTCTTCAAATAAGTCATCATCGATATGTTTGCCACGGAAAAAGTTTTTAAAGCCACTACCGATATTACCCTTGGTACGTGATAAACCACGCTTTAAACGGGTAAATAATTTATCTTTTGATTCTTCAACAACAGCTGGAACTACAGATACTGGTTCATTTTTGGCTTCAGTTTCGACAATTGGCGCGGTCTCGATAACCGTTACCCTTGTTTGAACCTCATCAGCAGTCTCGGTGGTCGCAGGCTTGGTAATACTATCGATTACTGGCGCGTCGCTTTCGTCAGCAACTGGTTGCGTTTCAGCCTCGGCTTGATCAGCATCCTGTTTTAATTTCTTTTTACCAAACTGGTACCACTTGGGGGCGTCAGCACCCATATTGTCAGTCTCTGTGGTTTCAGCGTTAGCCGCGTCAATAACACTTTCCTCTGTATTATCAGAGCTCACCGTTTCAACAATCTCAACGTTAACCACTACTGTTTCTGGTATCTCCGCATTATCAACTCGTTCACTGCCAGTTTTGGTACTGTCAATTTCGTTATCATGTTGAATATATTCATTATTTACTGAAGTTTCATGTTCATGCGTTTCTTGTGCTTCTTTTTTACCGAAGCCAAACCAATTTTTCATGCCTTTCTTTGCCATTTTCGGAAAACCTTACTTTCAGCAGCATTGACCTGCTACAATGACTCAATATCGATATAATTAAACTTCACCTACAAGTGACAGTGTGATCCGGTATCAACCCGAGCACTAGAACTTGCATTTCTAAGTTGCTTGAGTATATTACCATTATTCTGTCCAGACAAAGAATTACTATGGCAAAATCTCGCACAAAACAACAAAATCAACGTCCTGCTGGGCACATCCGCATTATCAGCGGGCAATGGCGTGGTCGCAAGCTGCCCGTTAAAGATGTCATCGGCCTGCGTCCCACCACCGACCGCATTAAAGAAACCGTTTTCAACTGGTTATCCCCTTATGTCCGGAATAGCCGTTGTCTGGACCTGTTTGCTGGCAGTGGCGGGTTAATTTTTGAAGCTCTGTCCCGTTATGCTAACTCGGGGTTATTGTTTGAAAAAGATCCCAGTGCAGCCAGCCAGCTACAGCAAAATATCGATTTACTGGACGCCGACAACGCGACATTAGTACGTGGCGATACCTTACACCTACTCACTACAGTACCCGAACACCGCTATGACTTAATATTTATCGACCCACCGTTTCGTCAAGACTTACTCGAAGATTGCTGCGCCAAGCTCGAAGCAAACAATTGGTTAAGTGCGGACGCAGTCATTTATATCGAGCGCGAGAAAGAACTTAATCAAGTTAAATTACCGGCTAACTGGACTATCTTAAAAGAAAAGCAAGCAGGACAGGTTTGTTTTGAACTATATCAACGCACCTGACCGCTAGCCTTCATCTCCCTGTAACGGTGAAATGAAGGCATAATTTATCCGCTATGCGGAGCCATCAGCCACGATTGTACCGCATCATAATCGCCACGAAATACAATACGTTCGGCTTTCTTATTCAACTGATAACGGTACATGGGATCGTAATACTGTTCCAGGATCAGCGTTAACCATTGCAGGTGATCATCGGCTACATTGCTCTGCTGCTGTAATTTAATGGCGCGTTGCTGAAGCGCAACAATATGACTGTAACGTTCATGACCTAAGCGTTTACGAATACTAAATAGACCTTTTTCAAGATACGCAGCAAACTGATGCCAGCCCTTCTCCTCGCCATAAGCAGCAACAAAATCATGCTGCATCCGGATCACATAATCGTCCAACAAGCGTGCTAACCGCACATCAAGAGGATCATCAATAACGGCAATCGGCGCGACTTGCATCGCCTTATAGATTGATATTGGTACGTTCACCGAACCCACATTTCGCCCTTCGTCTTCAAGAATAAATGACAGGCAACCTTGTGCTTGTTTTTTCAAAATATCAATAGCTAAGGTATTATCAAAGTTAATTTGAGTGCGCTGCGCCGTCACATAGCGACCGAACGACGAACCACGATGATTGGCAGCACCTTCCAGATCAAGGCCATTTGGAAGCGAATTAATCAACTGCGTTTTACCACAACCAGTGAACCCCGCCAATAAGGTAAATGGCGATGCCGCCACACTCTCTATCGTCGCCAGCAAGAAACGCCGCAACGCTTTATAGCCGCCTTCGATAAACGGATAATCAATCCCCGCTTCCTGCAGCCATTGCTGACTGATCCGCGAACGTAATCCCCCCCGGAAACAATACAGGTAACCATTGGGATTGGCGTCACAAAAGGCACGCCACTGTGCAACGCGCTCGGCCTTGCGCTCACCACCAACCAGGCGATGACCTAACTCAATCGCCGCATCTTGTCCTTGTTCTTTATAACAAGTTCCGACGGCGGCTCTTTCATCGTCAAGCATCAGCGGATAGCTGTGTGAGGTCGGAAATGCACCTTGGGCAAACTCCACTGGCGCACGCATATCCATCATCGGGGTATCGCTGAGAAATAGCTCGCGATAATGACTGCTATTGTCACGAGCCATTAGCAGATCTCGATCAGTACGGGACCATCTTGCGGTTTTAATGCACCGATCGCTTGCAGGTCAATATTATGTAACCGCGCTATAGCTCGAACCTCATCCACAGCATCGGGGCTGACCGCCAATAATAACCCCCCCGAAGTTTGCGGATCACAGAGTAATGATTGCTGCTGCGATGTGATCGTTCCAATTTTATCGGCATAACTGGCATAATTTCGCGCGGTGCCACCGGGCACACAACCTTGGTCGATATAATCAAAGACCGCGGGTAAATACGGTACTTTATCGAACCAGATTTCTGCTTTTAATTGACTGCCTTCGCAGATCTCAGTCAGGTGTCCCAGTAAACCAAATCCGGTCACATCCGTCATCGCTTTTACCCCGGTTACATTGGCAAAGTCTTCACCGGATTTATTAAGCTGACACATCAACTCACAAGCAATACCCTTATGCTCATCACGTAATTTGGATTGTTTCTCTGCGGTTGTCAGTACCCCGATACCCAGCGGTTTGGTCAAAAAAAGCTGGCAGCCGCTTTCGGCTTGATTATTCCGTTTTACCCGTTCAGTTGGCACGATCCCGGTTACGGCCAACCCAAAGATCGGCTCTGGCGTGTCTATCGAGTGGCCACCAGCCAGAGAAATACCAGCATCACGACATACTGCCCGTCCGCCTTCAATGACCTTTTGAGCGACTTCCGGGGGCAATACGTTAACCGGCCAACCGAGGATGGCAATCGCCATGATGGGTTTACCGCCCATGGCATAAATATCACTGATCGCATTGGTTGCCGCTATCCGGCCAAAATCATAAGGATCATCCACGATAGGCATAAAAAAATCGGTAGTGCTGACGATTGCGGTACCATTTTGCAGATCAAATACCGCCGCATCATCCTTACTCTCATTCCCCACCAATAAATTTGGATCATGAAAAGGGGCAATCTTTGAATGTAAGATCTTGTCTAAAACTTGCGGGGATATTTTACAGCCACAACCAGCACCGTGACTGTATTGTGTAAGACGGACGTTTTCCATGCCACTCTCCAAAAAACAACATAATTAGCTAAGCAGCTGATTGTACGCCCGTATTTAAACCGTGTCATCTATATAACTTAGTCATCATGACAGTCTATTTTAGCAATAAATACCATAGTCGATAGATTATGGGTCATGGCAGCGGGTTCTTCGACACTATTTAGAACCCATGAATCAACAAAGACAATGACGACGATAAGCACTGGGGGACACACCGACACATTTTTTAAAATAACGCCCCATGTGACTCTGATTTGAAAAACCACATTGTAAGGCAATCTCAGCTAAGGGCAAATGACCGGCTTGTATCGCTTGTTTCGTCCGCTCAATCCGGATTGCCAACAAATACGCTTGCGGTGTTTGTGCCATGCTTTGTTTAAACATCCGGCAAAAATGATATTCACTCAGTTGCGCTAAGTCAGCCAGTTCGGCCAGATAAACCTGACGCTGGAAGTTAGCCTGCATGTAATCACACACTAACGCTGCAACCTTTGGTGATAAGCCACCTTTCACCGCGGTGGTTAATTTAGTGATGCCCATATTCTGCAACATCGACACTAAGATAGTATTGGTCACTTGCTCCATGGCGAGATGAGCATTTCCGTTCTGCCAATCACTGGTCGCCATACAATGACGAAACAGAGCTTCGGTAGCAGCATCATTGGTAAAGGTTAATTCCGGCAGCTGTAACATCCGCGGATCAATATCAAACACTTTCAGCGCCAGCTGTTTGAGGTAATCATCACTAAAATATAAGTGCATGAATTGCTGTGTTTGCCCCAGTTGCCAATGACTTTCAGAATCTTTTGGCATCAGGCAAAATTTACCTGGCGCGCCAAACCCAGAATTCACATCAGTACGGTGGGTTTCATAACCGCCAGACATGTACAAACTCAACGTGTGCTGCTTATTATTCACATAATATAAGCGATCATGTTCGTTTTGATAATGCGCCCACGACAGTGCATCCGTTAACGACATTTGTCGTAAACAGATCTTACTGGGCGATTGTTCAAAGCTAGTTGCACTGAGCTCAAGTTGAGGTAAGGCAATATCCAGCGGGTCCATTACTGGTTTTATTAACGGCATAACAAAATACTACCATTAATGGCAGATTGCTCAACTGCTACTGTTATCATGCTAATCATTAAACCGCAATATTGTGTTAGTTTTGCCGGTATCGTGATATTTACAACATCAAAATACCTGCATAATGCAGACTAATTAATTGTGGTCGTAATAAAGAAGGAACCGTTATGTCAGCATTACTTTATGTTTCAATGATATTTATTTGGGGTTTTTCGTGGATATCAATCAAGTGGCAACACGGTGATGTGCCGATGGAAGTCTCCATCTTTTACCGCTTTGCAATTGCGGCAGCGGTCATGTTTGTGGTCGGTAAATTATGCGGTAAACTGCAACCCGTAAAACGTAAAGACCATGCTTTTTTGGCCCTGCAAGGCGTGTGTTTATTCTGTTGTAATTTCCTCGCCTTTTACAGTGCGACTTTGTATATACCCAGTGGTTTAGTCGCTGTGTTTATGGCAAGCGCACCGGTATTCAACGCTGTTCACAGTAAGCTATTTTACAAAACCCAAACCAACGCTAATTTTTGGTTCGGTGCCATACTTGGACTTGCCGGTATTAGCTTGTTGTTTGCGAGTGATTTACTGCAAACAGATTGGTCGCAAGATACTTTGTACGGTCTGTTATTTGCCCTACTTGGCACTTGGTGTTTCTCGATTGGCAATATGCTGAGCATACGTAATACCAAGAATAATGTGCAGCCCTTTACTGCCACCAGCTATGCCATGGTGTATGGTTGTGTCGCGCTGTTGATGATTATATTAGTCCGCGGCATCTCGTTTGAGTTTACGATGACAACGCAATACATCGGCAGTTTATTGTATCTCGCCATTCCGGCATCGGTACTTGGCTTTACCTTTTATCTTATCTTAGTCGATCGTTTAGGGGCCAGTAACGCCGCGTATATTTTAGTTATCACCCCGATTGTAGCCTTGAGTGTATCGGCAGTATTTGAAGATTATCATTGGACGCTGTACTCAACGCTAGGACTGGTATTGGTGATATTCGGCAATGTATTAACCCAACGTAAAAAACCGTTGTTTGTACGCACTAAAGTGCAGTCATTACCGGCAAGTTAATCATTACTAACGTGTCGCACTGATAATCAGATATAAAAATGCCCGTATAGTTATCACTATGACGGGCATTTTTTATTCTGTCAGTAAACCAGTTATCACCGAGTATTCATTAAACTAAGCCTGCTATTATTAACAGCGCGTGTTTAATCAATACGGTTCAAACGCTACAGATTAATCAGGTGCATAGCCTAAGTTAGGCCCTAACCAACGTTCGGCTTCTTCAAGCGTCATGTTTTTACGCTCTGCATAATCTTTCACTTGGTCTTCTTGAATCGAGGCAACCGCAAAATAACGTGATTCTGGATGGGAAAATATCAACCCAGATACCGCCGCACCCGGCCACATTGCATACGAAGAGGTGAGCTTCATACCGATACTGTCTGGGTCTAATAATTCCCAAATAGTACCTTTCTCGGTATGCTCAGGACAGGCTGCATAACCAGGCGCCGGACGAATTCCTTGGTACTTTTCACGGATCAGATCATCGTTGTTCCATTCTTCGGTCTGCGTGAACCCCCACTCTTCTTTACGTACCAGTTCATGTAGACGCTCGGCCATCGCTTCCGCTAAACGGTCACACACAGACTGGATCAGAATGGCGTTGTAATCATCTTCAATACCTTTGAAGTAATTCGCTACGTCATCTTCACCAATACCACCAGTAACGGCAAATGCGCCGATATAATCAAACTTACCTGAATCTTTCGGCGCCACAAAATCAGCAAGGCTATTATTGTACTGCCCTGGTTTTTTCTTGGTTTGCTGACGTAGGTGCTCCAGTTTGGTTAATACCTGTGACCGCGTTTCATCGGTATATACTTCGATAGTATCGTCATTAACGGTATTGGCAGGGAATAAACCAATCACGCCATTGACAGATATTTTATAATCGTCAGGCACACCTTCAAGCCCAGCGCCGCCTACTTCTAAACGATCCAGCATGTCGTTAGCATCATTAAATAAACTGGTCGCTTCGACACCAACCACGTCATCGGTAAGAATACGCGGATATTTACCCGCCAAAGTCCAGGTCATGAAGAACGGGGTCCAATCGATGTATTTGCGCAATTCCGCAATCGAGTAACTAATGTATTTTTTCACACCCAATGTTTTCGGGACTGGCGGCGTATAGTTAACCCAATCAATTGGCGCTTTATTGGCACGGGCTACTTCAAGTGTTACCGGCGCGCTGCGTGGTCGTTTACGGGCATGTTGCTCACGCGCCACCTCGTATTCTTTGGCCATTCTCGCGACCAGTACCGGTTTCTTGGTTTCTGACAATAATGCCGCTACCACCCCGACTGCGCGTGATGCATTGGAAACATAGATAACCGGTTCGTCATAGTGTTGCTCAATTTTCACCGCAGTATGCGCTTTGGATGTGGTTGCACCACCAATCAGGATCGGCAGTTTAAAGCCTTTACGCTGACACTCTTTTGCCACATGCACCATTTCATCGAGTGACGGGGTGATCAAACCGGATAAGCCGATAATATCGCAGTTTTCTTCCACTGCTTTTTTCAAGATATCATCACACGAGACCATCACGCCCATATCGATGATCTCATAGTTATTACACTGCAACACCACACCGACAATATTTTTGCCGATATCGTGAACGTCGCCTTTTACGGTGGCTAGTAATATTCGACCGTTTGACGATTTTTTTTGTTTTGATGCTTCAATGTAAGGATTTAAGTAAGATACCGCCCGTTTCATTACCCGCGCAGATTTAACCACCTGGGGTAAGAACATTTTACCGGCACCAAATAAATCACCAACCGCATTCATGCCATCCATTAACGGACCTTCGATCACTTCTAATGGCAGGGTTGCTTGTTGACGAGCTTCTTCGGTATCGTCTTCGATAAATTCAGTAATACCTTTAATTAAGGCGTACTCTAAACGTTTATTCACCTCAAAGCTGCGCCACTCTTGGGTTTCCGCTTCGACTTCAACACCTGAATCGCGGTACTTCTCGGCAAGAACGAGCAGCGCTTCCGTGGCATTATCATTGCGATTAAGGATCACATCTTCGACACCATCCAGCAGCTCTTTCGGCAGATCATCATAGATCGCCAACTGCCCCGCATTAACAATACCCATATCCATGCCTTCACGGATAGCGTAGTACAAGAACACGGCATGGATCGCTTCACGCAACGGGTTGTTACCACGGAACGAGAAGGATACATTAGAGACACCGCCCGAGATCATCGCATGCGGTAATTCACGTTTAATGTCTTTCACTGCTTCAATGAAATCAACGGCATAGTTATTATGCTCATCAATACCGGTGGCAACGGCAAAGATATTTGGATCGAAAATAATATCTTCCGGCGGGAAATTAACGTCATTCACCAGGATGTCGTAAGAACGCTTACAAATTTGAAATTTACGTTCTTGGGTATCTGCTTGGCCATCTTCATCGAAGGCCATCACTATCATAGCAGCGCCATAACGACGGATTAATTTAGCTTGATGGCGGAAGTTATCTTCACCCTCTTTAAGCGAGATTGAGTTAACAATCGCTTTACCCTGTACGCATTTCAGACCCGCTTCAAGAATTTCCCATTTCGATGAGTCGATCATGATTGGCACTTTCGAAATATCGGGTTCTGACGCCACTAAGTTTAAAAATCGATGCATACAATGCAACGAATCCAGCATACCGTCATCCATATTAATATCGATGATCTGCGCGCCAGCTTCGACTTGCTGTAGGGCAACATGCAGGGCTTCGTCGTAGTTTTCTTCTTTAATCAGACGCTTGAAACGTGCCGAACCGGTAACGTTGGTACGTTCTCCAACGTTAATAAACAAGCTGTCTTTCTTTATCGTTAATGGCTCAAGTCCACTTAAACGACAGGCGATTTCGATTTCAGGTAATTGACGCGGCTTAACACCTTCCACAGCATCAGCCATCGCCTTAATATGTTCTGGCGTGGTACCACAACAACCACCGACCATATTTAAGAAACCGGCTTCAGCCCATTCCTTAATATGTACAGCCATGTCTTCCGGGCTTAAATCATATTCACCAAAGGCATTAGGTAAACCCGCATTGGGGTGCGCGGTAACATAACTTTCTGAGATACGTGACAACTCATCAACATATTGACGTAATTCATCTGGGCCTAATGCACAGTTAAGACCAAAAGTGATCGGTTCGGCATGGCGTAATGAATTATAAAATGCTTCTGTGGTTTGACCCGTCAGAGTCCGACCCGAGGCATCGGTAATGGTACCCGAGATCATAATAGGTAATTCAAAGCCAAGTTCTTCAAAAACAGTTTTAACCGCAAAGACCGCCGCTTTAGCATTCAAGGTATCAAAGATAGTCTCGATGAGAATAATATCGGCACCGCCTTCGATTAACGCTTTGGTTGATTCGATATAGGCTTCAACCATTAGATCAAAAGAGGTATTACGGAAAGCGGGATCGTTTACGTCAGGCGAAATAGAACAAGTACGGTTGGTTGGACCCAGAACACCGGCCACAAAACGCGGACGATCCGGGTTTTCTGCGGTTTTTTCATCGGCAACTTGACGGGCGATACGCGCGGCTTCACGGTTAATCTCTGCCGATAAGGATGCCATATCATAATCTGCCATTGCGATAGTCGTGGCATTGAAGGTATTGGTTTCAAGAATATCGGCGCCCGCGTCGAGGTACTCTTTATGAATGTCAGCAATGAGCTGTGGCTTACTTAAGACCAATAAATCATTATTACCTTTGACGTCGCAATGCCAGTTAGCAAAACGTTCACCACGGTAATCTGCTTCTGCTAATTTATAGTCTTGGATCATCGTACCCATGCCGCCATCGATAAGCATGATACGTTGTTTTAATTGCTGTTCCAGCTGTTGTTTGATTTTTATAGTAGCCACAAGATCCCTCGTTAATGTACTGCAGACTCAATCCTGAGTCTTATTATTTGATACTAATCTATTTGCTCGACTATCTATTCGAATAGCTACACTCGTGACAGTTATAGATCGTTTAAGTCATATGGCGTTTGTTGATAAACATAATAGTTTAACCAGTTGCTATAAAGCAGATTACCATGACTGCGCCAAGTAACAAGAGGGGCATTTTCAGCATTATTACCTTTATAGTAATTAGCGGGGACAGCCGCCTCCACACCGTCGGTAATATCACGCATATATTCTTGATGTAAGGTGTCGGCACTGTATTCTGGATGACCAGTGACAAATACCTGGCGGCAGTCTTTTGATGCCGCTAAATACACCCCGGTCTCATCATTCGCAGCTAGGATGTCGAGATCTGTACCTGCAAACATCGCTGCAGAGAAATTGGCATAGCGCGACATAGGTACGGGGAATTCATCATCAAAACCACGTACTAATGGGTTATGACGATGGAACGTTTGCTGTGGGTAGACACCGGAAAATTTTGTCTCGTGGACTTTTTTATCAACGCCGTGCAGAATTTTTAATGCCGCTTGTGCAGCCCAGCATAAGAATAACGTCGATACCACGTGGGTTTTCGACCAGTTAATGATCTCTTCGATTTGTGGCCAATACACCACGTCATCATGACCGACTAAACCTAATGGCGCACCGGTAATAATTAAACCATCATAATTATTATGACGAATGCGCTCAAAGTCATGATAAAACTTATCAATATGTTCTTGGGGAGTATTTTTAGAGGCGCGATAGTCAATGCGTAAGAATTCCACATTGACTTGTAATGGCGTATTCGACAATAACCGTAAAATTTGATTTTCAGTCTCAATTTTTTTCGGCATAAGGTTAAGAATAACCAACTGCAGCGGTCTGATTTCTTGCTTGGTTGCGCGTGACTCGAGCATCACAAAAATATTTTCATTACCTAATATTTCGGCAGCCGGTAGCCCGTCTTTAATTCTAATCGGCATTATTCCCATCCTTAAGTAATAGATTAGCCATCCAGAAGTCTACCTCAATTAGATAAGCTTTGTAAGTGCTGTTCACAGCAAATTTATCACGGACGACATTAGGATAATGAGTTGTGGGCTTTTTCGGGAGGATTACCGTATTGGAAATTGTAGATTTATTTCTTGTTTAAAAAAATGAATACCAGTACGTTGAGAATTCAACGCTCACAGTCATTGTTAGAAATCGCCTAACAATGACCGTTTTATTACTGAATGGTATTAGTCATGCAGAGTCATCGGCTTTTGAGTACATCCCTAGTCCGCAGAGTCTAACTCACCCTCAAACTGAATCAGCCAAATTTTTAGTAACGCATCTAATTGACTCTTTTGTTTTTGTGTTAATGATGCTGATAAAGCGTGTTCATTTTCAACATGGGCTAACAAGGAATTGTCGATTTTTTCCATACCTTGATCACTGAGCTTAACCAAATAGCTGCGTCTGTCGTGTTGGCTATGGGTCCTCTCAATCCATCCTGTTTTTTCAAGTTTGTCGAGGCGGTTGGTAATAGCACCGGAGGTTAGCATAGTTGACTTATATAAGTCGGTTGGCGTCATTATATAGGGTTCTCCATTGCGTCTCAGTGTCGCGAGAATATCGAAATCACCTTTTGATAATCCCATGGATTTGTGCTGGTCCCATATCCCCTTAGAAATATGGTTACTTACCCTAAGTAGACGAGCAAAGAGTCCCATAATCTCAGGTTCTATATCAGGACGAACTTCGTGCCACTGCTTCACTTGTAGATCAATTTTATCAATTTTCATAGTTAATACTTTCCCCCATTTTCTGCATCTTAACATTAAAAAATTTGAATGTATCTTAAAGTTTATTATATTAACACTAAGTTACTTTAAATTGTGATACTCACGATAAAGATACACATGATTAAGATATTTATCATTAAGTAGTTTACAATTAAGATAGTTGCCGTTAAGATAAAGTCAATTAAGATATATGTAGTTAAGATACTTAATTCTGAAGTACATTAAGGGTATTAACTCAAGGTTCTATTTAAAATTAGTATGAAAAGGAATGAGAATGTTAGAGATAAAGATGGATCAGAAAAATAAGACAAGGAACGCCAGTCTAATGATGTTGGTGGCAACCATATGTGTTGCGGCGTCTTTTCCTGTATCAAAATCATTGATGCAATATATATCTGCGGAACTGGCTTTATGTATTCGGTTTGTAATTTCTTCCGCTCTGTTTTACATATTTATTCAGCTTAAAGGGTTATCAGTCTCCATCATCCCCCAGAGATGGAAAGCTTATCTATTTGTCAGTTCATTTTATGCCATGTTCTTTATTAGCACGTTTGAAGCATTGAAATTAACGAGTGCTTTTAATACCAGTGTTATTTACACCTTAATGCCAAGTGTCTCTTTGTTGATCGCTTGGTTCACTTTCAAAGATACGAAATTAAAGCATTATATTGTTCCGCTTATACTGTCGACCCTCGCGAGTATGGTGGTGGTAACACAAGGTAAATTATCATTTTTTGATATTTTAAAAATCGTGAACATGGGGGATTTAATTTTTTTACTAGGCACTATATGCATGGCGTGTTTTTTTAATGTCACTAAAAAATATACCTCCGGAGAGCCGCCTCTGGTGAGTACCTTCTATATCTTACTTGGCAATACGGTATGGATGTTTTTATATCTTTTACTATCACCAGAAAAACTGATTTTTAATCCCAACACCATTGTCGTGGTTGAGCTTATATTTTTGGTGCTGTTTTGTACGGTATTCACTTTTTTCTCGGTGCAATACGCTACTAAATGGATTGCACCGATCAAAATATCGTCATTTTCCTATCTCACGCCTATATGTGTGGTGTTAATTAATTTCGGATTCTTTTCTATGGAAGTCAATTCCATTGTTGTATTTTCATCTGTTATATCAATATTGTCTTTGTTTTATATACAGTGGACTTCTGGTGAAAAAGCAGCACAGTAAATAGTATTTAAGGGATAATTATGTTGTTTAGTAATGCAGGAAGCAAACTAGGGTTCGACCGTCTCAGGATGAGAGTAATAGGGCCGGAAAGTATTGGTGATTATGCGGCGGCGGTTGCTTATTGCCAGAACGTTTACACGCACAAACTTAAGGTAAAGCAGACTATTTCTAAAAAATCGCTTTACATGGTACTTGAAGAACGGGGGCCTGAAGGATATGAGATCATTTCTTGTTTTGGGGTGGTATTTCCAAATGAGAACGCTAAGCAATTCTCTGAAATGTACCTTCCTTATGATATTGAAGATTACATGAAAGTGGTCTCACCCGAACTGAATTTTAATAAGAATAAAATGGTTGAATTAACTGCACTTTGTTCAACCAGCGGTGATTTCACATCCCGAATGATGCTCATATGTGCGCCTATTTTGGCTTACAAGCTGGGTTATGATTACGCTCTAGTCACCATTACTGAAGTGATTAGAGATCTCGTTTCGTTGAAGTGCCACTGGAACATGTCACCTTTGGTTTTTTCTAACTCAGATTATGCAAATATTAACAGGGATGACTGGGGCAGATATTACGATTTTAAACCCATTACATGTCTAGTAAATCTTGAAGATTCATTTACTAGTGCTTGTAACGATAAAGAAGATTTTTTAGTTAGACAATGTTTGAATATTTGTGCACCAATAAATGCATTTTCTAAAAATTGTGCTTGAAAATTAAAGGGATATTAATATGTTAACAATTAAAAATGTGCTTTTTTCAAAACTAGAACAAAGAGAAGACCACGAAATTGTGATAGAAAAAGCACAATTAAAGGTAACAGTAAAACAACTACAAGAAAGATTAAGCTTATTAGAGCAGAGTTATGCTCATTTAGACCTTACAGGGAAAATTGTCTGTTTGACTCATGCTGATCCTGTTCAGTATATGATCTTTGATTTGTTTTTGTTAAAGGTTGGAGCTGTCAATATGACAGTGCCACTTGAATTTTCTGATACGCAAATTGCACATTTTTTTGAAAATGCTGACTACTGTATTGTTGATAATGACAATGTTTATACACGTTTGCAAAAAATAAATCAGAGTGTTGTATTTTTGGATAATAATGGGAAGCAGATAAATCCAGGCCAGCCGTTGCGAAACAATGGTAATCGGGATCCGAGCTGGAGAAAAATCGTGCATACGTCGGGCACTACTTCCAACCCCAAAGGCGCAATTGTCAATGAACAAGCATTGGCAAACATGCTCGATAAACTGACTGATGGGATCTGTGCTGAGAATTCTTTAAACTATTTCTCTTTTCAACCTATGTCCTTATTGATAGAGCAAATTTTGGCTCTATATTTGCCTCTTGTTAGTGGTGGTAAAGTAATTTTTAAACCGGACCATGTGCCCGCTTTTGGTTTAACGTATACGGATTCAGATACCTATTTGGAATTAATCCGTCATGCAGATGCTAATTTTTATTTTTTACCCCCTCGATTGATTGAAGACTTGTCTGTGCAGGCACTGCACTTACAGGAAAAAGGCATCGATCCTAAGGCTTATTTCTTCCCGCAAAATGATACCTATGTATTAACCGGGGGCGGTACTGTAAATCAGGAAGCAACTGAGTTTTTGGACGAAATGGGCATTTGTGTATATGAAGGGTACGGTGTCTCCGAAAATACATCTGTTATATCGCTTAATACTCGCCTTTGCAGAAAAAAAGGAACGGTAGGTAAACCACTTAAGCATACCCAAGTAGAAATTATCGACGGAGAAATTGCAATACGGTCTAACAGTTTATTTTGCGGTTACCTAGATGGCGAAAAGGTGAATAATCCCGTAAAAAATGGGCTGTTTTTTACAGGTGATATTGGTTCGTTGGATGATGACGGTTATTTAAGAATTAGTGGTCGAAAAAAGAATATTATCATTTTATCGAGTGCTAGAAATATTTGTCCAGAACATGTCGAGTCTGTTTATCGCGGAAGTGAATTAATAGAGCAGATAGTCATCTTTGGTGACGGCAAAGATTATCTGTCAGGTATTATCGTACCTGCTAACGATAAAGTGACTAAAGCTGAATTGGATTTGAGTATTAAAGCATTATCGAATGAATTACCTTCGTTTTCTCAGCTCAATAATTACCTGATTCCAAAAGACCGAAATGCCTTCATGACCGAGTACTTTACTATTACGGGGCGACCGCGTCGCGATGTCATCGAAGCTTGTATAAAGCATAATTTGATCAATTTCACCACTAATTTGTAAATAAGGATATAAGTAAATGAACATCATAACTACAGTGGAAAACGATATTGTATATCTCACCGCGAGTCGCAATTTCAAGTGTAATGGATAATACCCGAGTAATGCATGGTCGTAGACCGATAGTATCAAAACAAAGAAAAATATTTAACACACTTAGCTATATATAAAGGAGTAACGAATAATGACCAAAAAATTATTAGCCATAAATACTTCATTACAACATGCAGGTGGGCAGTCAGGTAAACTAGTCTCGCATTTTATCGCAGATTGGTTAGAGCAAGGCGGTAACGTAGTTGAAAGAGATTTAGCTAAGTCACCAATACCACACTTAAATGAAATGGTAATTAATGCATTAAAACAGGGGCAAAGTGAAACTCAAGCTCAACAAGAAGCTTTGGCACTGTCTGGTCATTTAATTGATGAGCTTAGAGAGGCTGATGCAGTGGTGATCGGAATGCCATTATACAATTTAGCGGCGCCTTCCATATTTCAAACTTATTTAGACTATGTTCTGCGAGCAGGAGTGACATTTAAATACACTGAAAAAGGTCCAATGGGGTTATTAAATAATAAACCTGTTTATATATTGTGTACGCGTGGAGGCATGTTTGGCGGTGACAATGCTCATATGGATACGCAAACACCATGGCTTAGGAACATCTTAGGATTCATGGGATTGTCTTCCACGCAATTTATTTATGCTGAAGGCATGGGAATAAGTGAATCGATGGCAACTGAAAGTTTAATTCAGGCAAAAAACAGCATCTCAGCATTATTTAAGCATCAGGTCGCTTAACCTGTAATTGGAACACAATTCCTGATTACGTATATTCAAATATCGTCTCAATAAGGGCCTGTTATTCAGGTCGTTTTTCGTCTAACCTCCCCCATAACGATCAGATAAACTCTAACCAAGCTTGGAGTATGATCTCAAAATCCTCCAGGCCACACACAGCCATTGTTTCTGCATCATACAAATTCATGTCGTCTTCAAGCACGTCACCAAAATCCATTAACTCCGAATTAGTACACGCACACGCATCTTCTTGGGTCAGGGTTAATGTCATCTCATCACCAACTAAACGATACTCTTGTTTTTTACGGACTTTTAATAAATCAATTTCAGCTTGAATCAACGCAATAGTGGCTTTATCCGTGCCTAAAGTGCCTTGTATCCAACTACCTAACGCAGTCTGCTCCATTGATATTATTACTCGATAGGTATCAGTTAGGGTATCTTTACGAAATTCAAAATCCACGGTTATGCCTGCTTTTAGTTAATAGAAAAAAGTTTAATAGGTGCTCTCACTGAGATTGTAGCAACAACAGCAGTATTAAATAACCGAAAATATTTGCTTGCTCGACAGCACAGTTAAACGTTTAGTTTTACTTAACGTATCAATCCACAGTTGGTTCTGATTCGTCACTACCTGGCTACAATTAACATGGCCATGAATGGTGACATCAACATTGTCAATCCGGCTAAATTCGCCTTTTTTAACCGCTACATACGGGGCAGTAGACCAAACTAAATCATCCAGTAAACTTGACTCTATGCCGCTCTCATCCAAAAACACATGCCAATCAACAGGCGCAAACGCATGACTAATGCCGACAGAACCCTGCGCCGTTTTAACCGTTAGCGCATAACTGCAATGTTGTTTAATTAGTAACTTACAAGCAGTTTGCTGTTCTGGAGCAAGCGCATAAAACCATTCTCCCCCGGCGTTTTTATGTAGACGAGTCAACTTATGCTCATCTTCAGCAAGCAACATCTCTTCATGGTTACCAAGTACGGCAAAAAACCACGATTCATTGAGCAAGTTTAAGGTATGCAATGATTGTGGTCCGCGATCAATCATATCACCGACTGAAAATAACCGGTCGTTATCAAAATCAAAACGGCAGCGGGTCAAGGCACGCATTAATAGCGGTAGCTCGCCGTGGATGTCACCAACAAAATAATCTCTACCGACCAGATTTTCAGCAATGAATTTATGTGTGATCACTCTGCATGTTCCTATTAGGATAGCTTACGATACTATTTTATATTAATACCCGATTCAAAAAAAACGGCGACCCATGTGAACCATAGATCGCCGTTTATTTTAGCAAATTTGCCGCTTATACTAAAGCAGCGAGCGTTTAAGTTAGCCGAATGCTAATTAAACTGCTTCTTGAACAATCACTTCGTTCGCTTTTTCAATGTAAGACGAAATTTTATCGAAGTTTAAGTAACGGTAGGTATCCGCCGCTGTTGCATCAATCTCAGACGCCAGTTCCATGTACTCTGCAACCGTAGGGATCTTACCTTTAATCGCCGCGACTGCAGCAACTTCAGCAGAACTGAGGTAAACGTTAGCACCATTACCTAAACGGTTCGGAAAGTTACGCGTTGACGTAGAAACAACCGTGGTATTATCACCCACACGTGCTTGGTTACCCATACACAGTGAACAACCTGGCATTTCGGTACGAGCGCCCGCTTTACCGAAGATTGCATAGTAACCTTCATCACTTAATTGTGCGGCATCCATACGCGTTGGTGGAACAATCCACATACGTGTTGGCAGTGTACCGTTGAATTTCTCCAGTAGTTTACCCGCTGCACGGAAATGACCGATATTAGTCATACAGGAACCCACGAATACTTCGTCAATTTTAACACCCGCAACAGCAGATAATAGTTTCACATCATCTGGGTCATTTGGACAAGCTAGGATAGGCTCTGTCACATCCGCCAGATCGATTTCGATGATCTCAGCGTATTCTGCATCCGCGTCCGCTTCAAGCAATTGTGGATTAGCGATCCATGCTTGCATTTCAACTACACGACGAGCAATCGTCTTCGCATCGCCATAACCTTCAGCAATCATCCACTTTAACATCACGATGTTAGACTCTAGGTATTCAATGATTGGCGCTTCGTTAAGCTTGATAGAACAACCTGCCGCAGAACGTTCAGCAGATGAATCCGATAATTCGAATGCTTGCTCAACTTTTAGATCGGGTAGACCTTCAATTTCCAGTATCCGACCAGAGAATGCATTAATTTTACCTGCTTTCTCAACAGTCAGTAGGCCTTGTTTAATCGCATAATAAGGGATTGCATTGACGAGATCACGTAGTGTGATACCCGGTTGTAGTTCACCTTTAAAGCGCACCAAAATAGATTCAGGCATATCCAGTGGCATAACGCCAGTTGCTGCTGCGAATGCAACCAGACCAGAACCCGCAGGGAAAGAAATACCTAATGGGAAACGGGTATGTGAATCACCACCAGTACCTACTGTATCAGGTAGTAACATACGGTTTAACCAAGAGTGAATTACACCATCACCTGGACGTAACGACACACCCGCGCGGTTACGGATAAAGTCAGGCAGTGTATGGTGAGTTTCAACATCCACTGGTTTTGGATAAGCCGCCGTATGGCAGAAAGACTGCATCACTAAGTCAGCCGAGAAACCCAGACAAGCTAAATCTTTTAGCTCATCACGTGTCATTGGACCCGTGGTATCTTGAGAACCAACCGTGGTCATTTTTGGTTCGCAATATTGGTTAGGCCGTACGCCTGCTACACCACATGCTTTACCAACCATCTTCTGCGCCAAGGTATAACCTTTGCTTGAAGCTGCAACGTCTGCAGGTAAACGGAATACCGTTGAATCTTCTAGACCAAGGGCGATACGCGCA
Organism: Moritella yayanosii; assembly: GCF_900465055.1. Taxonomy (NCBI): domain Bacteria; kingdom Pseudomonadati; phylum Pseudomonadota; class Gammaproteobacteria; order Alteromonadales; family Moritellaceae; genus Moritella; species Moritella yayanosii. The sequence goes on along the minus strand of NZ_LS483250.1, from coordinate 3,407,597 downwards.
CGCGTCGTTAAACCACGACCAATAATCAGTGGGATACGACCACCAGCACGCACTTCATCAAGAATTACATCAGTTTTTATCTTGAACTCAGTGATCACTGTGCCAGTTTCGTGATTTTTAACAACACCTTCATAAGGGAAGATATCGATAACGTCACCAGTATTTAAGCTAGTTACATCAAATTCGAGTGGTAGTGCACCTGAATCTTCCATGGTATTGAAGAAAATTGGCGCGATCTTAGAACCAATACAAATACCACCACCACGTTTGTTCGGTACGAATGGGATATCATCACCCATGCACCATAACACAGAGTTAGTTGCTGATTTACGCGAAGAACCAGTACCAACAACATCACCAACGTAAGCAACTTGATGGCCTTTTTCTTTTAGTTTTTCAATTTCTTGCAATGGATTTGCAGAAACACCTTCACGCTCATTTTTAAGCATTGCCAGTGCATGCAATGGAATATCAGGGCGAGACCATGCATCGGGTGCCGGAGATAAGTCATCGGTATTGGTTTCGCCAGGTACTTTAAATACAGTAACAGTGAGTTTTTTCGCCACTGCAGGTTTCTTTAAGAACCATTCAGCATCAGCCCAAGATTGCATCACTTGCTGTGCGAATTTATTACCTGCTTTAGCTTTTTCTTCAACCGTATAGAAAGCATCGAACATTAATAGTGTGTGTGACAAACCTTTTGCAGCAATCGGAGCCAGCGCGTCAACATCGAGTAATTCAACCAATGTTTCGATGTTGTAACCACCTTGCATCGTGCCAAGTAGTTCAGTCGCACGTTCTGCAGATAAGATCGGCGATGTCGCCTCACCTTTAACAATCGCAGTTAAAAAGCCCGCTTTAACATAAGCAGCTTCATCCACACCCGGTGGTACGCGATTGGTTAAAAGATCTAACAAAAATTCTTCTTCGCCAGCGATTGGTGCTTTCAGCAATTCAACTAGACCAGCAACTTGTTCTGCATCAAGAGGTTTAGGCACAACCCCAGCAGCGGCACGTTCTTCGACATGTTTACGATAAGCTTCTAACACGACTCATTCCTCTTAGTTTATGCCACCCATGGTGGACATCCTTGTTATGTATATACCCAAGCTACTTCAGGATGCACACCCTACTCGTCTCTGATATAGCATCTTGAAGTAACTTGGGTATCACCCTAACTTACTCATTTGATAGGTGAATTCAACGGTTATTGAGGTGAATTCAGCAATAATAAAGTTAAAGCCTCTTGCAGAGTGTTCACAAATATAACATTTTTAACCTAAAATTAAAATTAAAGCAGCATGTGCCGAAGGATTTTTACATAAATACTCAACATTCATCAAACTTATGGGGGTAAAAACATAGCGAATTTATATGAATAGTTATAACGCGTATTTAGCCATTAGGACCAATGAAGAGAGAGTGAAAATAAAGATTTATTTACAATATTTATTGTAAGACCAAGTGGATTTTACGGTCTGGTATTCAGGTTTAAATTTTAATTGCAAACACAACAGTTTTTGTTTCCCGATTGATGTAGCAAAAGCCAGGTTAGCTTTTAACAAATGAGGGTGTGTAACTGACTTAGCAAATTGATCAAACATGAGCTGCTTGTCTTTACCTGATAATAGCGCCCAGTTCGATAACAAAATTTGCATCGAACCTGAAATAACCTCTTTAATATAAGGACCCGTTTCGATTGCATTAGCCAAGTATTGCTGAGTATCAACATTGTAACCATCAAGATAATTATTGGTGATGGCAAGATCAATCCATACATCAGGCCACATTGGGCGGCGTGCAACCGCAGCTAAATAGAGAGATCTTACCGTCGTGTATTGAGCCTCGTCTTCAAAACCACTGATGATGCCCCAATGTAAAATACGGCCATTAATATGGGCATAATGCGGATAACTCGGATCAAGCGCATGGGCTTTATTAATCGCTGCCAACGCCGAGTCATATTCACTCCGGCTGGTTACCTTGCCTTGCTTAGCCCAAGCATTGATAGCAAACTCAGCTTGGTAGTACCAGGCATTGGCATACCCTTTATAAAAGGCCGTATAACCCGCATATAGACAACCAAGTAACAACAGCAAAACAAGCATAGTTCGCGGTACTGCGGTGCGTTTTACAGTTACTGCCTCTTGTTCGCGGCGCACTATCATGATAACAATTGCAGCTTACCCTCGGGATCAACTTTGCCGGTAAGAATATCATTACTCGCCGATGTATTAGTCTTAACAGCGCTACCATAGGCTTTATCACTGTAATAACCGTAATAATAATCACTATTTGAACTTGCTCTGATATCCACCTTATTTAGCACAATACCGGCAATTTTGATGTTGGCATCAACCAAACGACCAACACCGTTTCTCACCACACCAGTGCGGGTATCATCACTTTTAACCACATAAATTAACGAATCAGCCTGCTTGGCAATGATCAGTGCATCACTGACGGCGTTAATCGGCGGTGTATCAATAATAATGTAATCGTAAGTCAGTTTTAACTGCTTAATGAGCTGTGCAAAGTGCTTAGACGCCAACAATTCCTGTGGATTACTCGGTAAATTACCACATGGCATCACGGTAATATTTGACTGGTCATCGTAATATAAGCAGTCGTCCAATACTTCAGTTTGGGCGATCATATTGGATAAACCCGCATGATAATTGGGGATCGAAAAACGTTTACAAATACTCGGTTTACGCATATCACCATCAATCAACAAGACATTACCCATTTGACCCAATGAGAATGCTAAATTAACCGATGTCGTTGACTTGCCTTCACCGGGTATCGATGATGTGATAGCAATGACTTTATCGTCTTCATGATGCGTTAAAATATAACTGGTACGTAAGGTGCGCACCGATTCAGCAAAGCGACGACCGGTATCAGTAAAGAAGTGATGCAGTTCCAAGTCTTGGTGTTTTTTAAGCACAACTAACGGCAGTAATCCTAACATGCGGAAAGACAATTTATCTTCAATATCTTTTGCCGATTTAAAGTTATCGTTTAGCGATTCAAACACAAACGCCGCCACAATACCTAAACCAAACGTAGCCACAAATGCCAACAACACGATCAATGCTTTTTTCGGTTTAATTGGCCGTTCCGGGGCGAAGGCGCGATCAGTAAAACGCGCAACCGCCGAGTTAAAGTCACTGGTGACTTCCGTTTCCTTGGCGCGCGATAAGAACGTATCAAAGATCTTACGGTTGGTATTCACTTCACGTTGTAGCTTACGGTAAATATTCTCTTTGCTGACCACACGGTGATATTTGGCTTTAATACTCGCAAGATCTCTTTCTAACGCGTTAATGTTGCGCTTTTTCGTGATTAAACTTTTATCCAGTCCTGAAACGATCTTCAGGATCCGCGATTTCATGCGTTTTGTTACTGTGTGCCACTCTGATTGTGCCGACTTGAATTTTGGATGTTTAGGTCCATACACTTTAGAGAGATCGGAAATTTTCAACTCCACTTCAATTTGATTATCTCGCAATGACACAATCGCCGGGTGCGAGCTAATTTCAGGCATGGATTCTAACAATGCTAAATCTTTCGTCCCTTGTTCTTTCACTAACGCAACAATACTACGCAATTGATTATACTCATTGCGGGCCTGCGTTAATTGCTGCGAGGTTTGATCAAGTTCTTTGGAAATTAATGCAGAGACTCCTTCGCCACTTTGGCTAATCAGATTTTCTTTATTGCTGTATGTTTGCAGTTTGGCTTCGGACTTATTCAAGGTCACCCGTAAGTCTGACAAGCGTGAGTGCAACCACCCTGACGCACTTTCATTCACCGAAATTTTATCAAACAAATCTTGCTGTATATATACATCACCGACGGCATTCGCTACTTTAGCGGCTAGCCTTGGGTCCTGACTGTCAAACGAGATAGACACTAATTGCGTTTTACGGACCGGTTGGATGGTTAACTGCTCACTAAATTGCCTAATTAAAGCCCGTAATTTACGCTCTTCAAGCTCTTGCTCTGTTAATACTTCAGCGACATCTGTTGGTAAGAAAGGGAGCGCGTCACGCAACATGTCCATCACCGACTCACCCTGTTGCGGCTGGAATTCAGCTTCATCCTGCAAGTTAAGCTGAGTAATAACGGCAGCGGCAATGGTGTTCGACTTTAAAATTTCAAATTGAGTTAAATAATATTCTTTACGATTGGAATCTAAGCCCATCACCTCTTCGAAGGATACCGCTTTGGCTTGATTAGCTTCAATCAACAAGGTTGAGGTAGCTTGGAATGTCGGCGTGATATTTTTAACAATAATGGCTGTTAAAATAGCCACGGCGGTAGCCAGAAAAAAGATCCGCCATTTAAACTGATTAATAATTTTAAAATAATTACTGAGATTGATAACCTCTTCCACCGGCTGTTTTTTTATCATGCTATTACTACTCGTCATGTCAGTCATTAGAAGAACCTTTGTTCAATAGTAATGGTATCACCCGCATTTACCCGGTAAGTCAGGCTGGCGTGAATTTGTTTATCCTTATCACTTTCTTTATAAATAAACACTTTTTCTTCTGATGCTCGGTCGGTGAACCCACCTGCTAACGCAATCGCCTGGTTCACCGTCATACCGGGCTGATAAGAATAACCACCCGGCTTGTTCACTTCACCGTGAATATAAAAAGGACGGTATTTAGTCACTTGCACATATACGTTTGGTTCAATCAGATAATCCCCCACCAAACCACGATAAATCAGTTGTTCCACTTTTTTAACGGATAAACCAGTCACTTTAATTTGCCCCAAAAAAGGGTAATTAATTAAACCACTATTACTTAACAGCGTATTTACCGTGAGATCGTCTTGACCATACACTTTAAATTCAATTTGATCGCCAGGGCCTAACACATACGCATCTTCCGCCTGCACGGTCGAAAATAAAATGCCAGCGAATAAAACAAGGCATAAGTACAACTTTTTCATAATGACTCTTTAATGGGGTGATATTAATGGCGTGAGGGCAGTTACAGGGACAGCACCTATCAGTGCAATCCTTGTATCAGTAACAACCTGTGTATTAAACATAGCGGAGGCGCAATGCTAATCATGTCATGATCACTATCGCGCTGAACATGTTATAGGGTAAATGTAAGGTTTAAACCGGTGACAAATTTGTCATAAGAAATGTTTTGCTGGTTAGAATCGTTATTGATCATTTCAGCATACAGCGACGCGTCTAACCATTGCGTAAATGAGTAATCAACAGCCGCGGTATATTTCAAGTATTCATCTAAACGGTTATTCGCTTCATTTTCATATTCGTCTTGTTGATAAGTCACAGCCAGTGAGGTATCCACTTTTGAACTCCAGGCGTGAACCCAAGATAGATCAACATCACGCTCTACTAAGTAAGAGCCATCTGCAGAATCAGGGTCTTGTGAAGCCTGTGTCGTTGACAGGTAGAAAGAGGTATAACGTAGCGGTTGCCACTTAGCACCGATATCCCAAGTTAAGCCATCAAAATCGTCAACCGCAGTGTTCTCAAATTGTTTAAATTCAAAACCTAACTTACCATCGAGAGTAATGACTGACGAACTCTGCCACTTCAAACCCAGCAGCGCGTTATAAACATCAGAATCTTTTAGTGATGCGGTATCATAACGAATGTAATCACCGTTTAGGGTCAGCGATACTTCGGTAAATGCGTTGGTATTGTAATAAAACGTGGTACCAAATAAGTTGTTTGATACGTTGCTGTCGGCGGTAGCAAACACATTGTTGTTGTTATAATCTGTGGTACCTGCTTCAGTGGTAAATGCGATACGCGCCTGCGTGCTGCGTATACCATATTCATAGGTTGCGGTTAACAACAGGTCTGAATAACGGATCAAGTCCGCATTCGGATCAAAAGCACCTTCACTTAATCCCGAACCACGTTGCTCTGAAATACTCGCTATCGACGCAGTAAAATCAAAACGGTGTGATTTACCGTTTTCAATATGCACAGCAACACCCAAGTCACCATCAACATAGTTATCATCCGCATTTTCTGCGTAAGTGCCAGCGTTCAGGCCAACATCAAACGAGAAGGTGTTAATACCATTATCAATTTTAAAACTAACCGCAGGTGCTACAATTAATACCGCACTACTTGTTTCATTATTCGTTTGGTTATAAATGTTATCATCGTATTTAGCGTCTATACTTAGTGACGGCGTGACTTGAATACCAGATTTAGTCGTGTATGTGTCAGTGCTGCTGTCAGGTGCTGCAATAGTTGGCAGGCTAAATATTGCAAGCAATGCCGTCGCTAAGACACTTTTTTTGGCGCTTAGCGTGGTGTGATTGAACTTAGTCATAATTAATTTTAATCCCTTAATTGTGAGTTTAAATGCTACTGATAAATAAAATTCATTAACGATGAATGAGCTAAAAAGTAATTACATCCTTTAATTAACAACAACTATTTCTTAATGTTAAACAACAAAGCAACACGGTTAATTATACTAATCAGATAATATTGAAATGGTATTTAGTATGCTAATACTGCATACCCAACCTGTTTACATTATTTTTAGACACAGTTTAACCCTACCATAGCGGGTATTGAGTACATATGAAGTGTGACCAAAATCAACATATTAAGGTACGGATTGATTAGGTTGATGAGCGTTTTCTAATGCTTTAGTTTGAAGGTGGCATTAGCTTTAAAAGGACTGAAGTTGAAACGGGTGAAGAAACGTAGCCGAACTTATTTAATATAATGAGGCTCAACACTGCAGAGCCATAAAATGACTCTATTTTCTATGATCACAAACCAATATCGCCTAGAGCATAAACAAATATCCTCGCCTTTAAGACACGGTTTATGGCTTGTTATGCATAAGATGAAGCTAACATATTTACAAATTTATCTATTTGACCTGCTGGTAATTTATTAATGCCTGCAGCCGCTTTACGACCACCGCCTGTGGTAAATTGAGCGCAAAGGTCATCCGCACCAACACGATTTTCAAGTGGCGCGCGAACACTGACCAGATAAGATCCATCGCTATTAAGGGTTAATACCGCATGGGCTTTACTTTGGTTGCGGTTAGCTAATTCATTGCCATAAACACCACTAATACGCCTCGCCCACGCCTCACAAGGTAAAACATATACTTCGCAAATATCATTACTTATATAAGGTGTAATGCCAGTCACTCGTTGATGATCGTGACGATAAGCGGATTGCAATGTATAGAACACCGATGATTGGTCATCTTGTAATGAAAATGGCGAGGTAAATTGTGATAGTTGGCGATAGAGAACCGCGGGGTCAAAATGTAAATCGTCTAATGACGCACCGTAGCCGTTATAATTGATTAGCGTGCCTAATTCACATAAAAAATCAGCTTGCTGCGCTGTTACTTTATGTTCATCTGCAAGTTGATCAGCTGTTGAAACCAAGTTATCACCATAAGCTGCTGCGATAGCCCAGTGTATGTATTTATTACCTAATTTATTATTGATTAATAAGCTAGTGCAAACCTCTGACGAGGTATCAACAAGCGCGGTTAACTTATCTGATTGGGGTATCGCCCCAGTTCTGTGGTGATCACAATAAAATACGGGTATATCATTGGCTAAAATTGACGTTAATGCCTCGGTATTTTTCTCCATGGATATATCAAGTGCAACAACCGCTGACGCCTTGGTTACATCCACATGTTTTAACAGGCTGTTGTCACGTTTAACACCGGTAATTAATGTACTTTGTTTTGGTTCGTTTAAACGTAATTGCAGTAATGCGATGATGCCATCAGCATCACCATTGAATACATCGTAATGCATAATAATCCTTGTAGTGATAGCGGTGAGCTCAGAGCTGCATGCTACGAGTAAAATAAGTCTAAGCTCTTCAAATATATTGCTGTTTCTTTAGATACTGTACAACTTGCTGTGCGCATTCTTCGATGGATAGGTCTGCTGTTTTGACCACTATCTCGGCATTTTCTGGCGCTTCATAAGCAGAGTCTATGCCGGTGAAGTTTTTGATTTCGCCGGTGCGGGCTTTCTTGTATAAGCCTTTGGGATCACGTTGTTCACATACTGCCAGTGGTGTGTCGATAAACACTTCAACAAACTGACCCTCTGCTAATTGTTTGCGTACCATTTCACGGTCGACAATGAAGGGGGAGATAAATGCAGTGCATACTAACAATCCGGCATCGACAAACAGTTTTGATACTTCGCCAATACGGCGGATGTTTTCAATGCGGTCAGTGTCGGTAAAGCTCAAATCACCATTTAAGCCATGACGAACATTGTCACCGTCAAGCACATAGGTTTTACAGCTCAGATCGTGCAGCATTTTATCCACGGCATTCGCGACGGTTGACTTGCCCGAACCACTTAAGCCAGTGAACCAAAGTACCGCAGGTTTGTGGCCGTTGCCCGAGACACGTTCTTCATGGCTAACACTGGCTTGATGCCAAACTACGTCTGATGATTTGTCGCCATCAACGTCGATGTTTTTGTAAGGTTGTTCTGACATTTAAGATCCTGAGACGTAGTTGTAAGTTTAAAAAGGAAAAACAATGGGGATCATGATGATGACCGCAATACTGTAAGTGATAGATACCGGTAATCCAAACTTAACAAAGTCGATTAATTTATAATTACCCGCATTAAACACCATTAAATTGGTTTGATAGCCATAGGGGCTAATAAAACTACCACTGGCACCAAAAGCAACGGCCATCACAAAGGGCAGGTAACTGACATCCAAACCTGTTGCGATACTAAATGCGATGGGAAAGGTTAATGCCGCTGCACCGTTATTGGTGATTAACTCGGTCAGTATAAGGGTTAATATAAATACCCCAATAAATGCGATATAAGCACTTTGATCTTGTAAGTATAACTTGACGAAGTCTGACAGTAAGGCCGTTACGCCGGTATTATCGAGTGCCGTAGCAAGGCAAAGGGCACTGGCGACGATTGCCCACAGTTCAATGGGTAATCGACGTTTTATTTCGTTGATCGATAAACATTTTGTGACCAGTAATACCGCGAGATAAAATACAAAGCAGGTAAATAACGCTACGTTAAACACGATGGATGTGGCTATGGTGATCATGAACCCCCACAGTACGATGCGTTCTTTAACCCCGGTTAACATGTTTGTCGTTGCCACGTCACTAATGACAAAGAAGTTTTTCGCCAGATTGGTGCGTTCGGCAAAGTCACGACCGACGGCTAATACCAGGAAATCACCACTTTGGATCACAACATCGCCGAGCTTACCTGATAACGGTTCACCTTCCCGACGGATTGCCACAACAGCGGCATCAAACCTTGCTCTGAAACTTGCCGCTTTAAGTGTTTTACCTGCGATAGATGCACCGGGCTTGATGACCACTTCGGTTAGGTTGTCACGCAGTAAACCATCTTGCTCGGCAAACATGGTTAAACCGTCAAACTGACGTAATACTTTCACCTTGGATACATCACCCGAGAAAATGAGTTTATCTTTTCTTTGGATTATTTCATCGGGGGTAACAGGAGTAATTAAGCGCCCTTGACGAATTATCTCTACAAGGAATAACGACTCAAGGTTACGCAGCCCATTTTCCTCTACGCTTTTACCGCATAATGACGAGGTTGTTTTAACTTCCGCTTCAACAAAATATTCACGAATTTTAGATTCTTCAAGCAAACTGCGAGGCAGAAAACGAATGGTGAATGCGATGACAATTAAACAAGCGGTTAAAACAACGATCCCGACAAGGAAGAAGTCAAAGAATGCGAAACCTTGTTTACCCCGCGCTAACAGCATGGAGTTAACGATTAAGTTAGTTGATGTTCCAATCAGGGTTAGCGTACCACCAAGGATTGCCGCATAGGACAGTGGTAATAATAATTTACCTGGATTGATCAGTTTGTTTTGTTTAACTGGATTAATAAGCGTTGCAACAACCGCAGTATTGTTAAGTAAACCGGATGCGAACGCTGTACCGACTAATATTTTTAAATAACTTTTCGATTTCGACCCATTAAATAGCACCTTGGATAAACGCCTAAGCAAGCTTGTACGTTCAAACGCATAGGAGCAAACAACCAATAACATCAGCGTCACTAATCCCGGATTTACCGCATTGTGTAATAGCTCGTCACTGGATATAAATGATAAACCTAAACAGGCCAAACAGGCTGCTGCGAATACCCGTTCGGGGACTTTTTGGAACTTGACTAGACCGATAAGGGTACAAGCGAAAATTCCGATAATAGTTAATTGTTCGAGATTCATGATGATAACTTACAACTCATCTATTAGATTTTTTGCCAAAACAGTAGAGTGTTAAATCCTAGCCGTTTTTTGACAAAGTAAACCGCGGCTAAATTCTGAAATGCAAGGCTTGCTGCTGTCGCAATTGCACAACCTGTTACGCCGTAATGCTTCGTCAGAAATAAGGTCAACACGACAGCCATAATACCTGATACTAACGAAATATTACGCATATCACGTTCATGTCCTGACATGGTAAGCAGATAACCCACCGAACCTGTGACGACATTAATAAACTGACCTAAGACCAATATTTGTAATAATCCTGCGGCGCTCACAAAGTCTTCACCAAACAACCCCATTAAAAATTCGGGGAATACAAACATGAATGAAACAATTGGTACTGCAGATAATATTAATAATCGCACCGAAAATAATGCCGTACTACGCAAACCGCTCATATCATTACTGGCATGGAATGCCGCGAACTTAGGAGCCACCACTAAGTTAATCGCCATTAAGATAAAACTAGTGAGCATGGCAATACGCATGGCAACAGACAAATATGCAACGTCTTCAGCCATTAACCACATACCTGTAATTAATGGGCCTATCCATTGAACAGTCTGGCCCATCATGCTGATTAGCCAATTTGATTTGGCACTTTTCCATAGTTCATTTTTGTTAGGTAATCGTTCTTTTTTGTCTAGTAACTTTTTATTATTGCCAGACAACTGCCCTTCTTGATTTAGTCCTTTTGACCATATTCCATAAAATATAATTGAGGAAATAATCAATGCGATTGAAAATACAGCACTCACTTCTGTTGCGGTCGATAGGCTGAACGCTAAAATAGCTACAGAGGTTAAAACAAGGTGAACAATATTTTGGCAAGGGATCGAAGCCGTTAAACGTTGCTGCGCTTGTAGGCTCATTGCAAGTAGCGTCACCACCGATATAGCGAATATAGCAGGCGATATCGCTTTTAATGTATTTATCATTTCAGGTTTACTAAAGCCGTATACAGCTAAAGGCTCTGCAATCAAATACAAAAATACACTCATCAAAACTGCTAAAGGCAGTGTGTATTTAAATGCATAATGTAATATTGCTGAAATTGACTTGCCCTGTTGCTGCTTTGCCGCGATCCCCGAAAATCGTAAAATCGTATTCTCAAAACCCATGCGGCAAAAAGCGGACAAGAACATAATCAGTGCAAATGCTAAGAAGAAATAACCCGATTTCTCTGCACCTAACGATCTTGCGACCAATAAATTAAAAATGAACGCCATGCCAGCACCGAGAATACGAATAAACAATGCAATAAATGCATTAATGGCCGTATTTCGATGTTCCGAATGAGATAATACAGATTTTATTTTAGATAACATTATGCCGACTAACTAAATATGTATGAAAGATAAACTGACTTACAACCTAATCAAAACGACCATTTGTAGAATCAGACCAACGCTGCAAAGCACTTTCAAGATCACCCGGTAACTGAATTTCATTCTCAACTATCCAACTAGGGTAGATATTGGTTGAACGAATTAACTTCATCACTCGATCTGGGTGAATACCTATATTCAAGAAATTTACTATTTTAAACAAACTTGCAGCACAAAGTACGACTTGCTTTGGAACCATAAATAATTTCACATTAGGAAAATGATTTTTTTTAAAACATTCGATTATGTTTTCAAGTGTATAGCGCTCAGGATATGCACCATTAAACAGTTCAAATGAGTTATCTGTATATCTTGCCGACTCAATCGCAGATATTAAGTCTTCAACATAAATACATGCTTTGATCGTATTTTTCCGTCCCGGATAAATAAATATACCTTTACCCATCATAGTCGCTAGCCGAGTAAAGTTACCACCTTCACCCGGACCAAAAACAACAGCTGGACGAACGATTGTTAATTTTCTGTTATCGCGACTTTTATACCAAGATTTATGAATTTTCTCAGCCAACATTTTAGAGTAACCGTATGCAGAATTCGGGGTTAATTCTGTATTTTCATCTTTTTGTTCTTCGTCAGGTCCATAAACAGAAATTGAGCTTGTAAAAATAATTTCATTTACATCATGTTTTTCTGCGAGTTCACAAACTGAACTAGCTCCTGCAATGTTTGTGTCGTAGTATTCATGTGTTGGATGTCCAGGGGTAGTATGGACAGCAGCAAAATTATAAATACGTTCAATTGGGACATTTATATCTAATTTAGATAAATCCCTCACATCACATTTTATATAAGTTAACTGTTCATGACTAAACCGAGGTTTATTTAAGTCAATAATTATAACGTTGTAATCATCAGAAATAAGTTTATGAGATAAATGTGTACCAATGAATCCCGAACCACCAAATATAATTATCGTTGCCATCTAAATAAAACCCCCTAAATAATAAATAGGCTATTAACCTAAAATGATACATTAAAAATCAACGAGTTGAACTCGCCTTTTTCCACGTTATTGTTTTTACACCTAGAATTGATTGAGAAACACCAATCCCTGCAGCAACATTAACCATTACAAAATATTCAATGATAGTTGCTAATTTTTTTAATATCGGTATTCTCGGGAAATAACCCATCCATGAAATTATTGCGACAAGATAAAAAGTTATATGTGATATTGCAGTTGATAACCAAAATGGTGAAGCTAATGTTATAGATAAATAGATATTTGAAATTAAAGCTATAACCATAAATAATAAGCTATACCACCTGAGAACTTTATGTGAATACATTTTCCATAAATTAAATAAAGACAGTTCTTTCAAAAATTCAGATTTCATAAACTTGTAACTATTATATGATCTATTACTAATTCTTATTTTCCTTGGGAATTCTTCATTGGTAGATTCAGCTCCCTTTTCGTAAGCAACAATGTCATCATTAAATTTAAGTTCATAACCCTGAGTAATAATTCCTGTTGAAGTGCAAAAATCATCTAGAACATGAACAGGTAACTCTCTATATAAATCACGACGAATAGCAAATATAGACCCGTCAGCTCCCATCATTGAACCAGTATTAGATTCTGACATTTTAATTGATTCTTCATACTTCCAGTATAAGCCATTCGATTCTGCAGAGCCTTCCAGATCATCGTTAGTATATATAAGTTGCCCTGCAACACCTCCAACATTATTATCGCAAAATGACTTTGAAACTTGCTGTAATGCATCATTTTTAAGATATACGTTAGCATCAGAAAAAACTAAAATATCGCAATCAAGTCCTTTTAATGACTTATTTATCGCATTTGTTTTTCCCAATCCATCAAACACTTCATTCAGCATTATTTTTTCAGGATATTGTTTCACATATTTCGAAACAATATTTGATGTTTGATCTGTAGATGTATCAGAAATAACTAAAACTTTATAATTTTTGTAGTTCAATTTAAGATGGTTATCAAGTTTTTCTTGAATAACTTGTTCTTCATTATGTGCGGGAACTATTATTACAATGGATGGTTCTTTCAGCTCAATTATTTTTTTTATTTGAGGCTGCTTTATACAGAAGATAATAATTGGGTAGAGTATGTATATATAAACAAGTAAAAACACTGAAAATCCAAATATATATATCATAAACCAATCACTCCTTTACGAATTACAAACATATTACTTCCCTCTCTCATACCAATTACACATTTCGTCAACATTTTTATTCCAGTCATATTTAACTATCACGTTATTATATGCCTTTTGACCTAGTTGTATTCTTAAAGGTTTGTCTTTAGCTAATTTATGCATAGCTCTAGACATCAAATAAACATCATCAACAGGGACCACAATTCCTGTTTTATCATGTAGAATGACCTCTGGTAGCCCTCCTACATCGGTAACAATACATGGTAAATGTGCAGCTCCAGCTTCAACAGCAACTACACCAAAACTTTCCTCTCTTGAAGGTACAACCATTACATCTATGTTTTTATAAAACTTATGTAAGTCTGCATTATGAATCCAACCTAGAAATTTCACGCTACTTTCAATATTAAGTTTTTTTGATAATATCTCTAAATTCCTTCTCTCTGGACCATCTCCTGCAATTTCCAATTTTAGCTGTATATCAGTTTCTTTTTTTAACTTCGCAAATGATTGTAATAACGTATCAACCCCATAACGAGCCTCTAAGACCTTAGCTAAACCAAAAGTAACTGTTCCACTTCGCTCTGAATAATTCGGATTGGAATATAGATCAGGAGATACACCAAATGGTATCACCTGAATATCTTTACTTGTATATTTCAAAGTTTCGTCTTTCATTGCAAAACTTGTAGAAAATATCTGAGTTGCATTATTTAACACTCTCTCAAGTAAGAATTTATTCAATTTATTTTGCTGTGGAAATCGAAAAACATCTGAACCCCAAACTGACAATAAATATTTAATTCGAGCATTTAAAGCTAACGTTCCATAGCCACTCGCAAAATGAACATGTATATTATCAGGTTTTAGCTCGCCTATTATTTTTCGTAATGCAAAAACATTAAAAAAATACCCTTTAAATCCACTAAAAGGTAATTTTATTACATTCACATTTTTACTAACCCCCTTCATTACATCATGTTGTGTAATTAAATAAACATCAAACTTTTTTAATGCTATTGCATTTACCCAACGAACTGTATGAGTTGATGACGCATTTGAAATTATTATTACTTTATTCATTCGTAATTACTTTTCCACTTTGTTTATTCAAAAGGATTCCAACAATTAACCATTGTAATATTGCTATAGGCATAGAGTTTTGAAAAAATGAGACCTCAAACGAATTGTATACAATAAGGCTAATCCAATAAAATAAAGAAACTATATAGATATGATTATTTTCATTTTTATATAAAGCTATCATGATTTTATATAAAATCATGGATAAAACACCTAGTCCAATTAATCCGACCTGTAACCATACTTGTATGAATAAGTTATGAGACGACCAGGTTTCTTCAGTGAAAATATCTCTAATTAGAAATCCAGCACCATGTCCTATTAATGGGGCTTCAAATATCAACTCTATAGCTAACGGCCATATTAATTCCCGACCAGAAGATAAGCCTCGATGACTTATTTCAATTACGGTATCCCCTAGTCCTGATATATAAAAAAAATATTCCAAATCAGACAAGATAAATACAATAGAAAAAGCTATTGATATAGAACTAATAAAAACGATTAGTGGATTAATCTTAAATTCAAATTTAGAACCAATTAGTATCCCTAAAAACACGATGACTAATTGTATTGTTCCACCTCGAAAATCAATAAATAAACACATCGATACTAATATAAAAAAATAACTTGCAATAAAAACAAAATTATCTTTATCATATGAAGAGAAAATTAAAAGTAAGATACCTAATGCAATAATATTTCCACCGATTGTATTTTTAGGTGTACCCCAAAATCCAAACAAGCCAACAATAAAAATTAGAGCTATGAAAAATATTATTATTATTTTTACTATGGATAAAAAATTAGAGCTAAAATTATTTTCAGAGGATAATATACAAGCCGACATACAAAAAATAAGGTACACGCTGTATTTAAAACCATAACCATAATATATTGCTGATATTGCATATATTATTGATAGTAAAAAAACCCAAAATTCTAATTGTAGATACTGTATTCGACTGAAAAATATATCCACTGTCAATATTGTAGATAATAATAAGACGACTAATAATACAGCCTGTTGAAGTACTTCAAAGGTATCGCCAAATACACCATCTAAAAAAGCACTAGAAATAATAATTACTATTAATAAATTAGATAAATAATCTCTATGGCTTTTCATAAAAAAAATGCCTATAAAAAATACTGTTTTGAATTTTTTCCCTATATTCAGTTCTAATAACAAAACCTTTATTGAATGCTTTATATACTTCGCTATACCATTTTTTATCTCCTGAGTTACCTTTTACTTGAGATATATCTTGACCGGTAAAGTTTGTAATAACTGCATTCAATTCATTTAAATTAGCCAAATTTATAATTAAAACTTCAAACTTACCTTCATTAATAATCGTATAACCTTCTTTTACATTATATTCATATTGATATACGTCAATTCCGGTAAATTTTTTAAATTCACGGCTATACCAATTCAATCCATAATCAAAATCATAAATTTTATAAAAAGCATCAACTAAATATTCATTTCCTTCTGATCTTATATCAGTAGAAGGATCCTCAGAATATTTATACAACCAATGTTGTATGTTTTGAAAAAACATTGACTTATCTCTCGATATCGGTTCTCGAATTAAACTTATAATTTTTATTTTATTTCTTTTCTTTATCGCTATTCGTTTTACAAACTCAAAAAACAACCTTTTTAACAAACCAAGTTTATATTTATCTCTCAGGTTTTGATGCAAATAACAAGGTGAATTACCGAATAGTGTATGAAGATGTATTGAGTTTGGTAACGATTGTTCAAAACTAGTTGAACCCACTTTACCCATTTGATAGACCAGTATTGCGTCTTCATTTCTATATTTATTATATGATGTACTGAGGTCTTTAAATATTTTTTTCATCCTACATTCCTGTTTATAAACGACCATATAAATGACTTGACGATCTTAAACATCTATAGGAGTACAGTTCCACTCAGGAAAACACTTCCTAACATACGCATTCAACTCAACCTCAGCCTGCGTATATTCTCTTTTAACTTGTTCAGCACCATCACTATCAACATTCGTCTTAGTAATCATCCCAGCACCAACAGTCACATTAGTTAAGCGGTCAATCACCACAAACGAGCCAGTGCCTTTCACGGTGTTGTATTCATCAATCACGACAGGGCTTGATGTGCGAATATTACAAGACGCAATCTCGTTAAGTTGCATTTCATTCACTTCAACGTGTTCTAGCGTATTAACATCTATTTTGTGATTAATACTTTCGATACGGCCGTAAGTATTTTTAGTACCTACTTTGAACTCGTATTCTTTATCTGGTTGCAGTGCTGCATCATCCATCCAGACGATGGTTGCTTCGAAGTGGTCTGACGCTGTCGCAAGTTTGTTTGATTTAACGAGCACATCACCACGAGAAATGTCTATTTCATCATTGGTGGTAATCGTAATCGCTTGACCCGCAAATGCATTGGCTAAATCGCCATCCGCAGTGACAATACGCGCAACCGTTGACGACTTACCCGATGGCATAGCAGTGATCACATCACCAACGTTAATCACACCAGCCGCAACCGTACCGCAGAAGCCACGGAAGTCTAAATTAGGACGGGTAACAAACTGCACAGGGAAACGGAAATCATCTAGGTTTTTGTCTTCATTAATTGTCACTGAATTAAGCAGCTCCATTAACGTCGCACCAGGATACCAATCCATTGATTCAGACTTGTTTACTACGTTATCGCCTTTTAATGCTGAAATCGGCACAAAGCGAATATCAGGAATATTAAGATCTTGCGCAAAGGCTTTGTAATCCGCTTTAATCTTACGGTATTCTTCTTGGCTAAAATCAACTAAATCCATCTTATTTACAGCAACAATAACGTGTTTCAGCCCTAACAACGACGCAATGTAAGAATGACGTTTTGTTTGTGTTTGCACACCATAACGCGCATCAATCATCACAATAGCGAGGTCACAGTTAGATGCACCCGTCACCATGTTACGCGTGTATTGTTCATGCCCAGGGCAATCGGCAATAATAAACTTACGGCTTTCTGTCGCAAAATAACGGTAAGCAACATCAATGGTAATACCTTGCTCACGTTCAGCTTGTAGGCCATCTACTAATAGTGCTAAATCAAACTCACCATCTGTGGTGTTGTATTTTTTAGAGTCGCTTATAATGGCGGCCATGTGATCTTCAAAAATCAATTTTGAGTCATGTAACAGGCGGCCAATCAGTGTTGATTTACCGTCATCCACGTTACCGCAGGTTAAAAAGCGCAGCATGTCTTTGTCTTCATGCTTTTGTAAATAGGCTTCAATATCGTTTTCGAGTAACGATTGTTCGTTTGTCGTTTGTGTTGTCATGTTAAATTCTCAAAATTTGTTATTAAATTAAAGGTTAAGATATTTGGGTTATAAGCAGCGTCTCTCAATCACTGTGCGATTAAAAGTAACCTTCCATTTTTTTCTTTTCCATTGAACCTGACGAATCATGATCGATGACACGACCTTGACGTTCCGATGTTTTAGTTAATAACATTTCTTGAATAATCTCAGGTAACGTTGCTGCTTCAGACTCAACCGCACCTGTTAATGGGTAACAACCTAGGGTACGGAAACGTACACTCTTCATCATAGGTACTTCACCTTCGTGTAACGGTAAGCGTTCATCATCAACCATGATTAATGCACCGTCACGTTCTACCACTGGGCGTTTCTTAGCTAAATACAGCGGTACAATCTCGATACCTTCAAGGTAGATATACTGCCAAATATCAAGCTCAGTCCAGTTTGACAATGGGAATACTCGAATGCTTTCGCCTTTATTCACTTTACCGTTGTACGTATTCCACAACTCAGGACGTTGGCATTTAGGGTCCCAACGGTGATTCTTATCACGGAATGAATATACACGTTCTTTCGCACGCGATTTTTCTTCATCACGTCGAGCACCACCAAATGCAGCATCAAACTCATATTTATTTAATGCTTGCTTCAAGCCTTCAGTTTTCATTACGTCAGTGTATTTTGCACTGCCGTGATCGAAAGGATTAATATTAGCGGCAATGCCTTCTTCATTTTTATGTACGATTAAATCCATACCGTATTTTTTAACGGCTTGGTCTCTAAATTCAATCATTTCTTTGAATTTGAATGTGGTATCAATGTGCATTAATGGGAATGGCGGTTTCGCCGGATAAAATGCCTTCATGCATAGATGTAACATTACCGCAGAATCTTTACCCACTGAATACAACATCACAGGGTTATCAAACTCTGCCGCTACTTCACGCATGATATGAATAGACTCAGCCTCTAATTGCTTAAGATGAGTCATTCTTGCTTGTGATATTTCCATTAATTACTCCGAGTATTTGTCGTTAATTGTTTATAACAACAATTATATTATTCTGTAAAATTCGTTTATTTAAAGTAATAGTGCTCTTATCACTGCCAGCCTAATCACTACCAAACAAATCACGCGTATAAACCTTATCAACCACACTTTCCAACGCAGCTTCCATACGGTTCGATACAATCACATCTGACATTGCTTTAAACTCTTCAAAGTCAGTAATTACTTTAGAGTTAAAGAAGGTGTCTTCATTTAACACTGGCTCATAAATAACCACTTCAATGCCCTTGGCTTTAATCCGTTTCATCACGCCTTGAATAGATGATGCACGGAAATTATCCGAACCTGTCTTCATAATAAGGCGGTAGATACCCACGACTTTTGGTTGTCGGCTAATAATCGAAGACGCTATGTAGTCTTTACGCACTGTGTTTGATTCAACAATCGAGCTGATTAAGGTGTTTGGCACATCTTCAAAGTTGGCACGTAGTTGCTTAGTGTCTTTCGGTAAGCAATAACCGCCATAACCAAATGATGGGTTGTTGTAGTGGTTACCAATACGCGGGTCAAGCCCTACACCTTCGATGATTTGACGGGCGTTTAAGTTATGTGTTTCTGCATAAGTATCTAATTCGTTAAAATAAGATACCCGCATGGCCAGGTAAGTGTTCGAGAACAACTTCACCGCTTCCGCTTCGGTCGAGTCAGTGAATAAGATGTCGATGTCTTGTTTAATTGCGCCCTGCGCTAACAGGCCAGCAAACACTTCTGCACGTTCCGACTGTTCACCGACGATAATACGCGAGGGGTGTAAATTATCGTACAGCGCTTTGCCTTCGCGTAAAAATTCCGGAGAAAATATAATGTGACTACAGCAGAGTTTTTGCTTAATACGTTTGGTATAACCCACGGGCACTGTGGATTTGATGATCATGATCGCGGTAGGGTTAATTAACATGACATCTTTAATCACCGCTTCTACTGATGAAGTATCAAAATAGTTATTCTCAGAATCATAATCTGTCGGCGTCGCAATAATGACATAATCCGCATTTTCGTAAGCATCATGTTTATTGGTCGTCGCGATTAAGTTTAAGGCTTTATTGGCGAGGTAGTCTTCTATTTCAGCATCCGCAATAGGTGATTTTAGGTCGTTAATTAATGCGACTTTGTCTGCAATAATATCCAGTGCTATAACGTTATTATGCTGGGCTAATAACACCGCATTTGACAGACCAACGTAGCCAGTCCCTGCTATCGTAATATTCATAAACGTCCTGATGTATAAAGATGACAGACTCCGCTGTCATTTATCGCCAATAGTGCTGTTACCCATTACGGATCAGGTTACTGCGAGTAATCTCTTTTGTTTCTCGGTTTTCTTTTTATTTAATTCTGCCTTAGAATCTTGCAGATATACGTTTTCGTAACAGTAGTTGATCGCATCGATGTAACCCTCTACTGAGCCACAGTCAAACCGCTTACCTTTAAACTTGTATGCGATCACACAACCTTCCTGCGCCTGTTTAAGCAAGGCATCGGTAATTTGGATCTCGCCACCTTTACCGGGTTGGGTATTCTCAATGTACTCAAAGATATCTGGGGTAAGAATATAACGGCCAATAATCGCAAGGTTGCTTGGTTCAGTGCCGGGTGCTGGTTTTTCTACCATGTTAGTCACGCGGTATAGATCGTCACGAATTTGGTCACCGGCAATCACCCCGTATTTATGGGTTTCACCTGCAGGCACTTCTTCAACTGCGACAATAGAACAACGGAATTGCTTGTACAGTGCCACCATTTGTTCGAGTACGCCTTTGCCATCATTGACACAAAGGTCATCGGCCAGTACCACCGCAAACGGTTCGTCACCCACAAGTTCTCGTCCCGTTAAAATGGCATGACCTAAGCCTTTCATTTCACTTTGACGAATGTAGGTAAAGTGCGCCGATTCGATAATGCCACGTATATCGTCGAGCAATTCTTCTTTATTGGTGCCTTTGATTTGGTCTTCTAATTCGTAGTTTTTATCAAAATGATCTATTAATGAATGCTTACCTCGACCAGTGACAATACACATGCCGTTCATACCCGCTGCAATCGCTTCTTCGACACCGTATTCAATTAACGGCTTGTTAACGACAGGCATCATTTCTTTTGGCATTGATTTGGTGGCGGGTAAAAAACGTGTGCCGTAACCAGCAGCAGGGAATAAACATTTTTTGATCATGATATGTTCTCTCTATAAGGTTAAGACATGACTCTAGGTAAAGTTAAACATTCGGCCACGCTACCGCTATTATTTGTAGTTTTAAAAAACCCGTTAAAAAAACGTTTACGCTATATATTTAATACATACGTTATTATATAAACCAGCAATGCATTTACTCGCTCATGAATATAGTCTTTAACAACAACTTAATTCATCAACCAAGACTCTCTAAATTGTCTATTAACGTGACACAGATAAATCACCAGCGCTATAAATACGTTACAGCACATGCGTCAAACTGTCTATAGTTCAAAGATATATGTAGCGGCAGGTATATTACAGAAAGATTAAAACACCCAATTACTTAACGTCATAACGCAACATCACCTGCGCATTAGTTGACATTTCTAAATTAACTTTCAATTAATGATCACATCTACCCAGTACAGAATAATCGACTGATATAGTATTAGATAAGTTTGAGTATTTGGGATGACTTGCTAATATACTGTGATTTTTCTACTATTATTTTAGCTATGATGTGGGCTGACAGAATGGATCTTTATAATTCATGATTTCTAAACACCTGCATTTACCCTGGTTGATTATCGCGTTAAGCGTCTCTCCAGCCACCGCATATATCAGCCAATCTTTTAGTTATGATTTTTATCACCAATTAACATTGGAATATGGTGATGATGCAACTGCAAGAGCTAAGCGCTGGCAGTCACTGCTCGAATCATCAAAATTAAGCTCGGACTGGGATAAAGTGAATAAAATAAATAATTTTTTTAATCGTGAAATTATTTACAAAACCGATATTGAATTATGGAAAAAACATGATTATTGGGCTTCACCAGCCGAAACAATTGGCCAAGGCATGGGAGATTGTGAAGATTTTGTGATTGCTAAATTCTTTAGCTTGATCGCATTAGGCATCCCTGAAGACAAACTACGCTTAATGTACGTTCGCCATCTCAAGGTTAATCAGCCACATATGGTATTGTTATATACCGAGAATAAAACAGCAAAAACGGTGGTATTAGACAATTTTAATCCGCAGATATTACCGACCAGTTTGCGTCGAGATTTAAAACCGATTTACAGCTTTAATGGCCAAGGTCTATGGACAGCAAAGGCAAAAAGCCGAGGGAAAAAAATAACCAATAGTCGTGGTGTATCGGCATGGCGAGATCTTGTGACCAAAATTGAAAAAAATAATATTTAATATTAACTCAGTCTTTATTTAAAATAATATCTGCTACCCTGCTTAGCATCACACCTCAATTAGAAAGTGTATTTAATGAAACAAAGGAACTGTTTTATCAAAAAATCTAAACTAAGTTTGAGTACCCAACTCTATACCCTTGTTTTAACTATCGTGAGCATTAGTTTTATCGGTTCGCAAATCATCAATGTCACAACCACCCGTGATTATCTCAACCAACAATTACAATCACACGCCCAAGATACTGCCACCAGCTTAGGTTTATCTATTTCTCCTTATATGGATAAAGACAATATTGTCATTGCCGAAACCATGATTTCGGCAATTTTTGATTCCGGTTATTACCAATCAATTATTTTAACTGACTTAGCCGATAGCGTCATATTTTCTGCTTACAATGATTATTATGTTGAAGGGGTTCCCAGCCACTTTATGAATACCAATACCTTAACCGCCCCTATTGTATTCTCTGAGATTAATGACGGTTGGGATATCGTGGCAACGTTAAGTGTGCAAGCGAATACCGGCGTATCCTATGCCAAGCTATGGCAGCAAACTCGTGATCATTTTTTCTTATCATTGATCATTTCGTTTATATCATTATTGCTTGCCCATTATATTATTAAAGCTGTACTAGCCCCATTAGCCAGGTTAGAGCAGCAAGCCAATTCAGTATGTCAAAAACAATTCTCACTGATTAATAATACTGCTTTTACGCGGGAAATCAGTTCAGTGACTACCGCCATGAATAACATGGTTACTAATATCCAAGCCAATTTTGATGAGCTAAATCAACATGCAGAAAAACTCTGTCGTCAAATTTATATCGACCAACTCACTGAGTTAGGAAATCGAAAAGCATTCGACAAACACTTTAGTCATGTACAGCACACCATGAGCCATGATGATCAATATATTATCGGCATGGTATTATTGCCCTCATTGAATACCATTAATGCTCAATCTGGTTATCATGCTGGTGACGAATATATAAAACGCGCGGTGGCCGTCATTCAAGCCATATTTAAGCCCATTATGATCACTCAGTTATTTCGTTCACACGGAGGTAGCTTGCTGTTTACCATTAAGAGTAGTGATGTGGGCAGTATTGATATATGCCATCAACTCAATACCCAGTTCGCGATGTTAAATTCGTTAGCATACAGTGACGGCTTTGCAAATGTGATTGCGACATCATTTACTCAACGCGAAAAACTAGCAAACTTGTTAGCCAAGCTTGATACCTTGCATACACAAGAAATATCGGCCAATAAACAAGGTATTATTTATACTGACCAGACAAACTCACCAGAGTTTGGTTTTCAACAATGGAGCCATATCATCGACACCCTAGTAACCAATAACGAAGTTGAATTGGTGTGCCAACCAACGGTAATGTGTGATACTAATGCCCCCTTGTACCATGAGATATTTAGCCAATTCTTATTTGAAAAAATACATCTACCTAACAGCCAATTATTTGCGATGGCAGAACGTTTAAATAAGTCTGAAGCGTTAGACAAAATTGTGTTACTAAAATTAGCGCAGCTTAACCTTAATGACCGCTTTGATGTCATCGGTATTAACTTAACCCATCAGTCCCTGCACTGCTTAGAATTTAGGGATTGGTTAACCAATTTCTATGCGCAAAATCGCGAGAAATTACCTCATTTAGTCTTTGAAGTGAATGAAGGTGCGGTACTGTCGTCGATCGAATCAAGTAGCGCTTTCATTACCTTTGTTAACTCACTCGGCATTAAAGTCTGTATTGACCATTTTGGTTCTAGCTTTACCTCATTCAAATATTTAAAAGGGCTAAATATTCAATACTTAAAAATTGATGGTTCTTATATTCGCCACCTTGACGTAGAACCAGAAAACAACGCTTTCATTCAAGCTATTATTCACATTGCTCACAGTGTCGGAATCAAAGTGTTAGCTGCACATATTGAAAGCGAAGGTATTTTTAACCTCATTAAAGAACTAAATTGCGATGCAGGCCAAGGTATCTACATTCATAAGCAATTCGAATTAGCTAAATCCAGCCATGCAATGACTTATGCAGCCATTGAAGAGTCGATACAACCATAATTCCGTTAATGACAACCATGTATATCGGTTTATCCGGCTAATGTAGCGATTAACAGCCAAGACGATATTCGAGACGGTATATTATTAATATTCAATGACTTAACAATTAACTATCAAGCTAAACAGCTTTAAAAACCAACGATTTTCATGGTAGCATGTTACTGATTAGGTACGTAGGCAGCTGTTAAATACTTACCTGTTAACTATATTTATAGATAAGGATTTATTTAATGAAAAAACTAACTTTAGCTAGTTTACTTCTTACATCATTGAGTGCCCCGATGCTCGCGACAGCGGCAGACGTTGCAACGACAGAAAATACGGACGCAGTGACTAGCACCGAACTCGCACAAGCAGAACCACTTGCTAAAGACAATACCGTCCCAGTCATTAGCAACGAACTCGCACAAGCAGAACCACTTGCTAAAGACAATACCGTCCCAGTCATTAGCAACGAACTCGCACAAGCAGAACCACTTGCTAAAGACAATACCGTCCCAGTCATTAGTAACGAACTCGCACAAGCAGAACCACTTGCTAAAGACAATACCGTCCCAGTCATTAGTAACGAACTCGCACAAGCAGAACCACTTGCTAAAGACAATACCGTCCCAGTCATTAGCAACGAACTCGCACAAGCAGAACCACTTGCTAAAGACCATACCGTCCCAGTCATTAGTAACGAACTCGCACAAGCAGAATCAATGGTGCAAGAAAATGTACCCGCATTATCAAATACAGAAAACACCATTACATTAGCCAGTTTACCGACTGAAGTTGACAGTGTTACTGCTGAATTATCACCAGCTGAGTTAATTATTCAAGCCATTGCTAATGATCCAGATAATGCCCAAGAAATTATTGCACAAGCATTTGCATCGATGAACAGTGGCGAAGAAATGGAAACACTATTATCCAATATACTTGCACTTAGCGCTGACGATCCAATTTTAGTTCAATCAGTTGCCGCCGCGATGATTGAGGCTGGCGTTGACTCAGATACAATTGTGGCATTAGCCGTCGCCCAGGGTATCGATGCGACATTAGTATCAGAAGCCACGGCAGCAGGCTTAACCGTTGCAGAAGTAGCAGCAGCGAGAGCCGCGGAAGCTAGCGTCTCTCCACGTAAAACACCAAGTAATCCAGGTAATGGTGGCAATGGTGGTATCTCGAAGAATGTTTAAACATCGTCATTGATGCAACAAATACGTATTTTTCAAAGGCCCTGTTAGGGCCTTTTTGTTTTTATTAGGTGCTACATATTGCAAAAATTTATTTTTTATAACATTTGTGCTGTCATTTTTTATGCGCCGATCCCGCTAGGTGCGAATCGTATCTGGGCAAGTTCAAGTATCGAATTTTGGGTTTTTGCTATTTTTATTGTTCATCTAATGACGGTAGTAAAATGCGATAAACCGCTCCTTCCGCCTCGTTATTCGCTGCCGGTATTAATCCCTCTTACGGTGACTTGTGTATGGTTGCTATTACAAATCTTAGCCGGACTGTCTTTAGACCCGGCCGCGACACAGTTGATGTTATTAAAGACCTTAGCGTTAACCTTACTCGCGTGGTTAATTTTCTGTTATGTGACCGACAAAAAAACAGTCTACCAATTTGCATTAGCCTTGTTCTTAGCCGGTGTATATCAAGGTATTTACGCTAGCTGGTTAAACTTGAGTGTGGGCAGCTCCAGTCCGGTATTTGGTATTCCTTATGGTAATAGAGCGAATGGTACGTTTGTATATCAAAACCAACTGGCCAACTATTTAGCGCTAACGTTATCAATTGGCATTGGTATTTTGATCAGCCAATTATCCTACGATCATAGCCGCTCTCGCCTGCGAGACAGAATTAGAGCCTTAGCCAACATATTATTAAGCGCTAAGATGGTGATCCGCTTGGGCTTGATCATTATGTTTATCGGTTTAATTTTAACGCGTTCACGGATGGGCAACTCCGCATTCTTTATGGCGTTAGCCACGGTAAGCTTGCTGGCGCTGTTTATCTATAACCATCCGCCGAAAAACCTCAAGCTATTAATCATTAGCTTCTTTGTGTTAGATTTAATTTTAATTGGCTCTATCTTTGGCGTTGAAAAAGTAAGGCAGCGTTTAGTGGAAACATCGCTCGCATCCGAAACACGCGATGAAGTCGTACGAGATGCATTGCCTATGATCCAAGACCAGCCAATATTTGGCAGCGGTGGTGGCAGTTTCTATTCAAGCTTTCCGCGTTATCATCCGGAGGTGTATTCGGGCTTTTACGACCATGCACACAATGATTATATTCAGTTCGCAGTAGAGTTAGGATTACCGATAACGCTGATGTTAGGTGGTATGATGCTGTACTGCTTATTACTATCAGTACGCACCATAAAAACAAGGCGAACCCCTTTATTTCAAGGTATTGCGTTTGGATCCTGCATTGCGATATTACATATGCTGTTGCATTCAACGGTTGATTTTTCGTTGCAATCACCGGCTATTGCGGTGATGTTTGTGAGTATTTTATCATTGAGTTTGATTGTGGGCAGGCTTAATACGCGTTCTTATTCACAAAACCTTTAAATATGGTTAAGAAGATAATTTTAATATCGAAAAATACAGTCCAGTGACGGATATATTGTAAATCAAACTCAATACGTTTTTCCATTTTCTCTAAGGTATCGGTTTCTCCACGCCAACCACTTATTTGTGCCCATCCGGTGATCCCAGGTTTTACCTGATGACGCAGCATATAATATTGCACCTGCCCTCGGTATTCTTCATTATGGGCAACAGCATGAGGCCTAGGACCAACGACAGACATATGCCCAGCCAATACATTAAAAAATTGCGGCAGTTCATCTAAAGAAGTTCGACGTAAAAATCCGCCGAAGGGGGTGATCCGTGCATCATTTCTTGTTGCTTGTATCACTTTGTCATTATCTTCCATTACCGTCATAGAACGGAACTTCCATACCTGAATTTCTTCGCCACGTAAGCCATAACGACGTTGTTTGAATAATACCGGACCTTTTGAGGTTAGCTTAATGCCTACGGCAATGGCGAGTAGAAGAGGTGCGATCAACAATATGATCAAAAGACTAACAATGATATCTTCCAAGCGCTTGATCCAGTTTTTTGCGCCCAAATAGGGTGATTCAAACACACTAAGTGTATCGACCTGACCGATATGATCAATACGGGCATGCATTAAACCAGACATCACCAGGTCAGGTACAATATGCACGTCCACGGTGGTATCACCCAATTTTAATATAATATCTAATAGTCGCTGCTCTGCAATACTCGGTAACGCGATAAATAATACGTCTACCTTACCATCACGGGCTTCATCAACTGCTTGGTCAATATTACCCATAATAGTTAAATTATTATACGTTCTCGACTCATCACGATCATCATAAAAACCAACAAAATCATAGCCAAGTTCATTGTGCTTAGCGACTTCATTAAAGAGTTTCTCGCCGCGTTCTGTGGCACCAATAATGGCCATTTTTTGTAAATTAAAGCCTAATTTACGACGTGTTACTTTCCATTTATGATTAAGGTAACGCCACGAAAACATCAGTACAAATGCCTGAGAAAACCAAATGGCGATAGTAACTCTAGAAAAATCACTGGTTTGCTTAACTAAAAATAATGACAGAATTAATGAAAGAAAAGCGACAATAAGTGCTGCCCATGTTGTTAAGACCATTTGTTGAAATTGATTAACCCGCCAGGTTCTATAAATTTCAAAGAACTCAGCCGTATATAAATATACAACCAAGGTAATTAACATCGCGATAAGATAATTGTCATGTGACGTGATGCCATAAATAGCCAGTGCCAACCAAAATGATCCCACTATGGTAGCGATATCCAATAAGCGATATAAAAAAGAATATGTATTACTACTAATTTTAAATGTTCTCGATGCTTTCATTATTTAATGTCCGTATTAAATGATTGAAACCAGGTTCCTACTTGTGTTAGTACTATACAAAAAACAAGTACTATCAATGCATTAAATGCAGTTTCATACTTCAATATTGAATGATAACATCCAAATAACGTACTGCGTCGACGGGTTAATGTTACATAAAGTTATTACTTAGGTATTTAGGTCTTAATTGGCGGTTAATGTTGAAAGGATATAAAAGGAAAAATAACGCGATGTCGAATGTAAATCATGATGCTGCATATATAACACCATACTTTTCCCGTTACAAATAACGAGCAAAGTATGGCGTCATATTGAAAGTCACACGAGTGAGTAATTAGAAATTATTACCAATAAATAGATAGCCAGAAGCATGGCCACCTTCGGCATAACCGTAAGACAACATCACCGGGCCAATACCGGTATCTAAGGCAATAAACACGCTACCGGCTGAAATGGTTGAAGCAAAGCTGACGTCATCTTTATCATTCCAGACATTGCCCTGTTCAATTGACGCGCCCATATACAGCGGCAATGAAAATGCGCCCAAATTGTTATCCAATAAACGGTGACGATAGATTAATGCCACGAGACCTTTATAATTACCGGTGATCTCGTTAATACCATAGCCCGATAAATTTTGGAAACCACCGAGCCCGACTTGAAAGGTTGGGGAAATAGGCGGACCATCATAACTCGCCATTGATGCTTTAAACTCAACGGTCGAGCGATTGAAAGACAGCGCATTACGCCAGTCCAAACTAAAAAATACATTATTTTCGTTACTATTTAAATAATCGCCGGTATCAATGTAAACATCAGCATCAAGCTTGAAACCTTTGGTTGGAAAAGAGATATTATCAAATGAATCTAAACGCAGTTGTAAATACCACCCCTGACTATCAAAATCACTGTTAATATTGGCACCAATAATTTCAGCGCTGCCCGATTGATAATAACTGCCTATCGCAATCTGCGCCCAATCAAACGGGATAACGCCTAACTCGGCATAGACACCAACTTGCTCGGTTTTAACCGGGAAATATTCAAATACCGAACCAAGCGACTCTAGTACAGGATCATTAACGGAACTTACGTATAACTTACTTTCATAATCTTCTAGACGTACACCAGCTTTAAAGAAGAAGTGTTGGTTGTAATCAATCGGTGAATAGAATTCGGTACTGATATTTGAATCAGAGCCATACACGAACTCGGTACGCCATTCCCCGCCCAATCTATTTAAATCAGTCAGTATGTATTGCAAGCCTATTTGTTGGCGGTCATCACTGGTGGTTGACTCTTGAATATTAAATTTAAAATCCACATAACCCGGACCCCAGCTTTTTTCAACCACATTAATATGCAAGTCATGCACACCATTTTGTTCAGTGATACTGTAATCGACTTTTTGAAATAGATTTAACGCATAAAGCGCATCTATTTGCTGCTCTAACTCAGCGACCGTGATCTTATCGCCGCGTTTTAAACTTAACTTATTTTCGATCACTCTCGGGCTTAAACGAGTATCGGTATTAATAGTAATGTTATTAATGTCGATAATGTCTATTTGTGCTAACTGCTGTTTTTTACGTTGCTTTTGTTGTTGGTATAATGCGTAATCAGCATCTGATAATGACAGCGCCAGCAGTTTAGCACTGGCATGTTCGGCGGCTTTCTCACCACGGTCTACCGCATCGGGCATTAAATCAAAATCAGCCGTACCGATACCATCAATGTCAGGGCTAAGTAGAATATCTTGCTCAGTTAATTTAGCGATTTGTTGATTAGCACTGGTCCGTGTCATCGAACTCGAGAGTTGATCAAAAATTAAAAATGCACTGGTGATCTCTTCTTGTCGATAAAGCTGTGAACCAATATCAACCGCAATAATAATATCCGCCCCCATCTCCTGCAATATGCCAATAGGCAAATTATTCACCATACCGCCATCAACAAGATGCTTTCCATCAATAATAACCGGGGTTAACGCGCCTGGGATCGACATACTCGCCTGCATGACTTTGGATAGATCACCATGGTCTAAGACCACTTCCCGCATAGTTTCGACATTGGTGGCAATGGCCCGATACGGGATCGGCAACAAGTCAAAGTGACTAACATAAGGCAAACTATTGGTTGATAAACGTAATAACTTAGCCATGCCTTGACCTTGAACGAAACCGGATGGGTATTCCACATTGGTGCCGTCAAAACCAATATGGGTTTGAATTTGAAATGAATCCTGACGTTGTTTCTCTCTGACTGAAAGTGACTCACGTGGCACATCATCATTGTAACCTTGGTTCCAATCATACTCGGCTAAGATAATTTCAATCTCGGCAGACGAACGCCCCATGGCATACATACCACCGATAAATGAGCCCATGCTGGTGCCAGATACGTAATCGACCGGAATATTATGTTGTTCTAAATATTTGATGACCCCTAAATGCGCCGCACCTTTGGCCCCCCCACCACTCAACGCGAGACCAATTTTAGGCCGTTGCGGTACATTATTATTGTTATAATTATAGTTATTATCACTATCTGAAACCGTTTCTGCGGCAATGGCTGTATGAAAATTCAGGCTGATGAAGGAGAATAATAACCAATTGATTATTTTAAATGAAGCACCAAAAATCCGTTTAATCTGTAACATAGCTAAATGAAAATCCTAAAAATTAATCCATCCCATCCAATGGGAACAACACGTTATATTGCATATAACTTAACTATATTAGCAGTTCCTGTTTTAAAACACCTAATTGCAGGCATAAAAAAAGCGACCATCAGGTCGCTTTCTGCTATTACAATAAAAAGTTAACGATTAACGCGTTAAATTATTTTTTCTTCATCGCTTTCGCATTAGGAAGGTCAGTAATAGACCCTTCATAAATTTCTGCAGCCATACCAACTGATTCGTGTAACGTTGGGTGAGCATGAATTGTTAATGCGATATCTTCTGCATCACAACCCATTTCAATTGCGAGACAAACTTCACCGAGTAATTCACCTGCGTTAGTACCAACCATAGCACCACCGATAATACGGTTAGTGTCTTTGTTGAATAATAACTTAGTCATACCGTTAGATGCGTCAGAAGCGATCGCACGACCTGATGCAGCCCAAGGGAATACAGCAGCTTCGTAGTTTACGCCTTGCTCTTTCGCTTCTTTTTCAGTTAGACCAGCCCACGCCATTTCTGGCTCAGTGTAAGCAATTGAAGGAATAACTTTAGGATCGAAGAAGTGTTTCTTGCCAGCAATGTTTTCTGCAGCAACGTGACCTTCATGCACACCTTTATGCGCCAACATAGGTTGACCAACGATATCGCCGATTGCATAGATGTGTGGCACGTTCGTGCTCATGGTTTTATCCGTTTCGATGAAACCACGTTCAGTCACAGTAATACCGGCTTTTTCAGCGGCGAGGCCAAGACCATTTGGTACACGACCAACAGCAACCAGCACTGCGTCATAACGTACTGGTTCCGCAGGCGCTTTTTTGCCTTCAAACGTAACATATAGGCCATCTTCTTTAGCGTCAACAGCGGTTACTTTTGTGCTTAGCATTACGTTAAATTTGTTTTTAACTGCTTTAGCGTAAACTTTAACGATGTCTTTATCCGCGGCAGGTACTAATTGATCTGCAAACTCAACAACGTCAATATCAGAACCGAGTGCAGAGTACACTGTACCCATTTCTAGACCGATAATACCACCACCAAGCACAAGCAATTTACCAGGAACTTCTTTCAGTTCTAGTGCATCAGTTGAATCCCAAACGCGTGGATCTTCATGCGGGATAAATGGTAGTTTAACTGGGCGTGAACCCGCTGCAATGATTGCGTTATCAAAGGTAACAGTTGTAACGTTACCGTCACGGTCTGTTGCCTCGATAGTGTTAGCACCAGTAAATTGTGCTAAACCTTCAACCACTTTAACGTTACGCATCTTAGCCATACCGCCAAGACCACCCGTTAATTGACCAACAACTTTTTCTTTCCATGAACGGATTTTGTTGATGTCAGTTTTTGGCTCGCCGAACACGATACCGTGATCTGCTAATGATTTTGCTTCTTCAATTACTTTTGCTACGTGTAGTAACGCTTTTGAAGGGATACAACCAACGTTAAGACAAACACCACCTAGGGTGTGGTAACGTTCGATGATTACAGTGTCTAAACCTAGATCTGCCGCACGGAATGCAGCAGAATAACCTGCAGGACCAGCACCTAGTACTACTACCTGAGCTTTAACTTCATTACTCATTATGACCTCGTTGTCATTTAATTATCTGGAATAGCGGATTACCTCACTCAGAGGCACAATTTAAAGCTTCTGAGTAATGATGTTCAATTCCAGATAATTTTACATATATGTTAAATAAATGAGAAGTAAAAAGAGTTAAAACATTACAAAAATGCGATAACCCCTCTCTATTTAATACTAAACACTTATCTAATTAAATACTAAAACTTTTATCTAACTAAAATTAAAGTACTAGTTGACGAAGATCTGAAAGATATCCGTTTAATGCTGTAACAAAACGAGCACCGTCAGCACCATCGATCACACGGTGATCATATGAAAGTGCCAGTGGTAACATAAGACGAGGAACAAAGTCTTTGCCATCCCACTTAGGTTTAATTTCAGAGCGTGATACGCCTAAAATTGCAACTTCTGGTGCATTAACGATTGGTGTGAACTGCGTACCACCGATACCGCCAAGGCTAGAAATTGTGAAACAACCACCTTGCATGTCAGAAGAAGTCAGTTTACCCGCACGTGCTTTTTTAGAGATAACAGCAAGATCTTGGCTAAGCTCGTAGATACCTTTCTGATCAACGTTACGGATAACCGGAACGACTAGACCGTTTGGCGTATCCACAGCAACACCAATGTTGATGTATTTCTTCTGAATGATAGTTGCGCCATCTTCGCCGATTGAAGTATTGAACTTCGGATAATCAGCTAACGCTTTAGCGACTGCTTTAACGATGAAGATAAGTGGAGAGATCTTGAAGCCTTTATCTTGCTTAACAAGTTTGTTGTTCTCAATTTTACGGAACGCTTCTAGTTCAGTGATATCTGCTTCGTCAAATTGTGTAACATGTGGGATTTTAACCCAGTTACGGTGCAGGTTCGGACCAGAAATTTTCTGGATGCGAGTCATCTTAATTACTTCGATTTCACCAAATTTAGCGAAATCAACTTTCGGCCACGCAAGTACGTCCATACCAGAACCGTTGCCGCCTGTCGCGCCAGATTCTAAACGTTTAACTGCATTTTTAACGTAAGTTTGTACGTCTTCTTTTGCAATGCGACCTTTACGACCCGTTGCGCCAACGTTATCTAAGTTAACACCGAATTCGCGTGCTAGACGACGAACGACTGGTGAAGCATGGTGGTAAGCGTCGTTTTCAACGAAACCAGTTACTTCTGGAGCTTTTGCAGCAGGCGCTGGAGCAGTTTTCGGTGCTTCTGCGTTAGCTACAACAGGTGCAGCCGGAGCCGAAGCGGCGTCAGCTACAACAGGAGCTACAGGAGCAACAGCAGGTGCCGCGCCAGCAACTTCAAAGGTCATGATGAAAGAACCAGTTGTAACTTTATCGCCTACAGCTGCTTTAATTTCTTTCACAACACCAGCGAATGGTGCTGGTACTTCCATTGACGCTTTATCGCCTTCAACAGCCATTAAGGTGTCTTCTTCAGCAACAGTATCGCCAACTTTAACTGAAATCTCAGTTACTTCCACTTCATCGTCGCCGATGTCTGGAATGTGAACTTCTAATACTTGAACTGCCGCCGCAGGCGCTGCTTCAACTGCAACAGCCGTTGCGTCAGCTACAACAGGAGCTACAGGAGCTGCTGCGCTTGCTGCATCAGCAAAGATAAAGATTAATGAACCAGTTTTAACTGTGTCACCAACATTTACACGGATTTCTTGTACTACACCAGCTTGTGGCGCAGGAACTTCCATAGACGCTTTGTCACCCTCAACAGCCAGCAAAGTATCTTCTTCTGCAACGGTATCCCCGATTTGAACGGAGATCTCAGTTACTTCTACTTCATCATCACCAATGTCTGGAACGAAAATTTCAATACTCATTTTTTATACCTTATGCGTATAGAGGGTTTAATTTATCAGCGTCGATGTTATATTTTGCAATTGCATCAACAACAACTTGATTTTCTAGATCGCCTTTCTTCACTAATTCAGATAATGCAGCAACAACTACGTATTGCGCGTTAACTTCGAAATGACGACGTAAGTTTGCACGGCTGTCTGAACGACCAAAACCGTCAGTACCAAGCACTTTGTATGAAGTCGGTACGTATGCACGCACTTGTTCTGCATAGTTTTTGATATAATCTGTCGCGGCAATAGCAGGCGCATCACTCATTAGTGTAGTGATGTACGGTACTTTTTGCTCTGCTTCAGGGTGTAGCATATTGTAACGTTCTACGTCTTGACCATCACGTGTAATTTCATTGAATGAAGTTACCGAGAATACGTCCGAACCAATACCATAGTCTTCACTTAGAATACGAGCCGCTTCGCGAACTTGCATCATGATCGTACCTGAACTTAATAGTTGTACTTTTGCTTTGTCGCCAGTATAAGTTTCTAACTTATACATACCTTTACGGATACCAACTTCAGCACCTTCAGGCATTGCAGGATGCGCATAGTTTTCATTCATCAAGGTAATGTAGTAGAAAACGTTCTCTTGTTCGCCATACATACGACGTAAACCGTCTTGTAATACCACAGCAACTTCATAAGCGAACGTTGGGTCGTAAGACACACAGTTAGGAATAAGCCCTGCTTGTACTAAGCTGTGACCATCTTCGTGTTGTAGACCTTCACCGTTTAGCGTGGTACGACCGGCTGTAGCACCTAATAGGAAACCACGTGCCATTTGATCGCCAGCCATCCATGCAGTGTCGCCAATACGTTGGAAACCAAACATTGAGTAGTAGATGTACAGTGGGATCATAGGTACGTCATTGGTACTGTATGATGTAGCCGCTGCAACCCAAGAAGACATAGCACCTAGCTCATTAATACCTTCTTGCAGTACTTGACCATTGGTCGTTTCTTTATAGTAAGAAACGATTTCGCGATCTTGAGGTGTATATACTTGACCTTTCGGGTTGTAAATACCAACTTGACGGAATAGACCTTCCATACCAAATGTACGCGCTTCATCGGCGATAATTGGTACGATGTTTTTGCCAATACCTTTATGCTTAAGCAGCACATTTAGGGCACGAACATAAGCCATTGTTGTCGATATTTCACGTTTTTGCTCACCAAGGAGTACGCCAAAATCTGCAACAGTCGGGATGTCTAATTTACCCGTAAATGCAGGTTTACGTTGTGGTAAGTAACCGTTTAATTCTTTACGACGTGCGTGTAAGTACTCGTGCTCAGGCGAACCTTCTTCAAGCTTAACGTACGGTAATGATAGTAGGTCTTCATCAGAAACAGGTACATCGAAACGATCACGGAATTGCTTAAGCGTATCCGTTTTCATTTTTTTCACGCCGTGCGCGATGTTTTTACCTTCCGCCGCTTCACCCATGCCATAACCTTTTACAGTTTTAGCTAGGATCACAGTTGGTAGACCTACGGTTGCTTTTGCTTTTGCATAAGCCGCGTATAGTTTACTGGTAGAATGACCACCACGTTTAAGTTCCCAGATTTGCTCATCAGTCATATCTTTAACTAATGCAGCAGTTTCAGGGTAACGACCAAAGAAGTGCTCACGTACATAAGCGCCGCCTTTAGCTTTCAACGTTTGGTAATCACCATCCACAGTTTCATTCATTAACTGCAGTAGTTTACCCGTGGTGTCTTTAGCAAGAAGTTCATCCCACTCTTCACCCCAGATAACTTTAATCACATTCCAACCAGCGCCTTTAAATAGGCTTTCTAGTTCTTGGATGATCTTACCGTTACCCATTACAGGGCCATCTAGACGTTGTAAGTTACAGTTAACAATAAATACTAAGTTGTCTAAACCTTCACGTGCAGCGAATGATAATGCGCCACGTGATTCAGGCTCATCCATCTCGCCATCACCTAGGAAAGCGTATACAGTTTGATCTTCAGTTTGTTTTAGACCACGGCCAGCTAAGTATTTCAAGAAACGCGCTTGATAAATAGCAGAAAATGGACCAAGACCCATAGATACTGTAGGGAACTGCCAGTATTCAGGCATCAACTTAGGATGTGGATATGACGGGATACCTTTACCATCAACTTCTTGACGGAAGTTGTTTAGTTGTTCTTCAGTTAAACGACCTTCCACAAATGAACGCGCGTAAATACCAGGAGAAATATGACCTTGGTAATAAACTAAATCGCCACCGTCTTTTTCCGTTGGTGCACGGAAGAAGTGGTTGAAACATACATCGTAAAGTGCAGCTGAAGACTGGAAAGACGCCATGTGGCCACCTAACTCTAAATCTTTCTTTGATGCACGTAGTACGATCATTAAAGCATTCCAGCGGATAATCGAACGAATACGACGTTCTAGTTTCTCGTCACCTGGGTATACCGGTTGGTCTTCAGTACGGATAGTATTAATGTAATCCGTAGTGATGCCGCCTTGGCCTAGTTTAACGCCGTCTTGATGTGCTTTTGCAATTACTTTTTCTAATAGATACTGCGCACGTTCAAGACCTTCTTCACGAATTACTGATTCGATTGATTCTAGCCATTCGGTAGTTTCGATTGGGTCTACATCATGCTTTAAGATGTCGGACATATGAGATTCCTTACTAATTAGATCTCTACAATATTAAAGAAATATTCTTAAGCATAGGCATGTTTAAGAATATTCATTAGTAACACTATTTAGCCTGTTGTATACGGCGTGACGCACGATTAATGCGGCTATCTTCACGCCCAATATCCAGCAATGCTTGCTCGATATAAGCCAGATGGGCATGACATGCTTCTCTGGCTGTTTCTGGCTGTCGGTTAAGAATTGCAGTGAGCATATCACTGCGATGTTGGCTAATTTGTTCAACCACACGTTGACGCTTTTCCAACAACCTAAAATTTTGGCAGATATTATCTTCTAACAATGGGTTCAACCCACGCATAAGATGCAGCAACACAATATTGTGTGATGCTGCGGTGACCGCGATATTAAACGCACTCACTGCTTGTGCTTGTAGCTGCGGATCATGTGCTAATTCAGATGCACTAATGGCATCGAGCGCAACACGTAATTGCTGAAAGTCGGTTTCAGTACCACGTAACGCTGCGTAATACGCTGAAATACCTTCCAACGCATGACGAAATTCTAATAGGTCTAATTGCGCTTCTGGGTGTGTCGTCAATAGTTGAAATAATGGTTCCATCAGCGTTTGGTCCATGACCTTTTTCACCCAGGTACCACGTCCTTGACGACGTTCCAATAAACCTTTGCTTTCCAACCGTAAGATGGCATCGCGCAAAGTTGGGCGAGAAACCTCAAACTGCAGGGCTAAATCACGCTCTGAAGGTAGGCGCTGGCCAGCCTCTAAGCTACCTTCCAAAATCATTTGCTCCAGTTGCTCTGCAATCGCATCGGACAACTTCGGCGGCTGAATTTTTCGATAGACCATGTGAACCTCAAAATGACCAGTGGTAAATTGGTCAGACCAATTTAATGTTAAGTCATGACAATTTACCAAAACCACGCTCGATTGTCATTAAAAATAGACATCTTTGTTCGTATTTATAGCGTTTAAATCAAAATAGTCAGTATAAATAAGCCTGAAAAAGCCCAAAAACAAAGCATGTAAATGGGGTGTTGTCTATTTAATCCAGTTTAAATGACTCATTCTTCAAAATAAACCAGCGAAAAAATACCCCTAAAGTAATAGCTTTGATGCATTGGTCTTACCACTAGATATAGTGGTTTAGACACCGATGAACAGCCCCGTAGAAGCCCAAAGGTAAAATTAAAAATAATTAAATAACAAGCGTTAAGCGTCATAGAGCCGTCTTGGTAAACAGTCTGACCACTAACTATATACCCCAGTTATGTCAAGATGCTATATCAGAGACTAGCTGGAATATCAGCACAAGGCATAATTTGAATGTAAGGAAGGAAGGAACCGAAGTTATTAACGAGCCAGTCCAATCTACGACTCGTTAATCCACTTGGTAAAATAATCGTTACCGATACTTTTAACGATATAATTGACTAAATGATAGTACCGTTAATGGTAAGCAGAGCAATGACGGTCACAAACAAGATTATATTACGCTTGGCCAGTTGCACCAAATAACAGGTATAGTCATAACATTTATCGGTTTCAACGTTGGCTTTACTGGCGAGGTATACCACCTTGCCTAATAAATCAAATTCAGGCGTGGATAGATCACGCCAGCTACGTAAACTCTGTGGTAACGCCGCCTGCTCTTCCGCCACCAGCGCGAAACCGAACATAGTTAATCGCGCTGGTAACCAATCCATAATACGCATAATTCGGTGAATACCACTGCGGTTTAATCGCTTGCTATGCTGCTGAATAACATATTTATGGTAACTACGTGCCACCACGTACATGGTTAAACCAATCGGCCCTGCAACCACAAAATAAAAGATCACCGCAAAATAAAAACGATAATTAATCCATACCAATTGCTGTGCTACCGCTTGGGTGAGTAATGTAGAACAGAAACGTTCACTGTTGACATCTAAACAACCGGCATACATGCCTTTGGCTACTAAATCATTACGACTTAATGCTTTGAGGTATTGACGATAATCACGACGATAGTCACTACCACCAAAACTCATCAATAATAATAGCAGCCAAGTGACTAGCGTAAAAATGCCATAATAAAGGCCGGTTAATGCATCAAGTAAGCTGTACATCAGCATTGCTGGTAACGCGATGATCACCAAAGTGCCAAATAAGCCAGCATTGATAAAGGTGGGTAATAACGGAAAAAGATAACGTTGTAATACGTTATCGAGCTGAAGTTTAGCGCTCAAATGCACCACGCGTTCAATCAGTAATGCCAGCAGCAAAGCGATTAATGCCATCTTAATTGTCCTTCAGATCTAAGCACGAAAAATAATGTGACCAGTCGAAATGCGGTCCCGGATCATCTTTGCGAGCAGGGGCAATATTACTGTGACCGGTAATACGATCTCGGGTAATTAAAGGGTAGCCTTGCTGGATGTCCGCTGTGACCGTCGCTAAGCATTGATACTGCATGGATGTATATGCATGATTAACATCCCCTTCCAGTTCGATACCAATAGAAAAGTCATTACAACGAGATTGACCAGCAAATGCTGACAGTCCAGCATGCCAGGCGCGTTTAGCCAACGGCACAAACTGGATCAATTGCCCGTCACGTTTAATGTATATATGTGCAGATACCCGCACCGAAATTAACTGCTGAAAATAAGGGTGCAGACTGCAATCGAGTTTACCCATAAAAAAATCTTCAACATAGTCAGCGCCATATTGCTCTGGTGGTAAACTGATACAATGGATGACTAATAAATCAATATCAGCGTCCATCGGACGATCATCATAATGTGGCGATGCCAAAAACTGTGCATTTGCCAATAAATCTGACCTTGGTTGTCTATTTACCACGATATTTACACCTTCTGACTATAATCGAATTTAATGCTATGCAAGACTACCACTCACCATTGCTTCACTTTACAATGATATCGTTAGCAATAACATAGTGACGTCAGTAAAATACAAAGCGAAGCCAGTAAAATAAATTAACCCGCTTTATCCCCACGCTAATTCAAGATGCTATATCAGAGATTGGCTGACATAGTATGGAGAAAGACAATGGATGGAAATCAAAAAATCGCCAAAGCCATGACTTACATCGCCTGGATCAGTGGGTTAATTGTCATGACCTTATTCTTTAATGATTATTTAGCCAAGCAAGAAAACCCAAATACCCGGCCTAAAAGTTATCGACAAAATGGCAATGCCGTGGTTATTTTGCAACAAAATCGCGTCGGACACTATGTTACTAATGGTTATATAAACGGTTATCAGGTAAAATTTTTACTCGATACCGGCGCAACACAGGTGTCGATACCAGCAAGTATCGCCGAAAAAATTGGCCTCGAGGCTGGTTATAGTCAATCTGTGAATACTGCCAATGGTGTGATCGAGGTATTTTCAACACGCCTCGATAATTTAGCTATTGGTGAACTGATCTTCTACGACCTAAGTGCGAATATCAATCCCTACATGCAAGGTGATATTATTCTGCTTGGTATGAATGCATTGAAACAAGTTAAATTAGTCCAGCAAGGCAAAACCCTCACCTTAAGTGAGTATTAGTTTTTAATCGACCTAGGAATTATTATGTTACAACAAGAAATACGCCGCGCAGTAAGCACTGCATTAGCAGAAGACCTGGGGGGGCTAAGTGTGGCTGACGGTGATATCACTGCAAACTTAATCGCAGCAGAGACACAAGCTAAAGCCAAAGTGATCAGTCGTGAACAAGCGGTATTTTGTGGTAAAGCCTGGGTTGATGAAGTATTCCTCCAGCTTGGTGATACAGTAACCGTGACTTGGTTAGTGGCCGACGGTGATCTGGTGGCAGCAGACCAAACGCTATTCACGCTAGAAGGCCCTGCCCGTACACTGCTAACTGGCGAACGTAATGCATTAAATTTTGTGCAAACGTTATCAGGCGTTGCCACCTTAACCAAAGAATATGTAGACCAACTTGCAGGTACGCAATGCCAGTTACTCGATACCCGTAAAACCATTCCCGGTTTACGATTCGCACAGAAATACGCGGTCACTTGTGGTGGCGGTAAAAACCACCGTATCGGTCTGTTCGATGCTTACCTGATCAAAGAAAATCACATTATGGCGTGTGGTGGCATTGAAAACGCCATTGCCAAAGCCAAAGAATTACAACCTGGCAAACCGGTGGAAGTAGAAACCGAAAGTCTAGCAGAGTTACAACAAGCATTAGACGCAGGCGCTGACATTGTGATGTTAGATAACTTTGATATTCCCATGATGCGTGCAGCGGTTGAATTAAACCAAGGTAAAGCGAAATTAGAAGTATCAGGTAATGTCACTATTGATACCCTAGCCAGCTTTGCCGCAACTGGTGTTGATTTCATCTCGGTAGGCGCATTAACCAAACATGTGCAAGCAACAGACCTATCGATGCGCTTTATTAAATAAGCTTATAAATTACCTAAGCCAGCTCTAAAGCCGTAATTCTAAAGAAATAGTTCAATCGCAAGCACCACCCCGTAAGGAGTAGTGCTTTTTTTATACTCTAAATCAGACTGCAAAAATAAAATGAACGACTATATAGCACCACGCATTTTAGTTATTCATCTAGTAATAACGCTCTAATCACCTCACTTACCCTACAAACACTTAGTACAAGATAATTATATATCAACAAATCAACGGGTTATTTCGACGTATTGCCTTATAACTTGACCTGGATCGTTAAATAAGTGTGTACAAAATGTTAAATCAGGGTTTAAATAAATTAACTCATCAGATACCTCATACCATTTGATGACTAAAGGACTATTAGCTAATTTTATAAGGATATAAAAAATGAGAGTACAACAGAAAGCACAACAACAAGGTTTTACGTTAATTGAATTGATGATCGTCGTCGCGATTGTAGCAATCTTGGCCGGCATTGGTATGCCTGCTTATCAGAACTATACTGACCGAGCAAAATTCACGGAAGTGGTAGCTGCAACAGCACCGATCAAAACAGGTATTGAACTTTGTGCGCAAATCGAAGGTATTACTGAATTCAAATTGACTGCAGCAGGCTGTGGTGAACTTGGCGAAAAAGGTATTCCATCAGCACCTGCAGCTTCTGTCGAATTAAAATCAATAGCATTAAGTCTCTCCTCAAAAGATATTGTCATTACCGCATCAAATAATGATACCACTGCGGTTACATACACGCTCACAGGCACAGTAAGTCAAGGTCGAGTAACTTGGATATCTGGCGGTGGTTGTGATTCTCTAGGTTACTGCTAAGCCCTAATGCCACACCAGCATAACGCGAGCGGCCTGGCACATAGCCTGGTCGCACATTCATACCTCGATGTAGAAGAGATCCCACAACTTCTGCAAAGCGCCAAACAGGAAGGTAAAGCCTTCACGACTTATATCGTCGACAATAGTATCATCGACAGTCAAATATTAGCGCAATTATTAGAACGTGAATACGGCGTGCCACTGCTCGACTTAGATACCTTTAATCTCGAAGAAATCCCCGATAATCTGCTCAATGAAAAACTCATTGAGAAACATCATGCCTTACCTATTTATATGCAGGGCCAAACTCTATACCTAGCGATGTCAGATCCAACAAATGTAAGCGCACTAGAAGAGTTTGCCTTTAGCTTTAGTTTACATACCGAAGTTCTATTGGTTGATGAACTACAATTACAAAAAGCCTTAGACACTGTATTAGAAAGTGATATTGATGCCCTAGGCGATCTTAATGATGCCGATATCGGTGACTTGGAAGTGGATAATAGCGAGTCACGTTTAGAGCAAGAAAGTAAAGACGGCGCGGATGACGCGCCAATCGTTAAATTTGTGAATAAAATTCTACTCGATGCGATTAAAAAAGGCGCCTCTGATATTCATTTCGAACCCTATGAGTTTAAATATCGCGTACGCTTTCGTATTGACGGGATCTTACATGAAATGGTATCGCCACCGGTTAACTTAGCCATGCGCTTTTCCGCGCGTTTGAAAGTCATGGCCAAATTAGATATTGCCGAGCGCAGAGTGCCACAAGATGGGCGGATAAAATTAAAATTATCCAAGAATAAATCCATTGATCTACGTGTCAGCACCCTACCCACCATGTGGGGTGAAAAAGTAGTGATGCGGATCTTAGATTCCAACCAAGCCAGTCTCAATATCGATATACTCGGTTATGACGAAAAACAAAAAGCGCTCTATCTTAAAGCACTCACCAAACCGCAAGGCATGATCCTGATCACCGGACCAACCGGTAGTGGTAAAACCGTGTCTTTGTACAGC
Organism: Moritella yayanosii; assembly: GCF_900465055.1. Classification (NCBI taxonomy): domain Bacteria; kingdom Pseudomonadati; phylum Pseudomonadota; class Gammaproteobacteria; order Alteromonadales; family Moritellaceae; genus Moritella; species Moritella yayanosii. Next base: position 3,363,785 of record NZ_LS483250.1, on the reverse strand, counting down.
GGATTAAATATTCTGAATACCGTGGAACGTAACATCTCCACCGCCGAGGATCCTATCGAGATCAATCTCAGCGGCATTAATCAGGTGCAGATCAACCTCAAAGCAGGACTTACTTTTCCCGTCGCATTACGTTCATTCTTACGTCAAGATCCAGATGTGGTAATGGTCGGTGAGATCCGCGATATAGAAACAGCAGAGATTGCCATCAAAGCCGCGCAAACCGGTCATTTAGTGTTATCGACATTGCATACCAACTCCGCCGCAGAAACTCTGACCCGTTTATCAAATATGGGGGTGCCGGCTTATAATATTGGTTCATCCGTCAGCTTGATCATCGCTCAGCGCCTTGGTCGTCGGCTTTGTAATGAGTGTAAACAACAGGAAGATATTCCGGCAAGTGAATTAGCTAAATTTGGCTTTAGTCAACCACAAATTGATCACGGCATTACCCCGTTTAAAGCCGTCGGTTGTAACCAGTGCACCAAGGGTTATAAAGGTCGCGTGGGGATCTACGAAGTCATGCCCATGTCTGATACGATCTCACGGATGATCTTAACCGGCAGTAACTCCATGGCACTCCACGATCAAGCTCAGCAGGAAGGCATGGATACCTTACGCCAATCCGCATTAAACAAAGTCATAGACGGGATCACCAGTTTGCTTGAAGTTGAACGTATCACCAGTCATTAAGACGCCATAATAATTAAGCAGCCCCTCTGTTTATTAATAAGGATTTTATCGTCCACCATTCGCTAAGGATAGCCTCATGGTCGCAGTAACCAAAACAACCCATAATCGTCGCAAACCATCAGCAGTAAAAAAACGCTATCCGTATCACTGGCAAGGCGTTAACCGTAAAGGCAAAAAAGTCAGTGGTGAAATGCAAGCAGAAAGCATCAGTAACCTGAAGGTAGAACTTCGCCGTCAGGGTATCAACGTTTTAAAAGCCAAGCGCAAATCAACAGGCTTGTTCTCTGTCGGTAGCAAAAAAATTAAAGCGATGGACATTGCCCTCATATCACGACAGATTTCCACCATGCTGAATGCCGGTGTGCCCTTGGTGCAAAGTTTAGAAATTATAGCCCGCAGTAATGACAACCCCGCCATGCGCTCGTTAATCGGCGAGGTGGCAGCAGAGGTGTCTACCGGTACATCGCTGTCTAATACCTTGCGCAAACATCCCATTTATTTTGATGATTTGTATTGTGATTTGATCAGCGCAGGCGAACAATCAGGTTCATTGGACACTATGTATGATCGTATCGCCACCTATAAAGAAAAAGCCGAAGCACTCAAATCTAAGATTAAAAAAGCCATGCTTTACCCGGCTATGGTAGTCGCCGTTGCGACTATCGTCACGCTTATTTTATTGCTGTATGTCATACCGCAGTTCAAAGACATCTTCGCCGGTTTTGGCGCAGAACTGCCGCCTTTCACCTTGTTTGTGCTATCGATTTCTGATTTCGTCAGTCAATTTTGGTATTTGGTGATTGGCATATTATTTGGAATACCGATTATTTACCTTAAAGCGAATCAACGTTCAATGAAAGTCAAACATATCACCGAACGCACTATCCTCAAGATCCCTGCAATTGGACCAATCATGCATAAAGGCGCGTTGGCACGTTTCGCCAGAACGCTATCCACCACATTTGCAGCCGGTATTCCCCTGGTAGACTCGCTAACCTCTGCGGCAGGCGCATCGGGCAATATTGTTTATAAAAATGCGGTAATGGAAATGCGTAATGAAGTGATCGCCGGATTACCAATGCACATCGCCATGCGCTCAACCAATTTATTCCCTGACATGGTGACGCAAATGGTGATGATCGGTGAAGAGTCTGGGTCACTCGATGATATGTTAGCCAAAGTTGCGCATATTTATGAGCAACAAGTTGATGATGCCGTCGATGGCTTAACCAGTTTAATCGAACCGATGATCATGGTGGTACTGGGTGTCATCATTGGCGGTCTGGTGATTGCGATGTATTTACCTATCTTTAAAATGGGTAGCATCATGTAAGCTTTAACAGCTTTTCTGTAGTGGGTTTGCTATCATCTTATTTCAGTTAACATTTATCTATCAATTTGATTCGTACAGGTAATTCTAATGCAAGACTTAGCGCTTCTTTTTCAACTCACCCCTTGGCTATTATGGTTATCAGTTGCCCTTCTCGGTCTGTTAGTGGGCAGTTTCTTAAATGTGGTGATTTACCGCTTACCCATCATGATGGAGCGCGAGTGGAAACAAGAGTGCACGGTTTATTTTAGTGATAAATGCAAAACCGCTGAAACAGGACCTGAAACCACTAAATTTAACTTATTGTTACCCCGCTCTGCTTGCCCTAAGTGTGATCATCAAATTACGGCATTAGAAAATATCCCGGTGATCAGCTGGCTAGTATTAAGGGGGAAATGTAGCAATTGTGCCAATCCTATTTCAGCACGTTATCCAAGCATTGAGCTATTAACCGGGTTATTATCACTCGTGGTCGCCGTGTATATCCCGTACGGCATTCAATTAGCTGGGGCACTCATCTTAACCTGGACCTTAGTCGCACTGACCTTTATCGACATTGATAAAATGTTATTACCCGATCAAATGACGCTACCATTATTGTGGTTAGGTCTATTTATTAACGTTAATTATGCTTGGGTAACACCATCCGATGCCATCATCGGCGCTATCGTTGGTTACTTATCACTGTGGTCTGTGTATTGGGGGTTCAAATTACTCACCGGCAAAGAAGGCATGGGTTATGGGGATTTCAAACTCTTAGCTGCGTTTGGTGCTTGGTTCGGCTGGCAATCAATTTTAGCCATTGTGCTGTTATCTTCTTTTGCTGGCGCAATTATTGGTATTACCCAAATCGCATTAAAAAAACATACTCAAGGCAACCCTATTCCATTTGGTCCTTATCTGGCCATCGCAGGCTGGTTGTACCTTATCTGGGGCGATCAATTAGTTGATTTTTATTTAGTTAACTTTGTTTATTAACACTCAATCAAACTTGTTAAGGTAAGCGCTATGTATGTTGTTGGATTAACAGGTGGGATCGCATCAGGTAAAACCACGGTCGCCGCTCTTATCGCAGCCCAAGGCATTAATTTAGTCGACGCTGACATTGTCGCCAGAGAAGTGGTTGCAATCGGCAGTGATGGCTTAAAACAGATAAGCACGCATTTTGGTGAACAGATATTGCAAGATGATGGCAGCTTAAATCGCGCGTTATTACGTGATACAATATTTTCAAATAATGCCAATAAACAGTGGTTAAATCATTTATTACACCCGATGATACGTGCTGAATTATTAGCGCAATTAGCCGCCAGCAATTCCCCTTATACCTTGTTAGTGGTGCCACTGCTAGTTGAGAACAAGCTCACCACGCTATGCGATCATGTGCTGGTTGTTGATGTTGAAGAACAAGTCCAGATAACACGAACTATCGCACGCGATAACGTATCTGTACAGCAAGTTAAGGCGATATTACAATCACAAGCAACGCGTGAACAACGCCTTGCTGCCGCGGACTCAGTGGTGGTCAATAATGGCCGTCAACAGCTTACAAGCGATGTTGCAGTTTTACATCAGAAATTTCTTGAGTTAGCAACGGCAGGCATGGCAGACTAGCCACTTTCAAGTACAGTTTATTTAGGAAATAATCATGCAAGTAAATTGCCCAACCTGTCAAAAGCCTGTTGAATGGGTTGCCACTAGCGAATTTCGCCCGTTTTGTTGTGAACGCTGCAAACTGATTGATCTTGGCGAATGGGCAAGTGGAGAACGTGTCATTCCAGGTGAAGATGCCTCACCACAAGAATCACAACCTAAAGGTTACGAATTCGATTAGCCTATTAACTGGGTATATATTGCTGAATGGCTCAGGCAAACTGAGCCATTAACATCTCGACAATTATTTGATTTGCGGCTGGAAAAGTATAATCAGCTAACTCACTGATATTTACCCAAGCCGTTTGCTGTCCTTCAAGTCCCCTGCCGACACCCGCAAACTTATCGACCAGATAGAAATCTAATTGCACGATTTTATCGCCATAATCAAATTCTAACTGATGAAATGCCTGCGCATTGATCACATCAAGGTTAACTTCTTCTTTCAGCTCTCTGGTTAACGCCTCAAGCACAGATTCGCCAGACTCTACCTTACCACCTGGAAACTCCCACTTATCACCTTGGTGTTGCGCTGAGCTACGTTTACTGATAAAGACTTGCTGATCACGAACGATAATACCGGCAGCAACATGAACGACTTTCATTATGAGTTCTCTTATTGGATAGTTGTATTGTATTAAATTTAATTAACAAAAAGCGCTAAAACATTGCTGTTTTAACGCTTTTAATTTTAACTTTAACGTCTATTAGCTATCACCAATAATGACGATGACTGATAGCGAGTTATCGTTATTACTTTAATTTACCATGACACTGTTTAAACTTAGCACCGGAACCACAAGGGCAAGGATCATTACGACCGATTTTCTGACCTTTACGTACAAATGTTTCTGATTCAGCCGTTGCCGATTTATCTGCTAGCTGGTTTTCAGCTGTTGCGTGACTCATGTTCTGTGGTAATGACTCGCCACGGCGACGGTGTGCTTCCACTGCGTCTACGTCTTCCGGCGCTTGCACTTGCACTTTAGAAACCACACCAACCACATCTGATTTCAAGTTTTCTAACATTTCAGTAAACAGTTCAAACGACTCACGCTTGTATTCTTGTTTCGGGTTTTTCTGGGCATAGCCACGTAAATGAATACCTTGACGTAAATGATCCATTGCCGCTAAATGCTCTTTCCATAAACCATCCAGTGTTTGTAACATTACTGCTTTTTCAAACTGACGGATCACTTGTGCACCCACAGCATCTTCTTTTGCTACATAAGCGTCATTAGCCGCTGTCATGATACGTTCACGGAGCTTTTCTTCGTATAACTTAGTATCGTCATCGAGCCACTGCTGAATAGGTAATTCCAGCATGAAATCAGCACGTAAACGTTGTTCTAGACCTGATATATCCCACATTTCATGCAATGATTGGGGTGGAATGTAAGCATCCATTACCGCATTGATCACGTCTTCACGGATCGCGATCATGGTTTCACTGATGTCTTCCGCTTCCATCAATTCGTTACGTTGCTCATAAACCACTTTACGTTGCTCATTGGCGACGTCATCAAATTCAAGTAACGATTTACGAATATCGAAGTTACGCCCTTCAACTTTACGTTGGGCGTTTTCAATCGCGCGCGTTACCCACTTATGCTCAATCGCTTCGCCTTCTTCCATACCCAGTTTCTTCATCATGCCAGTAATACGGTCTGAAGTGAAAATACGCATCAGAGGATCTGTCATTGATAAGTAAAAACGCGTTGAACCTGCATCTCCTTGACGACCAGAACGACCACGTAACTGGTTATCAATACGACGTGATTCATGACGTTCGGTACCGATGATGTGTAAACCACCCGCGGCAAGAACAGCTTCGTGACGAACTTGCCATTGGGCTTTAATATGCTCAATTTGTGCTGCAGTTGGATTCTTCAGCGCATCAATTTCGGTTTGCCAGTTACCTCCCAATACGATATCAGTTCCACGACCAGCCATGTTGGTGGCAATAGTCACAGCGCCAGAACGACCCGCATCGGCAATAATTTCGGCTTCACGTTCGTGAAATTTGGCGTTTAATACGTTATGTTTGATCTTGTCTTTTTTCAGTAATTTCGAAAGCAGTTCAGAACTCTCAATAGATACGGTACCCACTAGCACTGGCTGCTGTCTTGCTACACAATCTTTGATATCTTCAATGATCGCAACATGCTTCTCAGCAGCAGTCAGATAAACCAGATCACCAAAATCTTTACGCGTCATGGGTTTATTGGTTGGCACTACCACTGTTTCGAGGTTATAGATAGATTGGAATTCGAAGGCTTCAGTATCTGCTGTACCTGTCATACCTGACAGTTTCTCATACATTCGGAAGTAATTCTGGAATGTAATCGATGCTAATGTTTGGTTTTCATTTTGGATCTTCACACCTTCACGTGCTTCTACCGCTTGGTGTAGACCTTCAGACCAACGACGACCCGGCATAGTACGACCCGTGTGTTCATCGACAATAACAATCTCGCCTTCATCACTCACGATATAATCCACGTCTTTTTCAAATAACGTATGCGCACGTAATGCCGCATTGATGTGATGTAGTAATGAAATATTCGCCGCAGAGAATAAATTGTCCTCTTTGCTTAATAAGCCACGCTCTTTAAGCATTTCTTCAACTATGATTTGACCGTTTTCAGTCAGTAATACTTGCTTGTTTTTTTCATCGACCGTGAAGTGACCATCACCGGTATATTCTTCGGTATCTTCTTTCTCTTGCTGTTCTAGCAATGGAATAATGGTATTGATCTTAGTGTATAGGTCAGAGCTATCGTCAGCTGGACCTGAAATAATAAGCGGGGTACGTGCTTCATCAATTAAAATAGAATCCACTTCATCGATTACCGCGTAGTATAACGGACGCATAACACGTTGTTGCGGTTCAAACGCCATGTTGTCACGCAGGTAATCAAAACCAAATTCATTATTGGTTCCGTAAGTAACATCGGCAGCATAAGCGTCACGTTTGGCCATGTTATCCATGCCAGAAATGTTTAAACCAACGGTTAACCCTAAAAATTCAAATAGTTCACGGTTCCATTCCGCATCACGTGCAGCAAGGTAATCATTCACGGTAATAATATGTACGCTTTTACCTGTTAAGGCATTTAAATAGGCGGGTAAGGTTGCGGTGAGGGTTTTACCTTCACCGGTTCGCATTTCGGCAATCTGATTATTATTTAAAACCATACCACCGAGTAACTGTACATCGAAGTGGCGCATGCCAAATACACGTTTAGAGCCTTCACGAACAACCGCGAATGCTTCCGCTAAAATGCTATCAAGTGACTCACCATCAGCTACACGTTGTTGAAAGTCAACTGTTTTTGCTTTTAGTTCTGCATCTGATAATGCTTCGAAATCTGCTTCTAATTGATTAACTTGTTTTACAACTTTGTGCAATTTTTTTAAAATGCGGTCATTGCGGCTACCGACTATTTTTGTAATTATATTAGTTAACATTTTATGACCAAAAGTTATTGTGAATCTATTTGAAATTTAAAGCATTTTAGCGATAAACATAGCGTTTAGGATCGACTTGTCGTCCCGATTTTAGCACTTCGTAGTGCACATGAGGTCCAGTAGAGCGTCCTGAACTCCCCATAATAGCAATAGTTTGCCCTTTACCAACCACATCGCCTTCTTTAGCAATCAACTCTTTAGCGTGGGCATAACGTGACGACAGACCATTTCCGTGGTTAATTTCGATTAACAACCCATACCCAGAACGTCTTCCCGACCATGTTACAACACCAGCGCCAGTTGCGATAATATTCATACCATTATTACCAGCAAAATCAATACCTTTGTGCATGGTCGCTTGGCCTGTAAAAGGGTCTTTTCGCACGCCATAAGGAGACGATAACCAAGAACCACGTTGAATAACTGGACGTCCAGATAAAACCGCCTCATCAGTTATATTGTGATTCAATAGCATAGTTTCAAGTAGTGACAGCTGTTGTGAGCGATTATTTATTTCCAATGACAGTAAATCCATCTCTTCAAGCAAAGTTTGTAAATCAACAGCATAGCTTGAATCAGTATCAATCGGACCGCCAATTGCAGCGCCTGTAAAATCAAATTCACCACGCGTTAAGTTAGCATTCTTAGCCAACTCATCACTCAGTAAACTCAAACGGTTAACCTCAGCTTGCAGCATACCAACTCTACTCGCAAATACCGCAATTTTCAAATTAGTTTCTTGACGTAAAGACAGGATTCGATCGGCTTGTTGCTGATGTTTTTGCTGTGCTTTGGCAATCTTGAGTTGGATGGCTTGAGAAGAGTAATTTGAATAGATAAACCCAGAAAACGCGATCGAAACAGCAATAACAGCAATGAATGCAGCGATTAACCAGTAGATATTACATAATTTAAAATAGGTATGTTTACCATTCGAGTAAGTAACTGTAACGCTCATAATCTTTTATTAACTAATGAATTTGTAACACTAAATATAAACAATTTGGTGTCAAAATTCTATCTGTATTTATCTCGAACCGGACTAACTCATGTCAGTTCGAGATACAACGCAGGTTTGGTCAGATTATAACGCCAATTCTAAATTTGGTTCTAACCAACGAATTGGCGAATCTTGCGTTTCATCAACCGTGGTGAATTCCCACGCTTCTTGATTTGCAAGCAATGCTCTTAACAATAAATTATTCATGCCATGGCCAGTTTTGAATGCTCTGAACTCACCTAAGATTGAATGGCCTGATAAGTATAGATCACCAACCGCATCAAGAACTTTATGCTTCACAAACTCATCGTGATAACGTAATCCGTCATCATTGAGAATACGGAATTCATCAATCACGATAGCATTATCTAAGCTACCGCCGAGTGCCAGATTTTGTGATTGTAAGTATTCAATATCTTTCATGAAACCAAAAGTACGTGCTCGACTGATTTCTTGATGGAACCAATCACCTGAAAAGTTTGCGCGAATATGCTGGTTTTGACCTTCAAATACCGGATGATCAAACTCAATCCGTAAATCTATGATAAAACCATGATTCGACGGTAAGAATTCAGCCCATTTATCGCCATCTTCAACCCGGATCGGTTGTTTGATTTTAATAAATTTCTTCGCACAGTTAAGTTCTTCAATTCCCGCACTTTGCAGTAAGAAAATAAAAGGACTAGCGCTGCCATCCATAATTGGAATTTCTGCGGCGTCTACTTCAATAATAATATTATCAATGCCTAGACCCGCTAGTGCCGCATTGATATGCTCGACGGTAGAAATACGATGACCATCGTCACTAATGAGACAAGTACACAACATGGTATCTTTGACCATCTCTGCTGATGCTTTAAAATCAACAACCGGATCAAGATCGATACGACGATAAATAATACCAGTATTGGCTGCGGCGGGGCGCAGATTTAGGGTAACCTTGTTGCCAGAATGCAGACCAATGCCGGTGCCACGTACCGCCTGTTTTAATGTTCTTTGTTTAATCATGAAGTCACCCTATTTAAATCCCACACTCCAGCGCGAGGCCGAGCAATTTACCACAGCCCTACTGGAAATGCAAAATCACCAATCCACACACAGCTTACATAATTCAGTCTTAGGGCTAAACATAATCCGTAAGACTGAATCATATGCTAGCGACTATACCATAAAGTATCAGTCTGCTTGACGACGTAAGAACGCGGGAATATCAAGATAGTCCGGTTCACTCTTGGTTGCCGTCGTAGTGTTACTCTCACCAACCGCAACTGCAACATTCTGCATATCTACTTGGGTATCGGCTGGAACAACTGTTGCTTTAGCTGTTTCTTCAACTTTCATTGGTTCAACTTTGGCTTCTTCAACTTTCTTCACCGGTGTTGGAACTAAGGTAATATCAGGTTTATTTTCCGCACCAATACCCGTAACAACCACAGTTACACGGAGTTCATCCGTCATTTCAGGGTCAATGACCGCACCCACAACAACGATTGCATTATCAGATGCAAAGGCTTTAATTGAATTACCAACAGTTTCGAATTCTTCGATGTTGATATCTAAACCCGCTGTAATATTAACCAGAATACCGCGTGCACCCGCTAAATCGACATCGTCAAGTAATGGGCTTGAAATTGCCGCTTCAGCCGCTTCTTCCGCGCGATCTTCACCAGAAGCCACACCCGTACCCATCATTGCGGTGCCCATTTCGCTCATTACGGTACGCACATCGGCGAAATCCACGTTGATCAGACCCGGACGGGTAATTAACTCGGCAATACCTTGTACAGCACCAAGTAATACATTATTTGCTGCTTTGAAGGCGTCTAATAAGCTCACACCACGACCCAATACTTTCAGTAATTTGTCGTTAGGGATTGTGATTAAAGAATCTACATGTTCACTTAATGCATCAATACCCGCTTGCGCGTAATTAAGACGACGTTTACCTTCAAACGAGAAAGGTTTAGTCACAACAGCAACGGTTAATATGCCTAATTCTTTGGCAATTTCGGCAACCACAGGCGCAGCACCAGTTCCTGTACCGCCCCCCATACCGGCGGCAATAAAGATCATATCAGAGCCTTGTAGGTGCTCACGGATGGTATCTCGATCTTCCATTGCAGATTCACGACCTACCTGAGGGTTTGCACCGGCACCTAAACCTTTCGTTATTGTGTTACCGATTTGAATAACAGTTCCAGCGGCTGAATTACGTAATGCTTGCGCATCCGTATTAATCACAATAAATTCAACACCTTCAATTGTCTCATTGACCATATGATCAACAGCATTACCGCCGCCGCCACCAACACCAATGACTTTAATGACAGCTTCATCGTGACTATCATCTAGTAGTTCAAACATGGTAATTCTCCAAAATCTTATTGGGGTTTAAAACCCGCCTTTGAACCAGCTCGTTATTTTCTTAAGTAGCTGATTACAACTATTCTTTTCTACGACTACTTCTGTTGTTGGTTCGAACTGTTGTTCTTTACCAAACTGAAGTAAGCCAACCGCTGTTGAATACACTGGCGTATTCACATATTCAGTTAGCCCATAAATATTCAAGGGGCTACCTATTCTAACTTGGGAGTTAAATACGCCTTCGGCGCATTCAACCAAACCTTCAATTTGTGCAGCACCACCAGTGAGGACAATCCCCGCTGCCAATTTTTCCAGTTTTAATGAGATCAAAACAGTTTTCAATTCATCTTCAACCATTCCGAACAGTTCAGAATATCGAGGTTCTATCACTTCTGCAAGTGTTTGTCGTTGTAAAGTGCGCGACGGTCGACCGCCAACACTCGCCACTTCGATAGTATCATCACGTTGTAATAAATTCGCGTGTGCACAGCCAAAGTTAACTTTAATATTTTCGGCATCTGCAGGGGGGGTACCAAATGCATACGCAATATCACTAGTAACTGCATTGCCTGCATAAGAAAATACCGATGTATGACGTAACGAACCGTCATAAAAAACAGCGATATCAATCGTGCCACCACCGATATCGACAACACAAACACCCAGTTCTTTTTCATCATCAGTGACTACAGCATAGCTTGATGCAAGTGCAGAAAAAATTAATTTATCCACTTGCAATTGACAACGTTCGGCACATTTTACAATATTTTTTGCCATGTCATTGTGACACGTAATCAAATGTACCTTGGCTTTCATGCGAACGCCTGATAAACCAACAGGATTTTTAATCCGTTCTTGATAATCAATAGCATATTCTTGTGGTATTACATGCAAAATTCGATGTTCGTCACGAATGCGCACAGACCTTGCTGTATAGATCACATTATCAACATCATCTTGTGTGACTTCATCCTCAGAGATCGCCACCATGCCAATTTCATCTTGACTACTGATATGTTTGCCAGAAATACTCAGATAGACAGATGATATTTTCATATCAGCCATCATTTCAGCTTCTTGTAATGCACGTTGTACGGCTTTAACCACAGATTCAAGGTCGTTCACACCACCTTTGTCCATACCTCTCGACGCACTTTCGCCTAAACCGATGATGTTGAGTTCGCCGTCAGGTAGCAACTCACCTACGACAACGGCAATTTTTGAGGTGCCGATATCCAAACCTACAATTAATTTTCGTTCCATCGACTTAGTCATTATCATTACTCTTTATTGTCATTTTTCCAGCCAACTGAGAAACCTGTATCGTAACGTAAATCTATATAGGCTATTTTGTCTTTATCTAATACTGCAACATAATCGATGTAGCGCTGGATCCGTGATATCGCATCTTCACGGCCTAAGCGCAACATAATACCATTACTTAATACAACCGTTATTGCATTTCGCAAATTAAGTGTCATGGAAACGATTTTATACTCATTAAGCTGCAGTAGCCCATTGAATTGATTGTATTTAGATAATGTTTGTTCGATTCTATCACCGGGACTATAAAGTTTCACTAATGATTTCGACACACTGTTAATCTGAGCATCAAAAACAATACCGTCTGCATTCAATAACTGGGTATCATTCCACACTGCAACAACCGGTTGTTCTTGAATATATACCCGTAATAAGTCCGGCCAACTTTTACGCACCGAGGCATGATAAACCCAAGGTAATGATTCTATTTTTCGTTGAATATCATCAACGTTTACTGAAAAATAATTCTCTATGGCCGGTTTTTGTAACAATACCCCACGGATATCATCATCGCTGACATAATGACGCTCACCTTGAATAATCAGCGCTGACATTGGCATCTTACTGGCATCAGTTAGATAGGCTTCCATGCTGCTAAACATCCAGCTAAAAAAGACTATCACCATAAAGAAGAAAAACAGACCTAAACCACGTTGTAACCGTGACGACGCTAACTCTTCAACGCAGGACTCATCCGCTTGAATTTCAAGTTCGGTGAGCGCATAGATATTATCATCAAGTGTGTCTGGTAACGGCGTAACAGTCGCGGTGGTCATCATCGATTAATGCGCGAGCGCTAATACCTTAGACACTAAAGTATCAAAGTTATAACCCGCGGCATGCGCAGCCATTGGCACTAAACTTTTTTCGGTCATACCTGGCACCGTATTCACCTCCAGTAATTGGAACTGACCTTGCGCATCCAGCATGGCATCAACACGACCCCAGCCTTCGGCAGCTACCGCATGAAACGCTTTTAATGCATAAGCTTGTAATTGCTGACGTTGTTCATCGGTAATGGGGGCCGGACACAAGTATTCGGTGGTATTTGATTGATACTTAGCTTGGTAATCATAAAAGGTATTTGGCGTTTTAAGTTGAATAACCGGTAATACTTCATCACCGAGAATAGCCACAGTAAACTCTGGACCTTCAATCCATTGCTCAACGAGGATCTCGTTATCATAGGCAAATGCAGCCTTCACCGCAATTTCTAACTCTGCCACATTATGCACTTTTGCCATGCCAATACTTGACCCTTCTTTCGCCGGTTTAATGATAACTGGCGAACCAAGATCAGCGATAATATCACTCGCCATTGTAGGATTAAAATTAATCGGTGTCACAATACGGTATAGTGCTGTTGGTAAACCTTGCGATTGCCAAATTTGCTTAGTTCGGATCTTGTCCATCGCTAATGCAGCACCTAACACCCGGCTGCCAGTATACGGAATGCCCATCAGCTCTAATGCGCCTTGCATCACACCATCTTCTCCACCACGACCATGTAAGGCAATAAACACATGGGTAAAGCCATCCCGACCAAGTTGATGCACATCGTACTCAGCAGTATCTAATGCATGCGCATCGACACCCGCACGCAGTAATCCGGCGGTCACCGCGGCACCTGATTTTAGTGATACTTCACGTTCGGCAGAATGCCCACCAAATAATACCGCTACTTTTTTAGTGCTTGTTACGCTCATGATTACTTCTTCCATTGTTTCATCGTACTAACATTCATTTCCATTGCAGCTAGTTCCTTAGCCAGCGTCCCCACATTACCAGCACCTTGGGTCAATACCAAATCACCGTCTTGTAAATGCTCCGCTAAAATAGCCGGTAATTCATCAGGACTTGATACGAAAATAGGCTCAATAATACCGCGCTGTCGAATGCTACGACATAATGAGCGGCTATCTGCGCCCGGTATTGGCTCTTCACCTGCTGGGTATACTTCTAATAAGAATAACAAATCAACCTTGGATAACACGTTGGCAAAGTCTTCATACAAATCACGGGTTCGGGTATATCGGTGTGGTTGGAATACCGATACTAACCGTTTTTCAGGCCAGCCTGCACGTGCTGCAGTAATGGTAACATCAACCTCGGTCGGGTGATGACCATAATCGTCTACCAACATCACATTACCGGCACCTGAATCAAACTCACCCAGCATATCAAAGCGTCGAGCAGTGCCCGCAAAATTAGCTAATGCGGTAACAATTGCACTATCATCAATGCCATCTTCAGTGGCCACCGCAACCGCAGCAGTGGCATTTAAGGCATTATGTTGACCCGGTGAGTTTAAACTCACCCGCAAATCATCACGATCTTTACGACAAATAGTAAAGTGACTTTTATGGCCTTTTTGCACATAATCAATAATACGTACATCGGCATTTTCAGAAAAACCATAAGTCACCACCTGACGACCAACATCAGGAATAAGTTTTTCAATCACCGCATCATCGGCACACATCACCGCTAAACCGTAAAATGGTAAATTGTGCAGAAAATCAATAAAGGTTTTTTCTAACTTAGCAAAATCACCACCATAAGTATCCATATGGTCAGCTTCAATATTGGTGACCACAGCAACCATTGGTTGTAATAATAAAAATGACGCATCACTCTCATCTGCTTCAGCAATCAAATAACGGCTAGTGCCTAAACCCGCGTTGGTGCCAGTGCTTTTTACTAATCCGCCATTAACGAATGTAGGATCTAAGCCTGCTTCATGGTAAATACCGGTCACCAACGCTGTAGTCGATGTTTTACCGTGGGTACCAGCAATCGCAATACCATGACGAAAACGCATTAATTCAGCTAACATTTCAGCACGTTTAATCACCGGAATACGGTTTTCATGGGCGGCAACAATTTCAGGATTAGTTACATCGATAGCTGTTGATACCACCACGACACTCGCATTCCGCACATTTTCGGCAGTATGCTCAAAATTAATTTTTGCACCTAATTTTACTAGGCGTTCAGTCACCGGATTTGGCGCGAGGTCAGAACCCGTGATCTGATAACCTTCATTGGCTAATACTTCTGCGATACCACCCATGCCAGCACCTCCGATGCCAACAAAATGAATAATTTTCACACGGCGCATCTCTGGCACTATTGTTCTTAATTGTGCGATCTTTTGTTCAGGCATTATCTATCTCTCTTCACTTAACGCTGAACAGGCAGTTGCGACCTGCTCAGTGGCATCTAGAATGGCAACACTTTTGGCTGCAGTTGACATGGTCACAAGATGCGCTTCATCATCCATCCATTGCTGTAATAATGTGGCTAAATCCACGGCATTTAATTGCCGTTGTGGTATCAATACCGCGCCACCTGCTTGTACCAATGATTGCGCATTTTTCGTCTGATGATCATCCACAGCATGTGGTAATGGAATAAAAATAGCCGGCAGCCCAGCAACCGCGACTTCTGACACAGTTAATGCTCCAGCGCGGCACACTACCACATCGGCTTGACCATAAGCTTGCGCCATATCATCAATAAAATCAGTCACCTCAATTTCAGCTGTCACACCAGCTGCTTGATAAGCACGAATCACCTTGGCAGCATTATTTTTACCTACCTGATGCCGTACACAAATATGCTCTTGCGGTAATAATGCCAGCGCAGCAGGTAACGTATCGTTGAGTATTTTGGCCCCTAAGCTACCACCAACCACTAGTACGGTCAGTTTGTCTTTCTGTATTCGCACTTGATCATGCAACGCTAAAACATCTTCACGCACAGGATTGCCGACTAACTGACCATCAGCAAACGCCCCCGGAAAGGCCATTAATACCCGTTTGGCAATTTTAGCTAATAATCGATTGGTTAAACCTGCTGCCGCATTTTGTTCGTGTAATACTACGGGAATACCTTGTAGCCATGCAGCTACCCCTCCGGGTCCACTGGCAAAACCACCCATCCCCAATACCACATCTGGCTTAAAATATTGCATCACTTTGCGCGCCTGCAACACCGATTTTAAAATTCGAAAAGGTGCCGCACATAAACGCTTAAGGCCGTTACCACGTACACCGGCGATATCAATAAATGAAATATCAAACCCATACTGCGGCACTAAATCTGCTTCCATGCGATCGGCAGTGCCAATCCAATGGATAGTCCAGCCCTGCTGTTGTAAATATGTTGCAACCGCAATACCAGGAAACACGTGACCGCCAGTACCACCAGCCATCACCAATAAACGTTTTGTCATCATATTATCTTTCATTTGTTATGAGATTAATTTCATTATTGCCATGAATGTGGTCATTCATGCGCTACTACGTTGGGCATGGCATTATTTGCCATCGACACTTTTTGTGCCCGATATTCATAATCGATCCGTAATAATACCGCCACAGCACAGCTCATCACGAACAAGCTAGAACCACCATAACTCACTAAAGGTAAGGTTAAACCTTTGGTCGGTAATAACCCCGATGCAGCACCGACATTAACCAAGGTTTGAAAACAAAACCAAACACCAACACTGATCGCCAGAAAACCCGCAAAAGATTGATCAGCTTCTAAGTTACGACGGCCAATCTGCAATGCTTTAAATACCAGTAGCATTTGCAGCATCAATACGATACATACACCGATAAAACCTAACTCTTCGGCGAGGATCGCAAATACAAAGTCAGTATGCGCTTCGGGTAAATACTCTAATTTTTGAATTGAATTACCCAGTCCTTCACCGCTAAAGCTGCCACGACCAAAGGCCATTAACGACTGCGTTAGCTGATAGCCACTACCAAATGGGTCATCCCAGGGGTCGAGGAAAGAGGTAATTCGACGCATTCGATACGGCGATAATATCACCGCTAATACCCCCAGTAAAATAGCCACAACACATAATGCCATGAAGTGGACTAACTTTGCACCACCGATAAATAACAGCGCCACACTGGTGGTTAAAATAACCATCACAGAGCCGAAATCGGGCTGAAAAAGCAACAATGCAGAAATAACGGCAATGACTAATAAGCCATTCACAAAACCTTTATAACTTTCTTGTAATAAATGCTTTTGACGAACCAGATAACCGGAAAAATAGGTAAATAAAGCAAATTTAGCAAATTCAGCAGGCTGCATATTCAACGGGCCGAATGAGATCCAACGGGTACTACCATTCACCGTACGACCAATCACTAATACCAGCACCAATAATCCAATCGCCACAAATAAAAACCGCACACTATTGCGTTCAAAAAACGCAATGGGTACATTCAATACACACGTTGCAGCACACAGAGACACAGCTAAAAAGATCAAGTGCTTTTTCACGAACATAAACGGATCGTTGCCCAAGGCGATACCTTCGGGTAACGAGGCTGATGCCACCATCACTAAACCCACTATCATCAACACGATGGCCAGTAACAATAATTGTCGATCATACACAGCACTTTGCTGTGCTTCAGCGCCGAGTAAATAATGTTTCGTCCGGATTAAAAATTCCATTACAATGCCTTAACTAGCGCTCTAAAATGATCGCCTCGCGCCATAAAGTTCGCGTACATATCAATACTAGCGCAGGCTGGTGATAACAATACCCAATCACCCGGTTGTACCAACTGACTAATTTCTGCAATCGCGGTATCTAAATCAGCAACCAACTTAGTATTCTCGGCTAAGCCAGCAAAACGAGCACCGTCTTTACCAAAGCAATAAGTCAACGCAATGTCATCACGTAATGCTGGCACTAAAGGACCAAAGTCAGCGCCTTTACCATCACCACCCGCGATCAGATATAAGCGCCCCTTGACACTGCTTTTCAGACCATCAAGTGCCGCCAGCGTAGCGCCGACATTGGTGGCCTTAGTATCATTGATCCACATGACATCATTCAATTTACGGATAAATTCGCAGCGATGTGCAAGTCCCGAAAACTGTTTTAAACCCGGTAAGGTTTTAGTTCTATCCACGCCAGCAGCATCAAGCAGCGCTATCGCTGACAACGCATTCATCAGGTTATGTACACCCGTGATCTGCAAATCATCAGCGCTGATAATGCCTTCACCTTGATAAGCCAGCCAAGTACACCCTTGCCGTTGGATCAAACCATAGTCAGCATCATCTGCACCAAAGCTACACTGTGCCGCATTGCGCGTATTATTTTGTGTAGGACAAGCCGTTAATACATCATCACGATTGGTCACTATGGTTTTCGCATTTTGGTAAATCGACAATTTAGCCTGACGGTAAGCTTCAAAATTCGGATAACGGTCGAGGTGATCATCCGTTACATTAAGCACGGTAGCTGCGACAGCCTTTAGACTATGCGTGGTTTCTAATTGAAAACTGGAAAGTTCGAGCACATATAACTGATAAGGTTCGGCAACATCCAATAGATCTAATGCTGGAATACCGATATTGCCACCGATTGCGGTTTTCACACCCGCCGCATTGGCCATCTCGCCGACCAGCGTGGTCACCGTCGATTTACCGTTTGAGCCAGTGATAGCGATAATCGGGGCTTTTGCCGCTCTGACAAACAGCTCGATATCGCCAATCACTTCAACGCCATGTTGCTGTGCTGCCGCGATCTCCGGGGTTGCAATGGCAATACCTGGACTAACAACTAATTGTTTAGCCTGTAGTAAAACCTCTGGGTGTAAACCACCCTTGTATAACCTCACCTGAGCTGGTAATTCATCTTGTCCCGGCGGTACATCACGACTATCAACCACAACAGGCACTATGCCTTGTTTTAGAAAATAACGCACACAAGACAGACCGGTTTGGCCTAAACCAATAATAACAATAGAAGCAGCCATATTTTGCTCAGATAAGTGTGTCATTAACGTACCTTCAATGTAGCTAAGCCAATGAGTACTAATATAATAGTGATGATCCAAAAACGCACAATCACACGCGGTTCAGGCCAACCTTTTAATTCATAATGGTGATGAATCGGGGCCATTCTGAAGATACGTTGACCACGTAACTTATAAGAACCCACTTGTAAAATAACCGACACCGTTTCCATGACAAACACCCCACCCATGATCAGCAACATAAATTCTTGGCGAACTAATACCGCGAGCGTACCTAAACCTGCACCTAAGGCTAATGAACCAACATCGCCCATGAATACTTGTGCAGGATAAGTATTGAACCAGAGGAAACCGAGTCCGGCACCGACCATTGCCGCACAGACAATCACTAATTCACTGGCTTGGGGGATATAAGGGATAAACAGGTATTCGGCAAATTTAACATTACTGGTTAAGTAAGCCACTAACATAAATGCACCAGCCACTAACACTGTAGGTAAGATAGCTAAACCATCTAAACCATCGGTTAAGTTAACCGCATTACTACTCCCTACAATCACAAAGTAGGTTAATACAATGAATAACAGTCCCAATTCTGGCATGTACTCTTTAAAGAAAGGCACCACTAATGTTGTCTCTGCCGCAGAACCTGCCGTTACATAAAGGTAAACCGCAACGCCAATTGCAATCACGGATTGCCAGAAGTACTTCCAACGCGCGATCAGGCCATCCGTGTCTTTACGGATCACTTTGCGATAATCATCAACAAAACCAATCGCACCAAAAGCGACAAACACAAACATCATGATCCAAACATAGGCATTATCCAATCTTGCCCATAATAGCGTCGAGATTAAAATTGCAGCTATGATCATCACGCCACCCATTGTTGGCGTACCACGTTTACTAAAATGCGATTCTGGACCATCATCACGCACGACTTGACCAATCTGCATATCTTGCAAATAACGGATAAGCTTAGGTCCCATCCATAAGGTCAGGAATAACGAGGTGAGTATCGTGATAATTGCACGAAAAGTGAGATACGAAAAAACTCTAAATAGCGAGAAATGCTCACTTAACGATTCGAACAACCAAACTAACATTTTCTTTCCTTTACTGTATTTTCAACTAACGTTGTATTTTCGATTAATATAGCAGTGTGCTCAGCGAGCTTAGTGGTTAACAAGCCGATTGCTTGTTCCATTTTTGCGCTGCGAGAGCCTTTAAATAATAAGGTAAACATCTGCGATTCAGGCGCTGTGGTGATTAATTCAACTAACGCATCAACTAGTGCTGGTTGCGTTAAAAAGGCGCGCCCGCTAGCACCAGCGGTCAACGCGGCTTCACGACTGACCGTGCCACAGGTGTAAACATGATCAACCTGTTGCTCCTGGGCATAATGACCAATCTGCTGATGCATGTCCACGGTACTGCCGCCAAGTTCCCTCATGTCACCCATCACTAATACATTTTTCGATGGGAAATGGGTTAATACATTAATGGCCGCTTTTACCGACGCAATATTGGCATTATAGCTATCATCAATAATACGAATTCGCGGGGTTAATTGTGATATATTCAATCGACCCTGCACATTAACCATAGATTCCAGACCTAACTTAATGGTGTTAATATCAATACCAAAACAACTTGCCATTGCTGCGGCAGCTAATGCATTAGCAACATTATGACGACCTGCAACCGCTAAATTAATACCGCAATCACCGCTTGGCGTACATAAGGTAAATGCCGGGTTACCAGCGTCATCAAATTCAATATCAGCAGCAAAATAATCCGCGCTTGCATCAACCACCGAAAAGTTAACCTGTCGCTGCGCATCCACTTTGCGTAACCAGTATGAATAAAACTTATCATCACGGTTGAGTACCGCTAGACCTTGTTGTTTAACGCCGGATAATATCTCACTTTTAGCCAATGCGACCCCTTGTAGATCACCAAATCCGTCTAAATGTGCGGCATCCACATTATTAATTAACACCACATCTGGCAATACCAACCCTGTGGTATAAGCAATTTCTTTCTTGTGATTAGCACCAAGCTCCATCACCGCAAATTTGTGTTGTTGCTGTAAGCGCAATAAGGTCAGGGGAACACCGATATCATTATTAAAGTTACCCGCCGTCGCCAATGTGGGTGCGACTAATTTTAAAATAGCCGCCAACATCTCTTTGGTGGTGGTTTTGCCATTACTGCCGGTAAGCGCAGCAACTTTAGGAGCAACTTGTTCACGCACCATTTTTCCTAATAAACCTAAGGCAATACGGCTATCTTTGACAATGATTTGTGGGATATCAACCGCTTGCTTTTTTGTCACAATCGCAGCGATGGCCCCTTGTTCTGCCGCTGTCGCCACAAAACGATTGGCATCAAAGTTATCACCACTTAACGCAATAAATAAATCGCCCGCTTTGATCGTGCGGGTATCTGTTGACACAGCTGTGATAACAACATCATCACCCTGCCATTTACTATTAAGCTGTGCAGCAATAGCACTTAACGCTAAACTAATCATTGTTGGTTATCCAGCAGTTCGGAGATCGTCTCACGATCACTATAATGGTGTTTCTCGACACCGATAATTTGATAATCCTCATGACCTTTACCCGCCACTAAGATAATATCCTTTGCGCCGCTTTGCGCCATCGCCCACTGAATAGCACGACGGCGATCGTGAATAACGTGCACAGCATCAGGCTTAGCAAGACCGCTAAGCATATCCTTTACAATCGCAGCGGCAGACTCAGTACGCGGATTATCATCAGTAATGACAGCCATATCTGCAAATTGTTCAGCAACTTGTGCCATTAATGGTCGTTTACCTGTATCTCGGTCGCCACCACAACCATAAATACACCAAAGTTTGCCTTCACAATGCACACGTAATGCCTGTAATGCCTTTTCCAATGCATCTGGTGTATGAGCATAATCAACCACGCAAGCGGCTTGTCCCACTTGCTTAAATAGTTCCATACGGCCACACACTGCCGTTAATTTTGGTGCTACCTGTAATAAATCCTCCAGATCATAACCGAGCGCTAATAAACTCGCGCAAGCGGCCACTACATTAGAGGCATTGAATTCACCTATTAAGCCGCATTGCAGGGTACCGTCACCCCAGCTGGTTTTTAACTCACAGCGAAAACCGCCAGTATCAAAACTTAAATCGTTGCAATAAATAACAGCCCCGTGATGGGAAAATAAATCTTGTTGTACCGAAAATTGGATAGCATCCGGCCATTGCTGTGCCCACATTTTACCGTAAGCATCATCAACATTGAGGATCTTATGCTTTACCGACCCTTGAAATAAGATTTTTTTGGCATCGGCGTAAGCCTCCATATCACCATGATAATCAAGATGATCTCGGGTTAAATTGGTAAATAATGCTACATCAAAATCCAGCGCATTGACGCGACCTTGGATCAAACCGTGTGAGGATACTTCCATGGCGCATAATTCGGCACCTTGTTGCACCTGATTAGCGATTTCAGCTTGTACATCTAAGCCGCTACCGGTGGTATTTTCTGTTTGCACTAATTGATCGAATAAGCCATTACCGATCGTCCCCATCACCCCAGCTTTACCGTTTAATAAAGTTACCCAATTAGCAATGATCTGGGTAATAGTACTTTTACCATTGGTGCCAGTAACACCGATCAACTTTAATTGCTGTGAAGGCGATTGATAAAAGTTATCCGCTAATGCGGATAGGGCCTGATTAAGACCAAAGAAAGAAATGATAGGGCGCTGGTCGATATAGGTGATATGACCGTGTTCAGCAGGGTTATCGGCATCTTTGAGTACCGCCGTTGCACCACTTTTTAATGCCTTACTAATAAAACGACGACCATCAAGTGCATGACCATTGACCGCGACGAAACAGTCGCCAGCTTGTACCTTGCGACTATCAATGATCAACGCGTTAACGGCTAATTCAAGATCTATATTCCACGCTTGTAGCGATAATACTCGACAGGACGAATTCATTTCCAAACCCTTAATATTTAAAGCCCATGGCATTAAACAATCCTTAGCATCAAACAGTTCTTCAACGCCTGAGCGCCGTTTAATTTATTCAGAGTTTTTTGCTGTTATCGTTAAAGATTGTTTTTTATCTGGTGTGACATTCAACATTTGTAATGTTCTTTCCATGACTTCCGCAAATACTGGCGCCGCGATCACACCGCCGTAATAACGATCACCACTTGGCGAGTCAATCACCACTACTAATGCAAAGCGCGGATTAGATACGGGTGCGACACCGGCAAATAACGCAACATAATCATCGCCATAACCTCCCGCAATCGCCTTTCTAGACGTACCGGTTTTACCTGCAACGCGGTATCCATCGATGCGTGCTTTATCACCCGTACCGCCTTTTTCCACCACACTTTCCATCATCAGTAATAGCTCTTGCGCGTGCTGTTCAGATAACACTCGCTCTGACAATGGCGTGGTGTCTTGTTTTATGATCGTCAATGGGCGATATAACCCCCCAGAAGCAATCGTAGCATAAGCATGAGCAAGCTGTAATGTCGTCGCCTGCATACCATAACCAAAGGATAATGTCGCATTCTCAAATTCTGACCAACGCGAACGGCGTGGCATATAGCCTCTACTTTCACCGTTTAAGATCAAGCTGCTTTCATTACCAAAGCCAAATTGATAGTAAGTATCGAGTAACCGTTGATGGCCTAATTTCAGCGCAATTTTACTCACACCCATGTTCGACGAATAACGCAGAATGTTGCCCAGTGAAATTTCACCACGGTTGCGGGTATCTTGTACTAAACGCCCGCCTAAACGCATACGGCCAGGATTGGTATCAATGATAGAATCAGCAGCAATAATACCATTATCCAAGCCACTCGCAATAACCAGCGGTTTAATCGTCGAACCCGGTTCGTAACTATCTGTGATCGCGCGATTCTTTAACTTATAACTGTCATATTTACTGCGATTATTGGGATTAAACGACGGGCTATTGACCATTGCTAATATTTCCCCGGTTTTCACATCGATCATCACTAACGAGCCCGATACAGCGCCATTGTATTGCACCGCTTTTTTCAACCGTTGATAAGCTAGTGATTGAATACGCTGATCGATACTGAGTTGAATATTATTGGCTTGTTCAGTCTGCTGAATAACAGAGATATCCTCAATCACATTACCTAAGCGATCTTTACGGACCATACGTTTACCAGGAGTGCCGGTAAGGAAATCATTATAGGCTCTTTCAACACCTTCAATACCAATGTCATCAATATTGGTCATGCCGACCAGTTGGGCGCTTACTTCACCCGTGGGATAGAAGCGGCGTGACTCTGGTGCCTGACCCACACCGACTAATTTTAATTCATCAACATACTTAGCGACCGCAGGACTAATTTGGCGCTTGATATACATAAAACGACCATTAGATGCCATGATCTTGGCTTTTAGCTCAGCAAGATTTAGATCCAAAATCTCGGCAAAAGCCTGCCATGCGCGTTTGTTATCAAAGCTATTTTTATTCTTAATAGTACGAGGATCAACATGAATGGCCATCACCGGGACACTCACCGCCAATTCAACACCATTACGATCGGTAATAATACCGCGTTGCACTTGCTGTGATGTCACCCGCAGAGAACGCATGTCTGCTTGTTTACGCAGGTGTTCAGGATTGATCACTTGGATGTAAGCAGTGCGGGCGAGTAAGCTTAAAAAGATAATAACGACCGTGGCCACAATTAAGTGATAACGCCATAAGATAAAATTGGCGGGTTCTACGCTGGCAATATTTCGACGATTTGTCACTGCTGTATCACCAATTGCTCTTCTGCGGTACTTGGGCGATACATACCGAGTTGGTGTTTTGCGATATATTCAATTTTACTGTGTTCTTCTAGCGTACTTTGCTCTAACAATAAATTGCGCCATTCAATATCAGCAACGTCGCGTTGAGTCAGTAACTGTTCTTTGTTACTCGTAAGCAAGCGGGTTTCATGCGTTAACATGATCACGGCAAAAGCAAGAATTAAGATAGCCAATAACAGACTAACCACGCCTCGATGTTGGCCGATGTCAGTCATTACCACTTTGCCTAAATCCCACTTAATACCGAACATATTACAATTTTTCCGCCACGCGTAATACCGAACTACGCGCTCGAGGGTTTAATTCTAATTCTAGTTCTGAAGGTTTTAGCATTTTACCGATCGCCTTCATGGTACGCGTTTTATCAATTTCTGCTTGCATGATAGGTAAGCCGTATGGCACTTCTTTACCACGCGCTTGTTTACGAATAAATTGTTTAACAATGCGATCTTCTAACGAATGGAAGCTGATCACAGATAAACGGCCGCCTGACTTAAGACATGTTAATGCGCCAGCTAATGCACGTTCGATTTCTTCTAATTCACTGTTGATGTAAATACGGATCGCTTGAAATGAGCGTGTGGCCGGATGCTTGGTTTCTTTTTTCGATTTTGGCACCACACGGCAAATTAAACTTGCTAACTGTGATGTTGTTTCAAATGGCTTGTCGTCACGATCAAATACCACAGCACGGGCAATCTTACGGGCAAATCTTTCTTCTCCAAATACTTTCAACACCCAAACAATATCATCATAATCAGCTGTCGCTAACCATTTTGCGGCGCTAATACCGGATGTTGGATCCATACGCATATCTAATGGGCCATCACGTAAGAAACTGAAACCACGTGATGCGTCGTCTAACTGTGGCGAAGAAACACCTAGATCGAGCAACACACCGTCGATTTTTCCTGTCAGTCCTTTATTTTCCATGTAGTCGGCAATACCAGAAAATGGTCCGTGAACAATGTCAAAGCGCGGATCTTCTAATTTTAATGCTTCACCTACCGCGATTGCTTCAGGGTCGCGATCGATTGCGATCAAGCGACCATTTTCACCCAGCTGAGACAAAATAAAGCGAGAGTGACCACCGCGACCAAAAGTACCGTCAATATAAATACCATCCGGTTTTAGGTCTAGCCCAGCTACGGTTTCGTTAAGTAAAACGGATACGTGTGCAAATTCTTGTGTCATGTCGATGAAAGCTCTTAAAAATACTTTAGATTATAGCAGGTGCTAAAATGGTTATTGTAACGTAAAAGGTCTAGTTTAGGGAGGGGTTAAACGTATTGCAAGTGATGTAGGTAATCAGAAGGAAAAAATAAACAAGAACTTATCTATAATAAAGAAAGTTAAAGAAAGTATAGATAAGTTCTTGGAGTTGGTCGATAAGCCGGGTTTTGTCGTGGACAATCATTCCTCTAGGTCTGCAATCGCTCACAGACTCAAGCAACCTACCCGCTTTCAGCGTGGGCCACGCCTATAGAAAGCCTATTTGGTCTTGCTCCGGGTGGAGTTTACCCTGCAACGAACTATTACTAGTCGTCCGGTGCGCTCTTACCGCACCCTTTCAGCCTTACCTGTGCTTCCGAAAAAGCCATCGGCGGTCTTCTCTCTGCTGCACTTGTCGTAGGCTTGCGCCTCCCAGGCGTTACCTGGCACCCTGCCCTGTGGAGCCCGGACTTTCCTCCCCTCTATAACCTCGATATAAATACCGAGTCATAAAGCGGCGATTGTCTGACCAACTCCAAGGCGGAGGATAGTACATAATCTACATCAGAAAATCCAGCGATTAATTAAAGTTTTCTAAACCCCATTTGTACAAGGCGTTCTTTTTGCAGCCGTGGATCTCGGCAGTTAATGCGGCAGCTTTTTTAAGGGGTAATTCTTCATTTAACAACTTAAGTGTATTCAATACTTTAGCTGGAATTTCCAGGCCGGTTGGTTTATAACCAGAAACCAATAACACAATTTCACCACGACTTCGGTTGCTGTCTTGGGCAACCCAAACGGCTAATTCTCCAACAGGCATAGTGGTAATACTTTCAAACGCTTTGGTCATTTCGCGTGCAACACACACTTGACGTTCAGGGCCCATGATCGCCGTTAATGCATCTAAGGTATATTGTAGGCGACGCGGTGATTCATAAAAAATCATTGTGCGGGTTTCTTCTTTCAGCTCGGTGATCTTATCATTACGGGCTTTTTCTTTCGACGGTAAAAAACCTTCAAACGAGAAACGGTCAGACGGTAAACCAGAAGCACTCATCGCGGTTACTGCTGCGCAAGGTCCAGGTAACGGCACCACTTTAACACCATGTGCACGACAGGTATTCACCAAATGATAACCAGGATCACTGATCAACGGCGTGCCAGCGTCTGAAACCAGCGCGATGCTGATACCAGATTTTAATTTTGATACTAAATATTCGGCTTTTTGTTGCTCATTATGATCATGCAACGCAAATGTTTTGGTCTTGATTTGATAATGGTTTAGCAGTTTTCCGGTATGACGGGTATCTTCTGCGGCGATCAAATCAACACTTCTTAATATCTCTAAACCGCGTTCAGTGATATCAGAAAGGTTGCCAATCGGGGTTGGAACGATAAATAAAGTTGCTTGTTCAGACATTTCATTCTCATGGGTAGTTTTTTGTTAAGCGATGATGCTTTAGTATAGGGGTATTATAAATCTCTTTGCAGGATAATACACCAATGGAATTTAAGCACAGCTATTCCCGCTTGATTATGTTTTTTAGCTTGAGTTTACTGCTCAGCGCGTGTTCAAGTATCACGACATCTGAAAAAGCAACATCGACACCACAACCAATCGTTGCACCAGACGTACTGACAAAAATTGATCAGCCAGCACAATTCTACATTGATAAGATTGCATTAGCGAATAAACCACAAGCTATCGCATGGCAGTTATTATCTGCACGGGCTTTGATTGCAGAAGGTCACTCGCAGCCCGCACTGGATATGTTACTGTCGGTTGAACGTAATCCATTATCCACCCAACAATTATTTGAGATCGCATTAATTAAATCTGAAGCTTACCTCTTAGAAAAGCGTTATCAAGATGCCGCGACAGCACTTAATTTTAGTTCCACGCTAAGCACCACTGAACTGCCGCATTGGCAACGCTTCTACTTATTGAATGCGACTATTAGCGAATTGCTGAATAATAACGCTAAAGCGGTTGAATACCGTGTTGCGCTAAACGATTTCCTCGATGCTGAACTGCACAGCACCAACAATTCTCGTTTGTGGGAATTGGTTTCGGTAATACCATTAGCTAAACTACAAGCATTAACACTGCGTTTTAACACTGAACATCCGACGTTATCAGGTTGGTACCACTTAGCGGCAATCGCACAGCAATATCGTACTGAACCACAGTCATTAATCAATGAGTTACAAGCATGGAAAATAACTTACCCACAACATCCTGCATTAAGTGGTTTCCCTATTGCGCTTGTTAAAGCCATGGCAACAATCCCTTACGCGCCAAGTCAAATCGCGGTGCTGGCACCATTAACCGGTAAACGCGCAGTCGCAGGTAAAGCCATTCGAGATGGCATACTAAGTGCTTACTATCAAGTTAACGCCGCGGATCGTATCGATTTACGTTTCTATGATACCGCCACAGTAAGTGCTGATAAACTGTATTTGCAAGCCCTTGATGATGGGGCAGACTTTGTGGTTGGACCATTATTAAAATCAAATCTAGCGAAAGTATTACCGCTAGTGAAAGACGTGCCAATCATTTCGTTAAATAAACTGCCAGAAACACTGGCAGCAGAAAATATCTATTACTTTTCATTAAGCTCAAATGACGAGGCCATTGCCGCGGCTAAAAAGATGCATCACGATGGCATCAAACAACCTTTAGTCCTGGCGCCAAATAACCGTACAGGTAACCGTTTATCTGAGGAATTTAACCAACAATGGCAATCTTTGACGGGAGGTAGCAGCGAAACATATAAATATAAGAGTCGTAGCGATATGCAAAATACCGTAACCTCGCTGTTTGCTGTTACCTCAAGTAACCAACGTATTCGCTTAATGCAAAATTTGGTTGGTGCGGACGTTAAAGCAAAAACCCGTAGCCGCCGCGACATTGATGCTATTTATATTATCGCAACGCCTTCTGAAGCGATGTTAGCCATTCCTTACATTAGGACCACGCAGAACCCGTATGCACCTCAAGTAGCCCTATATGCGAGTTCACGTACCCATGGTAATAATCTATCTCGAAGCCAAAACCGCGACCTTAATGGCTTAATCTTCAGTGATATGCCTTGGTTGTTGAACCCAGATCGCGAACTAAAACAACAAACTTTGGCTCTGTGGCCAAATATGTCTAAAATACAACAAAACCTGTTCGCGATGGGCTACGATGCATTTAAATTAATTCCGACTCTGCTACAGCTACGTAATTTCCCTAATTTACGCTTAGCGGGCCAGACCGGCATTCTTTATATCAATGATAATGGTATTATTGATCGCGAATTTAGCTGGGCAAAATACCGTTCAGGAAAAATAAAACTTGAGGAAAGCTACCCTGAACCGAAAACAGCCCCGTAAACGCGGTCAGTATTTTGAAGGCATAGCGGCCGATTTTTTACAGCGCCAAGGATTAATCATCTTGGCGCGAAATTTTGCTTGTCGGCAAGGTGAAATAGATCTAATCTGCCAACACGGTGCCAGCTGTGACACTAAATCTTCAACAACACTACCCACCTTAGTATTTGTCGAGGTGAAATATCGCCAATATACCCATTACGGCGGTGCTATTTCTGCAATTCCAATCGCGAAACAACGAAAATTGCGTTATACAGCGCAATATTATATGGTGCGCCACGGAATAAATGAAAACTATACTCCTTGCCGTTTCGATGTGATTGCTATTGAAGGTTGCAGTGATAATATTCAATGGATAACCAATGCTTTTTAGAGTAGATACCCATGTTAGAGCTAATTAAAGAAAATTTTACTGAAAGTATTCAAACCAAGATCGCCGCAGCCGAGGCGTTACCAGAATACATTCAAAACTCAGCCATGATGATGGCTCAATGTTTATTAAACGGTAACAAGAT
This sequence comes from Moritella yayanosii, assembly GCF_900465055.1. NCBI lineage: Bacteria > Pseudomonadati > Pseudomonadota > Gammaproteobacteria > Alteromonadales > Moritellaceae > Moritella > Moritella yayanosii. The sequence continues at coordinate 3,334,163 of NZ_LS483250.1, read as the reverse complement.
CTTAATTTGTGGTAACGGTGCATCAGCGAGTTTGGCACAAATTTTTTCTGCATCACTGTTAAACCGCTACGAAACAGAACGCCCAAGTTTACCAGCACTGGCATTAACCCCAGACTGCACCTTAATGACGGCCATTGGTACAGATACCAGTTTCGATATGGTGTACTCCAAACAGGTACGAGCACTCGGTAATGACGGTGATATTCTGGTGGTGATCTCAGCCGGCGGTCATAGCCGAAATGTCATTAAAGCCATTGAGGCAGCCCTGACCCGAAATATGACCATCGTCGCTTTAACCGGTAAAGACGGCGGTGAGATCTCCGGATTATTGGGGCTACATGATGCTGAAATACGTGTACCCTCACGGCGAGAAGCAAGAATACAAGAAGTACATACCCTGATCATTAATTGTCTGTGTGACATTATCGATCAAACCTTATTCCCGCAGCAAGGGCACGAGTAATAACGATGATATTAACCAATAGATTAAAATTTGGGTTGCGGATCGCTGTGATGCTATTTAGCCTTGTGAGTATTCAAGGCTGTACTAACCACGGTAGTTTTAGTCAATTAATTGATGATGAAATTATTACCCTCGATATCACTGCAGGGCTGAATGATCACAATAAGCAATTGTTGCTCAATAATAATCTGCATATTCTCACTAACAACAGCAAAGTGCTATTGTCGGGTCAGGTAAGAAGCACCACAGAGCGTAATAAAATCGTCGCTATTGCCGCAGAAACTGCATCGGTACAGCTGGTGTATAACCAGATCCGCTTAGGTCCACCAATCTCATTTGAGCGTGCCAGTAAAGATACTTGGTTAACCACCAAAGTAAAAACCAGCATTCTCAATTTAAAAGGTATTGAACCACTCAGCATCAAAGTCATCACTGAGAATGCAGAGGTATTCTTAATTGGACGAGTAACAAAAGCACAAGGCGATCAACTTGCAGAAGCGGCACGTTATGTCGTAGGGGTGGATAAAGTAATTAAAGTATTCGAATATCGCTAATCGACAAGAATATCGATAACATCTACATAAAAAAATGCAGTACTGAATGATGTCCGTCGACATATTCAAGTACTGCACATATTCGTTAATTAAGTATTATGTTACTTAATGACCCGTAAAGCGGGTTTACCTTTCGTTGGTTTTGGACGTTCTGGCGTGTCACTCTGACTTTCAGAGCTAACAGCAGGCGCACTGACCAACGCAGGCTTGCTTTTCTCTTCACTTGGCTCAACAGCCACTTCAGCGCTATCTTGTTCAGCTTGATCGAGATATGCTTGCTCTGGTTCAAACATACTACCAGCACCGTTCTCACGCGCATAGATAGCAGTGATCGCTGCAATTGGTACATAAACATCAAAAGGTACGCCACCGAAACGAGCATTAAAGCTCAAAGCAGTATTGTTTAACTCAAAAGCAACCACAGCGCTAGGCGCAATGTTCAACACGATCTGGCCATCTTGAACAAACTGTTGTGGCACGTAAACACCAGCAATATGCGCATCAACAACAATGTGCGGTGTTAAGTCATTATCAAGTAACCACTCATAGTGGCTACGTAATAAATAGGGACGAATTGGGGTCATTTTATCCATAAATTACATTAACATTCTCATTTCACGTTCTTGTTCAGTTAAAGATGCTTGGAATGATTCACGATCAAATACTCGTAGCATATAGTTCTTTAACTCACTTGCAGCTTGGCCTGGAAGATCAATACCTAGTTCTGGTAAACGCCATAATAACGGTGCCATGTAGCAATCTACTAAGCTGAATTCTTCACTCATGAAGTATGGGTATTCAGCAAAAATAGGGCTGATACTCATTAATGCTTCTTGCAATTGCTTACGCGCTACAGCAGCTTCTTCAACAGAGCCTTTCATGATCTTAGTTACTAATGAATACCAATCGTTTTCGATACGGTGCATCATTAGACGGCTACTACCACGTGAAACAGGGTAAACCGGCATCAAAGGTGGATGCGGAAAACGCTCATCCAGATATTCCATGATGATACGCGAGTTATATAATGTTAGTTCACGGTCGATTAATGTCGGTACTGTTTGGTAAGGATTTAAATCAATTAAATCTTCAGGTAGGTTATTACGATCAACCTGATGAATATCAACACTTACGCCTTTTTCAGCTAAAACGATTCGGACTTGATGACTATATAGATCAGTCGGCTCCGAATATAACACCATAACTGAACGTTTATTAGCAGCTAATGCCATGCCACCTCCAATAAATTGTAAACACAAACGCCAATGATAGCCTAAACTAGCATTGGCGGTACGTAATTCTTTTACCAGCACTGTTACAAGTAATGCGGCAACATATCAGTGATTAGTGGATATCACGCCAGTATTCGCGGTTCAGGAACCAAGTAAATACAAGTAGAATAAGTAAGAATCCAATAACCCAGAAGCCCATTTCTTGACGTTCAAGCTGATTTGGCTCTGCTGAGTAAACTAAGAAGTTTACCAAGTCTAGCATTGCTTCATCAAACTCTTCTGCTGATAACTCACCGTTTCCATCGGGACTTAGGTAGCTAGTCAGAATTTCACCTGTTGCAACACCATTAGCGTCAACAACTGCGGTTTCTTTAACAATTCTAGCACCTTCCGGCAGATCTAGCTCTTCTTCGTTATGTTTTATTTCTAAAAGACGCGCTGTACCTTGTAGTTCTTCAAGTACATGCGGCATACCGACACTTGGGAATACCAAATTATTCACACCAAATGGGCGAGTTTCGTCAATATAGAAAGAACGCAGGTAAGTATAAACCCAATCTGCACCACGTAAACGCGCTTCAAGTGTGAGGTCCGGTGGGGTCGCACCAAACCATTTAGCACCACTTTCAGCAGGCATCGCCGTTAACATTAATGAGCCAACTTTCACCCCGGTAAATACCAAATTTTCAGACATTACATCACGATCGATACCCAGATCGTCGGCAACACGTGAATAACGTTGATATTGCGTAGAGTGACACGTAGAACAATAATTCATGAAGATTTTAGCACCATTTTGCAGTGATGCTTTGTCTCTTAAATCATAATTGGCTTCATCTAAATGTACAGCATTACCAGCTGCAAAGGCAGCCATAGGCAATAGGGTAAGTAACGCGATAAATAATTTTTTCATTACATTGTCACCCTTTTTGGTAAAGGTTTAGTGGTTTCATTCTTACTGTAGAACCACAGCAGAGCGAAATAACCAAAGTAACCTAATGTGGTGATTTGCGACAATAATGTACGACCAGGTGTTGGTGCTAATGTCCCTAATACGCCCAGAATAATGAAACAAATAACAAACTGAGATAAATTAAGTTTATGCCAAATACTACGATAACGGATTGATTTCACTTTACCGCGATCGATCCAAGGCACTAAGAATAGCATCAAAATAGAGAGGCCCATCATGATCACGCCACCCAGCTTGTCCGGCACCGCACGTAAAATGGCGTAAAACGGAGTGAAGTACCACACTGGCGCAATATGATCTGGTGTTTTCAATGGGTTTGCCGCTTCGAAGTTGGGCGCTTCTAAGAAATAACCACCACCTTCAGGCATAAAGAAGATCACAATACTACATAAGATAAGCATCACCACGACCGCAACAGCATCGTGCACTGAGTAGTAAGGGTGGAATGGAATAGCGTCTTTAGGCCAACCATTTTCATCTATATTTTCTTTGATCTCAATACCGTCAGGGTTATTTGAACCCACATGATGCAGCGCTACTATGTGTAAGAACACCAGTACCACAAGTACTAATGGCACAGCAATTACGTGTAATGCAAAGAAACGGTTTAATGTCGCACCCGAGATCACATAATCACCACGGATCCAAAGTGTTAAGTCATCACCAATAATTGGGATCGCACCAAATAACGAGATAATAACCTGAGCACCCCAGAATGACATTTGACCCCATGGCAATAAATAACCCATGAAAGCTTCCGCCATTAAGGCAAGGAAGAGTAAGCAACCAAAGACCCACAATAATTCACGTGGTTTCTGGTATGAACCATACATCAGACCACGGAACATATGCAGATACACCACCACAAAGAATGCGGAAGCACCTGTTGAATGCATATAACGTAACAACCAGCCAAATTCAACATCACGCATGATGTATTCAATTGACGCAAAAGCACCGTCGCCAGATGGGTTATAATTCATCGTTAACCAGATACCCGTTAGGATCTGATTGACAAACACTACCGTAGCTAAAATGCCAAAGTAGTACCAGAAGTTAAAGTTTTTCGGCGCTGGATATTGACCAGCGTGTTTATTCCACGTATCCGTCATTGGGATACGTTCATCAATCCAATTGACTAATTTACCAAGCATTAGGCAGCTCCCTTATCTACACCGATTAGAATCGTCGTTTTATCAATATAATAATGCGGTGGTATGACTAGATTCAACGGTGCAGGTACACCTTGGAATACACGACCAGCCATATCAAATTTAGAACCATGACATGGACAGAAGAAACCAGAAGAAACACCTTCGACTTGTTCGCCAAAGCTATCAGGCAGATAAGTTGGAGAGCACCCTAAGTGAGTACAAATACCAACAGCTACCAATAACTCTGATTTAATCGAGCGATATTTGTTCTGTGCGTAACTCGGTTGTTGTTCTTGTTCAGATGCCGGATCGCGTAACGAACCATCATGCTGTTCAAGTTCTTTTAACACGCTTTCTGTACGAGATACAAGCCATACAGGTTTGCCTCGCCATTCAACACGAATTAACTGACCAGGTTCAATTTTACTAATATCAACTTCAACCGGTGCACCAGCTGCTTTAGCTTTAGCACTCGGGTTCCAAGATTTGATAAAAGGTACGGCTGCGCCGACAGCTCCAATACCACCCACTACACATGTAGCAGCAGTTAAAAAGCGACGACGACCAGAATCAACAGGCGCATTGCTCATCCAATTATTCTCCCATTCGGACTCAGCGCAAATTATTGTTATTATCTTGCAGTGAATACCATTTCAAAAAAGATAACTTTTTATTAGCTAAAAAAGTTACATAAATGCCGTTGAATTTTAATTAATTGGTTACATTTTTACAAGGACAATGAGACATTAATCATATATTTTCATTGATTAAGTCAATATCTGTCGCTTATGACCCAGTAAATAGAGTAAGTCGCTCTCTTTCTGTGTTACGTACTGCTACGCAAGTCAGAAACAGCATTACATTTAACAAAGCTGTAACTACGTCAATTAAAAAAAAGACAAAAAAAAGCCTGGCATATGCCAGGCTTTCGTCGCAATAAAGCGAACCACCAAAAAACGAATTAACGTTTTGAGAACTGTGGACGTTTACGTGCTTTTCTAAGACCAACTTTCTTACGCTCAACTTGACGAGCATCACGAGTAACAAAACCAGCAGCACGTAGAGCAGGACGAAGAGTTTCGTCATATTCCATAAGTGCGCGAGTGATACCGTGACGAATTGCGCCAGCTTGACCAGTAGTACCACCACCAGAAACAGTGATGTTTAGGTCGAATTTGTCTTGTAGTTCAACTAAATTTAGTGCTTGACGAACAACCATACGAGCTGTATCACGACCAAAATAAACTTCCAAAGAACGTTTATTGATAGTTAGTTGACCTGTACCAGCTTTCATGAATACACGAGCTGTTGAACTTTTACGACGACCAGTGCCGTAGTATTGATTTTCTGCCATTTGCTTAAATTCCGTAAATTAGATGTCTAGAACTTGTGGTTGTTGAGCAGCATGATTGTGCTCAGGACCTGCGTATACTTTCATCTTACGGAACATTGCACGGCCTAGAGGACCTTTTGGCAACATACCTTTAACCGCAGACTGGATAACGCGCTCTGGAGCTTTTTCAATAAGCTTTTCAAAGCTAATTGATTTAATGCCGCCAATGTAACCAGTGTGCGAGTAGTAAATTTTACCTTTCGCTTTGTTACCAGTTACAACGATTTTTTCACAGTTTACAACGATGATGTAATCGCCAGTATCAGCATGAGGAGTGAACTCAGGCTTGTGCTTACCACGTAAGCGAGAAGCGATTTCAGTCGCAAGACGACCTAAAGTTTTACCTTCAGCGTCAACAACGAACCATTCACGTTTTATCGTGCTTGGTGTAGCAACAAAAGTTTTCATTTTATATTGAACCCAATAAAATTTGTTTAAACTATCACATACAGTTATCTATACGTGAACTATATACCTTACTCATCCCTTCGAATAAGTACATGGCGTCATTAGGACAAGGAACCACCACAGCACCTTGTTCGTGGGCACCGCGTAGTATAAAGAGAAATGAGCGAAATTTCACCTATATTTTAAAAAAAATAAGATTAATCTCGAAAAACATCAATATAAGGCCAAGAAAATGACTGAAATTAAGCTTATTTTCGTAATTTAACTTGATGCACTTGATGATTTAGGTCTTTAGTAAGAATGAGGTTAGCACGTTCTCGCGTTGGTAAGATATTTTCTACTAAGTTTTTACCATTAATTGTACGCCAAATGTTCAATGCCACATCTTTTGCTTCATCCTCATCTAATTTAGCATAGTGATGAAAATAAGAACTCGAATCGGAAAAAGCACTTTCTCGTAACTGTAAGAAACGTTGTACATACCAGTTTTCAAGGTTTTCAAGGTCAGCATCGACATAGATAGAGAAATCAACAAAATCAGAGACGAACACACGATGCGGATCATTCGGATACTCTAATCCTGATTGCAGCACATTTAAGCCTTCGAGAATCACAATATCAGGCTGCTCAACAACCACTTCGTCGTCAGGGTCAATATCATAAGAAAAATGAGAATAGACTGGGGCGGTAACACGCGCATTACCCGATTTAATGTCAGCCACAAATTTAACTAAGGCATTAATGTCATAACTTTCAGGAAAACCTTTACGTTTCATCATGCCATGTTCTTTTAAATACGCATTCGGGTACAAAAAGCCATCTGTGGTGATTAATGCAACTTTGGGATGCTCACGCCAGCATTGCAACAAGGCTTGCAAAATCCTTGCTGTGGTACTTTTACCAACGGCAACACTACCCGCAAGACTGATAATGTAGGGTACTTTAGCTACTTCGCGTCCCAAGAACTGATCACGGACAACACGACGCTGCATGCGATTAGTGACATATAAATTAAGCAAACGCGACAAAGGTAGATAAATATCGCACACTTCTTCAATTGAAACGCGTTCATTAATACCTTGTAACTGCTTTAATTCGATTGCCGATAAGGTCAGCGGTACCGACTCTCGCAGTTCAGCCCAATATTCCCTGTCAAACACTTGATATGGTGAATAATTCATTAAACTAAAAGCCTACTTAACACCCTAATAATTACTTGCTTCACGGATTTAGAAGCAAGCCTTTACGATGAATTTAATGGCGTAATAACACTCTATACGTCACGTTGTCAGTTCATGTCTGCCGAAACAATAGCCTATATACTCATCGTAACTCAATAAATAAATGCGTTAGTTAGTGTATTTTTTTAAATAACGCACACAAAAAACACCTATTTGGTGCTAAAACAGTCGAATTATAACGTAATTCCCACTAAGGTAAATGTTCACGCCCTAAATATTCATGTGATTGCATTTCTTGCAAACGTGATAAACATCGGCGAAATTCGAACTCTAATAAACCACTGGTATATAACGCCGACATTTCTAGTTCAGCTGACATTATCAAGGTGACATTGCGTTCGTAAAATTCATCGACCATGGCAATAAAACGACGGGCAACATCACCCGTTAACGGACCCATCTGTTTTACATTAGCCAGCAACACCGTGTGGTAGATACGCGAAATTTCCATATAATCAACTTGGCTACGAGGTCCGCCACATAGCTCATTAAAATCAATCATCAACACGCTATCGGCTTCAGCTAATGTCGGTATCTGACGATTTTCAATTTCGATTGGTTGATTATAGTTGCGGGGATCACAAGATAACAGCTGAAAATATTGGTCTAGATTTTTCTGTGCAGTACTGTCCAAAGGAAAATGATAGATCTCCGCTTGCTCTAAGGTACGTAAGCGATAATCCACGCCACTATCGACATTGATGATGTCGCAATTTTGATTAATCAACTGGATCGCAGGTAAAAATCGGGCCCGTTGCAAACCATTACGATAAAGCTCATCTGGAATGATATTCGATGTCGCCACCAGAATGACCTGATGGGTAAATAATTCTTCAAACAAGGTGCCTAAGATCATTGCATCCGTTATATCCGATACAAAAAATTCATCGAAGCAAATAATCCGTGTTTCATCTGCTAGCTTTTTTGCAATCACTTTAAGTGGGTCTTTCTGCTGCGTTAAACCTTTTAGCTCTTGATGAATTCGATGCATAAAACGGTGAAAGTGAATGCGGATTTTATTCTCGAACGGCAGACAATCGTAGAAAGTATCAACTAAATAGGTCTTACCTCTTCCCACACCGCCCCAAAAATAAATCCCTTTAACTGGATTAGCTTGCGTCAGCGTCTGCTTCGTCGTTAAGCTTTTTAGCTTGGCAAATAAACCGCGTTTGGCCGGTAACTCCGGTACCATTAATAATTCGTCAAACAAGCGTTGTAATGCCATTACTGCATTTTCTTGTGCGGCATCAAACAGAAAATCAGGGCGCTTTAAATCAAGCTGATATTTTTCTACTGGGGTCATTATAATTGCTAATCCTTTACTGTTTTTAACATCTTGTTTACTACGCATTAATAATAATCAATGCTACCATGTTGTATTCTTTTGAAATACACTATTTTAAAACAAAGGTGCTTACTATTAGAGTATCAAAAGAAACACGCTATTTTAGTGAGTGAAATTATCATTTAACGAGGTCTATTATGCCCTATCTTGAAATATTAATTAGTCTGGTTCTCGGTATTGTTATCGGTTTTGTTATTGCCAAGGCAACCAATAGCAAAGATCAAACAGGGAAGTTTAAGGGTAAGCTATTAGCCAAAGAAGCTGAGATTGAACAATACAAGCATGATGTTAATGAACACTTCACCAGCACTGAAGCATTATTAATGAAATTATCTGATACCTATGTTGAAATGCAGCAGCACTTGGCCAATAACGCAAAACATTTATTAGATAATGTTGCCGTTAAAGATATTCCCTTTCAGACCAAAGCAGAAATCGATCCTGCAGAGCCTCTTGAAGGTCAACCTAAAGATTACTCAAGTACGGCTTCAGGATTACTCAACAAATAACTTGAACTTTTATATCCTAGCTACATCTAACTATTTATGCTTGTAATTTTCAAAGGCTTAAATAGTTATGAACGTAAAATCACATTTAACGACGCTTACCGCACTAACATTAAGCACGGCAATAGGGTTAGCCAGTCTACCTGCAACAGCAGCACTGCCACTCGCTGTTGCAGGACAATCAATACCGAGTCTTGCCCCCATTCTCGAAAAAGTCACGCCTGCCGTCGTGAATATTTCAGTTTCTGGTACCAAGGTATCGCAGCAACGTATACCTGAAGCTTTTCGCTATTTCTTTGGGCCTGAAGGCCATGGTTCACAACAACGTCGACCTTTCCAAGGTCTGGGTTCGGGCGTAATCATCGATGCTGAACAAGGTTATATCCTCACCAATAATCATGTCATTGCCGATGCTGACGAGATCAAGGTCATGTTGAAAGACGGGCATGAATATGAAGCAAAACTTGTGGGTGCCGATAAAAGCAGTGATATTGCCTTATTACAAATTAAAGCAGAAAATTTAACCGAAATTAAATTCGCCGACTCGGATAAATTACGCGTCGGTGATTTCACTATCGCGATTGGTAATCCCTTTGGTTTAGGTCAAACCGTGACGTCAGGTATTGTCAGTGCCCTGGGCCGCTCTGGTTTGCAATTAGAAAACCTGGAAAATTTCATTCAAACCGATGCGGCGATTAATAGCGGTAACTCCGGTGGCGCCTTGCTTAATTTACGGGGTGAGTTGATCGGAATTAATACGGCGATATTAGGACCTAATGGTGGTAATGTCGGGATTGGTTTTGCAATACCAGCGAATATGGCCAATAATTTAGTACAGCAAATCATTGAACATGGTGAAGTTCGCCGGGGCGTATTAGGTGTTTCAGGCCAAGAACTGACCCCTGATTTGGCGAAAGCGTTCGATATCGATATACAATATGGTGCATTCATCAACCAAGTCACCCCAAACTCCGCTGCAGCAGAAGCGGGCTTGATAGCGGGTGATATTATTGTCAGTGTTAATAACAATAATATCCGTAGTTTTAGCGAATTAAGAGCACGAATAGGCTCGTTAGGCCCAGACAAACAAATCACGTTGGGCGTGGTCAGCAACGGGACCGAAAAGCGCGTAACGGCAACATTAAAACCCGCAGATAACAAACTTGCCAATGCCAGTAACTTACACCCAGGACTTGCAGGCGCAGCATTGACCACTGCCGACAACAATCAAGGCGTGCTGATTGCGAAAGTCGCCCCCCGTTCAATCGCGGCGGCATCGGGCTTAGAGGAAGGTGATATTATTATTGGTGTAAACAAGGATAAAGTGAAAAATTTAGCCCAGTTACGTAAATTACTCACTGAAGAAAAAGCCACTCTCGCACTTAATATCAAGCGCGGAGATCAGCATTTATTCTTGGTATTACGCTAGTACTTACATCACTTTACGTTATTCCCTACATTATAGTAGGCAGAGGTGCTATTCTCTACGTTGCGATTTTAGTGAGTAACGTAGGGATATCTCGTGCAAGGTTGGTGGTCATATATTTCAAAAAGTATCTTACTCGGTATCGCTGTAGCGGCAATACTGCTTTTGGCGTTACCGCAATTACAAAACAAGCAAAGTTTAGGACTGACTCAGCCATTTTCATTGGGCCTTAATGAACAAATGAGTTTTTCAGCGGCGGTAAAACGGGCTGCGCCTTCCGTGGTTAATATTTATACCCGCACCTACCAAAAATCAACGATCAATAGTAAACCAACACTACGCCCACAAAGCCTAGGTTCTGGCGTGATCATGAATAACAAAGGTTATTTACTGACAAATTACCACGTTATCGCCAATGCTGATCAAATTATTGTGGCGCTCCAAGACGGTCGGTTTTTCACTGCGGAATTAATTGGTTTTGATCGATACACCGACCTGGCTGTATTACACATAGATGCTGAAAATTTACCCAGTATTCCCCAGAGTAAACACGAGCAGACTAACATTGGTGATGTGGTACTCGCCATTGGTAATCCATACAATTTAGGTCAAACTATCACTCAAGGTATTATCAGTGCCCGTGGTCGTATAGGCATGAGTACCACAGGACATCAAAACTTCTTACAAACCGATGCGGCCATTAACGAGGGTAACTCGGGTGGTGCATTGGTTAATAGCTTGGGTGAACTAGTGGGTATTAATACCGCGTCATTTCAGGTCGCGAATAATGTTGAAACGATGGGGATCAGCTTTGCGATCCCCTATCCGTTAGCCGTTAAAATTATGCGTGCATTAATTGCCAATGGCCGGGTGATCCGAGGCTATCTTGGCATTGAAGGCACATCCATTAATGCCGTGATGGCAAAATTACTCGGTTTGAAAGCCAATCAAGGGATTGTAGTACAAAATACCGCGCCTGATTCGCCCGCAGAAAAGGCCGGATTGGTCGCCGGCGATGTAGTGATCAAATTCAACGGTGCTGAGATTGATAATGTTATTTGGCTAATGGATGTGGTGGCAGAACAGCGCCCAGGTTCAAAAATTAATTTAACCGTCATACGAGAAGGTAAGCAACTCGAGATCTCTGTCACACTCGGTGAATTGCAAGTACAACCACAGTCATAATTTAAGAAAAAAACAGATACAAAAAAGGCGCATATCAATGCGCCTTTTCAACATATATATAGACAAGTTATTTCAAGATACTACATCAGAGACGAGCAGCAATATTAGCCTTTAATACGGATAATATTGCCGCCTAAGCCTTGTAGCTTATCTTCAATAAACTCATAACCACGGTCAATGTGATAAATACGCTCAACCGTTGTTTCACCTGTTGCCAAGAAACCCGCAATAACCAGACTTGCAGACGCGCGTAAGTCGGTTGCCATCACTTGTGCGCCAGTTAAACTCTCGGTGTCACGACAGATAGCCGTATTACCTTCCAGTTCAATGTTTGCGCCCATGCGGGCTAATTCAGGCACATGCATGAAACGGTTTTCAAAAATAGTTTCAACGATCGTTGATGTCCCTTTCGCGATGGTATTTAATACTGTGAACTGTGCTTGCATATCCGTTGGGAAACCAGGGTAAGGCACAGTCTTGATATTAACCGCTTTTAAGTCACGGCCTTGCATATCAAGTGAGATCCAATCATCACCCGTTTCAATCGTAGCACCCGCTTCTTCAAGCTTGATAATGACGGCATCAAGTAATGAAGGGTCTGTTTTATGGCATTTAATTTTACCTCCTGTTACCGCAGCAGCAACAAGGAAAGTACCGGTTTCAATACGATCAGGTTGCACTGTATAGGTACCACCGTGAAGCTTTTCAACACCTTCAATGGTTAATACGTCAGAGCCCATACCACTGACTTTCGCTCCCAGTACATTTAAGAAGTTCGCTAAATCAACCACTTCAGGTTCTCTTGCGGCATTCTCAATAGTGGTAACGCCCTCAGCAAGTACCGCGGCCATTAATAGGTTTTCAGTGCCAGTTACGCTGACCATATCCATGAGGATACGGGCCCCTTTTAAACGGCCATCAACGCGGGCTTTAATATAGCCTTCTTCGACGCGAATGTCCGCTTGCATCATTTCTAAACCGTGAATATGTAGATTCACAGGACGAGCGCCGATCGCGCAACCACCCGGTAAAGAAACATCTGCCGTCGAGAACTTTGCAGTCAAAGGACCGAGTGCCAAAATTGACGCACGCATCGTTTTAACTAATTCATAAGGGGCTTTTTGGCAGTTAACAGTTCCCGCAGTGATAACAACATCACCGTCGACATTACGCTCAGCCTGTGCACCAAGCTCACGTAACAATTGCAACGTGGTCTTAATATCTCTTAATTCAGGCACATTCTTAATGGTGATGGTTTCATCACTTAGCAATGTAGCAAATAAAATCGGCAGTGCCGCATTTTTAGCACCCGAAATTGTCACATCGCCATTTAACTGACAAGGACCTTTAATTAAAAACTTATCCATTCTAATCCAACCTAAGAAGGTAATATGAATTTACGTTCGCGAACCCATTCTTCAGGTGTGTATGCCTTGATGGATAACGCATGAATACTATTTGATGCAATCTGCTCTTTTAATGGTGCATAAATAGCTTGTTGTTTTTTTACACGGTTCATACCGATAAACATCTCGGCGACAGCGATAACTTCATAATGGCTGCCTTCACCTTTCACGTGTAATTCCTGAAAGGTATATTTACTTTCCAGCAATGTTTGTAATTCTTTAATATCCATAATACTTAAATCCTATGATCGCCATTCTAAGCCGAGTTAAAACCGTACATGCCGCTAGCGTTAATCTGTAATAGCCTGTTACAACACGTTTAGTTCTAAGTGAATGGCGATCAGTCTGAGAGAATCGCGCTTAAAACTAAAGTATTAAAATAACCGAGTATTCTAAAAGTAATCGCTATAATACACAATCACAAAACATCACTATTCAGGATTTTTATCATTCAACCTTGAATAATGAACAAGATTTAACAATTTACCTTTTCTTTCAGTGAAAAAAGACCGAAAATAGTGTTCTTTACATATCAACTGTTAAATTGTGCCAATGCTAACTACAAATATTATAATTTTAATTCTTGGATTTATTGGTCTCGTCATTAGTGCCGATAAATTCGTCTATGGTGCTGCTGGACTAGCGCGAAACCTCGGTATTTCACCACTGGTTATTGGTCTAACCATTGTCGCGATGGGTTCGTCTGCGCCCGAGATGATGGTCGCGGTATCGGCATCCCTTAATGGTTCACCAAACACCGCGATTGGTAATGCGATTGGCTCTAATATTACCAACATCACCTTAGTATTAGGGATCACCGCGTTAATAAAACCATTACTCGTGGGCTCGACAACGATCCGTCGTGAGATCCCGATGGTATTAATTACCACACTACTGGCGGGTGTTGTGCTGTGGGATTTAAAACTGGAGATGTACGAAGGGGTGATTTTATTATTACTCTTCTTCATTACTATCCTCACCTTAACTATCCTCGCATTAAAACGTCCAAGCAATGATCCACTTACCCAAGAGCATGACGATGAAGTCCCTGAAGGCGTGCCAACCAGGACAGCGGTTGCTTGGTTAGTCTTCGGCATAATTGCATTACCTGTCAGTTCCCATTTCCTGGTCGGCTCAGCCGTGGTGATAGCCCAGCATTTTGGCATGAGTGATTTAGTCATCGGCCTGACTATTATTGCCGTGGGAACTAGCTTACCAGAACTCGCCGCATCGATATCGGGGGTATTAAAAGGTGAAGATGATCTTGTGATTGGTAATATCATTGGTTCTAATATATTCAACATCTTGGCGGTATTATCACTACCTGGTATTTTAGCGCCGGGCATGATTGACCCAGCTATTATTAGTCGTGATTTCTATTATATGCTTGGCGCAACGGTGTTAATGCTAGTGATGGCAATGGGTTTTAGAGGCCGTCCCGGACGTATTACGCGTGTTGAAGGTGGTATTTTACTCGCTGGTTTTTTCGTGTATCAATTCATTGTGTTTAGTAGCATTTAATCGTACTTAATATTTTTATAGCTCAGTATAAAACAGTCTTTAAATTAGGGAGTAACCATGTCGAGTCAGTTTAATTATTGCCAAAGCGCGCTTAATGTCATTAACACGGAAGCGGCAGCGATTACGCAATTAAGCCAATATATTGATGCCACGTTTACCGCGACTTGTGAATTATTAATCACATGTAAAGGCAAGGTCATTGTGACTGGCATGGGTAAATCCGGTCATATCGCCAATAAAATTGCCGCAACATTAGCCAGTACCGGCACCCCGGCATTCTTTGTGCATCCAGCCGAAGCAAGCCATGGTGATCTGGGCATGATTGAACGTGGTGATGTGGTGATGGCATTATCGAACTCCGGTGAATCAGATGAAATTTTAGCATTATACCCAGTGCTTAAACGTTTAAGCATTCCCATTATAGCAATGACAGGTAATGCTGATTCAACCATGGCACGCGAAGCAAAAATTAGTTTATGTATTAAAGTTGATAAAGAAGCTTGCCCGCTGGGATTAGCACCAACATCAAGTACCACAGCAAGTCTGGTGATGGGTGATGCTATCGCGGTGGCCCTACTCGAAGCCAAAGGATTTACCGCCAATGACTTTGCACTGTCTCATCCCGGCGGTCGCTTAGGCAGAAAATTATTATTACGTATTTCAGATATTATGCATAAAGATGACGGTGTGCCTTGCGTACAACAGAGCGAAACTATTTCAGAGGCGTTATTTGAAGTCTCTAAAAAAGGGCTGGGTATGACCGCCGTTAATAATGGTAAAAGGTTGGTTGGCATTTTCACTGATGGGGATTTACGTCGTATTCTTGATGCACGTATAGATATTCACCAAACCCCAATCAGTGAAGTAATGACCCGAAGATGTGTTACTATTAATGAACATATCTTGGCCGCAGAAGCCCTTGCCGTCATGGAAAATAAAAAAGTTAACGGTATAATTGTCGTTAATGAACTACAAGAACCGGTCGGCGCCTTCAACATGCATGACTTACTACGCGCAGGTGTATTATAAATATGATCAACACATTATATGGTCCAATCCCACAAGAGATCTTAACCAAAGCAAAAACATTAAAGCTACTCATTTGCGATATAGATGGCGTATTTTCTGATGGCCGAGTGTATATGGGTAACAATGGTGAAGAGCTAAAAGCTTTCCATACCCGTGATGGCTTTGGGGTTAAATCACTGCTCAATGCGGGTATCGAAGTGGCGGTGATCACCGGACGGCAGTCAACGATTGTCACCAACCGCATGCAAGGTTTAGGTGTTAAACATATCTATCAAGGTCAAGACAACAAAGTTATCGCCTTTAATATGTTACTCGAAAAATTAAACTTATCACCAGAGCAGGTCGGTTATATCGGCGATGACGTCATTGATTTACCGGTAATGAATCTCTGTGGACTCAGTGTTGCCGTGGCCGATGCCCACCCTCTGGTTAAAAAAGGTGCCGATTTTAGCACCTCAATCCGTGGTGGCTTTGGCGCAGTAAGAGAATTAGCCGATCTGATCTTATTAGCCAAGGGCGTTTTAGACCAAGCACACGGCACCTCGGTATGAGTCGCCAAAATATGGGGATTGTTATCCTCTTTTTGTGTGCTCTGGGTATTTGGCGATTTTTTTCGCCTGATGAACCGTCAACAACCACCACCTCAACCGAATATCAGCCTGATTTCACCGCCGAGGTCCTACGCAGTGTCGAATTCAGTATTGAAGGGAAAATCATACGTCGCATTTTTGCCGATAGTATGGAGCATTATGGCGAGTTAGGCATGACAATGTTCACTAACCCCGTTATTATCCTTTATGATGACAATGCCCAAGCAACGTGGAAGATCCAAGCAAAAGAAGGCAACTTCAGCAGTGAGGATGTCGCCACACTGCGCAATGATGTGATCATCAAGAATATGACTAAAAATGATTATATTGATGTCATCACCACCAGTTATTTACAATTAGAACTGACCAAAAACTTGGTCAGCAGCGATCAATTAATTACGATCACTGGGGCCTTATTTAGCCAAACTGGTATTGGCCTAGAAGGTGATTTAAAACAAGAATACCTGACTATCCTTAAGCAAGTTAAAGCGATATATACTAATGATGAAAAAATATAACATTTTACTATTAACATTATTGATGAGTAATGCAACGCTCGCATTAGAGTCTGACTTTGCAGAAAATGTTGTCGTAAACGCCAAACGTCAAGAAGTGTTTATTAAAGAGAACCGCGTTATTTTTTATGATAATGTGGTGGTGACTCAAGGCACTATATTAATTCATGCTGATAAGCTAACGGTATTAAGTCCTGGTGGCAAAGGTACTGAAGTGATGATAGCGACAGGTAACGTAGCCACTTTTTATCAAGAGCTTGATGACGGCAAAAAAATCTATGCTGAATCGAATGAGATCCGTTATGAACTCAGCAAAAAACGGTTAACGTTAACAAAAAATGCCCGCTTACGTCAGGCTGATAGCGAAGTCAAAGGTAACAAGATCATCTACCAAATTGACAAACAAGAATTGATAGCCGAAAGCGGGGATAATGAATCAGATCGTGTGATCACCATTTTCACCCCTGAAAATAACAAAACTAAGTAGAGTAAATAAATTCATATGGCGCGTTTAAAAGTATCACACTTAGCAAAAAGTTATAATAAACGTAAAGTTGTTTCTGATGTGAGTCTCGAAGTTGAATCAGGCCAAATTGTTGGTTTACTTGGGCCCAATGGCGCAGGTAAAACCACCACCTTTTACATGGTGGTTGGCTTAGTTAAGCGAGATCATGGACAAATCTTCATTGATGACCAAGAATTAACCCATGAGCCAATGCATATTCGTGCACAACAAGGTATTGGTTATTTACCCCAAGAAGCCTCAATTTTTCGTCGCTTATCGGTAACTAAAAATATCATGGCAATTTTAGAGTTGCGCCCAGAGTTAAGCCGTTTTCAGCGAAAAGAGAAATTAGAAGAATTACTTGAAGAGTTTCATATTACCCATATCCGCGATAGTTTAGGGATGAGCTTATCTGGTGGTGAACGCCGCCGAGTTGAAATAGCCCGCGCACTGGCAGCTGATCCTAAATTCATTTTATTAGATGAACCCTTTGCGGGTGTTGATCCTATCTCGGTTGGCGATATTAAAAAAATCATTCAACATCTGCGCGACCGTGGTTTAGGGGTATTAATTACCGACCATAACGTACGTGAAACACTGGATGTATGTGAATACTCTTATATTGTCAGTCATGGGCACTTAATTGCGTCTGGCACTTCAGAAGAGATTTTATCCAACGCAAAAGTGAAAGAAGTATACCTTGGAGATCAATTCCGACTATAGTTTGATATTGATACATAGCCGCATTAAGGAAGAGAGAGTAGTCGTTAGATGAAGCCATCATTACAACTTCGTATGAGTCAAACTCTGGCAATGACGCCACAGTTACAACAAGCTATTCGATTATTACAATTATCGACCTTGGAGTTACAGTTAGAGATCCAAGAAGCGTTAGACAGTAATCCGCTACTGGAACAAGAAGATCCCAACACCACGCCGTCAAATGATGCAGAAAGTAGTGACGCACACAACGCGGATAACGCGGATAATAATGACGCGATTACCGATAGCAGCCAAATCGAAGTCAGTGATGCCCTCGCCAGTGATTCCATCCCTGATGAACTGCCTACTGACAGTAATTGGGATGACGTCTATACCCCACAAATACAAAATCACAGCGGCGGCAGTGCCGGTATTGATGGACTTGATCAGGTTTACCAAGGTGCAACCAGCGAAGGTTTATACGAACATCTTATGTGGCAAATGGAATTAACCCCATTTACTGATATCGATCGCGCCATTGCCGTCGCTATTATTGACGGCATCGATGATCATGGTTATCTCAATCAAAGCTGCGAAGAGATCCTGCACAGCGTGGTTCTCGGCCACCAAGAACACGATGATAATAACGAAGATCAACTGGAATTAGATGAAGTCGAAGCGGTATTAAAACGTATTCAACATTTTGATCCTATCGGTGTAGCAGCCCGCTCACTACAAGAATGTTTATTGATCCAACTTCGACATTTGCCTAAAAATACCCCTTGGTTATCAGAATGCCAACAAATAATTCAATCCCATATGGATTTATTGGGCAATCGCGACTACCGTCAATTAAGTCGTAAAACAAAATTAAAAGAACCACAACTTAAAGAGATCATGCAATTAATTCAGAGCTTGGAACCAAGACCAGGTAATGTGATTGATCAGTCGGAAGGGCAGTATGTTATTCCCGATGTATTAGTCAAGAAAAAAAATAACCAGTGGATAGTCGACTTAAATCCTGACATTGTGCCAAGATTAAGAGTGAACACTGAATATTCTCATCTGTCGACTGGTAAGCGTAATAGTAGCGATGGGCAGTTTATTCGCGCTCATGTGCAAGAAGCAAAATGGTTTATTAAAAGCCTAGAAAGCCGTAATGAGACATTATTAAAAGTAACAAAGAGTATTGTTCAACGCCAAGTAGATTTCTTTGAATATGGCGATGAAGCCATGAAACCTATGGTACTGAATGATATTGCAGAAGAAGTCGAAATGCACGAGTCGACAATTTCGCGGGTAACAACGCAGAAATTTATGCATACACCACGTGGTATTTTTGAACTTAAGTTCTTCTTTTCAAGTCACGTCAGTACGGACAATGGCGGTGAATGTTCATCCACCGCGATTCGGGCATTAATTAAAAAGTTGGTGGCGGCAGAAAATGCCATGAAACCACTAAGTGATAGCAAGATTGCTGATTTACTTGCTGCTCAAGGTATCAAGGTGGCTCGACGTACGATCGCAAAATACCGAGAAGCACTGAGCATACCACCATCTAATCAGCGCAAGAGTCTTTTATAGCACTCACCCTACCTTCATAAGGGAGACATATATGCAAATTAATTTAACCGGTAGACATGTAGACATTACAGATTCACTGAAAGATTACATTGATAGCAAGTTTTCCAAATTAGAGCGGCATTTTGAGCACATTAACAATATTCATGTGATCTTAAATGTCGAAAAATTACTGCAAATCGCAGAAGCAAAAATACATCTAAATGGGGGTGAAATCTTTGCCGTACATGAACATAACGACATGTATGCTGCAATTGATGGCTTACTGGATAAGCTCGACCGCCAAGTGATTAAGCATAAAGAAAAATTAATTCGCCATTAATTTTAGTCCACAACAAATAACCTAAAGGAAAAACCCTTTTCCTTTAGGTATTCATGTTCCTGACATAATTAAAACATATCATATCCAAATCAATTGCGGGATAATGAGCACATATTTTATATCGAGGACAGAGTAAAAATTAGCCAGCTAACTTTTACTCTGTCCTCGATATATTCGCTGCGCAGATGTGAGGACAAAAAATGAAGTTAATAATAGTCAGCGGCCAGTCCGGATCCGGTAAATCAATTGCATTACGGGTACTTGAAGATTTAGGCTACTATTGCGTAGACAACCTGCCAGTGACATTACTCCCACAACTACTGCAAACCTTAAATTCCAAAACTGAACAAGTAGCAGTCAGTATTGATGTACGTAATTTACCGAAAGAAAAACAAGAATTAAACGATATTATAGCGGAGCTAAAAGCCAGTACTGAACTAACCAGTTTATTTCTGGATACTAACCAATCTGTCCTTATTAAACGCTACAGTGAAACACGTCGCCTGCATCCATTAACAAAAGACGACTTGTCACTCTCGCAAGCAATTGAAATGGAACAACAGCGCTTACGTCCTTTAGCCTTACTTGCAGATCTGAAAATAGATACCTCTGAGCTTAATATTCATGAACTCAGTGAACAAATCAAAGAACGTATTTTAGGCAAGAAAAAAAACCAACTGGTCTTAGTCTTCCAATCATTTGGTTTTAAACATGGCTTACCAATGGATGCAGACTATGTATTCGACGTACGCTTTTTACCAAATCCACATTGGATCCCAGAATTAAAACCTTACACAGGGCTTGATGAACCGGTCATTAACTACCTCAGTCAACAACCGGAAGTGATCAGCTTTGCGCTGCAAATTGAAAATCTATTAACGACCTGGTTACCGCTGCTGGAAAAAAATAATCGCAGCTATGTTACTGTTGCTATTGGTTGTACTGGCGGCCAACATCGTTCGGTATTCATTGCAGAGAAATTAGCGAAATACTTTAAACAGCAAGATTACGTGGTACAGACTCGTCACCAAACGTTAGAAAAAAACAAACATAAAATTAGCTAAGTATTCACTTAGCCATGGCATTAACAATCAATACAGTTCATTATTATAATTTATTGTTAATGCTGATTATAGATACCGATTAAGCTAGAATTGCACAGCATCAACGAGCAAGGTCTTGCAGCCGAATAATAAGAATGGGGACGACATATGCCAGAACAGATGGAGCATGAAAGTACACACCTACGTTTAAGTGAAATGAATGAAGCACTCGAGAGTGGTATGTTTGTTCACGTGAAGCGAATGCTCTACCAAACACCCCCTTGTGATATCGCCTTATTACTCGAATCATCACCACCAACAGGTCGTAAAGTCTTGTGGCGATTAACCGACTCTGATATGCAAGGTGAGATCCTCGATGAACTCAATGAAGATGCTAAAACCAGTATCCTCAAACTCATGGATACCGAATCCTTAGTCGCGGCGACAGAAGGCTTGGATACTGATGATTTAGCCAATGTGCTGCGTAGCCTGCCAGACAGTATCTACCAAGAAGTTATTACCCAAATGGATACCCAAGATCGACATCGTTTAGAAACCGCGATGGCGTATCCAGAAGACACCGCTGGCAGTATCATGAATACCGATACCATCACCTTACGTCCAGACGTAACCGTCGATGTGATCTTACGTTACATACGCTTACGCGGTGAATTACCCGAAGCCACTGATACCTTATATGTGGTGGATAAAGATGATCTTTTGATCGGTGATGTGCCTTTATCTATGCTATTAACCACAGATCCAAACAGTGTCATCAACAGCATTATGGATCGCCAGGCAGAAACATTATCGGCCAATATGGATACCTCGGAAGTCGCTAAACTGTTCGAGCGCCATGACTGGATCTCAGCGCCGGTAACTGATGACACAGGTAAACTACTTGGTCGTATCACTATTGATGACGTGGTTGATATTATCCGCGAAAATGCCGAGCATGACATGATGGGTCTGGCTGGTATGGATGATGATGAAGATACCTTCGCACCCGTGCTACAAAGTACCAAACGCCGCACACTTTGGCTGGGGGTTAATTTAATTGCCGCACTAACTGCCGCCTCCGTCTCGAACATGTTTGAAGCGACTTTAGAACAACTCGCGACACTGGCCATTTTAATGACCATTGTACCGAGTATGGGTGGTATTGCTGGTAATCAAACCCTCGCACTGGTTATTCGTGGTATGGCGGTCGGTCATATTAGTGACGACAATAGCCGTTGGTTAATCGGTAAAGAAGCCATGGTGGGCGTGCTTAATGGCGCTATCTGGGCAATATCCATCGCCATCATAGTCTCATTATGGAAGGGCGATCCATCGCTAGGCCTGATCATTGGTGGGGCAATGTTTATTAATATGTCAATGGGTGGATTGGCCGGCGTGGTCATTCCATTGGTGATGAAAAAATACAATATCGATCCGGCACTAGCCGGTGGTATGGCGCTCACCACCGTGACCGATGTGGTTGGTCTATTTTCCTTCTTAGGCATGGCCACACTGGTCTACGGTTAACCTTTTTAACCAAGGTAGAGAGCAAAAAATAAAGTTAATAGCCCATAACGTAAAAAGCCTGTGTCATCATGACCCAGGCTTTTTCATGTAAATCGAGGGAATGTTAATTACCCGCAATCTGCATTGACTCTAATAGTGTCGAGCCCATGAGAATACTACTGCGAATATCCACGTCGTTACCGACAGCAACGAGGTTTTTGAACATGTCCGTTAAGTTACCCGCGATGGTAATTTCATGCACAGGATACTGTAACTCACCATTTTCGACCCAGAAACCTGACGCGCCACGGCTGTAATCACCGGTAACAATATTAACGCCCTGCCCCATCAGTTCAGTCACTAACAAGCCGGTGCCCATTTGGCGACACAGTTGGTCTAATGTTTCGCCTTTGCCGGTGACGTTCCAGTTATGAATACCACCAGCATGACCGGTTGTTTGCATCCCTAATTTACGACCACTGTAACTGGTTAATAGGTAGCTTTTTAAAATACCTTGTTCTACCACATCTAAATCTTTAGTACGCACACCTTCAGCATCATACATTGATGAGGCTAAACCACCTTTAATGTGCGGACGTTCTTGAATGTTCAACCATTCTGGGAAAATCTGTTCACCCAGCTTATCGAGCAAGAAGGATGATTTACGGTATAAGCTACCACCACTGATGCCCATCACCAGTTGACCCATTAAGCTACTGGCAACATCGTGATGAAAAATCACCGGGACATTACAAGTATCAATCTTACGCGCGCCTAAACGGTCTACAGTACGATTAACAGCTTCGGTAGCAATTTGTTCTGGCGTCCACAATTTACTTTCGTCACGCGCCATTGAGTAGCCGTAATCACGTTCCATTACGCCGTCTTGTTCTGCAATCAATACCGAACTCATGCTGTGACGGGTACTGGCATAACCATTAATTAAGCCATGACTGTTGCCGTAAACTTTAATGCTGCTGTGGCTGGTAAAAGAGCCTTCACTGTTGACGATGCGTGAGTCTTTCGCTAAGGCTAAACGCTCAGTCAGGCAAGCTTGTTCTATAGCATACTCAGGTTCGATCTTAATCGGATGACATAAGTCTAAATCTTCCGGTGCAAACGCCATCAGCTCAAAGTCAGCTAAACCAGCAAATTCATCTTCAGCAGTATATAAGGCGATATCTAACGCGGCGGCGACTGTGCTTTTAATTGCCGCCTCACTTAAATCTGAGGTTGATGCATTACCTTTACGTTGACCGCGGTATACACAGATACCTAACGCGCCATCATGGTTGAATTCAACATTTTCAACTTCACCCATGCGTGTACTTACAGACAAACCCGTTTGTCGCGAAATAGCTACCTCTGCAGCACTCGCGCCCGCCTTTTTGGCGATATCGAGTGCTTGAGTAACGGCTAATTCCAATTTATTTTGTTCTAAAGTAATTTGCTGTTTTAAGTTCATGGGCTCGTTTCAATAAGTTATACTAGATTAAGCATACCATGTTGCGATAAAAATTCCTGCAGCAACTGCGCAATTAGCAATAAACTGATACAATTAACATATCAATCGTTTTGAAAAAGAATATTATGAGCGTAAAAGAACGGAATATTACCAGCGAAAAGTCTTACCGACGAGCTGAAGACGACGAGCTATATCAAAGTCGTGCAGAAAATAAAATTGAAATTGCCAAGACACTGAAACTCGCTGGCGCGATCTCTTTACTCAGTAAAGCAGAAATTGCCAAAATGGGTTTTTCTGAGCACTTACTCGCAGCAATTGTGACCGCAAGAAAAATTGCATTACGTACAGATGCTTACAGTAGACATCTATCGCACATGAGCAAGATCATGCGTAGCGATGGTCTCGAACCGATCCAAATGGCATACGATAAGATCACCAATAAACACAACCAAGCAACTATTGAGTTAAAAAAATTAGAGATGGTTCGTGATGAATTGATTGCCGGTGGTGATACCGCGATCACTGCATTATTAGAAACATATCCAAATGCTGATCGTCAGAAACTACGTCAATGGATCCGCCAAGTGAATAAAGAACTTAAAGCTGAAAAGCCGCTTAAAGCTGTAAAACCAAGCAAAGAGATCTTTAAACACCTCCGCGAGATTGCCGGTATATAATATTAATCTGCCATTTCGGCATAATTAATGTTTAACCAGTACCAACAATAAAGCCCTAGCCAGTCATTTATCGACTTGCTAGGGCTTTATTTTTATCCACTCAAATTAGCGACCAGTGCCACCCACCGTCATGCTATCGATTTTCAATGTCGGTTGACCAACACCTACCGGGATACTCTGACCTTCTTTGCCACAGATACCCACACCTTTATCTAATTCTAGGTCGTTACCAACCATTGAGATGTGCTGCATGGCTTCATGACCATTACCGATCAAGGTTGCTCCTTTAATTGGTGTGGTAATTTTACCATTTTCAATTAAATATGCTTCAGATGCAGAGAATACAAATTTACCCGAAGTAATATCAACTTGACCACCACCAAAGTTAGGGGCATAAATGCCCTTCTCAACCGTGCTAATGATCTCTTCTGGGGTATGCTCACCAGCTAACATGTAGGTATTCGTCATACGCGGCATCGGTAAGTGCGCAAATGATTCACGACGACCATTACCCGTAGACTCCACCCCCATTAAACGTGCATTAAGCTTATCTTGCATGTAACCTTTCAAAATACCTTTTTCAATCAGCATGGTATTTTGTGTTACCGTACCTTCATCATCGATATTTAATGATCCTCGACGGTTGGCTAATGTGCCATTATCCACAATAGTACACAGTGAAGACGCCACTTTTTCGCCAATTTTACCTGCGTAAGCCGAGGTACCTTTACGGTTAAAGTCACCTTCTAGACCATGCCCCACCGCTTCATGTAATAATACCCCAGGCCAACCAGCGCCAAGTACCACAGGCATAGGGCCAGCAGGTGCATCAATAGCATCAATATTGACTAACGCTTGACGCACTGCATCTTTGGCATAGCTAAATGCACGCTGCAGACCATCCACGTCATCTAAGAAGTAATCAAAACCATAACGGCCTCCGCCACCCGCACCACCCCGTTCACGCTTGCCATTCTTTTCAATTAACACCGAACAGTTCATGCGTACTAATGGGCGAATATCCGCCGCCAGAGTGCCATCTGTTGCTGCGACCAATATCTCTTCGTATACCGCAGATAAGCTCACGCTCACTTGTGTGACGTGCGTGTCTAATGAACGCGCGTACACATCCATTTCATGTAATAAGTCAATTTTACGCTGTCTATCCATACTCGTTAATGGATCGAGTGGCTGATAGATTTCACTACCTTGTGGTTTGCTCCACGCTTTAACTTTACCTTGACCACCGCTTGCCGCAATACCACGTGCCGCTTTGGCAGACTGCGTTAAGGCGTTTAAACTAATCTCATCAGAATAAGCAAAACCAGTTTTTTCGCCCGATACTGCACGCACGCCGACACCTTTCTCGATGTTAAACGAACCTTCTTTGACGATACCGTCTTCTAATCCCCAAGACTCATGTTTGCAAGCTTGGAAATAAAGATCACCATAATCAAGTTGATTACCCATCAATAATGATAATGTACTCTGCAGCTTATCTAAGTTTAGATCCGCAGGCAGTAAAATTGAATTTTCGACTTGTTCAAATCTCATCTGAGTTGTTACTCTTTATTTTTCAAGCTCGCCGTAAAGCGCGCGTGTTGTAAAATCGGTATATCAGTACGTATTTGTACTAACTTATGTTTGTCTAATCGCGCACAGCTAATGCCGCATGCCGACGTTTGCTGAGCCAGAATGTCGCCCCAAGGATCTAAGATAACAGAGTGGCCCCAAGTATGACGGTTATGGCCGTGATCACCCACCTGGTTCGCCGCTAACACATAGCATTGATTTTCTATTGCCCGGGCTTGTAACAAAGGTAACCAGTGCGCTTTACCTGTCGTATAAGTAAATGCGGCTGGTAATAATAAAACATCCACGTTCGCCGCACTGAGTACCCGAAATAATTCTGGAAACCGTAAGTCATAACAGATCGCCATACCAAATTTAATATCACCGGCAGTAAAGGTCGCAACCCGATCACCGGCAATAAAGCTATCTGACTCTTTGTATACTTGTGTCGTTGATCCGGTGTTAACTTGGCTATCACTCGCGGATACGGTTGGCACATGCGCATCAAATAAGTGGATCTTATTGTAATGTTGCACCAATTCCCCATTGGGGTCAAATGCTAAACTGGTGGTATAAATACGATCATCTATATTACTAAGAATAGGGAAAGAACCCGCAACCAGCCAACATTGATACTGCTTAGCCCAGTTGGCAAGTTGCTGTTGTACCGGCCCTTCACCTAATGGCTCAGCATGGGTGAAATAATCATCACGATGGGAAAATAAGGCAAAGTTCTCCGGTAATAATATCAAGGTCGGGGCAACCTGAGTATTAATCAATGCCAATTGCGAGGCCACATACGCTAAATTTGCTGCAATATCAGCACCCGAGGTCATCTGTATCGCCACTAATTGCATTATTTATTCCCCGTTCTTTTCGTCCCTGCAGCATTAATCAGTTTATCAGGCACCGTAATCGCTTGTTGATTACGTTTTACTTCGGTAAATACCGGATTATCAAGATCACCGCTGACGTTAAATTTAAGTTCAGTGATCACTTCGACCACTGGCTCGAGTAATTTCGACAGTGCAAAAACAGCCAATGCTGTGGTCGGCGTTACCGCAAACGCAGTCAATAGTGGTAAACTCGCGGTCACATCTGGAAAGAAACTTAAATTATAATTGATGGTATCCGTCACTAAATCAACATAGCCGCTACCCGTAATTTTACCGCTACTGGAATTAAGTAAAAAATCTTTATTATTAATCGCACCATCGGCAATCAGTAGCGAGGCCTGCATTGATGAATACGGAAAGCCATCATTAAACACATCACTAAAGTCTAAACTTAATCGCTTCACCAATGACTGTAAACTCAGCACACTTAAGAAGCGGGTGCCTTTGTCACTGACATTCGTGATCCGCCCTGCTTGGGTTGTTATCGTCGCGTTACCCTGCAGTGATTCGACATCAACATCGAAGGGCTGGTCTTGCCAAGCTAAACGAAAGTCGACCTCTGCTGGCGTCTTTGCTAACGGACTAATTAGCCCTAACCCCGTCATAAATTCTTCGATACTCTTGGTTTTTAATTCACCTCGCAATTGCGTTGCTTGCTTGCCTTGCTCATCAGTAAACCAGCGCCCGGTCATCGCCACCGTTGAATGTTCCATATCAATATCAAGTGCTTTAAGTGTCAATCCAGACGCGTTCTTAGTCACTTCTACGGATGTACGACCTAAATTAACTTTGCCCAGAATACAGGCACCACAATTGAAGTTGAAACCGGGGAAATCTTGCCAGACGAGGGTTGTGGCTTTGGCTTCTTGCGCGGCATCATCAATGACACCGGACGGCAACACCAGATCAGGTAAATAGAGATAATCAAAGTCGATATTGATATTACCGATATCCGGAATAACCACCGAACCATTAAACTCACTGGCTTTAAGCTCAATACCCCAGTTACGATAACCTTTGGTTGCCGTTATCGTTAAATCATCCAAGGGCTGTTGATAGTAAGTCGTATTTGCTACCACGACTTTAATTGAGGATAAAGGCTCTACCGCGCTACTCACATCAAATTTACTATCCGGTAGACCGCTATACCATAATTGCCACTCGGCGATATCAATATTATCCACATTAACCACGATGGCATTAGCGGCATCGCTGCTCAGCAGTTTGTCAACATTACCAATTTGTACTAACGATTGGATCAGGGCTAAATTATCATCGGCGTAATTAACTTGCCCAGAAAAATACAAAAGATCACTGCTATTTAACTGGATATGGGCTTGTTTATCATTACCCACCACAGAGATATTGGTTGGCCAATTATGACTAGCCAATTTAGCCAACGGCAACGGCAAATCGAGTTCAACCTGAGTTAAATCACTTTGCACATCAAATTCATAATTAAAGCCTTGCTCAGGAAAACGCATATTTAATGTGCCTTGCCAGTTCACATCACCAGACACGTATTGCTGGTATGCAGGCATGAACTGGGCCATCACCTTGTCACTAGACCAACGCCCAGCCAGTTCAACATTCACTTGATAATCATTATTGTTCTGCACGGTGCTAAAGCTAATATCAAGCGGTTCACCGAGCAATTTTGCGGTGAATGGGCTGGATAACAGGCCATCATCAGCAAATTTGAAGCGCCCCTGCACATTCGTCAAGGTTAATGCTAATGCGGGAAAGTAAATACTGTCATCGACCAAGTCTATTTCCCCTGTGACTGTGACTTGGTCATCGTCAGTGAATGGAATAACCAGATCGACTGTGCCGGTTATATCACCACTAACTTGCAGGCTGTTCAATACCGCCGTAACTTCAGGTAACGGACTTAAATCAATAAGCGCTTTGGCTTGCTTGCCGGTCGTTTTAAACTGCACCTGAATACCAAGCGCTTTGACGTCACTTAAGTTTGGTAACTGTACATCCACTCGCGATAAGGCTAGCGGCCCCAAGTTACCTTTGCGGGACGACATAAATAAATCGTCATTGTGAAATAATAATGCTAACTGTAATTCGGTTAAGCTGGGCCATTGTGGATCAAATTTAAACTCAGCATCAACGACATTTAAACGCGTCTGAAATATGCCATCACCTTGAGAATAAGGATAATTGGCAAACTCACCAAACCATAATAATTGGCCATTATCCGCATGCCCTTGTTTAAAAGCACCGCGAAGGTAATCAATGAGTGTTTCCCCCATATACGCCGTTGGGTAGTAGTAATGTACTTTACTGGCATCACGTAATGTTAACTCGCCAGCAAGGCTGAGAAACGGCGCGGCATTGGCCGGGATATCTAATAAAAATTGACTATCGAAGACCAATTCTGGGGTATCAACGAATACCTTATCGGCGATAATTTCAACACCAGAACGGCTAAATGTCCCAGCTAAATCAGTATCCCCATAGCGCTGCCAAGTCAGATCCGCGGAAAACTGATTAACCCGAATATCATGGTCTAAGTATTGTGTTAGATCTAATACTGTATCCTGCATAGCAATACTGACCTTGCCGCTATGTAAGTTACCCATCACCGCAATATCGACATTTTCGATACCCGGAAAACCCTGCCAACTGTGTAACTGCAGATCTTCCACTTGTAACTGATAACGCAACTGAGTCCAATCTTGCATTGGGATCTTAACTTTAATGTCACGCACTAGGCCATGTGGATTTAACGTTTTAAGATCATGAAATAAAGCTTCATCAACATAAC
Organism: Moritella yayanosii; assembly: GCF_900465055.1. Taxonomy (NCBI): domain Bacteria; kingdom Pseudomonadati; phylum Pseudomonadota; class Gammaproteobacteria; order Alteromonadales; family Moritellaceae; genus Moritella; species Moritella yayanosii. Next base: position 3,304,174 of record NZ_LS483250.1, on the reverse strand, counting down.
GTGACAAGGCCACAATCGGCGCCAACTTAGACAACTCAACTTGATTAACAAAAACAAACAATTCATTACCTTGCTGCCTGAGTTGCAAATCAAGCTGAGGCCAGACAATACCATTAGTCACTAGCGCTAAATCACGGCTATCCAATTGCCAACCCGCATCCGTTAACTGCCATTCCAGCTCTCCCCCCAATATACTCAGGTTTTGTTGGCGATTAGCACTTGTCCAACTAAATGCTGAAGGTTGTAACTTTAATAATGCCGATGTCGGTTTATTGTTAACAATCTCAATCCAACTTTCAAAACTTAATGCGCCTTGTTTTAAGCCTTCTCGTTTAAACAATACTTTTTCAAACCAACTGGATAAACTCATGTTCTCGGCTTGCACATAAATCTGACCACTGACATTGGTTAAATCATTTTTGGCACTGGTCACATCGACCATGATGCGTAAATTGTTATCATCAATGTATGCCCAACCTTCGCCTCGATGACGATTGCCTTGATTTAACCAAGCAAACTCTGGAATATGAATGATCTTTTCTTCACCCGCAGGGGTTAATATCCGTAGATTACTATTGGTTAACTCGAAATGCGTAAGTTGACGGAAAAATACATCCAGAAGACGGGTTAATTCGGGTGAGGCTAGTTTAGGGGCTTTTTCGTCAGCATCTTGAAACAGAGAAATGGGTAATTTTATCTGCACGCCATCTAAGATCAGATTATCGACCAGCAGTTTTCGTGCGAATACACTGTTCCAAAAATCAATACTGATCTTGATACGTTCGACGTCAAAATCATACGGCAATAAGTCATCAAACTTAACGTCTAAGGTATTTATAATTAATACCGGGCCGAATTTATACCAGCCCGCATCAATACTTTGTATTTCAATACTCACCGATTGATCTGCCACCAACCAATCAATTACCCGATCATGATATTGATTCAGGTAGGGTAAACTCGCCCGTAGCAGACTAATCGCAACCGCAGAAAAAACCGCTAAGCAGGCAAAAGTATAAAAGCATATTTTACCACATCTTCTTAGCCAATTTTGTTTCCCTGCCACGTTACATCATTACCACATCAAACTGCTCTTGTAAGTACAGAGGTTCAGCTTTGATCTTCACCTGCTTACCCATGAATAATTCCAATTCAGCAATACTATGCGATTCTTCTTTTTCAATATACTCAGCAACGGCGACTGACGCATAGACGTTAAACTGGTCCGCATCGTAAGCACGATTAACACGGGTTACTTCACGGAAAATCTCATAACATACCGTTTCCACCGTTTTCACCGAACCGCGGCCATCACACGTTGGACAATCAGAACATAACACATGTTCTAATGATTCACGGGTACGTTTACGGGTCATTTCAACTAACCCCAGTGCCGAGAAATCATGAGTATTAGTTTTAGCGCGATCATGGCTTAATGCCGTCTCTAAACATTCCATCACCCGACGGCGATGCTCAGCACTTTGCATGTCAATAAAATCGATGATGATGATCCCACCCAGATTACGTAATCTCAGCTGTCGCGCTATCGCTTGGGTTGATTCCACATTGGTATTAAAAATAGTATCTTCAAGATTACGATGTCCAACAAAAGCACCCGTATTAATATCAATCGTGGTCATGGCTTCAGTCTGATCAATAATTAAATAACCACCTGACTTTAAAGTTACTTTTCGCTCTAAGGCACGCTGAGATTCATTTTCGACATCGTACATTTCAAAGATCGGACGCTCACCCGTATAGAGTTCTAAGGCGCTGACTAATTCAGGCACATAAGATTCCGTGAATTCACATAATTCCGTATAAGCAAGACGAGAGTCGACCCTGATCTTATCCATTGGCGAACCCACAAAATCACGAATAATGCGAAATGCTAATGACGGATCTTGATACAACATACTCGCACTTGGATTACTCCTTTTACGCTGTAGTACTTTACTCCATAAACGTTTTAAGTAAGCGATATCTTGTTCAATTTCTTTGTCACCCACCCCATCCGCGGCCGTGCGAATAATATAACCACCCAGTTCATCGAGTTGGGCTTCGGTGATACCTTTTAAGCGGCTACGCTCTTCTTCGCATTCAATGCGCTGTGATACACCCACATGGGAACTGCCCGGCATAAATACTAAATAACGCGAAGGCAGGGTAATATCTGTAGTGAGCCGTGCACCTTTCGTGCCCATCGGATCTTTCACCACTTGTACGGTGATATCCTGGCCTTGACGCACCAGCTGAGAAATATCCGCGACTTTAAAATGTTTTTTTTCACCCGCGGCAACGCACTCGGTATGCGGGACAATATCCGATGCATGTAAGAATGCCGCTTTATCTAGACCAATATCAATAAATGCCGCTTGCATACCTGGTAATACCCGACTTACTTTACCTTTATAGATATTACCCACGATGCCACGTTTCGCTTCTCGCTCTACATGTATTTCTTGTAATATGCCATTTTCAATCAAGGCAACACGCGTTTCGCTCGGGGTAACATTTACTAATAACTCTGTCGTTATACCCATATTATTTAGCCCTTCATTACTTATTTTGTTCTGCCTTAAAGGCTTGAATTAATTGCTCAGTTTGCATTAATGGTAAGCCGACAACGGCGCTATAACTGCCGCTCAGATGACGAACAAACTTACCTGCAAAACCTTGAATTGCATAACTACCGGCTTTATCGCTGGGTTCACCAGTACGCCAATAATCATGCATTTCAGGGCGTGATATTTCTCTAAACTGTACTTGAGTGGTGACGAGTTCAACCCAGCAACGGGTATTATCAGCGAGCGCAACGGCGGTCATCACTTCATGCTCATGACCTGATAATAAACTTAACATCCGAATTGAATCTGCTTCATCAACCGGTTTTTCTAATACTTGTCCGGCATAGACGACGATGGTGTCAGCACCTAACACCAAGTTGTCAGCGGCTGTATTCATACTAACCTGTGTGGCGTTCAATTTGATTAGCGCAGCAACACCGGCTTGCGCTTTATCCCGAGCGAGGCGTGACACATAATCAGGTGCTAGCTCGCCCACTTGCTGTTGCTCTTCTACCTCAACGGATAATACCGAGAATTCAACGCCAATTTGGGTTAATAACTCACGGCGACGTGGCGACTGTGACGCTAAGTACATGTTTATCTGTTTCATCTTATTATCTTCTGCACGATTAAGCTATCTTATGCCCACTAACTAATAGCAAACTGACGGCGGATTTTACGTAAAATCAAGAATATCCATGGCCATATTAACATTGTGGTTAGGATTGACCATAAGTACATGGGTGTTATTGAAATATCGAAAAGTAATTTTTCGGCCCAAAATACCACCAGTTTATTTAAGCCTGCTAAAAACCCAACAACTAATGCTTGTTGCCATAATGATAGATTCCGGATCAAACGATGATTCATCACCATAATATAAATGACTATCGACAGCGCCAAGGAATGGATACCGAGTGGCGCACCTAATAACAGATCTAGCACCAATCCTGAGATCCAAGCATAACCAATACTCACGCGATACGGCAAAGCCATACACCAATAACCCAATACCAATAACAGCCAATCAGGGCGGAAATGATTTAAAGGCTCAGGCACAGGTAGTGCAGTGAGTAATAACGCGATGATTAAGGTCAGGATTATTTTAAAACGACCGTTCGAATATGTCATAATACCTCCACCTTGTCACTCTGTTCAGCGTTGTTATTTGACATATTGCCTTCATCCCAAGTTAATAGAACGTAACGGATCCGCTCCAATTCGACCGCTGGTTTTGCTTCGACTTGCGCATAGGGTTGACCCGTCTGATAAGTAAAGGCCGAGATTGTTGCAACGGGATAACCTTCGGGAAACACGCCACCTAGGCCTGAGGTCACTAATACATCACCCACTTGCATATCGGTACTGTGTGGCACATAAGGTAGGTTTAGGCTGTTTAATTCCCCGCTACCATTCGCAATCGCTCGAATATCATTACGTTGTACTCGCACTGGAATACCATGGGTAATATCAGCAATTAATAATATTCTACTGTATGTGGCAGCCACATCGACGATTTGCCCCACCACACCTTGTTCATTTAATACTGGTTGACCAATATATAGTCCATCTGACGCCCCTTTATTAATCACCACTTGCAGTGACAACGGATCGGTATTAACGGTCATAATTTCAGCCACTAACTTACGCTGATCAGAGTGAACAGGTGAATTAAGTAACGCCCGTAGCCGTTTGTTTTCTTGTTTTAGGTGCTTAAATTCCAACAACTGGACTTGCTGAATGAATAGTTTGTCTTTTTGTTCTGCCACTTTTTTTCTTAAATCTCGGCGGCTGACAACAGTATTTGATACACCTTTGAGCATTTCACTGGGGATATTTGCGGCATAAATTAACGGTGATACCGCGGTATTTAAATAAAGTCGCACATTTGAAAATGAATCAAATTTTGAATCAAAAATAATCAATGAGAAAGAGGCGATAACCGCAAGGAACAGGCGCAGTTGTAAAGATGTAGAAGTAGTAAAAATAGGTTTCATTAGATGGTATTCTCAAAGGATGGCGCGTCCGCCATCCTACAGGATTATTTAATCAGGGGCTTAATCGTAAGTAAACAGATCACCACCGTGCATATCAATCATTTCTAATGCTGTACCACCACCACGAGCCACACAGGTGAGAGGATCTTCAGCGATAACCACTGGGATACCCGTTTCTTCAAGTAATAAACGATCAATACCACGGATTAATGCACCACCACCCGTTAGCACCATGCCTCGTTCAGCGATATCAGAGGCTAACTCTGGAGGGGTTTGTTCTAACGCTGTCATTACCGCACTAACAACGCCCGATAACGGCTCTTGCAGCGCTTCTAAAATTTCAGTGCTGTTTAAAATAAAGCTACGCGGTACACCTTCGGCAAGGTTACGGCCACGCACTTCAATTTCAATGACTTCATCAAGTGGATAAGCAGAGCCTATCTCTTTCTTAATACGTTCAGCGGTGGCTTCACCAATCAGGCTACCATAATTACGACGCACGTAGCTGATGATGGCTTCATCAAGTTTATCACCGCCAATGCGTACCGATGAAGAATAAACCACACCGTTAAGTGAGATGATCGCCACCTCTGTGGTACCACCGCCTATATCAACAACCATAGAACCGGTTGCTTCAGAAACAGGTAGACCAGCACCGATTGCTGCTGCCATCGGCTCATCAATCAAAAATACTTCACGTGCGCCTGCACCTTGTGCAGATTCACGAATAGCACGACGTTCAACTTGTGTTGAACCACAAGGCACACACACCAGAACACGTGGGCTTGGACGGAAAAATTTATTTTCATGCACTTGTTTAATAAAGTGTTGTAACATTTTTTCAGTCACGTAAAAGTCAGCAATCACACCATCTTTCATTGGGCGAATAGCGGCTATATTAGCGGGCGTACGACCCAGCATTTGCTTCGCAGCCGTTCCTACTGCCGCAACACTCTTATTTGATCCACGCTCTTGGCGGATGGCAACAACAGAAGGCTCGTCAAGTACAATACCTTGACCTTTAACATAAATGAGTGTGTTTGCGGTTCCCAAGTCGATTGATAAATCGCTAGAGAATAGGCCTCTTAACTTCTTAAACATGGTTATGGGCATTCCTATTTGTAAAATGTGGCAGGATCGGTTAACTTTACCAATGCGCAAAGAATGAGGCAAGTTTATCAGACTTTATGACCGACAAACATTAATTTAATCGCCTGCGGTAAATAACCCGATCATTGCCGCGGAAAAAGCCAAATACTATGTTCGCAGATGGTGATTGGTCAAATCCAGTATGACTCTCTTCCCACTTATATTTAAACCAATCATCAACGTTATAATCAAGTTGTACTTCACCGCTTCGATTCGGCGCTGCAATGATTAATCCCTGGGTGACACCATTGGTAAAACTTCCACTTCCTGAAAGCGCAGGTAGTACGCCGCCTAAAGAAATGTCGGTTAGGTGCGAATTTACAGAATCGAAGTCCGTTTTAGTATCATCACTGTGAGGAATAAAGTTTGTTCCGTCAAAATATTCAAGTTGCATAGTAGTGGCCAAATCATTCGATATTGGACCGTATCCATCAGCAACCGTCCAACGGCCATAACGTAATTCGCTGGTTTTTATCGATAACATACGTGCCGTTGCTTGCACCGCTGGAATATCTAAATCATTGAGAACAACGCTATCCTCATCCGTAATACTAATACCAAAAAGGGTATTTAGCATAGGACCATCTTCCAGGCCTGTTACATATCGAGAAAAATAACCGCTATCAAGCATATTAACTTCCCACGCCCCAGGTTGATAAACACCGTCATCCCAAGCGCCGCCATAATTTTGTAAGCGGGATGATAAATCGCGTCCATCAGCATTGGCGATAAAGATAACTGTCGCTTTATCATCACCATCATAATTTTTTGTCACTAAACCAGCGCTATTCCGCGCTTCGAGTCGATAGTCAAATGATAGCTCGGGTTGATCCATGTAAGTGAATACAGCCCCCGTGTCTGGTGACATGCGTAAAGTCCACGCCATTTGCCAATCACTGCCAACACCCGGTTCAAATTGATTTGAACCTTCACTCCACTGGACACAAAAACCATTGTTTGGCGGTTTTCGACACTCATAAACTTTACTATCTTTAGGCTGTAAAACAGTCGTTCCTGCAACATAACTCGCTAAGCTTTGGGGGAATACATAATCATAATCTGTTGCGATATTGCGGTTAGTGCCAATATAATTATCCACTGTCGATGACACTAATTCGAAATGCGATGGAATAAAACGACCTATCTTAGAACCGTTAGAGTTAGCCGAAAAGTTATCATCGACAGAAAATTGCATACCATAGTAATCGTTGTCTTTCACATTGATCTGAATGGCACCAACTTCACTATAAGTCGAGTCAACAAAGCGATAAACCCCTTTATCAAAGGTTGGCAAATCAGGCATTGCAACCCACGTTGCCCAGGTTGAGGTTAATAGCGTCTTATTCGTCGCATAACTAAATTGCCCCTCAAACGAGCCCGAACTAGGCATAGACCGGGTTAACTTGATACGTAAGTTATCATTTGAGTTAGGGACATAATTGAGCGTAATAACGTCTTCGTTTTTATTTGCATTCAGCGCTTGGATCTTAAACGTAAAGATATCTCCGGCTTTATGGGTATACTTAAACGCATGATTAGATCGCGCAGTTAAATCCGCCCATGTCTCGCCATTAACGCCTTCATTACGCGTGGCTTTAATTTTAAATTGATAGGGTCTCACAGCAAATTGATTACTTTGCCCTTTGATTGTTAACCCATCGAGATCATTTCTATTGTCGTTAATGGTATAACTGGCAATTAAATTTATTTTACCAGCATCTTGATATTGCACAGGATCAATCTGGGCGGCATGGTTACTAAATGTTAAATTAACCGCACTGTAATGGCTTTCTTCATCACCGCTATTTTTACCCAGATTCACTGTATTAGCGACGAAGTTTAAAGGCGAGCAACTATTTGGCTCTTGGCATTGAACACCAAGTTTCACTGGGATGACGTCATTATTTTTAAAGATGTTTTTACATTGGCCTTTTTTATTATAAAAAGCATCTAGTTTTATTGGTTTAGAAAAGTTAACACCCGCAACTTGGTTAGCAATATCGTCGCTACCATCGGCATTATCATAACTAAAGAAAAAACCGGTATCAGCAAAGTTAATATCGCAGTTACTCGTACCATTACATTTATACGGCTTATTAGTACCTGTTAATGACAGGGTTAAATCATTTTCTTGTAAATAACCTAAGTTAATATCGGTTGAGCCAGTAAAATTGCCACTTGGCTTAGAGATATAACCAGTACCAACCTTTGCAGTACCGACTAAAGTGACACTTGTCGAATCAGAGGATTGATTACAAGCCGACCCCGGCTGGAAGTTATTGGTACAAGCCTCGATGGTGACAACCGCAGGCTCGCAGGTTAATGCGCGATCACTATACGTTAATCGGTAGTGGTTAATAACATCTGACGGAGGTGTATCAGAACCAAACTTGATAACGATATCATCCCAAGAGATGTCATCTGCATCGTCATCATCCTCGACTTCAATTTCCAATTCATATTCCACGCCCGGTAATAACGTTTTATTTAATCGCCAGACAAAGTTACCCGAGCTAAAATCCGTATTCATATAGGTCGTTTGCTTGCTAAAGTTATTACCAGAGAAGGTAAGCTTGACATAATCACTGTTGGGAATAAGGTCTCGATAATTATAGAGTGTGATCGATTTTAAATTGGTGCGACGTGGCGGCGTAAATTCATATTTGACGTCATCACCTCCATGCTTATCTGGATACCAACGACCGCCATAACCATTATTTCGATTTTCATTAGAATCACCTATGTGACGGCGTTGTAAAAAGGTAATACTGTTTGTAGTTTGCCGTGTGATTAACTTAATATTGGTAAAATAAAAATCATCATAATCATGTTTATTACCGCTACAATTATTCTTCCAGCCTTGTGGTTGCCAACTACCCCACTTCTGCTTTAAGCATTGCCCAATAACGACGATTTGATAATTCCCCGCAGGTAAATTAGCATTAAAGAATTGACTATCTGAATATAATGAATAGGAGGAACGTGTATTAACCATGACTCCTCCATTACTATTCCAAATTACAAAATATAATGATGCATTAATTGAAGCTGCATTTTGTAACTGAATTTGAGTTAAATTAATGTCTTTAGAAAGATGGAAATTGATTGGATTAAATGCTTGAGGATTCTGCAAATTAGAATTGGCATGAGAGTTTTTTGCTGATAATAAATAGGTAGGGTGAATACGAAGAGTATCATTATCGCCTATTTTCATACTACCTTTTAATAAAATATCAGCTTGAACCGTTATGCTAACACTTAATGAAAATATTAAAATGCACAATACAGCACCCAAGTAAGAGGGCAATATTTTTATATTCAACATCATAACTTAACTTCCGCTTCAACTTTATGTTGTGCCACTATTTTCCCACCATCGCATGTACCGATAGAAATTAAATAATATTGCTTACTGTTATCCGGTAAGTTAATAGTTTGACAACGAATCTCAACATCACAATTTTCTAGTCCAACTTCATCACTCATATCAAAACCTGTAATAAGGTCATCCTCAGGAAACGCAGCACATACTAAACCGTTACTTAATACCTTATAAATCCCAAATTCCATACCACTATCTGCAGCATAATAAGCTTTCGCGCTATACACTTCATTGGCCACACTGTCCGCAGTCGAACTCAAAATACGACTTAATGACGCGGCTAATAACGAAATAACAACGATGATAAATATCGCAATGACCAACATACTGCCTTGTTGTTGCTGATAGCGGCTCGCGCTATGATTACGGGACATTGGTCATTACTACCTGATGTTCAAATTTAATATTACTGCCATCACGCAGTAAAAATCCGAAGCTTAACGCCAACATAGCATTGCTAAATTGCGTAGCACCCGTTAATGACATACTGCTATCAGTAGTGAGGTTATCAACCATTAACACCGATGTACCAAAAAGGCTATCTAATGAAGCCTCGCGACGTGACAAGCGCATAACACCACTTACTTGCGTTAAACAATATTGCACTTTATTTTCAGCAATAAAATAGCGTGAAACAGCAGAATCTCGAGTTAGATCCGATGAAAGCGTTACATCCGCTTGAGTAGGGTTTGCACCTGATACCGCTTCATACAAGGTGATTTCAGCAAGCGTACTCGGTGCTGATATTGAATAAAACTCGTTGACGTCAGTGGTGAGTATGCTTATGTACTGACCTGCAAAATCATTACTGTTCGGATCTGCTAGGTCTCTGGTTTCCTTATCCATAATTAACGACACGTCGGATTGTCCACTTACACTGCCAAGATATTGCCCTGCTGCCGTAAAAGGCACAAAGCTCATACAACTGCCATCAGCATTAACAACCACACTAAATGCAATCGCAGAATCTAGCTCTTTGCTCATTCGATTTAACACAAAGCGGGCGTCATTTAAACGTTCATTCTGATTCACCGAGGTTTGATAAAGAATCACGTTATCACTAATAAAACGGCTACTAAAAGTGCCAATAACACCTAATAATATAATCACCATAACCAGCTCGACGAGAGTAAAACCTGACTGTTTATACCTACTCATTTTAGGCATCAGTAGTTCCCCTTAAATGAAGTCAGCGTTATGGTTTCATTGTTCGGCATGAATACTGTAACTCGGATCCGTTTTGCGACATGGTTTTCACCTCTATTACCACCAAACTTATCTGCTGCCAACGAGGCACAAATTCTAACGCCATAACCTGGATACTCATTAGTGAAAAAGCCTAACGCCACTTTGGGATCATAACCCGTTTGGTCATCACAATAAATATGGTAATCATCAACGTCATTAAAGCCATCCGGGCTAGCTTTAGTCTCACCAACATCTAACCCTAAGCTAGCGCCACATGGAACAGCCACGCCACCGAAAATGACTTGGCCACAACGGATAGCACCGTTAGTCCGTGCATTTACATCATCATAATAACGAATCAGTACTTGGTTCATAATGCTCTTACCTAACGCTGTGGCTTTTATCTGATACATAGGCGTAGTCATTTTATTGGCTTGCGGTAAAAACACGCCAGTCACAATCGTCAACGCTATTGCCAGTACCACAATACCAACCACAATTTCGATTAAGGTGAAACCACGTTGTTTATTGTTCATGGATGTAACCTTGAGATTCAATGCGGATTGTTAATGTTTGATCGCCGATGATGCTGATATCACAGCCTAATGTGCAGTTCTTAACAATACCCCATGAATCAAACTCAAGCGTTGTGGTACTTATGTTTGCAGTGCCACTCACTGAAAAATTGACATTCGCACTATTTGCTTCTGTAACACTCATGCCTAATTGATTAGCAGGAAAATTAGTGGGTAAACGTGTGCCACAATTTGTTGGAATACCAAATCGCTCAGTTATGATGACGACGCGATTACAAGCATAAGGGTTAGCAGTACGGGGCTCACCATTATTTTTACGGCAATCATCATCACAACTCATCGCCTGTTGTTGTACGGTTTTTAATAATTGCAGTAATTGGTCACGGTAGGTCTGAGTTTCAAAACCATTATTACCAATAAATTTCGGGATCGCGGTCGCGGCAAGAATGCCTAAAAGGATAATAACGATAACCAGTTCAATGAGCGTAAAGCCAGATTTTTTAAACATATGCTCTCGTACCTGCTCCCTTAATGATTGTGGATGCTATTTATTAACCCATTCCCATTCCCATACTGAATATTGAATATTGATAATTGATAATTGATAATTGATAATTGATAATTGATAATTGATAATTGATAATTGATAATTGATAATATTATACATTATACATTAATAAAAGATGTATTAATCAACTAGTTGCTGAAAATAAAAAGGCTTACCGAAGTAAGCCTTTTATAAATAAAATCTAGTTTATCTAATTAACCACACGTAGGAGTACTTAGAACACCAGTATCACCAAAGCCAATTTTGTAACCTGTACCAGAAGCAGTTGATGTAGCTTGCGTATAAAGAATTGTACAATTACCAGAAGAAGCACCGTTTTCTAGATAAAATTGAGTTGAATTAGTTGGAGTTCCAGCTTTTGATTTAAAACCACTTAACTCAATTGAATTTTTAACATCTGTCGCAGCAGGGAAACCATATACAGTGGCAACACCAGTACCATTTGCAGCTGAAGTCGAAGCTAGCTTAGCCTCTTCACCATTAATAGCCGCTTTAGAGTAAACAATATTTGCCGCACTATGTAATGCAGCTTCAACACCTTTAAGTGTAGATTCTTTAGCATCATCTTGAAGATTAATAAATTTCGGCACTGCCGTTGCAGCTAAGATACCTAGTACAATAATTACGATCACTAATTCGATTAGTGTAAAACCTGCATTTCTTTTCATTTTAGCTCCAAAAACATTTTAGTATAAATTACATGAACATATAATCGGTAGTACATCCACCTAATTTACATTTATGCACGTCTTAGTATATTTTTCATACTATGCCAAAAAATAGACATTTACACTAGTTTTTTTTCATTAATTTGGCTTCATCACAATATCCTGCCTACCTATAAAACCCTAAATTGCAGCTGCCGAAACAATAAAGAATATGATGCACCATAAGCCATTAGTTAATACCATAGTGGTGGTTCAAGGTTAACCTTAACCTTGAACCACTCCCATCATATCCCACATCGGCACAAAAATACCCAGTGCTAAAATCAATACCATCACAGCAACAATGCAGATCAGTATCGGTTCGATCTTCGCGGTCAGCGATTGTAATTCATAATCCACTTCGCGTTCATAAAACTGGGCCGCTTCTAATAACAAATCATCCACTTGACCTGTTTCATCACCCACCGAGATCATTTGTAAAATAAGCGGGGTAAACATACCACTTTCACTCGCCGTTATAGTCAGACTTTTACCTTCTTCAATACCTGCTCGCATACCTAAAATACGCACTTCCATCCAAGCATTATTCACGGTTGATGCCACCAGTGACAAACTGTTATTCAGGGGGACACCGCCCCTGAGCATCAACGAAAAGCTGCGTGCAAAACGAGATAACAAGGTTTTTTCAATCACCGGACCAATAATGGGAATGCGAATAGTGAACAGCCCCCAACGTAATTTGCCTTTATCAGTTTGAATATAATATTTAAACCCAATAACAGCGGCAATCACCGCAATAATAATCAGATGCCAATAATTCACAAAAAAAGCCGATGAGGCTAATAATGTCCGTGTTGCCCACGGAAGTTCAACACCAAACTTATTAAACATATTAGCAAACGTCGGAATAACAAAAATATTCAAGATCACCATCGCGCCTGAAATAGCGATTAATACAAAAATAGGATAACGCACAGCACTGGCAATACGACGTCGAGTATCCATTTCTAATTCTAAATAATTGGCGATTTGTAAAAATGAATCATCTAAACGACCGGTATTCTCACCCACGCGCACAATGGAAACAAAAATAGAGGCAAATACATGCGGGTGTGCAGCCATGGATGCCGATAGTGTATTACCACTGTTTAAGCGCACAACCACATCATTAAGCACGTCTTTAAGCTTCGCATGTGAACTCGATTCTGATAAACCTTTGATCGCACGGATCATCGGAATACCGGCTCGCGTCAGTGAGTACATCTGCCGAGCAAAAATAACTAACTCGGCCAACGGGATCTTCGGTGTCAGCAACTGACTAAGATCAATGTTGTTACCACTGCGGCTCGCCACTTTAATGTCAGTAGGGGTAATACCTTTAGCCATTAACGATTGTACTAATGCATCTTGGTTCTGCGCTTCTTGTTTACCAGAAACAGCATTGCCTTGGCTATCGCGGCCTTTATACGTAAAATGTGGCATTGGCTAACCTTCATCGTCCTGTTTACTGACCACTGCGGTCCAGCGCTCTAACCGCGTTGACCAAACGTAACATATTTTCAATATCAACATTATCGACGTTATCTAACTCCCTGACATTGGCGGCAATATTGGCTCCCAAGGTATTAGAAACAGCGGGTTCACTCACACTAACAGTGGCTGAATGATGGCTATCCGTGCTGATGTCACTCTCGCTGTCATGATCATCAAGGGTCACTTCATCTGCCAGTTTTAATACTTCCTCAATAGAGGTCAAGCCTTGCTTGGCAAAATCCAGCGCTGACAAGATTAATGGACGATAATGTTTACTCTTACGTGCTTCGACCTCAAATTCAGCCACCGATTCACGTCGTAATGCATCCCCCATCGCATCATTAATTTCCAATAACTCAAATACGCCAATACGACCACGGTAGCCGCTGTAATTACAACTTTGACAACCAACGCTACGATAAAACTGTTCATCAACTAACGGCGCTTTGGCCATTTTTTCTAAACAATAAAGTTCACTGCTGGTCAGCGCATGGTTGCTTTTACATTGGTTACATAATTTGCGCACTAAACGCTGAGCAACAACCGCCCGTAATGCCGCACCAATTAAATAACCCGGAGCGCCCATATCCATTAACCGTAATGCACACGTGATCGCGTCGTTAGTATGCAGTGTCGATAACACCATGTGACCCGTTAATGCACCACGTAAACCAATTTCGACAGTTTCCTGGTCACGCATTTCTCCGACTAATAAAATATCCGGATCCTGACGTAAACAAGCACGCAGAATATGCGCAAAGTCTAAACCAATCTTAGGATTTACCTGCACTTGACTGATCCGCGGTAAACGGTATTCCACTGGGTCTTCCACGGTAATAATCTTTTTACCCGGTTCGTTTAACTCACTCAAGGCAGCATATAAGGTGGTAGTTTTGCCACTACCGGTCGGCCCAGTTACCAATACCATGCCATGAGGACGGCGGATCAAACCACGTAAGCGTTTTATCAAGTCGGCAGGCATCCCGGTACTTTCTAACTGGAAAATACCGGAATCTTGATTCAGTAATCGCATGACCACAGATTCACCGTATTGCACCGGCATAGTCGACATACGTATATCAATCGATTGATTACGTATCTTTAAGTTAAAGCGGCCATCTTGCGGTAAACGTTTTTCAGAAATATCTAAACCGGCCATTAATTTTAACCGTAATACCAACGCGGGTACGATAGCCACTTCATTCAAGACACTTTCTTGCAGCACGCCATCAACACGTAAACGAATACGCAGCGCGTTTTCATCGGGTTCAATATGAATATCCGAGGCGCCCACTTGCACCGCATCCTCAAACACCGAGTTAAGAAATTTAACCACGGTGGCTTCACTCGAGGCATCCTCGACATCTCTAAAAATATCAAATTCTTGCGCTGGTCTATGCTCATTTTCTAACTGCCCCGCAAACGCTTCAATGTCTTTGGTGCGACGGTATAAGCGGTCATAGGCGGGTAATAATTCACTTTCTCTCACAATCGCAAATTCAAGTTGATACGCCGATAGTAGATTTGATATCGCTTCAACCGCGCTTAAATCTGCGGGATCACTTAACGCAATCGTAAGTACATCATGTTCGGCTTTTACCACTAATGCCCGGTGACGGCGCGCGTGTACTTCCGGTAACTTCATCACGCTTTGTGGATCGATAGTCAGCGTGGCAATATTTAAAAATGGAATATCCAACTGTTGCGATAAAAAATTCAGCAGTTGCTCTTCCGTAATAAAGCCGAGATGCGTTAACGTGGCCCCGAGTTTACGACCACTACTGCGCTGTTCTTTTAACGCTAAACCAAGCTGTTCATCACTGATGATGCCTTCACCAACAAGTAAGTCACCCAGTCGTTGTTTTAATTTTAATTGCGCCATTACTGTTTCTCCAACTGGGTAATGCGAGCATTAATATAATTACGTGATGATGCCGATAGCTGCCCCATGTTTTGTGCCGTGTGATAAGCGTTTAACGCTAACGTCACTTGCTTGGCTTTATCTGCGGAAATACCCAGTCCTAACCACCATTTGGCACGGTTAGGCTCGTGATCGGTCAAGGTCTTATAAGCCGTTAATGCGCTATCCAAATCATCTAGACTTTGTGCCAAGCCAGCGAGGAGCGCGTAATAATCAACATTACCTGCCACTTCCGGTCGGTGTGGTTTAAGGTAATAATAGGCTTGTTGTTTATTTTTATTTTTTAAATAAATACGAGCCAACATTAACCGGAAATTCGTATACTCAGGCGATACACTCAAGCCTTCTTGCAACAAATTAACCGCAGATCGTGTTCGCTGCTCACCATATAAAATAGCGGCTAATGTTTCTCTAGAAAAATTATGTTTTTTATCAAAGGCTAATACCTTATAAAATAGTTTCTTAGCCCGTTCTTTATCACCCACCAGTAATGCACTATCCGCTTGTTCAGCATATAACTGCGCTTGCTGCAGAGACGTTCGCGTTACCGCTTTAATGGATACACGGTCTTCGATATGCTCAGGAATAGGCGTTGTCGCCTTAACGTGTTTAGCAACAGTTTGCGGTGCTGTAACGGTGACAGCTTCAATCGTTATCGGCGTTAGCTTCTCGACACGAGCAACTGCAATTTTTTTAACATAGGTCATTTTAGTTACTGCTGAGCCAGCGACTTTATTTGTGCTGTTTACCACTGCTACCGAAGTGTCAGTTACTGGTTCGACAGTCAATTTAGCCACCACGGTTTTCGTCACGATAAGCGGCTCATTAACTTGGGTATTATTGTCGCGGCTTACAGCTGGCACGACACTATGGTGTTGCACACTCACTGTTGTTGCACGACTTTGTTGTTGTACAAACAAATAGCCCGCTAACGCAGCAAAAATAACAATTGAAGAGAGTAATACGATGACGAGTTTATTTTTACTTTTTGGCGCAGCAACCATCACCGCACAACTCGGTTCAGCATCAGTCTGCTGCGGGCCTTTCTCTAGGCCTTGCAGCATTTGATTAATCACACTCACAGTATTGATTCTCCAAACCACCAAATGACTACAATAATTTCAATCACTAAAATAGCCACCATTATCGGTAACCGGAGATTACGTGGCTGAATGGCACTCTCTGTATCTTGTATCGCGAGTTTAACTAACTTGGTATTAATATTCCGCACATTTTCGCCATAACTTAACATTAAGCATTTGTTCGCCAATATATTGATTAAACGTGGAATACCACCACTAGCCTGATGTAATAATCGCAATGCTTTGGCTTCAAACAACGGCGCACCTCGATAACCCGAGACCGTTAACCGATGTTCAACATAGCTCGAAGTTTCATTGGCGAGTAAAGGACGTAGTTGGTAAGAGAAAGTAATACGCTGACGTAACTGACGTAAATTGTCTTGCTGCAAACGCGTGTCTAATTCCGGCTGACCAAATAACACTACTTGCAGCAATTTTTTGCTTTCAGTCTCTAAATTACTAATTAAACGCAAAGCCTCCAATGTTTCATGTGGCAACACCTGCGCTTCGTCAATTAACAGCACGACTTGTTTATCCTCTGCTGATAATGCAATTAAACGATGATTTAAGGCTTCGGTTAATTGGTGCTGATCTAAACTTGCATCAATACCTAATTCACTGGCAATCGCCGCCCGTATTTCATTTGGCGTTAAATACGGATTAGGTAAATAAGCGATGACATAATTGTCGCCAAGCTCATTCAGCAATTTTCGGCAAATGAGTGTTTTACCCGTCCCTACCTCACCCGTTACTTTAATAAAACCTTCGCCAGCAGCAAGCGCGGTCGTCAATACTTGCAGCGCTTCAAAATGGGGCACTAACGGATGGTAAAATTGCGTGTTGGGGGTCAGACCGAACGGTACTTCGG
This sequence comes from Moritella yayanosii, assembly GCF_900465055.1. Lineage (NCBI taxonomy): Bacteria > Pseudomonadati > Pseudomonadota > Gammaproteobacteria > Alteromonadales > Moritellaceae > Moritella > Moritella yayanosii. The sequence continues at coordinate 3,286,715 of NZ_LS483250.1, read as the reverse complement.
TCAAACCAAAATGCGCTTTATACATTACTCTTGCTCATGTGTTAATTCAGTTGGATACCATTGCTCGAGTAATTCAGCCGAGCGCTCTAGTTCAATACGCCAGGTATTTTGATCAACCACAATCGGTTTAATTAAAATAATCAATTCTGTTTTTTGTATCGACTGAGAACGACTGGTAAAGAGTTCCCCTAACCAAGGAATATCGCCTAAAAATGGAATTTTAGCCACGAGGTCTTTCTTCGCAGTTCTCATCAAACCGCCAATCACAATAATTTCACCACTTTTTGCTTTTACCACAGTATCAGTTTCACGCACTTCACTTTTCGCCAACGGTAACTCAATACCAGCAACAATCTTACTTGAGTCAGTGACCTCGATAATCGACGGATGAACGTGTAATAATACCCCGCCATCGCTATCAATTTGCGGTGTAACATCGAGCGCGATACCAGAGAAAAATGGAGTTAACACAACATTTTGCTCAATAGAATCATCGTCTGATGATAGTGATCTGGTACTGCTATAACCCGTCACAAAGTATTCATCACTGCCGACTTTAATTACCGCCTTTTGATTATTCAGCGCTGTGATCCGTGGACTAGAGAGGACGTTGACATCACCTTGGGTTTTTAACAAATTAATCGCCGCACTAAAATCATTGCCTGCCAGTGTTAATACGCTGGCACCAGACGCGAGATCAGTAATATCACTAATACTAAAATTGAACGATGTATCTGTTGCGACGTTGCTATTATTGACGTTCCAATCAATACCTTGCTTATAACCGTCATTTAATGTCACTTCCATGATTTTCACTTCAAGCAAGACTTGACGTTGTAAATTCTGCTCAGCTTTAGCCAGAAAATCTTTGATCTTACGAATATCTTTTGGATAACCCTGTACTGTCACTAAACCAGCCTGTGGGCTGATGATCACCTGGGTCTCTTTTTGATTCGCGGTTAACGCTAATAAAGTATGCTCTAATTCCGCCCAATAGTCGGTATCAGTTCGCGTTGAAATTTCGGTTCCGGTACTGCTTGATGACGAGTTTGATGAACGGTCATCATCAGAATAATTGCTCGACGAATTATTATCGGTGAGATAACCCGAGCTAATCGAGCTATTTGATAACCCATTACGCTTCATCAATAAATAATTCATTGGGATAATTTCGGTGCGAACGCCGGCACCATTAACACGGTAGGTATTACCTTGACGCTTAATATCATAGCCATACATATCAGCAACCGCATCCATGGTTTCCGCAATCGTCACATCATTGAGCACTACCGTGACTCGACCCGAAACATCGGGACTAACGGTTAAATTATATTTAGTGCCTTTTAATAACGAACCAAAGAATTGACGCGCTGAGACTGACTTAGCCGAAATATCCATACGCGGCTCAATGACCGGACGGTTTAACGCGTCATGACCATCGAATTCTGGTAACAATTCAGCACTCACATCATCAGGGACAGTCCAAGCTTGTTGTTCTGCATCAGCTCGATCTAGTTCTGCTTGAAGAAATGCTTTGATCTCCACAGGCTCAAGCGAACTACGCGTTGTTTCGCAACCCGTTAAAAACGCCCCTAAAATAATTGCAAGATACCACTTGTTCATAATTAAATCTGAGCCTTAATGTTTAATTTCGCTGCCGAATAATGACAATCTAAATTCTTTATCGTTACGTATAAAATACACAAAATCGTCGGTAATGCGACGTACCTGAAAGCCCGATATCCAGCTGCCAGCAGCGACTTCGTTATCGTTCATGATGGCGATATGGCTATTATCTCGCACAAAAATAGCCTGTAAGCGGGGGATCTGAACCTTTGTTTTATTTTGACTGCGCACAACGGGATCTGCCCCCCCCCAAGGACCGGTTGGATCATCAAGTACATGACCATTAATCACACCTTGACCGGCTTGCGCAATGCTTAAGCTTAATAGTATGAATATAGGCAGTAGTCGTTTAACCACGAATAAACTCCTTATTGATACTCAAGGTATAGATTTCCATTACCACTTCGGCGATTGGATATTCTTGCATTTGATAATCAAATACTTGCCAATAAAATTTCTTAGGTAATTGCTCAATTGAATCGAGGTAGGCTTGAATGTCAAAAAATGTGCCAGTCATCGTAATGCGTAAACCATGACGATAAAGCAATACTTCAGCACCGCTCGAGTCGAGCATGGTATCAATATTACTGGTCAGCGCTGGCGGGTTGGTCATGTCATCCACATTGAGATCTTTGTCTTTGCGACTCGCCAATTTTGGTTTAGCTTTACCCTGCTCTTTTGCTAATGCCCGCTTATTACTCTTACCCGTGATTATCGTTACCGGTAATGATTCAATGGCGATCAACTTCACCTGTTTTGCTCGACTTAATACATCACCAAGCACCAAAGCCATTTGATTTGAATTGATTAAATCTGCAGTCAGATCCGTTAATTTACCATTGGCTTTATTAAGCGCATTTTCGGCACGTGAAATACGCAATTTTATCACTTTATTCGGGTCGGTCGCCAGTACATGCTGTAACTCAGCGAGTGTAAAATCATGCTGGCGTTGCTGTTGGTCTAAAGACGACAATTGCGATGTTAGCTGTTTATTACGGGTATAGCTTGGTGCCAGCACAAAACTATCAATAACATAAATAATCGATGCGACTAATGACACGACAATAAGGATACGTTCACGCATCGATAATTGTCTGAATTTATCATTCATCGTAAGCCAATGTTGCTTCATCATTTACTGGCCTCCGTGATCACCTGATTCGTCAAGGTAAACACGATAATGTCGTCCTCATTACGGCTAATATTTAACCGGCTAAACTCTCGCCCTTGCAACGATTCAGCGGCCGAAAATTTACCAATCCAGCGTGGTATCGCATCATGATTCCGAGCCAGACCAGTCAATGTCATATTCTCACCCGCTACACGAATTTGAGTGATGCGAATATCTTTATCTCGCTGTGCTGCCAGATCAGACATCAAGATAGCAAAACCACTGGTTTGTACCTGTGCCAATTCAGACAGTTGCACAAGTAACTCATCACGGTATTGTAAGCGGGTATTCAATAATGCTAATTGTTGATCTAACGCTGGATTTTGCACATGACGCGCAACCTTAGCAGATAATACGTCGACTTCATCTGCTAACTCACTCACTGCTTTTTTCGCAAGTGCCACTTTGTGCGTTAGCAAGCTATTTTCATTTTCAGACAGTATGGTCAATGTCAGCATCAGCAGTATAGAACTGACAATAGCAACAATCGCCAGCGTTAAGGTAAGACGCTCTTTCTTTGGCCTAAACGCCTGCGTATATAAATTTACGCGAGTTTTCATCACAGTTGTTCCAACGCGCCGCCAATGGCAGGTAAAAATCCAGTATCGACATTCTCAGCAATAAACGCATGCTTTAACGGCGTCACCGGAATGGTAAAGTTAAGTTGAAGGCGGGCAATTAGCGGTGCTAAAATCGCACTCGGCAAAGCTAAGTTAATTTCTTTTACTTCAGGTAACTTTAATTGACTCACAACAAAATCAGCTGAGCGTTGAATTTCTAAACTAAAGTTATCTAATAGCGCGGTATCAAGTTGATCTTCCTGTAAATCACGTAATCGCGAAAAACCACGTAAGCGTCGTGAGAAATACAGCTGATTATCATGAATAATCGTCAAATTAATTTCTTGGTGATCCTGCTGAGCAATTAACATTTGGGTACTTTTTCGATCATCATTAGCACTGGTATTAAATAGATTGGCTGTCGCTAATTCCTCAATACCGATAGTCACCAGTTCGAGTTTTGCTTGCTGGATTGCCGTAATAATTAATTCAACCAAATTTTTCGGACAATAAACGAGATTAATTTTATTTTGATTCGGAACCGAAAAATAATCAAAGACAACTGTATCAATTGCTTCATTAATGAATTCTTTAGCAATGAAGGGTAATGTACTGGACACTTCATCATCTGGCACATTTGGCTTATCAATTTGCAATAACTGATACAGTTGATTCGACAGCACCACATGGCAAGTTGCAGCCTGCAGATTATGTTTTGAAATCAGCTTGCTCAGGGTATTAATCAGTTCTGAAACATCATTAAACGCACTTGAGTCAAGTACTGCAATAGCCTCATTACCCGCTGACAAGGCACAAATATCAACGCGCTGTTTAGCAATAAAAACACCCAGTTTTGCTTGTGTATGACGATTTTTCAACCAGGGTATACGCATAAACTCTATTGCACCTAAATATAATGAATACTTAATTATAAATCACTTGATAGCCATCATACTTCAATCAGCTTTAAGTAGTAAGCAAAGTGTGAGATTAGCACAATAACAATCTTTTAAAATAGTAACATCATCACCGTAAAGTCACTTTAAGACTCTGCCAATACTCTGACTTGATTACAAAAATAACCTTGAGCTCCATACACACCCAGTTTATAGAGGGCATCCCATTCATCTTTCGACTCAACACCAACAGCGACCACCGTCGTGACCAAGTTAACAGAGCCACCAAGAATACTTCGAATCGCTAATTGATTGATTTGGCGTTTATGTAAATCACGCACCAAACTCGGGTGGAGCTTAATAACGTCCACGTTTAACTTCTTAATATAAGAGGAATCCACCACATCCTGACCAACCATATCCACAGTGATGCAACAACCGAGTGTTTTAAGGTTTTTAGCCGGTTCTAATAACATCTCTAGATTACGATTAATTTGATATTCATGGATCTCAAAATACAATAATGAACGTAATGCCGTGGGTAAGCGAATAATATCTAAGTACACAGCGCGCATAAAACGCTTATCTAAATAACTTTGAATATCTAAATTTATCCCGCAGGCAATAGGCTCATTCATCTCTAAATTAGAAATTGCATATTCCACAGTCAAACGGTCAATACGTTTCAATACACCACACTTCTCTGCCATCGGCAAAAAGACCCCAGCATGAATCCATTCATTATTTTCATCTTGCAATCTTGGGTAAATTTCATGACCTAATACCTGATTATCAGCCATGCTTAGAATTACTTGCTGCTCGTAATGAAACGCATTATTCTTAAAAGTTTGCTCAAACAAGCTACGCCATTTTACGGTACCTTTGGCATAGATAGGCGTTTGCTCATCTTGCTCATATAAAAACCAACCTGAACAACCTTGTAACACCGCAATTTTTAAGGCTTGATCAACGTTTTCTAATACCTCTTCTGCCTGTTCGCCATAATGATAGATAGCGACACCAGTATAAAATAACTCATCGCAATCGACCGGCGTTGATAAGCCCACTCTGGTTAGCAGTTTATACAGCTGCTTCAGCACAATTTCAGATTCCGACCCGGTGATCCTAGGTAGCAAAATCATAAACTGATCACCGCGGTAGCGCGCCAGTACAGACCCAGTAAAACGGTCGACAAATTTACTTAACAGTTCACTGACCGATTTCACCATTCCGTCGACATCTGCAACACCATGGTTATAATTTAATTGTGATAATTCATAGAGTTCAATCTTGATAACGGTACCCGCGATGACACCGGGATCGGATAACATCGCTTCTAATTGATTTAAAAAGAAATCACGATTACCAATACCAGTAGATGCGTCAACAAAGGCATTGGTACGCATATAAGAATCAAAACGACTACGCTCTTGTTTGGTATCTTCGAGATCCGCAATGAGTTTATCAAACGCACGGCTGGTTGCTTTGGGCCACTCAGACTCAGAACCCACCGCTACTTTAACGTGATCGCCATTGAGGATCTTATAACTGCGCGTGGACAGTAATTCAGCCCCATACATGCCCTTTTTAAGCAACCGAATGGCAATAACTAACCCGAACAAAGCAATGAGTAACCCCATAGTTACACCGGTGAATAATTCCGGTGGGTATTCCATCGCATAATACGGCGAAAGCATGACAACTTTAACCGTGAAATCACTATTTTCTTGCAACTCAAAATGGTATTCTTTCAGAAAGGAAGTGACGGCAAAGGTATCTGGCGTTAGCGCCTTAAAGTCGTAACTGACGATGCCATTTTTTTCCACCGTAAGCTCTAATACCGAATGCGCACGTAATAATTCGGGCAGCCAGAATGCAAAGCGTGGTTCGCTGTCTTCCATTGCCAACTGCTCATCCATCACATCAATCAATCGAGAGATATTTTGTTTTTGGGTTTCAATCGCGAGACCACGTAAACTAACGCCGCCGCCGAACAGCACCACACCGACTGATGAGAGCACACAAAAAATAATAAAACCAATCAGTTTATTAGTGAATTTCATATATTCTTATACATCCCTATATCAGAATCTAATTTTGTAAAATTTAATATTACCGACGATAACGAACTTACCGTATCTGCACAGATTCTACTTCATTTTATCGCGAATAACAGATAAAACACCCAACACGACACACGGTGTCATGTTGCAAGTTCGCGAGAAATTAACAGCTAAATAGTAAAAAACCCCGAAAAATCGAGGTTTTTATATCATCTTGTTAAGCAACAATGATGTATCAATATGTCCGTTTAAGCCGGGAGCTAGAACGGGATATCATCATCAAAATCAGCTGAAGGTTCGTTAAAACCTTGCTGCGGAGCTTGCTGTTGAGGTGTCGAAGTCGGATCTGGAGTTTGCTGCTGTGGCGCCTGTTGTGATGCTTGCTGTGGTTGTTGGTTACTATTATTATAACCGCCACCCTGTTGTTGCGGTTCAGCAGCAGATTGTTGTGGTTGACCCCAATCCGCATTTTGATTCTGCTGTTGTGACTGTTGGTTACTATTACTATTGTAAGTACCGCCACCTTGCTGCTGTTGTTGACCGCCTTGACGAGCACCAATCATTTGCATTACACCGTTAAAACCTTGTACTACTACTTCTGTAGTGTAACGGTCTTGGCCATTTTGATCTTGCCATTTACGTGTTTGTAATGCACCTTCAATATACACCTGTGAACCTTTACGTAAGTATTCACCTGCAATTTCAGCTAATTTACCGAATACTGCAACACGGTGCCACTCTGTTTTCTCACGTTGTTCGCCAGTTTGCTTATCTCGCCATGATTCACTTGTCGCAATTGTTAGATTGGCAACCGCGCCACCATTTGGAAATGAGCGGATTTCAGGATCATTACCTAAATTACCAAGAATAATTACTTTATTTACGCCACGACTGGCCATGCTAGCTCCTGTGCTGTTCACGAACCAGGTTCAAAGCCTGGTCTATTTCAAAATCTTTAGTCGCTTTTAAATAAGCAACCTGCTCTTCTAATACTACTACAGCTTCATTAATACCGGAAAGCGATATTAGCTTTTCGGCGATTAATTCAGCTTCTCTTTGATTTGCGATCGTCACTGCGATGGTATGCGCCTTCACTTGACCGACATTTTCTAAACCCAAAGAAATACCAAACCACACTATCATTACAGCAGCAATGATAAAGAATAAACCTTGTGAACCCAGTTGAGAATATAAGCTACCGGCGATAATACCACCACAAAATGCACCCGCAAATTGTGATGTTGAATAGATGCCCATTGCCGAGCCCTTTGCACCCGCAGGTGCCGACATCGAGATCATCGCTGGTAACGAGGCTTCTAAAAAGTTAAAGGCGGTAAAATACAAAACGATAGCAAGTGCAAACAACCATACACTACCACTTGCAAAACCCATTACACACAGCGCAAGGCCCATTAATGCAATCGCGAATAAGAAAAATTGTTTATTCATTTTCTTTTTCGCCGCAATAATCAACATAGGTACCATCAGTACGAATGATAGCAGTAATGCCGGGAAATATACCCACCAATGGTGCTCACCAACCAGTCCTGCCGCTTCTAATTCAAATGGCAGTGATACAAATACCGCCGTCAGAGTTAAGTGTAATAAAAAAATACCAACATCGAGACGCAATAATTGCGGATCACGCAACATGGATCTTAACTTGTTGCTATTGGTACTCGCATCACCAGCAGGTGCTTTGGTTGTCGGGTTTGGTACAATATAATGCACCACCAACATACCCACAATAGCCAATGCTGCGGTGACAAAGAAAATACCTTTAAGGCCGATCCACTGTGCTAAAACCGGTCCAGCCACCAGCGCAAAAGCAAAGGACAGTCCGATACACATACCGATGACAGCCATCACTTTCGGTCGTTGTTGCTCACGGGTTATATCAGCCGCTAACGCAAGAATGGCACTGGCAACAGCCCCCGTACCTTGGATTATGCGTCCAAACGCCACACCGTAAACGGAATCAGCCATACCTGCAACAATACTGCCTAAACAAAACAAACCTAAACCAGCAATAATAACCGGCTTACGACCGATACGGTCAGATAATTGTCCCATTGGTATTTGCAATATCGCTTGGGTTAACCCATAAGCACCAATGACGATACCGACCCAAAGTGGTGAATAACCAATTAAATCGCGTCCATAAATAGCAAAAACCGGCATGATCATAAATAAACCAAGCATTCTTAAGCCAAAGACCAATGCTAACGACACTGCTGCTTTTTGCTCTAATTTAGATAAAGCCACATTATCCATAATTAACCCATCAACCCCTTAATATTTACAGCGCCATGTTAACACGTCATTCCAGCTGACAATAAAATTTTATTTAAAACAACCACAATGATGCTAGCCATGCTTTAGCATTAACAAAAAACAAAAAACAAAAAACAAAAAACACCGTAAAACACCAAGTTAATACTATCTAACGAAATAAAACGCCAATATAATTGGCTAACACAATGAAAACAAAAGTTTTACAGCCTATTAAACCATCAATATAACTAAAAGATAAAAGTATGAGTCGAGATAAAACTCAATGCCAACTTGACTCATTTATGCCACCCCGATATGTTAACTACATTTAACACCTTAATTAAGTCATTAGCTAAGTTTAATCGCTTTATAATGCAATTAAGCATAGATATGGATATCACCACACAAACTAAAGGATTTAATCATATGTCGGATTACCCAAATGTAGTACTGCTGTCTCAGCCTAGTCTGCAAGTTGCCACGTTAGTCTCTTGCTTAAGAGCTAAACTCGATATACCCGTGCAACAGCTGCGTGACGTAGCCGAGGTTGAACGGATCTCAATTGATGACAACTTATTATTACTCGTTGATACCGATAATCTCAGTGCCACTTCGCAAGAACAACTGAAAAACAAATTGAAGCAATATCACGGTATGTTTCGGTTAGCATTGATTAATTTAAGTGATGATACCACGATGGAAAACATTTCCACTTGGCCATCGATATTCGGCGTGTTTAATAAGCGTGATGAACTCGATGTGGTGTGCAAAGGCATACAAAAGATCACTGAAGGTGAATTCTGGATGCCAAGACGCACTCTAAGCTCCTTGATCTCTATTTATCGTTCAACTAAAGCCGTTGATTTAGACCGAAAACCTGAGCTAACGACACGTGAACAAGAGATCTTACGCCAGCTAATGACGGGATCATCAAATTTAGAAATTGCCGACGCATTATATGTCAGTGAGCATACGATCAAGTCACATTTATATAATGTATTTAAAAAGATCAAAGTCAAAAATCGCCTGCAAGCGGTATCTTGGGCAAAAGAAAATCTGATCTAAAAATTAGCTCATTCTGTGTCACCAGACGGCATTCTGAATATTGAACAGAGTTTCTTCTAAAGTGATGCCTAGCAAGCCCTAATATGCGATACTGATTGATTATTTTATGTAGTGTGAGTTATGTATGGATCAAATCATTGTTCGGGGCGCACGCACCCATAACCTTAAAGATATCAATGTTGAACTACCTCGAAATAAGCTGATTGTGATCACTGGGTTATCGGGTTCTGGAAAATCGTCATTAGCATTTGATACGCTTTATGCAGAAGGTCAACGCCGTTATGTAGAATCGCTTTCTGCCTACGCCAGACAGTTCTTATCCTTGATGGAGAAGCCTGATGTCGACCATATTGAAGGTCTGTCACCGGCGATCTCCATCGAGCAAAAATCCACATCCCATAACCCACGATCAACGGTCGGCACTATTACCGAGATCTATGATTACTTGCGCTTATTATTTGCCCGTGTTGGTGAACCACGCTGTCCAACCCATAATGCCCCTTTAGCGGCACAAACCATTACCCAAATGGTGGACCATGTGTTGGAATTAGAGACAGGCCGTAAACTGATATTACTCGCGCCGATCGTGAAAGAGCGTAAGGGTGAGCATGTTAAAACCCTGGCCAGTTTAGCCGGCCAAGGTTATATCCGCGCGCGTATTGACGGTGAAATCTGTGATCTGTCCGATCCACCAACCTTAGACCTACATAAAAAACACACCATTGAGGTTGTCATCGATCGCTTTAAAGTGCGTGATGATCTGCAACTGCGTCTGGCGGAATCGTTTGAAACCGCACTCAATATGTCTGGCGGCACCGCTTATATTACCGATATGGATGATAGCGAGGCAGAGCCGATCGTGTTTTCGGCTAACTTTGCTTGCCCCCATTGTGGTTACAGCATGACCGAGCTTGAACCAAGGGTCTTCTCATTCAACAATCCAGCTGGCGCCTGCCATACCTGTGACGGTCTTGGTGTCCAACAATACTTTGACCTCGAACGTGTCATCATTAATGCGGATCTTAGTCTCTCAGGGGGGGCCATCCGCGGTTGGGATAAACGTAATTTTTATTACTTCCAAATGCTCAGCTCACTGGCTAAGCACTATAAGTTTGATGTCACCAAACCGTTTAATTCCTTAACCCCTGAAGTACAAGATTACATCCTACAAGGCAGTGGCGAACAAGAGATTGAATTTAACTATGTCAATGATCGCGGTGATATTGTCATTCGCCGCCACGCTTTTGAAGGTATTATTCCCAACATGCAGCGCCGCTACAAAGAAACAGAATCCAATGCGGTCCGCGAAGAGCTCGGTAAATACTTAACCACCAAATCTTGCGAAACCTGCTCAGGCTCTCGACTGCGCCAAGAAGCTCGCCATGTTTATATTCAAGAAACAACATTGCCAGAAGTATCACGTATGGCGATTGGTGAAGCATACGAATTCTTTTCCAAAATGACGCTATCGGGTCAAAAAGGCCTGATAGCCGAAAAGATCCTGAAAGAAATTGGTGATCGTCTGGGTTTCTTAGTCAATGTTGGCCTGAATTATTTAAGCTTAGAACGCAGCGCCGAAACATTATCTGGTGGTGAAGCGCAGCGCATTCGTCTTGCCAGCCAAATTGGTGCAGGCTTAGTTGGCGTGATGTATGTACTCGATGAGCCCTCGATCGGGTTACATCAACGGGATAACGCACGCTTATTGCAAACCCTGATCCATCTACGTGATCTTGGTAATACCGTGATAGTGGTTGAACACGATGAAGATGCGATCCGCGCTGCCGACTATATCTTGGATATTGGTCCAGGCGCTGGTGTACACGGTGGTGAGATCGTTGCCAGAGGCAGTATTGATGATATCTTAAAAAGTAAACATTCACTGACCGCAGATTACCTCAGTGGCCGTAAGTGCATTGCGGTGCCAGCGCAACGCACCCCATTAACCGGCAAATGGGTACATCTCAAAGGTGCCAGCGGTAACAACCTTAAAAATGTTGATTTGTCCGTGCCGATTGGCGTGATGACGTGTGTCACCGGTGTATCAGGTTCAGGTAAATCGACTCTCATTAATGATACCTTCTTTAAGATCGCCCATATCGAATTAAATGGCGCAACAGTGACAACCCCGTTACCTTATACCTCGATTGAAGGCTTAGATCAGCTTGATAAAGTCGTCGATATTGATCAAAGTCCAATCGGACGTACTCCACGCTCTAACCCAGCAACCTATACCGGTATTTTCACGGCTATCCGCGAGATATTTGCAGGCACCCACGAAGCGCGTTCACGTGGTTATAAACCAGGACGCTTTAGCTTCAACGTTAAGGGCGGCCGCTGTGAAGCTTGCCAAGGTGATGGCCTAATCAAAGTTGAGATGCACTTCTTACCGGATGTGTACGTTCCTTGTGACAACTGTAAGAGCCAACGTTATAACCGTGAAACATTGGAAGTCCGCTACAAAGGCAAAAATATTCACGAAGTATTGGATATGACCGTCGAAGAAGCCAATGCCTTCTTTGCACCGATCCCCCCTATCGCCCGTAAGTTACAAACCTTAGTGGATGTAGGGCTGTCTTACATACGCCTTGGCCAATCCGCGACGACGTTATCCGGTGGTGAAGCACAACGGGTGAAACTGGCGAAAGAGTTATCTAAACGCGATACCGGCCAAACCTTGTATATCTTAGACGAGCCCACCACAGGGCTGCACTTTCATGATATTAAGTTACTCATGAAAGTATTACATCGCTTACGTGATCACGGCAATACCATCGTCATTATTGAACATAATCTTGATGTAGTGAAAACGGCAGATTGGGTTATTGATCTCGGCCCTGAAGGTGGCAGCGGCGGCGGTGAAATTCTGGTTGTAGGGACACCGGAAACGGTATCGGAGCACCCTGATAGCCATACCGCACGTTTCTTAAAACCTATGCTAGCACGCGCGAAACAGCTTAGTACCATCAACCAACTGAATATTATTAACCAAGAGTCATAGTATGAACTTAACACCATTGAAAAAAGGATTTTTCATTACGTTCGCCGTCTATATGCTGATCGGGATGCACTATTTTCAGCATAATGGTGGCGGTTCAGGTCTGCACCTGCCTTTTAATGCCATAGGTTGGATGTTTATTTCAACCTTAATCGGCATTGGCCTGTGGCAAGCAACAGTGCAAGGGAAGTTGGTTTACTCCCCACTGAGCTTAATGTTTATCGCCGCCACGCTAGTGATGCTCATTCCGGTATTATATGCCGACCCAATAGTTGCAGGTCTCAGCTATACCCGATTATTCGGTTTAATCGGGGGGTTATTGTTTTTTATTGCCTTACAACAATTGCAGCTTAATCAACAACAACGGCTGCTGTTATTGTATCTAATATTAGCGGCGGTATTTGTCGAGGCGTTATTTAGTCTGGTGCAATATTACTTATTACCAGTCAATAATACCGTTGGTTATCAGAAGATTGCCAATCGCCCTTATGGTATTTTTCAACAACCCAATGTTTCCGCTTCATTTTTAACAACCGGGATTGCTCTCGCCTTATACCTGCTGACACAAACGAAATTGGATGAACAAAAAAAACGTCTATTTTGTTATGTCACCACCTTCATGGCCGTTATTCCTGTGGTGTTATTGCAGTCTCGCACTGGTTATTTGTCATTATTGATCGCACCATTGCTGCTATTACCTTGGGCGTGGCAACAATTACGTGATACAGAACAATCAAAAAGCTTATTTCTTTGGCTAGTTTGCTGTGTCATCGCGGTTGGCATTGGTGCTTATTCATTAGAAACTGCCGAAAAAGTCGCGCGTTCAGCTGCAGCTCTCACCGATCCAGGCGCACGTGTTCCTATCTATCTACATGGTTTGGCTATGTGGTTAGACAAACCAATACTAGGTTGGGGTTATGGTAGTTTTGAAGTGGCTTATCTTAACTCATACAGTGACGCGCTAAGCCAAGGATTGGCCTTACCAGGATCACCAGAGAATCTTGATCACCCCCATAATGAATTATTGTATTGGGGCATTGAAGGTGGCTTGATAGCGTTATCCGGCATCGCTTTATTGGTTGTCGGCTTCCTGCACATTATCCTCAAACAACCAGTATGGCAAGCATTGGCATTGTTAGGGCTGGTATTTCCGTTAGTGTTACATAGCCAAACCGAATACCCATTTTACCATGCAATCGTGCACTGGCTCGTATTCTTAACCTTGGTTTGGTATATCGGCAGTCGTTATGGCAATACGCAGAGCATCGCGTTCAATTACACCTTTTTATTACGTACTTTAGCTTTATTGATCCCCCTGGTTACTGGCTTATTCATGTTAACCACATTGCATACCAATAAACTGCTCACGCAATATGAGCGCAGTGATCGCAGTGATATAACCCCGCTAACAAAAATCGTTAATCCGGTGGCTTGGATCACCCGATTAGAGTTCAATGCCATGATGTATCGCTTGCAAATCGCCATGTACAACAATGACATCGAAGAGCTGAATAACTATTTAAATTGGGCCTCAGAGATAAGTCAGAGAACACCCAGAGCGAATGTTTATATTAATTGGGTGCGCGTATTAACCAAGCTTGGGAAAAACCAAGCGGCGAAGGTATTAATGCAACAGACAGTACATCTCTACCCACGCAATCGATTGGTGCAACGATTTGCCGCTAGTCAGGCGGATACCACTCAATCTCAGTAGATAATAACCGGCGTTTATTACTACAGACTAAAACCCAAAAGGCCACACGTCAGGATCCATGAGGTGTGGCTTTTTGCATATTCATACGCTGGATTAACGGAACCACACCACGCTAATTTAACCTACGTTAATCTAGAGCGTATTTTAGTGCCAAATTTATTCTTTAGTTCAACGTTTCTTCTAGTGCACGTAAACACAATGCCACATTTTCAGCACGTGCCGCATAACCCATCAAACCAATACGCCATGCTTTGCCTGAAAATGCCCCCAGACCGGCTCCAATTTCAAGGTTATAGGTTTGTAATAAGTGGTTACGCACAGCTGCGTCATCAACACCGTCAGGAATAACGACGGTATTAAGCTGTGGTAAACGACACGCCTCATCAACAATAAACTCAATGCCCATTTTTTCTAAACCAGCACGTAGTGCTAAATGTTGTTGTGCATGACGCGCCCAGGCATTCTCTAGGCCTTCAGTTTGTAATTGCACCAGAGATTCGTGTAATGCATATAAGGTATTTACCGGCGCAGTATGATGATAACTGCGTTTACCTTCACCTGACCAATAACTCATCACCAGTGTTTGATCTAAGAACCAGCTTTGCACAGGAACAGACCGGCTGTTAATTTTGGCCACCGCAGCAGGACTAAAGCTCACTGGTGAAATCCCCGGCACACACGACAAACATTTCTGGGTACCAGAATAAATCGCATCAATACCCCAATCATCGACATACAGAGGAACACCGCCAAGTGATGTCACCGCATCAACAATGGATAAACAACCGTATTGTCTTGCTAACGCACATAATGTTTTGGCATCCGAAAGTACACCGGTTGAGGTTTCCGCATGTACAAAGGCGACAATTTTGGCATCCGGATGGGATTTTAACGCAGCTTCCAATTTTGCCGGATCAACAGGTTGACCCCATTCATCTTCAACTTTCACCAGTACACCACCAGAGCGGGTGACATTTTCAGCCATACGGCCACCAAACACACCATTGATACAGACAATGACTTTGTCACCTGGCTCAATTAAATTCACAAAGCAAGTTTCCATCCCAGCAGAACCCGGAGCAGAAACAGCCATAGTACAAGGGTTCTTGGTTTGAAATGCATATTGCAGCAGTTCTTTTACTTCATCCATCATTTTTATAAATGTCGGATCAAGGTGGCCAATGGTCGGGCGGCTTAATGCTTGTAATACGTTCGGATAAACATCTGAAGGACCTGGGCCCATCAACGTACGTTGTGGTGGGTAAAAAGAGGTAATGCTCATTCACTTTCCTTGTCATATGGTGAGAACTTATGATCAGAAGCAGTATCCCTAAATGATATTGCTTTGCCATACATTCTAAACTTTCTGTTAAGCTTAGTTAGGTATTAAGATAGATTAATTTACCATTGCGGCAGCGTATTGCAAACAATAAAGCAAAGTTTTGCTTACAAAAAACCAACAACAATGGCAGTTTATCAGCTTAACGTCGCCAGATAATCAGCAATACCATCCAGTAACATCTGTACTGATATCATCACTAATAACATACCCATTAAACGCTCGACCGCGGCTAGGCCTTTGTCACCGAGAATACGGTTAAACCCTTCATAAAACATCAAAATAAAGGCACTTAAACCCCAGGCAATTAGCAAGGCTGCAGACCATTCAAACATTTTATCGGGGTCTTGATGGGCTAATAACAACAAGGCAGCGAGGATTGACGGTCCCGCTAATAATGGGATCGCCATAGGCACAATGAAGGGTTCTTCACCTGCTGCGAGGCCGGTTAATCCACCTTCGGTCGGGAAGATCATCTTAATGGCAATCAAGAATAAAATAATACCACCGGCGATACTCACCGCTTCTTGTTTTAAACTTAAGAAACCTAGGATATTTTCACCTAAGAATAAGAATAACAGCATTACAAACAGGGCAATTAGCAACTCACGGATCATGACTGCACGTCGACGCTTTTTATCAATGTGTTTTAAAATAGACAAAAATATAGGTAAGTTACCTAGTGGATCCATGATCAAAAATAGCATCACCGCTGCCGAGATTATTTCCATTTCCATTAACGTTACTCCCTAAATCATCCAATTAGCCGAATGTAATTGCTGAGCTCAATATACCAGAGAGATTATAGATATAAAGTATTTAATTAGCAGATAATAATAAATAAGAACACGATTAAAATAGGGATTAAAGCTAACACTAAGCTGATATTCTCAATGGATTTGCAGGTTCAATTAACGTAATTAAGAAACGTAATATAAGAAAGAGAAGAAGCTTAGCAGATAGGAGGCATTATTCACTGCAACTCAAGTAAGCGGCAGTGAATTTGCAGTATTAAATCCAGCGTAAAATATTAACCGAGCGCTTTAGCCAGTAACGCTTGCTGCTCTGGTGTAAACGGTAATTTCAATGCCGCTTCATGGCCCTTTTCTGACATTTTAGCCCAAGTCTTTTGCACAATCACAATCAATTTTTCGGGTGTGTGTTTTTCTGCAAACGCGGTAAAATAATATTTTAAGAATACCAAGCAGATAACATCTTCTAGCGCTTGTACTTGTGGATCACGCTTGATTTTTTCTTTGCGTAACATACGGCCAATTGCTTGTATTTCGGCTTGTTCACAACCTACTTGTGCAGCAATCGCCATGGCTTCCTCTGCATGCAGGCGACCCAATGATTGACGCCATTTGTAATAACCTTCACGTCCGAGTGGATGCTCGCTGCGTGGAATACTCCAACGTTTAATATGTTGTGCTCGTGCAGCTATCTGCAATGCTGTGGATGCTTCAGGTATAAACTCAGCCAAGCATTCACTCATACGCAGACCATATAACCATTCTTTTGGCTGTGCTATTCCATCTACAATTTCACTGACTGGATCACCCTGATTTATTTCATCAATTAATTGTATTGCTTGCTTTATCCGTTGCTCTGACATGACATCCTCGTTATTAGTATGGTTATAAGTCCATACTAGCAAAGCCCACAGAAAGTTATCTATAATTATTCTTGGTGATCGATCTGAGAAGGTGGTTGTGGTTCGATATTCTCGCCATAAAAATAACCAACAACGGCGCCGGCCAATTTGAATTTTGCTGATACAACCCCCTTTGCTACGCCCACGTCATCATCAAAAGAAGCAGCAAAAAGATCATCCAATGCGACAACGTGAGCATGCACATCTTTACCTTTTAATACACCGGTTGCACTGGGTAATGTTGATGCCAGCGCTTTAACGTCATCAAGTTGCTTTAACCGTAATAGATCAGCTAGCGCCGTTTTTATAATGTGATTTATCTCGGCAAGCTGTTGACGATCGCCAACCTTGAGGGCCGGTTTAGCTAAGATCGCCTGTCGTAACAACAGCACTGCAACAATAATCGTTTCAGGGGGACCCGTCATATCAATCGATAATGTCACACCTTCAAACCCATTGTTGATCGTCTCAACATCATCAACAAGATCTTCTTTTTCGACTGCAGTTTCATCGTCATCAGATGTAAGCAACGATGGATTTTGAGTGGGTTTCTTCTTACGACCCGGGTCATTTTTTTTCGGGTGATAACTGAGAAGATCTTTTTCTTCGGTGCTATCACCCGTTGAGGCCGATGCACTATCAGGGGTGATCGCTGGGGTGATCTCACGTTTTTCCGCATCACGTTCTACCGCAGCCGTGGTTGGATTTAATGCATTAGGGATCCCCGAAGGTGGTGGCATAACTAATACCATCTGCTAGCGTCTCCCTTGATAACATTCACACAATGCAGATCACTAATCGTAGCTTGTGAGTGTATGAACATATCTTTCCTTCATTATCATAAATAACGGCTGCTCAGCAACACAGCGTTACCATATTTAAAAATGGAATAACGATTATCTACATATTGCGCCTTGTGCTGATAGCCCTGCTAGTTGAGTTTATAACGCATTGTTAATAAATGCCTGCAGTTTATTAACAAAAAGCGTGGGTTCAGAAATAAAAGGTGCATGTGAAGACGCTTTAAATATCAAACTAGGGGATTGTGGCAGATAGTTATCCATCCACGCAACCGTCGCTTGTGGCACCAGCGAATCTAACCGCCCATAACAACGATAGAATGGCATTGTTAAATTTGCTAACTGAGCACGTAAATCCACCGTCGATAATAACGTTAAGCCATTACTAAGCGCTTGTGCATGCGGCTGTGGCCGAGCAGCTAATAAGGATTTTAATTGCTTAATATCTTGCTTCGCTGTTGCACTACCCATGCCCTGGATAGCTAAAAATCGATTGATAGTTTGCGAGAGATCCTGTTGCAACTGTTGTTGAAATTGCGCTAATACTTGTTCCGCAATGCCAGGCCAAGTCGCGGAGTCCTCGACCTGAGCTGCCGCCATAAATTTCGGCGAGCTAGCAACGGTAACCAAAGCAGAAACCCGGTGCGGATATTGCAGTGCAAAATCAGTGGCGCAAAGTCCACCTAACGACCACCCCAACCAAACGGCGTTAGCAGGGGCAATCTTTATTAAGGCATCAGTGATATCTGCAAGAGTACCGCTGGCAACATGACAGTCATGACTAAAACCAAAACCAGGTAGATCAACTAAATGTAAGCGATAATGTTGAGATAATAACGGCACAATCGATTGCCAACACGCACCATTCAGTCCCCAACCATGTAACAGCACTAAATCTGGGCCATCACCGACAATATCGACATGCAACGTTGTGCAAGGGCTTGCATTTTTACTTTCTGTGGCGACGATTTCTGACATTTGACTCTACACTTGACGAATTACTTAGCAACGAGGATATACTAATCAAACGTGTAGATATAGCCATGATCCGCAAACTCAGCATGACACTATTACAACCTCGTTGTTATTTATGCGATATGCCCATCGATAATCCACAACCTTTTCTATGTTTATTATGCTTACAAGAACTGCCTTATTTACCCAATTCGCACTGCCTTCGTTGCGCCCTACCACAACGTAAAAATCAGCAACAATGTGATGAATGCAACCAACAAACACCACCGTGGCAGCAATTAATTGCCTGTATGAGCTATACCTTAGAATGCCAATATTTAATTAAACAATACAAATTTTCCCAACAACCACAATTGCATTTACTCTTTTCTGGTTTATTAAGCCGCACAATCACCAGCAATATAATGCAACATAATTACAGTTTACCTGAAGCGCTAATTTGCATTCCGCTACATAAAAAACGTCAAGCCAAACGGGGTTATAACCAAGCCCAGTTACTTGCCAGTGCTATATCTAAACAATTACAAATACCGCTCATTGCCGAAAAAAAGTTTATCCGCGCAAGATATACAGCGCAGCAAGCACAACAAACAGCCGTCGAACGTAGCGCCAATATGCACAATGCATTTCAAGTAACTCAGCATTTTAGCGTTAAACATATCGCCCTGATAGATGATGTCGTCACGACCGGTGAGACCATCAAAGCAGCCTGCTTAACATTATTTGCAGCAGGAATAGAACGTATTGATATATGGTGTATCGCCAGAACATTAGCGGATTAGTGGTTTATCATCTTAAATAGCGTTACAATTAAAGACATAGTAAATTAGTCAGGTATGACAACGAGGGCACCATGATAACAATTACTGAAGCGGCACAAACTCATTTTGTAAAATTACTTAGCAACCAAAAAGACGGCACTAACATTCGTGTATTCGTCGTTAATCCAGGCACCGCAAATGCAGAGTGTGGCGTATCATATTGTCCACCTGAAGCAATTGAAAGTACTGATATTGTATTACCATACAGTGGCTTTGATGCATTAATTGATGACATGAGCAAACCATTCCTAACCGATGCTTATATCGATTTTGTGACGGATAAAATGGGTTCTCAATTGACACTGAAAGCGCCTAACGCAAAAATAAGAGCGGTTGCAGATGATGCACCACTGACAGAACGCGTTGACTATGTGATCCAAACTGAAATTAATCCACAACTTGCAGGACATGGCGGTAACGTGGTATTGACTGAAATCACTGATGATGGCATTGCTATCTTACAGTTTGGTGGCGGTTGTAATGGTTGTAGCCAAGTAGACTTTACGTTGAAAGAAGGGATTGAAAAACAGTTACTCGAATTGTTCCCTGAAGAACTAACGGCTGTTAAAGATGCTACTGAGCACCAAGCTGGTGAGCATTCTTACTATTAGACTTGGTTAAAACATCTAATCGAGATCGATTTTAAATAAATCGGCAATAAAAAAGTGACGGCTTTCGCTGTCACTTTTTTTATAGACAAAATATTTATTCGCCTTTTTTATCTCGTGCTAATAATGCTAAAGCAGCTTCTTTTGGAGGCTTATTCTCATATAACACTAGATATATTTGCTCCGTAATTGGCATTTCTACACCAAGACGCGCAGATAACAAATAAACTTCTTTGGTATTGCGATAGCCTTCCACAACTTGACCAATCTCAACTTGTGCTTCATCAACGCCTTTACCTGCACCCAGTGCAAGACCAAAACGACGATTTCGACTTTGATTATCAGTACAGGTTAGTACTAAATCACCCAAGCAAGACATACCCATGAAGGTATTTTTTTTTGCACCTAATGCTTCACCAAGACGACATAACTCTGCCAAACCACGAGTAATTAATGCAGTACGCGCATTAGCACCAAAACCAAGTCCATCAGATAAACCAGCGCCAATAGCAATCACGTTTTTAACCGCGCCGCCAAGTTGCACGCCAATAAAATCATTATTGGTATAAGTACGTAAACTACGGCCACAATGCAATAAGTGTGAGAGATCATCAGAAAATTTTGGATCCGTTGACGAGATACTGATTGCAGTTGGTAAACCCGCAGCTAACTCTTTCGCAAATGTAGGTCCAGAAAGTACCGCTAATGGATAACCACCGCCAAGAATATCAGTCGCAACATCTTGCAATAGACGTCCAGTGTCAGCTTCTAACCCTTTTGTAGCCCAAGATATACGCGAATTCTCACGCAGAAATGGCTTAATCTGCTTTAATACATCACCAAAAACATGGCTCGGCACGACAATCAGAATATCTCGACTTGCGGCCACAGCTTGTTCAAGGTCCGCCTCCAATACCAAAGCATCAGGAAAAGCGATACCAGGTAAGTAAGCCTCATTACTGCGCGCTTTAGCAAGCTCGGCAACGTGCTGTGGATTATGACCCCACAACACGGTTTTGTTACCATTACGTGCTAAGGACATCGCTAATGAAGTACCGTAAGAACCAGCACCAAGAACGGTAATTAAAGCTGTATCAGTCGCCATCACTTAAGAGTCCAGTTTTTGCTCTGCAAGAGCCGGAGCAGGAGTTTCAGATGCTTGTTGTGCTTGTTGAACATAAGATGCAAACAGTGCATCGAAGTTAACTGGCGCCAGATTAAGTTGTGGGAAAGAACCACGACTTACTAAGCTAGCAATTGTTTCACGCGCATATGGAAATAATATATTTGGGCAGAAAGCACCTAGACAATGTGCTAGTTGACCTTCGCTTAATTCGCCAACACTAAAGATACCAGCTTGTTGAACTTCACATAGGAACGCCACTGTGTCGCCATCTTTAGCGGTTACAGTCAGTGATAATACAACTTCAAATACACCGTCACCCAACTTAGAGCTACGAGTATCAAGATCTAATTTAACTTCAGGTTTCCATTCTTTTTGGAAGATCACTGGAGAATTAGGACATTCAAAAGATACGTCTTTAATGAAAATACGTTGGATATTAAATTCTTGCTGGCTTGCTGATTCTGACATAAGTAAATTCCAATATTTTATAGATTCGAACTGAGTAATTAATGCTTAGTTATCTGACGGGTAAATTATTATTTTTTAACCGTCGGTAATTTAGCTTCTTGCCAACTTGCCATGCCACCAGATAAATTATAAACAGTAGTAAAGTCCATTTTCGCTAGACGATTCGCAGCACGACCTGAACTCATTCCGGTGTCACACATAACGATGATTGGGGTATTTTTGTATTTTTCAATCATTGTTAGCTTATTTGCCTCAATATCAGCAGTAGGAACGTTAATTGCGTTTAAAATATGTGACTTACGATAATGTTCTGTCGCGCGTACATCAACAATAATGGCATTTTCTTTATTCATCAAAGTTGTCGCTTCGTGATTGTTCACCGACTTCACTTTTGACAGGGCACTGGTGCCAAATGAATAAATAAGGAAACCAGCAATAGCTACCCAAGCGAGAGATAAGGCTGGATTATTTGAAGCAAATTCAATATATTCTTGCATGTGATTATGACTCTAAAATTTAATAATAATGGATTCTTCTCAACGCAGTATACATGTGCCAAGGAATAAAAGCAGCTCAATAATACATTCCTCTCCAGCGTTATGAATAACTCAAAGATAACGTTAATCACGTAATTTGTATAATAACACGAAGAACTCGTAGGATGAAATGGCTGGATATGTAGTAATATTACCGATATTAACCATTAAATATCTCCAATATTCTACCTAGATCATAAATAAGAGCCTATTTATCCCCGAGAAGTGTAGTAATATTCCTATATTTAACTTTAATAACCTAGAGGTAAACTCATGTCTAAGGCGAAGAAAACAATTGCACTTATCATTATGGATGGCTGGGGCCACCGTCTTGATCAACAAGATAATGCCATTGCCCATGCAAAAACACCCATTTTAGATAAGCTTTGGCAAGATTGCCCAAGCATGTTGATTTCAAGTTCAGGTTTAGATGTGGGATTGCCTGATGGTCAAATGGGTAATTCAGAAGTTGGCCATGTCAATATTGGTGCAGGTCGTATCGTGTATCAAAATTTAACTAAAATCGATAAAGCAATCGATGATGGCGAATTCTATCACAATCCAGCACTTGTTAAGGCCGTTAATGCCGCGGTTGCGAATGATAAAGCCGTGCATATCCTAGGCCTAGCGTCACCCGGTGGCGTACACAGCCATGAAGATCAGATCTTAGCCATGATCGAACTTGCAGCAAAGCAAGGGGCAACAAAGATTTATCTACACGCATTCTTAGATGGCCGTGATACTCCTCCGCGTAGCGCACTGGCTACATTAGAAAAATTTGATGCTAAATTTGCTGAAATTGGCGCAGGTAAAACGGCCACATTAATCGGTCGCTATTTTGCAATGGACCGAGATAATCGCTGGGATCGTGTTGAAGAAGCATATAATTTATTTACTCAAGCTGAAAGCCAATATACGGCCGATAGTGCAGTAGCAGGTCTTGAAGCCGCTTATGCACGTGATGAAAATGATGAGTTCGTCAAAGCAACGGTCATTGGCGAAGCTGTACCAATTTCGGATGATGATACGGTCATTTTTATGAATTTCCGTGCCGATCGTGCACGTGAAATTACCCGTGCATTCGTCGATATTGATTTCACTGGTTTTGAACGTGCTGTAACACCGAAACTCGCTGATTTTGTTATGTTGACTGAATATGCTGCAAGCATTGAGACTAGCATCGCGTTCCCTTCGGTTAAATTAGTGAATACCTTAGGTTCGGTACTTGAGCAGCAAAATAAAACCCAATTACGTATTTCTGAAACAGAAAAATATGCCCACGTGACCTTCTTTTTTAATGGTGGCGTTGAAGACCCTTTCACAGGTGAAGATCGTGAATTGATTCCATCGCCACAAGTAGCCACTTATGATCTGCAACCTGAAATGAACTCAGAAATGCTCACAGACAAGTTCGTTGCGGCAATTGAGAGTAAAAAATACGATGTGATCATTTGTAACTATCCGAACGGAGATATGGTTGGCCATACCGGTATATTTGACGCGGCAGTAAAAGCGTGTGAAGCCGTTGATCAATCAATTGGTCGTGTCGTTGAAGCATTAGAAAAAGTCGGTGGTGAATGCTTGATCACAGCCGATCACGGTAATGCTGAGATGATGATCAATCCAGAAACTGGTGGCGTTCATACTGCACATACTAACTTACCTGTACCACTGATTTATTTTGGGCGCGATGCCGTGCCTGCCGAGACAGGTCGCCTATGTGATCTGGCTCCGACCATGTTGACTTTACTTGGTCAAGAGATTCCAGCGGAAATGACTGGTAAGAACCTGATGAATCTGAAATAATCGTTTCCCTACGGGGAAAGGATGACGTCATGAGATTTTTAAAAAACAGCATGGCCTATAACGTTATAGGCCTGCTGATATTGCTATCATTAAACGCTTTTGCAGCCAATAATCAGTCTGAACTGAATCAACTTCGCAACCAAATAAAAGCCCAAAATGCAGCTATCAAAAAGCAGCATCGCTACTTAAACAATTTATCAAAACAAACACAAAACACCGATCGCGCGATTAGTAAAGTCGCAGCACAGCTGAGTAATACCAAATCTTTAATCCGTAATATTGAGCAAGATCTCAGCGCACTCGTTACGCAACAAAAAGTATTATTAAAAAATAAAAAAAAGCAGCAAAATATTCTTTCTGCGCAAATTGAAACCGCCTACTTAAGTGGTAATAATGATTACCTTAAATTACTTTTAAATCAACAGAGCAGCAGCGAAATTGAACGCTCATTGGTTTATTATAAACACCTCCATGCAGCGCGAGCCCAGTCGATTGTAGAATTTAATGTCACGATCGATAAAATAACCGAGAATAAGTTGGAGCAGCAAAAAATCAAGCGACAATTAATTATCATCAAGACCTCACAACAACAAAAAGTCAGACAGTTAGCACAACAAAAAACGCAACAGAAAAAAAGCAATAAAAATATCGCCCATAACATTAGTAAACAAAAGAAGACCCTGACAGAACTAAGTATTTCAGAACAAAAACTAACACAACAAATATCATTATTAAGACAAAAACAGAGCTTGCAGATATCATTCGCAGGCTTAAAAGGAGACAAAGGGAAACTCGACTGGCCAATAAAAGGTAAAGTGCTTCACAACTTTAACAGCAAGCGTTTTAATAATGTCAGTTGGCGAGGTCTCGTTATCAGTGCGCATGAAGGCGCTAAAGTCAAAGCAGTGAGTGCAGGCAAAGTCGTCTTTGCTGATTGGTTACGCGGTTTCGGTATGGTGATGATTATTGATCATGGCCAGGGATATATGAGCCTATATGGCCATAACCAAACATTACTTAAAGTGTCCGGAGAAAAAGTACGTAAAGGTGATGTGATCTCATTAGCAGGGCGTAGTGGGGGCCAACTAGTGTCTGGCGTTTACTTCGAGATCCGCCATAAAGGTAAAACAGTTAACCCACGCTTATGGCTTAAGCGTTCATAGTTACGCGGTTTGTATTTCTAAATCAGTGATGAGAAATAATGCTTCATCACGGTTTTCACCACAGACATCACTACTGGCCTTAAACGTATCACACAATGCAGGTCGTTCCTGATCGGTAAATATCAGACATAAATTATCCGCAGATAAATTAACACAGCGCACACCTGCAGGCTTGCCATCTGGCATTCCCGGAATATAACTGGTAATGCTTGGCGCTTCGCAACACGCACCACAATTCATTCTGCATTGCATAAAACAAACCTTAAATATCTAATCATAATAGCGTAATATCTGCCTGTATCTAAAAAAGGGAACAGCATGAGATTATCAGCATTTACAGTAACAGAATCAACACCACAGTTACTTATTGATATAACAAAATTATATCGACCATTTCAGCATGATGAAGCTGAGATTAGCAACAGTTTCGACAAATTGCTTCAAGACGATAACCAAACACTATTTGTAGCTAAATTTAATGCTCGCCATATTGGTGGGTTAATCATGCAACATGATGCCACCACGTTATTCTTAAGCTGCATTGCAGTAAGAGATATCACTCAACAGCGTGGTGTAGGTAAATATCTAATACAGCAAGCAATTGAACACGCTAAATCACTGCAGCTAGAAACGATTACCGTCATTAAAACAACGCAAGTTTCCGCTGAATTAACTGCGTTTTTAATTCATCAAGGTTTCACAGAACAAGACTCAGCACTTAGCTTTAGCTGTTAATACCAATCACAATAAATAGATGATCATTCTTTCTGATTAAAATAGATACTAACTACGTTGTTAAGTTTGTAATTAGAATAACTAGTTACGGCAATTGATATAATAATTTACAGATATAAAAAAAGCCGATATCAATGATATCGGCTTTTTTTGTTCAAGACTTAGTCTTAAATCTAATGTGACGTTTGGCGATGTCCTACTCTCACATGGGGAGACCCCACACTACCATCGGCGTTATTACGTTTCACTTCTGAGTTCGGGATGGGATCAGGTGGGTCCGTAACACTATGGTCACCAAACAAATTCTTCGAGTCTTACGAATCATCTGCTCTTATTCAAGACTGAGTCTCGAATTTAATTTGGCGCTTGGCAATGCCCTACTCTCACATGGGGAGACCCCACACTACCATCGGCGTTATTACGTTTCACTTCTGAGTTCGGGATGGGATCAGGTGGGGCCGCAACACTATGGTCACCAAGCAAATCTGGTTTGCTTTCTATAAGAAAATTAATTTCTATTGTTAATCTGAAAAGCTATAAATAAAGAAGTCTTTAAACCCTATCTTTCGATAAATAGTGCGTTCAATCTATTCTTAAGTCAAAATTTCAATTAATCATACTTTAATTTGTATGGTTAAGCCTCACGGGTAATTAGTACAAGTTAGCTCAATGCCTCACAGCACTTACACACCTTGCCTATCAACGTTGTAGTCTCCAACGGCCCTTCAGGGAGCTTAAAGCTCCAGTGAGAACTCATCTCGAGGCCTGCTTCCCGCTTAGATGCTTTCAGCGGTTATCAGTTCCGAACTTAGCTACCGGGCAATGCCATTGGCATGACAACCCGAACACCAGTGGTTCGTCCACTCCGGTCCTCTCGTACTAGGAGCAGCTCCTCTCAATTCTCAAACGCCCACGGCAGATAGGGACCGAACTGTCTCACGACGTTCTAAACCCAGCTCGCGTACCACTTTAAATGGCGAACAGCCATACCCTTGGGACCAACTTCAGCCCCAGGATGTGATGAGCCGACATCGAGGTGCCAAACACCGCCGTCGATATGAACTCTTGGGCGGTATCAGCCTGTTATCCCCGGAGTACCTTTTATCCGTTGAGCGATGGCCCTTCCATTCAGAACCACCGGATCACTAAGACCTACTTTCGTACCTGCTCGACGTGTCTGTCTCGCAGTTAAGCTGGCTTATGCCTTTGCACTAACCACATGATGTCCAACCATGTTTAGCCAACCTTCGTGCTCCTCCGTTACTCTTTGGGAGGAGACCGCCCCAGTCAAACTACCCACCAGACACTGTCCGCAACCCCGATAAGGGGCCTACGTTAGAACATCAAACGTACAAGGGTGGTATTTCAAGGTTGACTCCACATCATCTAGCGACAATGCTTCATAGTCTCCCACCTATCCTACACATGTAGGTTCAATGTTCAGTGCCAAGCTATAGTAAAGGTTCACGGGGTCTTTCCGTCTAGCCGCGGGTACACTGCATCTTAACAGCGATTTCAATTTCACTGAGTCTCGGGTGGAGACAGCGTGGCCATCATTACGCCATTCGTGCAGGTCGGAACTTACCCGACAAGGAATTTCGCTACCTTAGGACCGTTATAGTTACGGCCGCCGTTTACCGGGGCTTCGATCATGAGCTTCGACCTAAGTCTAACCCAATCAATTAACCTTCCGGCACCGGGCAGGCGTCACACCGTATACGTCATCTTGCGATTTTGCACAGTGCTGTGTTTTTAATAAACAGTTGCAGCCACCATTTCTCTGCGACCAACAATAGCTTACGGAGCAAGTCCTTCACCATCATTGGCGTACCTTCTCCCGAAGTTACGGTACCATTTTGCCTAGTTCCTTCACCCGAGTTCTCTCAAGCGCCTTAGTATTCTCTACCTAACCACCTGTGTCGGTTTGGGGTACGATTCTCTTATATCTGAAGCTTAGAGGTTTTTCCTGGAAGCCGGGTATCAACTACTTCATCTCCGTAGAGACTCGTCATCAGTCCTCAGCCTTAAGTGCGCCCGGATTTACCTAAGCACACAGCCTACAACCTTAAACATGGACAACCATCGCCATGCTAGTCTAACCTTCTCCGTCACCCCATCGCAATATAAGTGAGTACAGGAATATTAACCTGTTTTCCATCGACTACGCCTTTCGGCCTCGCCTTAGGAGTCGACTCACCCTGCCCCGATTAACGTTGGACAGGAACCCTTGGTCTTTCGGCGTGGAGGTTTTTCACCCCCATTATCGTTACTCATGTCAACATTCGCACTTCTGATACCTCCAGCAAGCTTCTCAACTCACCTTCGACGGCTTACAGAACGCTCCTCTACCATGCAAAGAACACGTCTTTGCATCCGTAGCTTCGGTGGTATGTTTAGCCCCGTTAAATCTTCCGCGCAGACCGACTCGACCAGTGAGCTATTACGCTTTCTTTAAAAGATGGCTGCTTCTAAGCCAACTTCCTGGCTGTCTGAGCCTTTCCACATCGTTTCCCACTTAACATACACTTTGGGACCTTAGCTGACGGTCTGGGTTGTTTCCCTTTCCACGACGGACGTTAGCACCCGCCGTGTGTCTCCCGCGATTGAACTTATTGGTATTCGGAGTTTGCAAAGGGTTGGTAAGTCGGGATGACCCCCTAGCCTTAACAGTGCTCTACCCCCAATAGTTAGACGCGAGGCGCTACCTAAATAGCTTTCGAGGAGAACCAGCTATCTCCCGGTTTGATTGGCCTTTCACCCCCAGCCACAAGTCATCCGCTAATTTTTCAACATTAGTCGGTTCGGTCCTCCAGTTGATGTTACTCAACCTTCAACCTGCCCATGGCTAGATCACCGGGTTTCGGGTCTAATCCCAGCAACTATTCGCGCAGTTAACACTCGGTTTCCCTACGGCTCCGCTATTCGCTTAACCTTGCTACTGAAATTAAGTCGTTGACCCATTATACAAAAGGTACGCAGTCACCCAACAAAGTAGGCTCCCACTGCTTGTACGTATACGGTTTCAGGTTCTATTTCACTCCCCTCACAGGGGTTCTTTTCGCCTTTCCCTCACGGTACTGGTTCACTATCGGTCAGTCAGTAGTATTTAGCCTTGGAAGATGGTCCTCCCATATTCAAACAGCATATCACGTGTGCCGTCCTACTCGATTTCACAATAAGGTCGTTTTCATGTACGGGACTATCACCCTGTATCGTGGCACTTTCCAGAGCCTTCCATTAACTTCCAAACTGCTTAAGGGCTAGACCCCGTTCGCTCGCCGCTACTAAGGGTATCTCTATTGATTTCTTTTCCTCGGGGTACTTAGATGTTTCAGTTCTCCCGGTTCGCTTCGTAACGCTATGTATTCACGTTACGATACCTTACAAAGTAAGGTGGGTTCCCCCATTCGGACATCTGTGGATCAATGCTTTTTATCAACTCCCCACAGCTTAACGCAGATTAACACGTCCTTCATCGCCTCTGACTGCCTAGGCATCCACCGTATACGCTTAGTCACTTAACCATACAATCTAAAGTCGACCGTACAATTGAAATAACTAGGTATTATCTAGTTTTTTTCGCCTCAAGAATACTCAAGAACACTCTATTGTTATTGCCAAAGCAATAACGTGTTTTAAGAACTTCTTTATTTATTCAGCTTTCCAAATTTTTAAAGAGCAATTTGCTAAAAAGCAAAGATAAACATTACTGCTTAGCTTTGATTTTTAATCAGAAAGAAAAGTGGTATCCCGTACGAGATTTGAACTCGTGTTACCGCCGTGAAAGGGCGGTGTCCTAGGCCTCTAGACGAACAGGACACTATTTACTTTCTACGGTTGGATTTCATCCCGACCGTTGCCTTATTTTCATAAGACGTGCAATTTAATTTTCTATTCAAGCAATTTGTGTGGGCACTTACAAAAATTAACAACTTTACGTAAGGAGGTGATCCAGCCCCAGGTTCCCCTAGGGCTACCTTGTTACGACTTCACCCCAGTCATGAACCACACCGTGGTCATCGCCCTCCCGAAGGTTAAGCTAATGACTTCTGGTGCAGCCCACTCCCATGGTGTGACGGGCGGTGTGTACAAGGCCCGGGAACGTATTCACCGTGACATTCTGATTCACGATTACTAGCGATTCCGACTTCATGGGGTCGAGTTGCAGACCCCAATCCGGACTACGACGCACTTTGTGGGATTCGCTTACCATTGCTGGTTTGCAGCCCTTTGTATGCGCCATTGTAGCACGTGTGTAGCCCTACTCGTAAGGGCCATGATGACTTGACGTCGTCCCCACCTTCCTCCGGTTTATCACCGGCAGTCTCCTTAGAGTTCCCACCATTACGTGCTGGCAAATAAGGATAAGGGTTGCGCTCGTTGCGGGACTTAACCCAACATTTCACAACACGAGCTGACGACAGCCATGCAGCACCTGTCTCATAGTTCCCGAAGGCACCAATCCATCTCTGGAAAGTTCTATGGATGTCAAGAGTAGGTAAGGTTCTTCGCGTTGCATCGAATTAAACCACATGCTCCACCGCTTGTGCGGGCCCCCGTCAATTCATTTGAGTTTTAACCTTGCGGCCGTACTCCCCAGGCGGTCTACTTAATGCGTTAGCTTAAGAGCCCAGTTCTCAAGGAACCAAACTCCGAGTAGACATCGTTTACGGCGTGGACTACCGGGGTATCTAATCCCGTTTGCTACCCACGCTTTCGCATCTGAGCGTCAGTTACTTGCCAGGTGGCCGCCTTCGCCACTGGTATTCCTTCAGATCTCTACGCATTTCACCGCTACACCTGAAATTCTACCACCCTCTCAAGAACTCTAGTTTGCCAGTTCGAAATGCAGTTCCCAGGTTGAGCCCGGGGCTTTCACATCTCGCTTAACAAACCGCCTGCATGCGCTTTACGCCCAGTAATTCCGATTAACGCTCGCACCCTCCGTATTACCGCGGCTGCTGGCACGGAGTTAGCCGGTGCTTCTTCTGCGAGTAACGTCACAGTGATAACGTATTAAGTCACCACCTTTCCTCCTCGCTGAAAGTACTTTACAACCCTAAGGCCTTCTTCATACACGCGGTATGGCTGCATCAGAGTTTCCTCCATTGTGCAATATTCCCCACTGCTGCCTCCCGTAGGAGTCTGGACCGTGTCTCAGTTCCAGTGTGGCTGATCATCCTCTCAGACCAGCTAGGGATCGTCGCCTTGGTGAGCTCTTACCTCACCAACAAGCTAATCCCACTTGGGCTCATCTAGTCGCGAGAGCTTTCAAGAAGAGGCCCCCTTTCACCCGTAGGTCGTATGCGGTATTAGCAGTCGTTTCCAACTGTTGTCCCCCTCGACTAGGCAGATTCCCAAGCATTACTCACCCGTCCGCCGCTCGACGCCAGAATAGCAAGCTATTCTTCGTTTCCGCTCGACTTGCATGTGTTAAGCCTACCGCCAGCGTTCAATCTGAGCCATGATCAAACTCTTCAATTAAAAGTTTTTGACTAACTGCCTAAGCAATTAAGTCGGCTCAATGAATTCTGTACTTCAACAATAAAACCAAAGTTCTATTGTTTATAAAACTATCATCTTTCGATTTAAGTTTAATGTTCACAATTACATTGATATAATATTTGGTCATTATATCTCTGCAAGTGCTCACACAGATTGCTTGAATAAATTGTTAAAGAGCGTTGACCTTGACGTGTTCCGTCGTAGTCAGGCTGCGTATTATACGCAATACCAGATTCGAAGTAAAGCATATATTTACACTTTATTTCAGGATATTAAAAAAGTAACTTTCGAAACGCTTAAACACCTTTACTTAGCGGCTACTGCCGTGTCAGTGAGGTCGCATTATAGAGATTTAGTCGTTCTAAGCAAGTACTTTCTATCATTGATGATGAAAACGTACAAAATAAAAAAACACGTATAAAAACGCCGCTTTAAGTACAAGAAACAACCTTCTTGGTGTTAATTTCATTAAATACGCACTGCATTCTAGGTGTTGCAATGCCTTATATTGGGCTAACAACTTATTGATATCAATGACTGGAACATGCCCTTCGACAATATAACCATTAACAATTGGTATGAAGAATGCGCATATTATGAGGAACCCCATAACGATAACCATTGTAGTACAGGTAAGATCAATTACGTTGCGAGGGTCACAGCCGTAAGCACACTTTTGTATTCACTTATATATCGTCGACTCATATGAAGATAATTGAATTCATGCATGACACGCTCATAAGCAAAGGTAGTTTTAATCTGGCTTTGATTTTGGACAAGACTTTTTGATATTGCAATTTGTAATGCTAATGGATCTTTAGGCGGCACGATCCAGCCTCCATCGCCATGCGCGAGCATATGAGGCATACCGCCCACGTTAGTAACAACACAAGGAATTTTTGCTTGCATTGCCTCGAGTAGGGCGATAGGAGTGCCCTCTGTAATAGAAGGCATTACAAAAACATCAAATAGGTTAAAATAACTCGATAGTGACTCTACAAAGCCAAACAATAGAACATGTTCATTTAAGTCCAATTGCCTAATTTTTTCTTGTAAGCGATGTTCTTCACTTCCCGCACCAAATATAACAAGTACAGTATTTAGATCACGTTCAATCAACTTAGGTAATGTATCGATAAGCGTATCAAAACTTTTTTCAACAGCAAGACGGCCAACGGCCATTAATCGTGTCGTTTTATCATGAAGAAAAGTGACTAAGCGCTCTTCTATTTCACAAGTTGACATGTAACCACCGATACCATTCTCAATAACGCTATATTGATTGGTCTCTAACCCTTGGATACTGGGTATATTAGTCATGTGCTGGCTAACAAGAAAAATCCTATTTAATCGCTTCAACGAGTATTTATCTAGATATTGATACAATGCCATTTTACTAAATTTAGGTGCAGAGACATAACCATGTACTGTTGAACAAAAACATTTAAAACTGTTCTTTTTAGACATTAAGCCAAACAGTATGTTGAATTTATAGCCGTGAGAATGCACAACATCAAAATTATGTTTATCTACAAAATCTTTTATGTAACGAATAATACAAAAAGATTCTACTTTATTCACCCGAATAGAATTTACAGCGATACCATATTGACGACAAATAATTTCAAACTCTTTTTCTTCTTGTCCCTTATAGCCAAAACTAAGCAAAGCAGCTTCATGACCTAGTTCCTTTATACCGAGCATCAATTCAATTAAAACTCTTTCAGCACCATAAAAACCACCACTTTCTATCACATGCAGAATTTTCATTTCCATAATATCCTTATTATTAACTTACACAGCGCCCTTTCCTTTTGTTTATACTGTTTAACTGTAATACTTTATGTAGATATATATCGCTGACGGTTTGCCAGTCATATTCAGAAAATAATTGATGTAGAATGAGGGGCGTCTCACGAATATGATAACCATGTAGCCATTTTTTAAATAAACTATCAGCTCGAATATTAGGCTGCATATTATCCATAACCCAAGTTGATATACAACCTAGCACTGGTGTTCTAGTCTCCTCAATAAAACACGCTATAAGCTTACTACTTAATTCATATTTTCTGAGGCGGATACTATTAGTATTAATAATTTCATACTGTTTTGTTAGCACTTTATGCGTCGATACATTTAAATGCTGAAAATTATCAACAACACAATTTATGACACCCTCCGATTTATTGACTTTATTTGGACCATTAGCGCTACTATATTCATACCCCGCTAGCACTAATTCTTCTTCTAACCATGCCAAAGTTACACTGCATAGTTGCATATCGCTCCGATAACCGACAACACCACGACCCGTTACTTGTGATAACTGATCTTTATAACGGTTGAAATTTTCGATAATGTCACGCTGATTAAGATGCTTCATATCCGGTGGACAGTAATGTCGATAAGCAAGTTCATGCCCCTGCTCCACTATCTTCTGTAACATCAAAGGAAAGTGAGTAACCGTCCAGCCATAAACAAAAAATGTAGCCGTTACATGGTGGTCACTTAATAATAGTAAAACTCTATCGACTGCATATTCAATACGAGGTGAGAATAAACCCCAATCACTTTCTTTAATACTGTATTGAAACGCTGGGGCTTGAAAATAATCTTCCACATTGATAGTTAGTGCATTAATAATTGTCATAACGACCCACTCATCGATGATCTATTCTATTATCATAAAGAATAGACCATCACATCGTTCTATTCGGGGTTAACACGATATTTGCTAAACATCGATGTATATTTTATGTAGCAAGCCAAATTTTGATTTATCTAATGATAATAAAGGCTTAATTTATATGCTAACAATGCTATGATTTATTGCTAATGACCTAACGTTCTTTCTTAAAAGGTGCTGCTCATGGAATACAATACTTCTGAACTATGCGACATTTACGCTGATATGATTGATGTTGTTGAACCTATGTTTATGAATTTCGGTGGTAAGTCATCATTCGGCGGTAAAATCAGCACTATCAAATGCTTTGAAAGCTTAGGGCTGATCGCTGAAACCGTTCAGCAGCCAGGGTTGGGGAAAGTGTTACTTATTGACGGTGGTGGTTCGCTAAGAAGAGCTTTGATTGATTCTGATATTGCGCAAACGGCATTTGAGAATGAATGGGAGGGTATTATAGTTTACGGTAGTATTAGAGAAGTCGACCAATTAGACAACATCAATATCGGCATTCAAAGTCTTGCATCTATTCCAGTTGGTGCAGATGATAGTCGTACTGGGGAACTAGATATGGCGGTTAATTTTGGCGGCGTGACATTCTTACCTGAAGATCATGTCTATGCAGACAGCACAGGTATTATATTATCCCCTGATCCACTTGATATTGAATAAATGGATCGAAACAGAGGTATCGGCTTTTTCAACCATACCTCTGAATCAAATTATGCTTCTTCTAGCTCTTCTAGTTCTTGAACTTCATCCATTCGGCTTAGCAATGAACGTAAACGATCTTGCCACACGTCTTGCTGGCTTTTAAGTTCAGCATTATTCGCTAATAGTCGGTTGTTTTCTTCTTTTAGCTCTTCTAATTCCATTTGTAAAAGGGTAATGGTATCAACTGCTGTTTGAACTTTACTTTCTAATTTATCTAATACGTCAAAATTCATTTTTTCACCCATGATTTAAGAATTCAATATCGTGCTGAGAGGGCTTATCCCTTAACTAGAAGAATACAACGCTAATTAACCGACAACAAGTCTTATTAGTTAATTTATGATGCGCCCAAACAGAATTTAGTTTTTGATTGTGAGCCCTGACATTTATGTCATCAAATTGTTTGATTCATCGCTAATGAAGGCATATCAGAATCAGGTTTACCAACAACTTTAGCAGGGACACCAGCGACTGTTGTGTGTGCCGGTACAGGCTCTAGCACCACACTACCAGCACCGACTTTAGCTCCTCTGCCGACTTCAATATTACCCAATATTTTAGCGCCAGCACCAATCATCACACCGGCTCTAATTTTCGGGTGACGATCGCCACTTTCTTTACCGGTACCACCAAGCGTGACACTTTGTAAAATCGACACATCATCTTCTATAATTGCCGTCTCGCCAATCACAATACCGGTTGCGTGATCAAGCATAATACCTTTGCCTATTCGAGCAGCTGGATGAATATCAACAGCAAACACCACAGAAATTTGATTTTGTAGATAAATAGCTAATGCTTCACGCTTTTGCTTCCAGAGCCAATGCGCAATTCGATACGACTGCAGGGCCAAAAAGCCTTTCAGATATAAGAGTGGTGTCGAGAAATATTCGACCGCCGGATCTCGTTCCTGCACTGCACATAAATCAGCAGCAACCGCATGTAAGATATCCGGTTCTGCTGTTAATGCTTCTTCAATCACTTCGCGTAATAGAATAGCTGGCATTGTCGCGCTATCGAGCTTATTTGCTAATTGAAAACTCAATGAGCATTTTAAACTATCGTGATTTAGTATTGTTGAATGGAAAAAACTCGCGAGCATAGGTTCCTGTTCAACTAATAATTTCGCCTCACCTTTAATTTTAAGCCAAGACATTGAAAGTTTATCTTCCATGTTCATTCCTCTACAACATTTAGAGTTCACGTTTATATTAATCATTTTTCGTCTTTACAATTGAAATCGGGTCTTGGTGAATAAGCACTTCCGTATTCGCGAATTCACGGAGTAAATTAGTTTCTACATTATCAGCAATAGCGTGCGCTTGGAACAAAGTAAGGTGGTCATCAAGTTCAATATGCAATTGAATAAAACGCATATAACCTGATTGCCTAGTCCGTAACTCATGTAATCCCAGTACATTTTCCGTATTCGCAACAATCGTCGTTATTTTAGTAATATCTTCAGCCGCTAATTCATGATCCAGAAGCATCTGAATTGATTCCATACCGATCTCATACGCACTGTATAATATGTAACAGGATATCAAGATTGTCGCTAAACCATCAACCCAATAAAAACCATAAGCAGATAAGCTAAGTGCAATTAATACCGCCGCATTAAGCCATAAATCTGACTTATAATGGAGTGAATCAGCTTTAATCGCAATACTACCAGTTTTAGTGACTACAAATGTTTGATAACGTATTAATACAAAAGTAAGTAATAATGCAAAAATCGAGACGGCTATACCAAGTTCTGAACGTACAATTGGCTGCGGGTCTAATAAGGCGCTAATACCATGTAACATCAATAAAATAGAAGACCCAACGATTAATGCGGATTGCACCAACCCAGCCAAAGATTCAGCTTTACCATGGCCAAAACGATGCCCATCATCAGCGGGTACTAATGCGTATTTAATCGCAAACACATTAATAATGGACGCACCCATATCCAAAAAAGAATCCGTCAATGACGCGAGTATCGACGATGAACCCGTCGCAAACCAGACAAATAATTTACTGCATAATAAAATAACAGCTGTCGCGACCGATGCATAACTCGCACGTTTGACTAACTGTTCATGATCAGAATCTATCACAAGCTTACCTTTTACATTCTCTTGCGTTTATTATAAACCGAGGCAGTAGAAAAACAACGTCAAGTTATTCATCTAAACCGGCTTAAAATCAAAGATAATAGGCATAATAAAAACATTATGTTGTTATTATGGATAGCAAAGGCATATAGATATAAATAAGACTTTTATACTAGCCTCTTCATCTAAAATAATAGTAACAAATATTACGTAATTAACTTCTCATCATAAATAAAGCCATCATGTAGCGATCACCATCTCCGTCCTTTTAGTTGCAGATAGCATTGTTTATTATACTATCTTAGTTAAACTGACCAGGCATCACCAATTTATTGTTGCGCAAAAAATGTAAAACAAAGTAAATCTTCAAATTATTTACTGCTTAACCCAGTATCCTATACCATAAGAACACTTAACAGAGTATCTAATATGACTAAACTATTATTAATTGATGATGATAGAGAATTGGCCGAACTACTAGCCGAATTTTTGAGTCTCGAAGATTTCGATGTCGATATGGTGCATGATGGTAAAGCCGGTTTAGCCGCAATCAGAGGCAATCAATATGATATGGTTCTTTTAGATGTCATGATGCCAAAACTAAACGGCTTTGAAGTATTAAAAAAACTGCGTGTTGATAACAACATTCCAGTCTTAATGTTAACAGCGAAAGGTGATGAGATTGACCGCGTACTTGGCTTAGAAATGGGTGCCGATGATTATTTACCAAAACCCTTCAGTGAACGTGAATTATTAGCCCGAATTAGAGCTGTATTACGTCGCATCGAACCACCAACAACTAAAAAAACAGAATTGCTGACACACTTAGATATTGAAATAAACAGCCGAACCCAAGAAGCATGGTGCCAAACTATTCTGCTTGACTTAACCAGCACCGAACTGATGTTATTAGAAGCACTCATCTCATCTCCAGGTACGATCCTAACCAAAGCCGATTTAAGCGAGCAAGTACTGGGGAAAAAACTGACGCCGTTTGACCGTAGTATTGATATGCATTTAAGTAACTTACGTAAAAAGTTACCCGAAAGAAAAGATGAAAAAATGCGCATTCGCACACTTCGTGGCCGTGGTTATATGTGGTTAGATACATAATCAGACCCGCTTACACTTCTATCATTTTTGAAATAAGGTTATTAACACGTGCTTAGACGCAAGTTGAATCAATTGTTCGTTAAAATTTTTGTTTGGTTTTGGTGTATGCTACTACTCGTTGTTGCCGTCGTTATAGCACTACCGACGTTAGATAGCCGAGTCATGAGACAACTCGACCCGCGATCAGTCAGCATTTTAAATAGCATTGCCCATAATATTGCCCGCTCAGCTGAGCGCTATCCTAACATCCCATTACAAGTGTTAATAACCCCTAAAGAAGCACAAACAAAAAATTTTTATTTAGTCCGTATGAATGGTGATATCATTTCAAGTAGCAAAGCCTCTAAGGCTATTCGCCGCTTTATTTTGCAAAGTGAAGAATCGCCACAACCGAAAGTAAAACAATATAAAAACTGGTTAATGACCGGACCGATCCCCATAAAACTACGCGGTGAACCATTCCAATTGTATGCCGCACAACAGTTACCAGCTGAGCACAATATCTGGTTAATTAATGTCTTAGATAGACCATTCCTATTACTTTTCATTACCATGTTTGTCAGTATGCCATTATGTGCGTCTCTCGCATGGCATATTTCAAAACCATTACAAAAATTACAACGAACCGCAGCCGAGATCACCGATGGTAATTTAGATGCCGTCGTGCCAGCAACGCAAAGACAAGATGAAATTGGTGAATTAGCGCGAAGTTTACGTACTATGATGTTCTCTATTCGTGAACATATTTCACTTCAGCATCGTTTATTGAGTGATATTTCTCATGAGTTAAGATCGCCCTTAACGCGGTTAAAAATGTCAGTTGCATTATCTAAACGCCATTATGGAGAGACCAAAGAGATCTTACGTATCGATACCGAGTCGCAACGTTTAGAAGAAATGATCTCAGCGTTATTAAACTTATCGAAAACCCAGTTAAATGCCACAAACAAAGAATCCTTTAATCTTGATTCACTGTTACAGCCTATTTGTGATGATGCAATTTTCGAAGCGGAACAATTAGACAAAAGTTTCAGCCATCAATCGATTCCAGATCTAAATATCAAAGGTTTCCCTGCACTTTTCGGCAGCGCTATCGAAAACGTCATTCGCAACGCATTACGCTATGCCAACCAGCAGGTTCATTTAGCTATCCGCAGCGACACCGATAAGATAACGTTTGTGATCACTGATGATGGTCCTGGTGTACCAGAAGACGAAATTGAGCAGATCTTCAAACCTTTTTATCGCGTATCACAAGCCCGAGACCGTGAATCTGGCGGTGCCGGTTTGGGACTGGCTATTACAGAAAATGCGATCAGGCAACATCATGGTAAGATAGTGGCAAGCAATAGAGAAACTCACGGCTTGCAAATCACTATCTCTATACCAATCAGCTAACATCAATACTGGAACAATATAGATGATAAGTCGATTATTGCTTCTCTTCTGCCACGTTATCTAGAGTGAATTGTGGACGTAATGGATCTTTAGTATTTAACTCAGGGAACATCTTTTCTATTTGTCGACGCTGTTCCACCCGGGCCTTTTTCTTCTCATACATTTCTGTATCTAGATCTGCAAAGAACATATTAATCAAAATATTTAAACTAAAAGGTATCGCGCTTAATATAATCAAGCCTGCTACGATCAAAGTACTACGCTTTTTCATCACTTTTACCATTAGGTTGTTAAATTTGCTATTCTACGCAAAGTACCCACGTTATATAACCCTGAACTGAGACTTTATTATGTTACAGATAGCACTATTCGAACCTGAGATCCCACCTAATACAGGTAATATCATTCGCCTTTGTGCCAATTCTGGTTTCAAATTGCATTTAATCGAACCGCTTGGCTTTGAGTGGGATGATAAAAGGGTAAAACGGGCGGGACTGGATTATCATGAATTTGCAGACGTAAAACGTCATGCTAATTATCAAGCATTTTTAGATTGTGTGGGGGATGCGCGTATTTTCGCCTGTACCACCAAAGGCACGAAATACCATCATGAAGCGCAATATCAAGCCGGTGATGTGTTATTATTTGGACCTGAAACACGTGGTCTACCGCCAGAAGTACTCGATACATTGCCACAAGAGCAAAAGGTAAGAATTCCGATGCTACCAGAGAGTCGCAGTATGAATTTATCTAACGCGGTATCTGTGTTTATCTATGAAAGCTGGCGCCAGCTGGGTTTTGCCGGTTCAAAATGACCAGAAAGGGGGATAGATACGAGATCCACCACCCTTATCATAAGATTATGTATAATCCTTATTTCGCTAAATTCGCCGCATGAAAACGCATATGTTTTTCAATAAATGTGGCGATGAAATAGTAACTATGATCATAACCATCATGCATTTCCAGTGTCAGAGGATAACCCTTTTTCTCCGCCGCAGCTGTCAACATGTTCGGCTTAAGTTGCTCATCCAAAAAT
The DNA here is from genome assembly GCF_900465055.1 of Moritella yayanosii. Taxonomy (NCBI): domain Bacteria; kingdom Pseudomonadati; phylum Pseudomonadota; class Gammaproteobacteria; order Alteromonadales; family Moritellaceae; genus Moritella; species Moritella yayanosii. The sequence goes on along the minus strand of NZ_LS483250.1, from coordinate 3,245,763 downwards.
GAATCATCTTTGCCTTGCTCTACCATCGCAGGTACAAATTTATCCGCTTTCGCCATCAGTAAACTCGCATCGTATTGTTGCCACGTTGCTTTATCTTTACCGAGATAATTTTGTAATGCTTTTTGTCCCCAAGGACAATTGATTGGATTACTAATCGGACTAAATGCCGTCACGGAACGATAGCGCTCAGGATTGCGCAGTGCCATCACTAACGCACCATGTCCACCCATCGAATGACCACTGATCACACGCTCTTGTGTCACCGGGAAATTAGCTTCAATTAATGCTGGTAATTCATTGAGCACATAGTCATACATTTGATAATGCGTATTCCACGGTGCTTGTGTGGCATTTACATAGAATCCAGCACCTAAACCAAAATCATACGCTTGCTCAACATCATCAGGTACACCCTCACCACGCGGACTCGTATCCGGTGCCACAATCGCAATACCCAGTTCTGCCGCAATACGCTGAGCGCCGGCTTTTTGCATAAAGTTCTCATCCGTACACGTCAGGCCAGACAACCAATACATCACAGGTACTTTACGCATATTTGATGCTTGCGGTGGTAAATACACAGAAAAACGCATCTGGCAGTTTAATACACTCGACGCATGATTATATTGATGCTGCCAACCGCCAAACATTTTATTACTACTAACAACTTCTATAGACATGACAAACCTTTAGTCGCCCCGCTATGTCGACGATAAATAACGGGGCATATGATAATTATTTATCGAAGTGGATCACGCTGCGGATACTTTCACCGCGGTGCATTAAGTCAAATGCTTCGTTGATATCTTCCAGACCCATAGTATGAGTAATGAAATCACTTAACTTAAATTCACCCTGTAGGTAACGTTCAACGTAATCAGGTAACTCGGTACGGCCTTTAACACCACCAAATGCAGAACCACGCCATACACGACCAGTTACCAGTTGGAATGGACGCGTTGAGATCTCTTTGCCTGCACCGGCAACACCAATAATGACTGATTCGCCCCAACCTTTATGACAACATTCTAATGCCGAACGCATTAAATCAACGTTACCAACACACTCGAACGAGTAATCTACACCACCGTCAGTAAGTTCAACGATAACGTCTTGGATAGGTTTGTCATAATCTTTTGGATTGATGCAATCTGTGGCACCTAATTTTTTCGCTAGTTCGAATTTACTTTCGTTAATGTCAATCGCAATGATACGACTTGCTTTCGCCATTGTTGCACCGATAACCGCAGAAAGGCCAATACCACCTAAACCGAAGATGGCAACTGTAGCACCTTCTTCCACTTTCGCCGTATTCATTACCGCGCCCATCCCCGTTGTGACACCACAACCAAGGAGACATACTTCTTCAAGCGGCGCGGCTTTGTTCACTTTCGCTAACGATATTTCTGGTAATACCGTGTATTCAGAGAATGTTGAACAGCCCATATAATGGAAGATTGGCTGACCGTCTTTATAGAAACGCGTCGTACCATCAGGCATTAAACCTTTACCCTGTGTTTCACGGATCTGTTGGCAAAGATTTGTTTTACCTGATTTACAGAACTTACATTCACCACATTCTGGCGTATATAAAGGAATAACGTGATCGCCGACTTGCACGCTGGTAACGCCTTCACCAATTTGTTCTACGATACCACCACCCTCGTGACCAAGAATGACAGGGAAAATACCTTCTGGATCATCACCCGATAATGTAAATGCATCGGTATGACAGACACCAGAAGCGATAACCTTAACCAACACTTCACCTTTTCTTGGTAACATTACATCTATTTCTTCAATGGATAGTGGTTGATTTGGGCCCCAAGCAATCGCGGCTTTAGATTTAATAAATTTGTCAGTCATGTTCATCTCCATTGGGATAAAATTAATATGCCGTAATACCTATCTATATATTAGGTCAGTCATACTGTATGGCGCTCATTATATTCATTTACACAGAAATGATAATACCATTAAAACACAAATCACTTTTGCTAAGGTGTAACAATAAAAAAGCAAGAAAAATACCCCGAACTAATCGTCTTGTTTTGCACTTGCAGTGACTGCTGTTTGAACTGTTCCGCGGCAGCTTTCAGTTTATCAACAAAGATATCTTGTTCGGCATGTTCCTCTGTAGATAACAACTCACTACAGGCCAGTAATACTTGTTTCATATTCTCCGCTTGCAATATATTATGTTTCGATAATTGGCTGATAATATCTTCAACCTGCAGACTTCTAACTGTGCAAATTTAATTAATTCTTGGTGTAACCGCGCTTGTGTCACTTGTGCTCTGATCTCCTCATTAAATTTATTTTAAGTATCCGATAATAATCGAATTTCTTGTGCTACAACGGCAAAACCACGACCCATCTCACCAGCCAGAGCCGCTTCAATGGCGGCATTCAAGGAAAGTAAATTAGTTTGACTAGCGATTTTCTGTGCATTATCAACAAGCCCATTAATATTATTCATTTGGCTTTCCATCACTGTGATCTTATTTACCGCCTCATTGCTTTGCTCTACTGACATACGTAATAGACAGCGTCAACGGTAAACGGATCGAGAAACAACTGCCTTCACCCGCCGTCGATTCAATTTTAATATCACCACCGAGCGATTCAATGTTACGCTTTACGACATCCATACCAACCCCCACGCCCAGAGATATCACTCACCGTTTCGACGGTTGAAAAACCAGACGAAAATATAAATTCATCGATTTGATTATCACTATAACGCTGATCTTTATTCGCGATACCCTTTTCAATAGCCTTGGCATGGATCTTCACTTTGTTTAACCCTCGGCCATCATCTCGGATCTCAACAATAATCTCACCACTTCGCCAACCATAGTTAATTAAAGCATCGACTCTGCTAACACCTTATTATCAGTAGCCAATGCCTCACTTGCTATTGATTGAGATCGCATACCTGCGCTGTAATGGTAATGGTTGATTCATCTTCGACCCACTCAAAGGCTTCTTTTATTTGCACTTCACTTACCTGACTGATTAATTCAAGATCCCAAGTTACATAGATATCTTCAGGTGATAAATTATTCCACAAAGGTACATTGTCAAGTTTAGGCATCACCTTAAGTTCACCCATATCTTGTAACTCAACAAAAATTAAACGCGGCTCGTTACCTTGTTTTAAAATATCTTGCCCGGGAACAAAGTGAATCAACCAATCACCATCGTCGAGTCCCTTCATCGCTGGCGGCTTCGATTTAGCGAGCGGCTCATCCCCCGTAGATAATACGTCCTGATTAACATCACGTTGTAAGAATTGATTATATTGCTGCTTTAGGCTTTCTGCCGCATCAGGAATTGATTCCGAATCATCAGCTAACAGTTGGACCCACGCTCTTAAACAATCTACTGTTTGTAAAAAAAGGTTAATATGACCATCGATAAGGGGCAGTCTTTCTGCGCGAAAATCATCAAGTAAGGTTTCGGCTACGTGGGTAAATGCCGTTAATTGATGAAATCCGAATGTGCCTGCACCGCCCTTAATTGAGTGAGCGACTCTAAAAATGGTATTAATGACTTCGCTATCTACCGAGCCAGGATGTAACTTTAGCAGTTCAGCTTCCATCACCTCCAGTCCTTCTAGGCACTCTTCAATAAACACTTGTTGAAACTGTTTAAGATCAATATCCATGCTTACCTCAATACTTTTTTGACAGTAGCAATGAGTTTTTCTGGGTTAAATGGCTTCACTATCCAGCCTGTTGCACCTGCAGATTTGCCTGCCATTTTTTATCTGTATCCGATTCCGTCGTTAACATTAGGATTGGCGTAAATTTATACGCACTTTCACTACGTAATTTACTGATTAAGCTAATGCCGTCCATCCGTGGCATATTAATATCTGAAATAATAAGATCAAAGTTTCCGCTTTTAGCTTTTGCTAACCCATCAACACCATCGACGGCAGAGTCCACCTGGTAACCCGCCTGTTTTAAAGTAAACAGCACCATTTCACGAATGGATACCGAATCATCTACCGCTAATATTCGTTTCATTACAGATCCTCACATTGATGCATAATTAAAGTCGGTTTCAAATCCTAACGCTTTCACCACCGTCATAAATTTCTCCGATGGCGATAGGGTTTTGTTCCATAAACTAATCCTGTATTTACGCAAACGTCACAGAAAATAAATTCATTAATTATTTTATAACTCGTGTTGAGTATAGGAAAAGATTTTATAAATAAGCAGGCAATACAAAGAACTGTGATCTGAGAACAGAATTGGAAATGGTTTCTATAAATTACAGCATCATCGGGAGGACAAAATATAGAGATAGAGATAGTCAATAATGAGAATATTAACTATCTCCCTTCAAAGTAGCTGAGATAAGTGTGATTACATCCAGTCTGTATTACGAATAATACCGACAGCAACCCCCTCAATGTCAAAACTTTGGCAATTTAAATCGACACGTATTGTGCTCATTTCATCATTTTCAGGATGTAATAAAATTTCATTGCCTTGTTGCTCAAAACGTTTAACGGTGACTTCATCATCAACACGTGCAACAATAACTTGGCCTTTACTGACATTTTTGGTTTTATGTACCGCCAATAAATCACCATCCATAATACCAATGTTACGCATGCTCTCACCGCGTACCCGCAATAAAAAATCTGCATTTGGCGTGAACATCGATGGATCGATATTGTAGTGCGTTTCAATATGCTCTTGCGCTAAAATTGGTTCGCCGGCAGCAACTTGTCCGATTAAAGGTAAACCCTTATCATTGCTGGCGTCTTCAGCATTAACCAACAAGCGAATACCACGTGAGGTGCCCGCTAGAATTTCAATATGACCTTTTCGTGCTAATGCTTTTAAATGTTCTTCCGCCGCATTAGGTGAACGAAAACCAAGTTCCTTCGCAATTTCAGCTCGGGTCGGTGGCATACCAGTATTTTTAATATGTTGTTTAACTAATTCAAGTACTTCTGCTTGTCTTTTTGTCAATGCTTTCATCATGAACCCTAACTGGTTTTATATACAGTTTCTTGTAATTATATACAGTAATATCAAGTTTGCAATATTAGTAGTGGGGATATCTGGAAAATAATGAATTAATCGCTGACCGACGCTTAAACACAGATTTATGACTACACATCTGATATTATTAGAGTAAGCACTCTCGCACTTTAATCAACAGAATGATACCACTTATGCAACAAACACCGTCAATGTTAATTCGAAGTTTCGTTAACGGCTTAGTTAAATCTCAATACGTACCAGACAATCCAGTTGATGCACTAAAGTTAGATTTAACGCGTCCTATTGTTTATGTTTTGAAAACTAAATCGATGACAGATCTGGTCGCATTACAACGTGCCTGTAAAGAACGAGGCTTACCAGACCCTCTTACGCCAATTAAAGTGAATGGCGTCATCATTCCCAGTTATGTTTGCTTAGATAACCCTGCGCCACTGTTTGGCCAAGTAAAAGATAAAAACGTGTTTTTTAACGAATTTCAACAATTATTACGCTTACACAAAGATGATAAAGTCCTTGATATTCAGTTAATGCCCGTCTCATTATTTTGGGGCCGCGCACCGGGTAAAGAAGGTCAAGTACCACTACTGTCATTAGCGAACAGTATTTCTCCAAGTCGTTTACGGAAAACCCTCATTGTTGGCCTTAACCGCAAAGACAACTTAGTCCGTTTTAATAAACCCGTATCACTACGTTTCATGGCCGATCAGCATGGTAGTGATGAAAAACTTGCGCAAAAATTAATTCGTGTCGCCAAGATCCACTTCAGTCGTCAAAAACTAGCCGCATCGGGACCGAAACTGCCAAATCGCTATCAATTATTTGAACAACTGCTGCGTAATCCAGAAGTTAAAAAAGCCATCCAAGTTGAAATCGAAGAACAAAAAATTTCAGCGCAAAAAGCGGAAAAACGGGCCCATGATTATATCGATGAAATTGTCAGTGATTTTTCTTATAAATTTGTAAAAAACACCAGCAATTTTCTGGGCTGGATATGGAATAAGATCTACAGTGGTATCAAGGTTAACAACGCCGAACAAGTGCGTAAACTGGCCGCTGATGGTCATGAAATTGTCTTCATGCCTTGCCATCGCAGCCACATGGATTACTTGCTTATTTCTTATGTTATTTACAATGAAGGCTTGATCCCCCCACACATTGCCGCCGGCATTAACCTTAATTTCTTCCCTGCTGGACCGATGTTCCGTCGTGGTGGTGCATTTTTCTTACGCCGCACGTTTAAGGGTAATAAACTCTATGCAACAATCTTCAGAGAATACCTCAGCTTATTATTCTCAAAAGGTTATTCTGTTGAATTCTTTACTGAGGGTGGCCGCAGCCGTACCGGCCGTTTATTACCACCAAAAACCGGCATGCTTAACATGACGTTACAAGCGATGTTAAGAGATCAAAGCCGACCGATTACATTAGTTCCAGTATACCTTGGTTACGATCATGTGATGGAAGTGAGTACCTACGTAAAAGAATTATCCGGTGCCCATAAGAAAAAAGAAAGTGTATTCCAAATATTTGGGATCGCCAAAAAACTTAAAAATTACGGCCAAGCATTTGTTAACTTTGGTGAGCCAATCAACCTTAACCAATATTTAAACAAACACGTGAAAAACTGGCGTGATGACATGAACATGCCCGTTGATGAACAACCTGCTTGGTTAAACCAAACAACCCGTGAACTCGCCAATCAAGTAATGGTGAATATCAACAGTGCAGCGGCAGTAAACGCCTTAACTATTTGCGCATTAATTTTACACGCTGCGCCACACAAGGCATTGAGCCGAGAAATTTTAGTTAAACAAATTGATAGTTATTTAAAGCTATTGCGTAATAATCCATATAGCGAATTCAGTACCTTGCCGGAAAACAGTGCAGAAGAAATTCTCGACCAAGCGATCGCACTGAAAAAATTCACCGTACGTGAAGATAGCTTAGGACAAATGCTATCTATGTCATACGAACAAGCGGTGCTATTAACTTTCTACCGGAACAATATTTTACACCTGTTTGCACTGCCGTCATTAATTGCTGCGTTAGTGACAGAGAAAGCGCAAACCAGTATAAAAGAAATTAATGCCAAGGTTTACCAACTGTACCCGTTAATTCAAGCTGAGCTATTCTTGAAATATGCCGCAGATGAATTGAGTACGTGCGTCTCTAACACATTAGCTGAAATGCAACAACAAGGTTTAATCCGTAATCAAGAAGGGGTAATCACACCGGTAACTGAACGCCTGATGTCGATCAAATTACTAGCAGCAAGTATTCAAGAAACACTACAACGTTATGCCATTGTACTGACCGTATTAGAGCATGACCAAGTGATTGAAAGAACAAAATTGGAAGATCGCAGCCAGCTGATTGCAGAGCGTTTATCCTCGCTTAATGGCGTCAGTGCACCGGAGTTCTTTGATAAAAAAGTATTTGCTATCTTTATCAATAAACTGCAAGAATTACATTACTTGTCAGATGCAGGTACCGTAAAAGCAGATAAGATCAGTCCGCTCGCGAATGTTGTGCGAGGTTTAACAACCCTCGAAGTAAAACAAACAATATCGGATGTGATGCTGAGTCAGCAATCTAACGAAGTCTAAGCGATGGGTATTTCGTTGATATAACGCGATCTTTGTATTGCTTATGACCAATAACAAAAAAGGAGCTGCGGCTCCTTTTTTGTTATTGGTCATAAGCATTAAACACTTACAAGTAGCTTAAAAACAGACTCACAAATATAACCATACCAACATAATTATTATGTAAAAACGCCTTAAAACAAGATGCTCTGTCACGATCAACAATCAATTTCTGCTGATAAACAAACAAGCCAGCGACTATCGTTAACCCCATAAAATACACGTTAGGTAATACTAATAACCACCCCAGCATACCAAGGCATAATAAGGATGATAACTGTAATAAACCGACAATCAATTTATCCTTCTCGGCAAATAATATCGCCGTAGACTTAATACCAATCTTTAAATCATCATCACGATCCACCATGGCATATAAGGTGTCATACGCCACGGTCCATAAAATATTAGCGACAAATAATAACCATGCATAATTCGGTACTAAATCTAATTGCGCCGCAAACCCCATCGGAATAGCCCAACCAAATGCCATCCCTAATACCACTTGTGGCAAGTGCGTATAGCGCTTCATAAACGGATAACACGCGGCAAGACCCACTGCCACAAACGATAATATTATCGTCAATTTATTCATGGTGAGTACGAGCAAAAATGCCAATAAAGTCAAGACAAAGAAAAGTATCAACGCCGCACGACTCGATATACGTCCAGCGGCAAGCGGTCTATTCTCAGTGCGTTTTACATGAGCATCAACACGTCGATCGGCAAAATCATTGATAACACAACCTGCCGCGCGCATTAAGATCACGCCCAATGTAAATACTAGCAATACATCTAATTTTGGTAATCCTTCCGCCGCTATCCACAGCGCCCACAACGTAGGCCACAATAACAACAGGGTACCAATTGGTTTATCTACACGAGTAAGCTGGATGTAATCTTTCATTTTGACAGTCATGAACGACATATACTTAACGTCCTTTTTTATTTATATGCCAATGCATCGGGTAAAAACACTTCGGATACCAGTAATAATTTCCCACCGAGCAGGAAACATGAACGCCGACCAAATAATGATGTTTTCAGGCTTGACGTTAACTGGCAAGATAAACCATATACGTTACTCTGAGCATCAAACTCAGCAATTTCAATTTCACTGCGCTGCATATCGGGAGCACTAAATAACACACTACCTAATGACCGATTACCTAATTTATCTAGTTCACCACCAGGCGCTGTCAACATATTAAGCGGCATCACACTACGCGCAAAAACCCAAGGGGTACCGTCCAGTTTTAACAGTACTTCACGCACAAAACCAACATTTTCAACTAAGTTTAATTTTATCTTTTCATCATCAGATAATGGATAATTGCCTTCCGTTAATATTTCAACCGTAAATTCCTGACAATATTGTTTCAGTCTTGCTGTTAGTGAACCAGTATCAACTAACCAATCATAAAGGCGCGCAGATAGTCTATCTTCTAATATGGTAGGCCATCGCCATTTAGACTCACAGCCAATCGGATAGTTTGGTAACGACAACGAACTTATTCGCTTCTTATTTATATTTTCAGACATAGTATAAATTACTTTTTTAACAACAAGATCAGGCGTAATTATCTGCTATTCAGCTCAAAATTGTAAGCAAGGACGCAACTTGTTGGCTGATTTATGTCATTAATCAATTGAAAATGAGTATACTGAGTCACAACCTTGTTTTTTCATCTCTCATTTTACGAAGGATACGGTAAATGAATAAATTATTCTGGCTATTAAGTATGCTCACAGCTCCACTCTCCACCGCCGTATCAGCTAACGATCACCAACCTGTGTATATTTATTTCGGTTTAGAACCCGATATTATTACTAACTACACCAGTGAAACGAACAAGATTGGTTTTATCAGTGTCGCTGTAGAATTTATGCTAGCTGACAATAACGGTTTGGATATTATTGAAATGCATGAACCCTTGATCAGAGATAAAATAATTTCATTATTGGGTCAACAATCACCTCAGCATTTACGTTCCCTGACTGGTCGAGAAGAGATCAGAAAAGAGATCCAAAATGAAGTGAACAACTTACTGAAACAAGAGACTGGTGAGGCCGTTATTGAAAATCTATTATTTACCAAATATTTATTAATGTAATAAAAAAGGAGTACGCCGCGTCGCCTACTCCGTATCCATTTACTGCGTCAAAACAATCAACTGATCGCTCATTATCTTAAATAGCATTAACCTTTAATCGCATTAATGATCGCAGTTGTAGAGCAACCATCTTCAAATTGTAAAATGTTAACCTTGCCACCATTCGCTAATACTTGTTTATGCCCAGCGATTTCTTCCACTTTGTAATCGCCACCTTTAACTAATACATCAGGTAGTAATTCAGAGATTAAACGCTCAGGTGTTTCTTCTGTAAATTCCACAACCCAATCCACAGCACCTAAAGCAGCAAGTACCGTCATCCGACGAGCACAAGTATTGATCGGACGACCAACGCCTTTCAACCCTCGCACAGAAGCATCCGAATTAACCGCCAGAATTAAACGTTGGCCTAATTTACGCGCGGAATTTAAATAAGACACGTGACCCGCATGCAGAATATCAAAACACCCATTGGTCATGACAATATTTTCGCCACGTAACTTAGCCGATTTAACCGCAATTTTTAGCTGTTCTTCGCTTAATACACCAAAGCCACTTTCGTGCGAACCATACACTGAATTTGCTAATTCCATCGGGCTCACAGTCGACGTACCAATCTTAGCAACGACAACACTGGCACCCGCATTTGCAAGTGCACAAGCTTGTTCTAATGATGAGCCAGCAGATACCGCTGCTGCTAATATCGAAATAACCGTATCACCCGCACCCGTCACGTCATACACCTCTTGTGCTAATGCAGGTAAATGAAACTCATCTTGCTCTGCTCGAATTAACGTCATGCCCTTTTCACTACGCGTAACCAGTAACGCTTCAAAATCATGTTGCGCAATTAACTGACGGCCCTTTTCAACCAGTTCTTGTTCACTCTGACAATGCCCAACAACGGCTTCAAACTCCGATAAATTTGGCGTTAACAAGGTCGCACCACGGTATTTTCCAAAATCACAGCCTTTTGGATCAACAAAAACTTTAACGCCTTGTTGCTTTGCTGCGTGGATCATTTGTTGCACTTCAACCAAAGCGCCTTTATTATAGTCCGACACAATCATCACAGAATAATCGGCCAAGTTAGCAATGGTTTTAGCCACAAGCGGTTGCGTGTCCACCGCCGCAACAGATTCTTCAAAATCTAATCGAATCACTTGCTGACCACGGCTTAATACCCGTAATTTAGTGATCGTTGGGTAATCATCTAATTGCAAAAAATCACAAATAACATCAACAGCATTCATTTTACCGCATAGCGCTTGTGCCGCTTCATCATTACCCGTTAAACCTAACAGTTTTGCACTCGCACCTAAAGCCGCAAGGTTAAGCGCCACGTTAGCAGCACCACCGGGACGATCTTCAACATTATTCACTTTAACAATAGGCACTGGCGCCTCTGGAGAAATACGACTCGAATCGCCCGTCCAATAACGATCTAACATGACATCGCCAACGACCAAAATACTCGCTTTAGTAAAATCAGGTAAAATGATTTCCATTATTCTCTCGATAATTTCTAATTAAAAGATTTAAATTTATGGTCTAAAAATGCTTGGCCGCAACCAACCACTAAACCAAGTACATGTGCTGCATTGGCAACATTGAGACCAAATATTGGGAAGAAACCTAGCACCAGCCAAACCAGCATAAAACCAACATAAGGTTTAGGTAAATTAAGACCTTGTGCGGGCGCTAACCAACCAGTCCACCAAATATAACCGACCAGCGCATAAACCACACCCGATAAACCACCAAAATTAGGACCGGATAATAAAAACTGGCCGATATTGGGTATTAACGCGGCAACTAGAAACAACAGTAACAATTTTTTACTACCTAGCTTATTTTCAATCTGGCCACCAAGATACCACCACCATAATAAATTAAATACCAGGTGTAAAACTGAAAAATGCATGATCGCAGGCGTAAATAAACGCCAAATTTCACTCAGTGAGTTGGCACTTAACTCAAAAGGAAAATGCAGCGCCGCATAAATAAATTCATTTTGTGTCAACATACTGAAATACATCGCCACAAAAACAACAACACTTAAGACAAAAACAGTCAGCGTCACTTTACCTGCATGCATCAAAAAATTAGCCAACATATTACCTGAGCCATAACTGAAGTTCGCGGTACGCGTATCAGCAACATCCCAAGAAGCCGCTTGGTATTTATCTTGGTAAGGGTCAGCCAAAAACAAATCAAGTTCTTGCGAGGCCACGTCAACATGGGTCATCGCAGGTAAACAAATTGCAAAGCCATCGTCTGTCTGTGCAACTTTTGCCTCAATTTTTTGTACCGCTAAATAATCCACAAAAGCCTGCGCCATACGTGGATTATTAATTACACCAATCTCGATCATCACTATTACCTATGTTGATACAAATGCACATTCTCGACGCCAAGCTTCAAACCCACCGTCCATGCTATAAACCTCTTCAAAACCTTGCTCAACTAAATATTGCGCCGCGCCTTGGCTACTACGTCCATGATAACAAACCACCACAACCGGCACATCAAAGTCAGTTTGCTGCATGAAGTTACCTAACACTGAGTCAGTAAGATGCAATGAATCTGCGATATGTGCATCGGTGAATGATTGAGGGTCACGAATATCGACAATTTTAATTGGTTCCTGATTTGCTACTTTGTCCTGCACTTGTGTAACCGATATATGCTGAAATGTATCCACTCTTTACCCCTATATTTAATACGCTAAATATTATAATCATACACATTGTGGGTGATATGCATATATAGATTCAAGTGCTATCGAAATAAAGTCACACGAACGCCACAAATCCCGCTATTTTCTGAGAAATAATATGCTAATAAATTTAATTGCCATCCATAAACAGTTACTCATCATCGATATCTAGTCAATTCAAATTATTTCTGTAGGTTTACCTGTAGAAGTGTAATTTAATTTACAACTCAACAGTATTTTTCAACGGAAATGTTAAACTAAAGAAAACCCTTTAAATGAACATACTAGAATGACGCTAATGCCAAAAACACAACATAAATACCTCATGTATGTAGAGCAAAATTATTCTTTCGAAATCTTACAACCTATCGTAGATGCTATTGCAAGAGAAGGAAGCATAAGTGCTTGGTATATTCACGGTAACAAGGCCAACGCAAAGCATTTACCGGAGAATAGCGTATTGCTTGATTCCGTTGACGCCGTTAAAACATTTAATCCAAGGGCAGTTTTTGTACCAGGAAATGTAGTACCTGATTTCTTCCCCGGTATTAAAGTTCAAGTATTTCATGGCTTAGAGTGGAAAAAGAAAGACCATTTTAGATTACGAGGATTTTTTGATCTTTACTGTACTCACGGCCCAATAACTAGTGAAATGTTTAAACAGTTGAGTCTTAAACACCCTTACTATAATGTCATTGAAACGGGTTGGTCTAAATTAGACCCTTTATTCTCAACAACTGAGATAGACAAAGAGCAGCAAGATAAATTACAGATATTATATGCCCCTACTTTCTCTAAATCCCTGACAAGTACAGGCGCGTTGTACGCAAAAATAGCGCAATTAAGCAAAACAGGTCGGTTTAATTGGAAAATCCGCTTCCACCCTAAAGAAGATCCACAGACCGTTGAAAAGTATAAAAAACTTTCTGGTCCCAACCTTTCTTTTGATAACAACAGGGATATTACATTATCACTACAACAATCTGACATCTTACTATCAGATACATCATCTGTCGTGTCTGAGTTTTTGCTGTTGAATAAGCCCGCGGTCACCTTCGACAATAAAGAACCTGGGGATTATATCATTAATATTACCGATGCAGACAAGCTTGAGCAAGCATTAGACCTCGCATCTCAGCCAAGTCAAGAATTACATCAGCTAATAAAAGGTTACAATCAGCAAGTCCATCCCTATACAGATGGTAGTGCAAGTGAACGTATTCTCGAGGCCGTAGAGCAATGCATTCAAATACCAGCAGAAAAATCAAAACCATTAAACTTATTAAGAAAATTAAAAATAAGACGTTCACACGCATATTATAAGTTTAAATAGTGCCGACTTGAACCATATTCAGATAATTTAAACATGAGCAAAAAGCAGCGCTATCCGATTTATAACGACGAAGACAGAATGCATATCATTAGCTCGCTATCATGTGTAGATTATGTATTTCTTGAAGAGTCACTCGAAAATAAAAAAGAATATATCCAAAAGTACAAAGCAGATATGCTCATTATGGGTGATGATTGGTTAGATAGGTTTGATGATATGAAAGCGTTTTGCCAAGTAAAATACTTACCTAGAACGCCATCAGTGTCCACAACTGAGATAATTGAAATTGTTAAACATACCGTACGCTAGAATTATATCAACAAAAGGACATTGAATGCTTAGCCGAACACTCTACACCACGCTACTTTATGCAACTTCACCGTTGATATTTTCTTTATTATTGAAAACTAAGAAAGGTAAACCGCCCATTGGTGAGCGTTGGAAAGAATTTGTCGGTATCGCGCCTAAATTAGCCCAAGCACAGCAACCAATTTGGATCCACGCGGTATCAGTCGGGGAAGTGATCGCAGCAACACCCATTATCAACGCCTTACAACAGCAGTATCCAGCGCTACCATTACTTATTACCACAACTACAAGTACTGGTGCAGAGCGTGTTGCGGCCTTAACTGGTAACATTGAACACAGATACTTCCCCGCTGATTATCCTTGTGCAGTAAAACAATTTATCAAGCGTATGAATCCAGCATTGTGTTTAATTATGGAAACCGAGTTATGGCCTAACATGCTGACAATTTGTAAAGACCGAGGTATTCCGACCATAGTGGTGAATGCGCGCTTGTCTGAAAAATCGCAACAAAAATACCAACGTTTTCAGTCATTGTTTTCAGCACCATTACAAAAAATAACCCATATTTTATGTCAGGATGAACATGATCAACGTCGTTTTAAAACGTTAGGCTTAAGCCAATCTCAACTTTCTGTCACAGGTACCGTTAAATTTGATATTCAATTCTCAGAGAACATCATCAATAATGGCTTATCACTGCGCCAACAATTGGGCAAACAACGTCCTGTCGTCATCGCCTCAAGTACACATAAGGGTGAAGATGAGATAGTGCTTGCAGCATTTGCAAAAGTAAAACAGCAACATACTCATGCTGTTTTAATATTAGTGCCTCGCCATCCAGAACGCTTTGATGATGTTGCGACTCTGTGCTTAAGTAAGTTCCCAAAAACGCAGCGACGAAGCCAAAGTAAGGCAACTGATGACCTAAGTGATATTGATATTTATTTAGGGGATAGCATGGGTGAAATGCCGATCCTACTCGCTGCCAGTGATATCTGCTTTATGGGCGGCAGTTTAATTGGTGACAAAGTCGGTGGACATAACTTATTAGAACCCGCAGCACTATCAAAAGCCTGTATTACTGGGCCAAGTTATTTTAACTTTGCTGATGTAACGACGCAATTACTCGATTGTAATGGCGTTGCGGTCGTCAATGATGAGCTTGAATTGACCAATAAGATAAGTGAATTAATGTCACAACCTGAGATTGCAGAAACGATGGGGCAACAAGCAAAGCATGTCGTGGAGAAGAACAAAGGCGCACTAAGCAAGATCATGCAGACACTAACCTATTACATTGATCAAACGATCAAGCCAGCCCATACCAAATAGTGGCTATCATCAATATGGTTTATCTTAATCACCCACATTATTAGCGATAAAGAAAAACCATATTGTACATCTATCTACTCGCGTTAAAACAATTCACCATTAATATCAGGGACAACTGTTTCAGCCGTGGCTAAACGTAAATAATATTCACGCATATGCTGATAATCAACAAGGGCTTGTTCAGTAAAATAGGGTTTCATCATAAAGAGTGTTTTCAGAATACCGCGATAAATATCAGTCTTATATACTTTTGCATCTTTACTGATTGTGGTGCGATAACTTACCCAAGAAACCAGTACAACCTTAATTGAATTGGCCAACTCATCCAGATCTTCCATCTGGATATTGACCACATTATTTTTCTGTAAAGAAAATAGCAGATCAACTTCACGCTGCGCAGAAATCTCTTGAAATTTTAAATACTTCTTATGTAAATTCGGGTCTCGAGATAACAAGCTCGGTAAACTGTAATACAAGAATCGAAAACGCCACATCGTTTCAAACATTGAATCTAAATAACGCATCATCACTTCTAATGTCACGTCACCTTCGCTGTGAGGTTGAAAATTGTCAGCTAAATAATTCACATACTGATCAAAAATTGAGTCAATAATGTCTTCTTTATTACGAAAATGATAATAAAGATTACCTGGGCTAATGCCTAAATGCGCGGCAATATGGTTGGTAGTGACATTACGCTCTCCACATTCATTAAACAACCCAAGTGCCGCATGAATGATCTTATCTTTGGTTTTCATGGAAATGACCGCTTTGATTTATAATAGTTCTGTTAATACTCGCACATTTAGTGCGAAATGACACAGTGTAATATCTCATTGTTAGAACATTCGCTCAACATTGATAACCTGCGAGTAGCAAACCCCAGTCAGACGCCTGCCATTTAAACGCAGTGTCTTTAGTTTGTTCTTTCACAAAAGAGCGTTTAAGCCGAGCTAGATTGGCTTGTTTCCAGCTATCTGCAGCAGGTTTAAACTTGCAGCGATCAAAATCGATCAACCACCACTTACCTTGCCCATCGAGAATAATATTATGAGTATTTAAATCTGCGTGCCATAAATCAACATCATGAAAGCGTTTGATCATAATACCAATCTGCTGATACTCAACATCACTCAACGCGCGCTCTTTTAACACAGCGACTAAATCTTTGGCTCCAGAGATCTTCTCGGTAATCAAATCAGCTTGATAAAACAGCCCTTGCTTAATGATCTGACCGGCAATGGGTTTTGGCGCGGGTAAATGTTTATCTACCAGTTGCTGCGTAACAACAAACTCTTGATAGGCACGGGTATTTTTAAGTCCAGTATAAATATAAGCATCTTTAATCAACTTGGCAATAAGGCCTCCACGGTGATAATGGCGTAGTACAAATTCATCATTGTTTATTTTAAAAAACCAGGTAATACCGCGACCAAACGCGGATCCAATTATCGCATTGTTATGTTGCCAATGTGCCCCGTCAAAATATTCAGGGGTGATCTCAGCGTTTAATTCGTCCTGAAAAAATAAGACTCGATTGCCTTGTGTCTGTATTAACATGTGCTCTCCAAAAAATACTTCACCGATAAATTTTACATTACCTCAAACGATTTGCATAATAGCCTTTTACATTCAACGACTAGAAATGATGAATATGACCCCTCCACAGAGTATCTGTATTTTACGTTTTTCCGCAATTGGTGATGTTTGCCATGCTGTTTCTGTTGTACAAGCAATTCAGCGACAATACCCTAACGCAAAGATCACTTGGGTTATCGGAAAAATTGAAGCCATGTTAGTTGGGGACATCGACAATGTTGAATTCATTATTTTTGATAAAAAAACCGGTTTAAAGGGTTATTCAGATCTGCGTAAAAAATTAAAAAACCGTCAGTTTGATATACTACTGCATATGCAAGTCGCACTCAGAGCCAGCATCGCGAGTTTATGCATTAAAGCCACACAGCGCTGGGGTTTTGATAAAACCAGAGCCAAAGAAGGCCAGTGGTTATTTACCAATCATAAAATAAAACCCCAATCACAACCGCATGTACTCGATGGCTTTATGGCATTTGCCGAAGCAATAGGTGTCCCAGTCGCACCACCACAATGGAACATCCCGCTTTCAACCCAAGATAATTTATGGGCGCATTCGCAGTTAAGCCACGAAAAGAAAAATTTTATTATTTGCCCATCAGCAAGTAACGCAGAACGTAATTGGTCAACCAAAGGTTATGCTGAAATAGCCAATTATATGCATGACAATAATTATCAAGTATCTATCTGTGGCGGCCCAACTGACAGCGAAAAACAACTTGCTAAAGATATCATTCAAATTGCGACAGCACCGATTAACAACCTTGTTGGTGACACATCGTTAAAACAATTACTCGCTATTTTAAAACATGCCGACCTGGTATTAGCACCAGATACCGGTCCAGCACACATGAGTACCACAGTCGGTACACCTATAATTGGATTATATGCGCACAGCAATCCAGGCCGTACAGGCCCTTACAATAACCTTAACGATGTCGCCGAAGTCTATCACCAACATTTACCCAACAGTGAATGGGGACAACGAGCGAAAGGCGCAGACTTAATGGAAAGCATCAGTATCGCAGCGGTTAAAAATAAATTAGCACGTTTTATATAAGCGTAATATAGCGCGATGCCTTATTTAAGGGCATCTATCCTGAACTAAATTTAAGTAGAGTAAAACTATCATGACAGTAAGAGTAATTTACCCAGGTACATTTGATCCCGTCACCAATGGTCATACCGATTTAATCGCGCGCGCAGCCAAATTATTTGACCACGTGATTGTTGGTGTGGCCTTTAATTCAACCAAGAAACCCTTCTTTGACCTTGAGGAACGCGTGCAATTAGCCAAAGACGTGACAACCCATTTAGCCAATGTGGAAGTGGTCGGGTTTAGCGGTTTGTTAGTTGATTTTGCAAAAGAATATAACGCGTCAGTACTGATCCGTGGATTACGTGCGGTGTCTGATTTTGAGTACGAATTCCAACTGGCGAATATGAACCGTCGCTTAAGTCCTGATTTAGAAAGCGTATTCCTAACACCGTCGGAAGAGAATTCATTTATCTCTTCAACACTGGTGAAAGAAGTCGCTATTCACAACGGTGATGTGGCTCAGTTTGTCGATCCCATTGTGTGCCAAGCCATTTTAGATAAAATTGCAGAAAATGCAGCCCGTTAAGTAAAGCTTAGGTTAGCGCTGGCATTGATTACAATAAATCGTGTTGCGCTGACCGATCTTCATCGCTTTTAATTCCTCACCACACTTGGGACA
This sequence comes from Moritella yayanosii, assembly GCF_900465055.1. Taxonomy (NCBI): domain Bacteria; kingdom Pseudomonadati; phylum Pseudomonadota; class Gammaproteobacteria; order Alteromonadales; family Moritellaceae; genus Moritella; species Moritella yayanosii. The sequence goes on along the minus strand of NZ_LS483250.1, from coordinate 3,226,966 downwards.
CGGTTTGCCGGCTTTGCCGTATACCTGCAATTCCTGCACAAAATAACCGGGTTTACCATCGGCCTGGGTAAAATCCTTTAACGTGGTGCCGCCTTGCGCAATCGCTTTGGCTAATACCAGTTTGACTTCCTCAACAAGTACCTTGTAACGTTGTAAAGACACCTTACCTGCCGCCCGTTTCGGACTGATCCCCGCCGAGAATAACGCTTCGTTAGCATAAATGTTACCAACCCCCACAACAATATGGTTATCCATCAGAAATGACTTAACCGGTATTTTTCGTGTACGAGAACGGTCAAACAAACGTTGTGCCGTAAAATCATCTGTTAACGGCTCTGGTCCTAAACTGGCTAATAATTTATGTTCAAGTACATCACCAACTTGCCACAACACCGAACCAAAACGTCTAGGATCGTTCAGGCGAAGACATTTACCTGAATTCAACACGATATCTACATGATCATGCTTTTCGACTGCGACGCTTGAATCAAGCACTCTTAGACTACCTGACATGCCCAAGTGAATGATGATGGTGCCTTTTTCCGTCTCTAATAATAAATATTTAGCCCGGCGACGCACACTTATCACAGTACAACCCACTGCATCTTGCAACGCCATCGGCACTGGCCAACGTAATTGCCCATTACGCACGATTATCTGCGTGATCTGGGCGTTTTCAAGATAAGGAGCAATGCCTTGACGGCTTACTTCCACTTCCGGTAATTCAGGCATGGTGACATCCAATAGGTAACAATCTAACTCAACTAATGAGATCGATTAAAGCATCGACAACAATATAAAACGATTAACGAGGTAATAACACTTGTAATTCAGACTCATCGATGAGCAACAACTGACTCTGCCAATTTTGTAACAAATAACCGCTATTAATTTGATATAAGATCAGCGTAACAGGCTCGGCTAAGTTCGCCAATTCGAAGGAAATGTTAATACCATAAGCGAGATTCGCGATGACAACATCCTCAGCCACTGGTTTAAACGTGGCCGTTTCCCACGCTTTAATGATTTGCCGCAATTGCGGCTGTGACAAGCCCAGTTCTGGTTTAGTCGCCAACTGACTACCAACACGTTGAATTTGAATATTATCAAACTGCATCGACAATACGATCGCATTCAGGGGTAGCGCAGTTTGATAATAACGAGTTGTATTACCACCGCCTATTGTTTTTCCTGAATATTGAAATATCAGCATCATCGCCAGTATTGTAAATATTAATACGTTATTCCAACCTCGTCGTGATAATTGCACGCGCCAACCCTTTCTTGCTGATTTATCAATAAGTATATGCAAATTACGTGAAAACGCCGACCAGAGCAAGTTTAACAAGATAGAATTTTAGGCAAAAAAAAACTCAGCAAAAGCTGAGTTTTAAATATCTGTACATAAAACCAAAGATTACTTGATTTTACCTTCTTTGTACATAACGTGCTTGCGAACTACGGGATCAAACTTTTTGATCTCCATTTTCTCAGGCATGTTTCTTTTATTCTTAGTAGTGGTATAGAAGTGACCAGTACCAGCAGATGAATTCAAACGAATTTTATCGCGCATAATAGAGCTCCTTAAACCTTCTCACCACGGGCACGCATTTCAGCAAGAACTGAATCGATACCCTTTTTATCAATAATACGCATACCTTTACAAGTAAGGCGTAATTTTACAAAGCGGTTTTCGCTCTCAACCCAAAAACGATGTGTATGTAGGTTTGGCAAAAAACGGCGACGTGTGCGGTTTTTTGCGTGAGAAACGTTATTACCAACAGCTGGTTTTTTACCAGTAACTTGGCATATTTTAGACATGTCGTCTTCTCCAAATATTTTCTTGCTCGAGCAAATATACAGCGTCTTGTTGGCCGTCGCCCAAGACGCGTGCTAAAGGCCGCATTTTATACAGCAAATAGAAACATAGAGCAAGCTTTTTATATTTCAACGATGAGTGAAAATCACAATTTCACATCCACCCCCGCTCTGCAAAGCTTGCTATCTCACTGTCTCCTATAACAAAATGATCGAGAACTTTAACATCAATCAATTGTAAGGCTGAGATAAGTTTATCTGTGATCATACGATCGGCATGGCTGGGTTCAGCAATACCAGAGGGATGATTATGGGCAAAAATTACGGCCGCAGCGTTTCTTTCTAACGCTTTTTTAACCACCACTCTCGGATAAACACTAGCGCTGTCTATTGTGCCATAAAACAACTCCTCAAAGCGAATAACTCGGTGCTTATTGTCTAAAAATAATACCGCGAATACTTCATTAGGTTGATCGCGCAATTTAGCGCGGATGTAATCGCGACTTTCTTGAGGGCTGGTTAACACGTTACTCCGCTCCAATTTTTCGGCTAAAAAGCGGCGTGACATTTCCACCACGGCTTGTAATTGCACATATTTAGCCACCCCCAGCCCCTTAGTTTGGCAGAACTCATGTTCACTCGCCGCCAGTAACGCCCGCAAGGTGCCAAAATCAGCTAATATATTACTCGCCAGCGCAACGACATTGGTGCCTTTGATGCCAGTGCGTAAGAATATCGCCAACAATTCTGCATCCGATAATGAAGTTGCGCCTAATTTAACCAATTTTTCGCGAGGCATTTCATCCTTAGGTAATGCTTTTAATTTCATCTTTCCACTCACCATTTAACATAACATCCAGTTAGCTTAGTCATTAGGTGAATAAAAGGAGCGGCTAATGATAAAACAGTGAAACAGTTCAAATTTATGCATTTAATAATGCGGCATATAAAATTAATAACAAACCTTAGCATCTGCGAATTTAATTATGGTATTGTTATTACGTTATTAGAATATCCTTTCAGATTTCAACGTGGAATACACCATGACTGCTATTGCCAATAAACGCATTTTGCTCGGTATTACAGGTGGCATAGCCGCTTATAAATGTGCGGAATTAACCCGTCGATTAACGGAACGCGGCGCACAAGTCCGCGTTGTAATGACTCAATCGGCGCAAGAGTTTATTACCCCGCTTACCCTGCAAGCAGTCTCTGGATTTCCCGTTTCACATAATTTACTCGACCCCGCAGCCGAAGCAGGTATGGGCCACATTGAATTAGCTAAATGGGCAGATTTAGTGCTGATCGCGCCCGCCACTGCTAACTTTATCGCCAAGTTGACCGCCGGTATTGCCGATGATTTACTCTCCACGTTATGCTTAGCGACGCCAGCACCGATTGCCATTGCACCCGCGATGAATCAAGTGATGTATCAAGCGCCAGCAACCCAAGCGAATTTAGCCACACTCAAGCAACGCCAAGTCACACTTTGGGGCCCTGCTTCAGGCGCGCAAGCTTGTGGTGATGTAGGACCCGGAAGAATGGTTAATCCAGATGAATTAGTGACCGCGGTTGTTGATTACTTTATCGACCAAGCACAACCGCAATTATTAGCGGGTAAAAATATCATGATCACCGCCGGACCAACTCGCGAGGCGATTGATCCGGTGCGTTACATCAGTAATCACAGCTCCGGTAAGATGGGTTATGCCCTTGCCCAAGCCGCGCGTTCACTCGGCGCCAATGTGACCGTCGTAAGCGGTCCAGTGGCACTAGCCGCACCTGCCAAATGTAATCTGGTTAAAGTGATCAGTGCGCTGGATATGCACGATGCGGTCATGGCTGATATTAATCAGCAAGACATTTTCATTGCTTGCGCAGCGGTCGCAGATTACCGCCCAGCAACAATTGCCGAACAAAAAATCAAAAAGACCAATAACGACGAAATGATCGTACGTATGATCAAAAATCCCGATATCGTGGCCAAGGTCGCCGCGCTCGAAAATGCTCCTTTTACTGTCGGTTTTGCTGCAGAAACACAAGATGTTGAACATTATGCACGCGACAAAATGCAACGTAAAAATCTTGCTATGATCGCTGCTAATGACGTGTCACAATCGGGCCAAGGGTTCAATGCCGAAGACAACGCATTAACCGTATTCTGGCCCCAAGGTATGACGCAAATTGCATTAGCCAGCAAACAAGATGTAGCCGCACAGTTATTACAGTTAATTGCCACGCAGTTCAATGCGAATACCTCGCCATAATTAATTTTATATTCAAAAGTTTACCGTGTGTTGCGCTAACGCAAGGCACTGTCGAGCCATCAATTGATATATTCAGTGAAGCAAACAATGAAAAAAATACAAGTTAAAATATTAAATCCACGCGTGGGTACCGAATTTCCATTACCAAGTTATGCAACACCGGGTTCGGCGGGTTTAGATCTGCGTGCTTGCCTTGCACAACCATTAACGGTTAACCCAGGCGAAACACATTTGATCCCAACGGGTATTGCCATTCATATAGCCGACCCAAGCATGGCAGCAACCATTTTACCGCGTTCAGGCTTAGGCCATAAACACGGTATTGTATTGGGTAACTTAGTGGGTTTGATTGATTCCGATTATCAAGGTGAGTTAATGATCTCATGTTGGAATCGCGGTCAAGATAGCTTCATTATTCAACCGGGCGATCGTATTGCTCAAATGATGATAGTGCCAGTGATCCAAGCAGAGCTCATCATAGTTGAAGAGTTTGATAGTAGTGAACGCGGCGAAGGTGGCTTTGGCCATTCGGGTAAGCAATAACGGTTAACACCATTCTAGGATGAAAAAGATGTCAACAAGCACTAAAAAGAATCGTCGAGAACAGATTTTACAAGCGTTAGCACATATGCTGGAGACCCATCCAGGTCAGCGTATCACGACCGCAAAACTGGCGAAAGAAGTCGGCGTGTCAGAGGCAGCCCTCTATCGTCACTTCCCAAGTAAAGCGCGTATGTTTGAAGGTTTAATTACCTTTATCGAAGATTCAATATTAGCCGGTATTAATCAAATATTAAATGAAGAGAAAGATACCATTACGCGTTGTCATCACATCCTGCATCTGCTGTTGGTCTTTACCGAGCGTAACCCCGGCATCACCCGCATTATGACTGGCGATGCACTGCAAGGTGAGCACGAGCGGCTTAGCCAGCAGATCAGCACACTGTACGCAAAGATTGAAACCCATTTAAAACAAGTGCTACGTGAAAAGAAAATGCGTGACGGCACTGGCTTTAATTTAGATGAAAGTATGTTGGCAAACTTATTACTGGCGTATGCAGAAGGGCGTATTAACCAATTTGTACGCACCCGCTTTGCGTTAAAACCAACCACAGACTTTGATCAGCAGTGGGACTTCTTACGCAAGCAGCTATTACAAAGTTAATCATTACAACGTTCAATGTGTAATACCAATTGCGAAGTGTAAAAAAAACAAAGGCTACCGAGGTAGCCTTTATTTTTTATAGCCGCTATATATTCATCACCGCTCATGCCTAACCAACAACGTCTAACCTTGCGGTTAAAGATGCTGATTAGATACCGTAGTTTTCACGGTATGTTTTTACAGTCTCAAGATGCTGTTGCATTTCAGGCTTATCCGCTAAGAAAGAAACAAGATCAGCTAACGTCACAATTGATAATACCTTACAACCATAATCACGTTCGATTTCTTGGATTGCAGATAACTCGCCTTTGCCTTTTTCTTGGCGGTCTAGCGCAATTAACACACCCGACAGTTCCGCGTTATGGGCTTGAATGATGTCCATTGATTCACGGATTGCGGTACCTGCAGTGATCACATCATCAACCAGCATAATACGACCTTCAAGCGCAGCGCCGACTAATGACCCACCTTCACCGTGGTCTTTTTTCTCTTTACGGTTAAAGCAGTAAGGTGCATCAATATCATGATGATCGTTCAGCGCCACAACAGTTGTTGTCGCAATTGGGATACCTTTGTAGGCAGGACCAAATATCACATCGTATTCGATACCAGAATCAACTAAAGCTGCCGCATAGAAACGACCAAGACGAGATAAGTCACGACCCGTGTTAAACAAACCGGCATTGAAGAAATAAGGGCTAGTACGACCAGACTTTAGAGTGAATTCACCAAACTTAAGCACTTCTTTTTCTAAAGCAAACTCAATAAATTCGCGTTGGTAATCTTTCATCGTTTTCCCCTATTATGATTAGTTAGCTAAACGCTATTCTAACAAGCTTTACGCTTTAATCAAACTATCACCGAGTGCTTTCTTTTGTTCGATAATGATCATCTCGATACCCTCTTTCGCTAACGCCAGCATGTCTAACATTTCTTCGTGGCTAAACGGCACGCCTTCCGCAGTACCTTGAATTTCGATAAATTTACCGGTTTCAGTCATCACTACATTCATGTCTGTTTCAGCATCTGAATCTTCTGCGTAATCTAAATCGCAAACCGCTTCACCTTTATAGATACCCACAGACACAGCTGCGATCATAAATTTAATTGGGCTGACAGTTAATTTACCTTTACGGATCAGAAATTCAACCGCGTCAGCCAATGCCACACAAGCGCCTGTAATAGCCGCCGTACGCGTGCCACCGTCAGCTTGAATAACATCACAATCGATGATAATGGTGTGCTCACCTAATGACTCCAGATCGATACAAGCACGTAATGAACGCGCGATCAGGCGTTGAATTTCCATCGTACGTCCAGTTTGTTGGCCACGGGCGGCTTCACGCTGCATACGTTTGTGCGTAGAGCGCGGTAACATGCCGTATTCAGCGGTCACCCAACCTTGGCCTTTACCTTTTAAGAAACGTGGTACACCCTTTTCAACAGTCGCAGTACACAATACTTTCGTACCACCGAATTCAACTAAGACAGAACCTTCTGCATGCGCGGTGAAGTTACGGGTAATTGTTACAGGTCGAACTTGACCTAATGTTCTTTGACTCGGACGCATTATTTTGACTCTTCAAGGATGATTGACCAATATTATATGAGCTAAGCTAAACTATCGCTATAGCAAGTTGTAATAACCTACAGGTATAATTAGCTTAATTTACTTAATTAACGGATTTAACATGATTCATAGTATGACGGCATATGCCCGTAAAGAGTTTAAAGGCGATTGGGGTACAGCGGTATGGGAGATCCGTTCGGTTAACCAACGCTACCTCGAAACGTACATCCGATTACCAGAGCAATTTCGTGGTTTAGAAGCGGTACTACGTGAGCGGTTCCGTAAACAATTACAACGCGGCAAAGTTGAATGTAACCTGCGTTTTGAAGCCAGCTCAGCAAACAGCGGTGCATTACAACTCAATGAAGCATTAGCCGAAAAATTAATTGAAAGCGCAAATTGGGTATCGAAAAAAGCCGGTAAAGCCAAACTAAACCCGGTAGATATTCTACGCTGGCCTGGCGTAATGGAAGCCGAAGAAAAAGACATGGGTGAGTTATCAACCGACCTATTACGCTTTTTCAACGAAACCCTGACAGAATTTTTAGAGTCGCGCGCGTCAGAAGGTGAAAAACTGCAAGCGATGCTAGAACAACGTTTAGCCGGCATCACTGAACAAGCCGCGTTTGTGCACAGTAAAATGCCAGAGATCATCGAATGGCAACGTGAGCGCATTCAAAAGAAATTTGCCGATGCGAAAATCGAATTAGATGAAACCCGCGTTGAACAAGAGCTTATTTTAATGGCACAGAAGTTAGATGTGGCCGAAGAAATCGATCGCTTAAATGCCCACGTAACAGAAACGTACAGTATTTTGAAGAAAGGTGGCGCTTGTGGCCGTCGTCTTGATTTTATGATGCAAGAATTCAATCGTGAATCAAATACCTTAGGTTCAAAATCGATTAGTACAGATATTACTAAGTCAGCGGTAGAGCTTAAAGTTTTGATTGAGCAAATGCGTGAGCAGTTACAAAATATAGAATGATGTTTTGATTCGTTTTAAATAGTACAAAGCACACTGCAAAGCCCCGTAATTACGGGGCTTTCTTGTTTTCGCATGTTCTGGCATGTTCCACATAGTTCGTGGTAGAGTGATGACACATATGATGACACGATTTAATGTCATCATCAAATTGGATTGATTTACAACTCTGTGTCATCACTAAAGGCGTAGGCTAATGAACAATAAACAAATTGATGCTCTGATCAGAAAGTGTGAGCCAGTAATGCTCACCGTCGATACTGGTTTATACTTTCGTATTGCAAAAGGAAATCCGTCTTGGGTGGTAAAATACACGTTAGGAGGTAAGCGTAGTCAAATTGCATTACCTGAAGCTTACCCGCACTGCTCTATTGCCCAAGCTAAGAAAATAGCTGCCGAGATCCGCTCTCAGGTAAATACAGGTATAGATCCCAAATCAAAACGCCAACAAGATAAACAAGAAGTGATTCGTAATGTCGATGACCTGTTTCAAGATTGGTATGATAATGACATTTCAAAGCGTCTGAAACATCCCAGTATTCCCCATCGTATTTACCGTAAAGAACTAAAGCCCTACATCGGTAAGCTATCAATTAAAGACGTAAACCCTAGAAATATCAGATCTATCATTCAAGCCATTATGGATAGTCAGCGACGTTCAACAGCAAACCAAGCGTTGATGTATGCCAAGCAGTTATTTCGCCATGCGGTAAAGCTAAACTTAATCACCTACAACCCTGCTCAAGCTTTTACCCAATCAGATGCAGGTGGCGTTTGCGAGGGACGAGTTCGCGCTTTAAACATTGATGAATTAGAAACAGTATTTCGCGTATTTCGAGAACAACAAAATATATTCACTCGTGAAAACTACCTTGCTTGTTGCCTACTGTTATCACTTGGTGTTCGTAAAGGGGAATTGATATCCGCAAAGTGGCAAGATTTTGATATTAAAAAACGTCTATGGAATATGCCTGCGGAAAACAAAACAGGTGTAGCAATTACTATACCATTGCCACCAGCATGTATGCCTTGGCTTGAAGAGTTATATATACGCGCTTGTGGCGCTGATTATCTGTTTCCATCAAGAAGGGCTAGTAAGCGTCGATCTTATATATCAGATGACACCCTAAATCATGCACTGGCAAAACTATTCGGCCTAAAAGTAGATGGCAACAAGCAGCCTTATGACAACTTATTAGGCAATGCAGGTATTGAACACTTCACCATTCATGACTTGCGACGCACATGTCGTAGCCTATTAGCGGTGATGGATATACAAGGGCATGTTGCTGAACGCTGTCTCAACCACAAACTTAAAGGTGTTGAAGGTATTTATAACCGTCATGATTATTTGCCAGAACGTAAAGAAGCACTTGAAAAACTCGCAAATAGCCTAGCCCCAATCTTCAACTATCAAGAGGTTGATTTTAAAAATGCCTGATAACTGCATATTAACCACCATGGAGATCACCTAATAACATCGATGGAGATCACCCAATAACCTCAATCAAGATCAGCTAATAACATTCATGAAGATCACTTTTACCCTGAAATGTTATTGAGTGATCTCCATGAATGTTATTGGACAAACTTGCTTTTTTCACTGCCCTGTAGGTGTATTTAACCGTTATTCTGTTCATTTTGATGAAGGGAATGACTATGCCAACGGCACCTATATCTATGCGTAAATTAAAAGAGATCCTTAGACTCAAATACGGTTGTTCACTGAGCCATCGTCAAGTCGCTAAAAGTTTATCTATCTCCCCCTCAGTGGTATCTCGTTATGCCAATCGAGCAGCCCAAATGGGGATCACCTCATGGCCGTTATCTGAGGAATGGGATGATGTGACTCTTCATCAAAAATTTCTGCACACTACCGTCAAAACCAATCCCCAAATCACCACCCCAGATTGGTCGGTGATCCATCAAGAACTCAAGCCAAAAACAATGACTCTGCAATTACTATGGGAAGAATACAGAGAACGAAATAACAATAAATTCTATAGTTACAATCACTTCTGCCGGCTATATAAGAAATGGCTTGGTTGTCAAAAACCATCGATGCGACAACAGCATAAGGCGGGTGAAAAACTATTTATTGATTACTGTGGGCCGACGATGAACATTATTGATCCTACAACCGGTGAAATTAAAACGGCACAAATTTTTGTTGCCGTGATGGGTGCCTCTAATTACACCTATGCAGAAGCCACGTGGACCCAAGGTCTAGAAAATTGGGTGATGAGCCACGCTCGCTGTTTCACCTTTTTAGGCGGTGTTCCTGAGCTCTTGATCCCAGACAACTTAAAAAGCGGTACAACCAGATCGTGTCGCTATGATCCCGATATTAACCCGACGTATTCACAGATGGCTGCGCATTATAATACGGTCATCGTGCCGGCTCGCCCTTATAAACCCAAGGATAAAGCCAAAGCTGAAGTGGCTGTACAGATCGTAGAGCGCTGGATCATGGCCGCATTGAGGCATGAAGACTTTTTTTCTTTGCGACAATTAAATATCCGGATCGAAGAATTGCTACTTGAACTCAATCAACGGGCCATGAAAGTGCATCCTGGTACGCGTCATTCACAATTTATTGCCATTGATAAGCCAGAATTGAAACCCTTACCCCTTGAACCGTATATCTATACCCAAGTGAAAATGGTGACTGTACATATCGACTATCACATTGATATAGAAAAGCATTATTACTCTGTACCGCATTCACTGATAAAGAAAAAACTCGAAGCGCATATTACCGGTGAACTCGTCACAGTATACCATCAGGGAGAGTGTGTAGCGGTGCATCCTCGTTCTCACAAGATTGGTGGACACAGCACGCTTGATGCTCATATGCCTGTTTCACATCGAAAACAAGGGGAATGGTCACCGCAACGATTTGAGAAATGGGCGCAAGATATTGGCCCAAAAACAGAAGAGCTCGTCACTCTGTTAATGCAAGAAAGGCCACATCCTGAGCAAGCTTACCGCGTTTGCTTAGGATTGCTTGCGCTAGGTAAACAATACACAACACCGCGCTTAGAGGCTGCATGTGGACGCGCTTTACATACAGGAATAAGAAGATTAGCGGGTATCAAATCTATTCTTAAAAAAGGCCTAGATAACCAACCACTACCTGAACAACAGTTAGATCTATTAGCAGAAATAGAGCACAACAATGTGCGTGGCAATACGTATTATCATTAAGGGAAATGGAATGAAAACAATTTATAATCAACTGACTACGCTTGGTTTGTCCGGCATCAAAGACGCCCTCACATTACAGACGGAACAGCCGACGCATTACCGAGAACTCGCGTTCGAAGAAAGGCTAAGCTTACTGCTTGATAATGAGCTTAACGCACGTTCACAACGTAAAATAGCGCGCTTAACACGGCAAGCTAAATTCAGAGTTCATGCTGGCATAGAGCAGTTAGATTATCGTGCCAAGCGCAACCTGAATAAGTCACAGATCCGAACCTTGGCGCAGGGCGAGTGGTTGCGATTACATCAAAATATATTGATCACCGGGGCAACAGGGTGTGGCAAAACATACCTTGCCTGTGCCTTCGGGCATCAGCATTGCCAACAAGGGCAAAGCGTATTTTATTTTAGGCTGAAAGAACTACTCGAAAAAATGTTTTTTGCACAGGCTGACGGAACCTATCGAAAACTGATAGGAAAGTTAACCAATGCAGATTTACTGATCTTGGATGATTGGGGACTGGAGCCATTAAATGCACAGCAACGAAGCGATTTACTTGAACTGATTGATGCCCGATATGACAGTAAATCGACTTTAATTGCCAGTCAATTACCGCAAGAACATTGGTACAAAATGATCGGAGAATCGACGCATGCTGATGCAATTCTGGACCGACTGGTACATGGCTCGATAAAGATAGAATTAGAGGGCGAATCAATGCGAAAAATGACCAATAACTTGACTGATGGAGATCACTCAGTATAAATTAAACCTAGCTCTACAGACGGAGAAAAAAGTGATCTCCATGAATGTTATTGAGCGATCTCCTTCATGTTAATACGCAATAACAACGTAAATCGCGTAAAGATACCAAAAGGCGCATTAAATAAATTAGAACTGTGGTTTAAAGATGAAAATAGAGGCTACACCATTCTAGATGAGATGCTTGTGTTTGATTATCTATCAGAGCTTGAAGAGCGCCTTAGCTTATATAATTTCGCATTATTATGTGGTGGTAACTGCACTGATGATAGACGCTGGAAAAAAATTAATTGTAATGAACTGCGTGAAGAATCCGATGAGAATGCATTTATATCATTCCTAGATGAAACACTTGCTCAGTCAGAAATGACGCTCTTAAAAAAGCGCCCTCGAAGAGAAGCTTCCGAAAGTTATTTATGTAATCCATCTTCAAGCAATATGGAAATTAAAGACATTAGTATGATAAAGGGTGAATACTTGCCTTTCTATCAGGTGATGCACGAGCTGCAAAAAAATAATTCTCAACAGCTTGAGCCACCAGCATGGAGCGAAGCTCTTAGTGAGGAAGATATTCGTCAATATTCTCAAGCACAAGTAACAGCAACAAACCAAGCTGAATACCTGTGTCCAATGGAAACAGACCGTAAACAAATACTTTTATCATTCGACATCGAACATGCGACGAATGATAGTCTAATTAAACAACTCGCATCTTTATTACCAGAGATAAGAGAGATACTTGGCATACCGGAACCATCATCAACACATAAACCACACAATAAATTAGGTACGGTAAAAAAATTACTGTCTTATAAAGCTATTCAGTACTTAGACCTAAAGCTATATTGCATCCTCAATTCACCTCTAGGTGAAGAGTGGCAACTATCAGATGACTTCATGATGACGTGGCTTTTGATAGATAACAAAAATATAAATGTAGATAAAACATCTAAGGGGGCTGAAGATTTCAAGCAGTACCGTAAAGATTTCTACATGCCTAAATTGTTAAACCAAGCCTATCTAGATGACCTAATAACCACTACTCGCAGTGACCCAAATAACGCCCAATTACACATGAACCGCCTGTAATAATTAAGGGGGGAAAATTTACTTATTTTTTCCCCCCGACAATATTTTCCGCTTACCGCATTATTCATCCCAAGACAAACCTAAACCAATCTAAACCACTTGAGGCGAACCATGAGAAAGCTATTTGATCCAGAACGAATCATCCGTGAAGTTGACCGTCGTTACATTACATCCATTTCACGAACCAAAGCATGGCAATTAGAAAAAGAAGGGCTATTCCCAAAACGCATACGTTTAGGAAATCGGAGCGTAGGCTGGAAGCTGTCCGAGCTACTTGAATGGGTTGAAAACCAACCGCGAGTATAGATAATGGCAAAACGTAAACATTTTGATTACTGCCGTTTCATGACTGAAAGCAGTGGCATAAAGATCATCACTAAAAGTCAGTTAGCTGAGTTGCTAGGGGTAAGTCCATCAACAATTTATCGGATGATTAAAAGTGGGTTGTTACCACCACCGCTACGTAGTCCAAAAGGTTATATACAGGGCTGGTTAAGTGGCACCATTGAAATGTGGCAAAGTGATCATAATCAGTATTAGTGATTGAATTATACAAGGGCTTAACGGCCCTTTTTAATATCCATAAATGAACACATTTGCACTAACTTGAAGCAATAACACATCTTTATGTTCAGCCGTTTTTATTAAACAGCCCTTATTTCAAAAGCCTTCAAGTAATGACTCGGAATAATTAGTTGCAGGTTATTTATAATGTATGTGCCAGATAACTAAACATGAATCAAAGAAGTTTCTTGCTTACTATCACTATAACAATGAGCAGCAACTTATCTTTCACAAGAAGACAGGTATTAGAACAGAGATCCTCGAACAAGGATTTAAACAACTCGATATTATGATGACCGAATATTCTAAAGTCAGTGTGATCTTATTACAGCTGCACCCAGATAAATTCACTGAAGATAATGCAATCATCACTCAATTTTTAGTACGGCTTAAAAAGAAGATTAAAAAACAGTATAACTGCAAGATAGGTTATTTATGGGTGAGAGAGCAGAGCAGCGCTGAAGCTCAACATTACCACATGGTGATCATGGTTAACGGACACAAATGTAACAACGCTTATGCCATTGGGAAAATGTGTGATGAGATATGGGAAGGCCCAACTGATACCAACTTTTCATACCGTGTCAAAAACCGCTTGTATCGCATCGAACGCTACAAGGGCAATGACCACGAACTGCGTGCAGCTCGAATGAGAATGAGCTACATGGCTAAGAATGAAACTAAGGAGTTTAATAGAAATACAAATAGTTTTGGTGTGAGCAGGTGAGAACCAAATAAAGATTAATATGGTTCTTTTAATGAATTGATTTGATTACATAGTTAGCAGAATTTTTGATCACATTTGGAGAATGCTATACGTACCCTTAAAGTTAACGTAAGAGATTGAATGATATGTGTAAAACACCTGCAAAGGTTGGCTTGTATGATCACAATAATTAAAATGCCAGTTTTACCCTTATGCTACTTAAAACAAACTATTCAAAATAAAATATATTTATATTCAATGCTCTACAAAATCAACAATGGGGGCAGCTCTGTAAAGAGCCGAGAAATAATGGCTTTTTTTCTCTCAGGCGAAGATGCCGCGCGCGCGTTTACAGTAAGCGATAAAATAGACGCTAATATATTCTTTATTTTAATTTCAAATACGAGTTCGTTTCGTTGTATCTCACTGCACCAATCAGTAAACTACAAACCATTAAAGATAAGTAACTGTGTGTTTTAAACAGTCAGTCTGCTTGTCTTACCTTTCATTGCAATTTAGGCTCTCAAATGACCAACAAACTAACGCTTCAACAGCTCGAAAGCTTTTTATGGGAAACAGCAGATATTCTGCGTGGCAACATGGATGCCTCTGAATTTAAAGATTACATCTTTGGCATGATGTTCCTAAAACGTTTATCTGACGCTTTTGAAGAAGAACAAGAAAAGGTTATTCAATACTACCTAGGCAAAGGTAAGACCCAAGCCCAAGCAAAAGAGTTAGCGGAAGATGAAGACGAGTACGATGATACCTTCTTCATGCCTGAAAATGCCCGTTGGTCAGCCCTAAAAGACTTAAAGCACAATATTGGTGAAGCGCTGAATAAAGCAATGGAATCAATTGAAGAACACAACACAGCCCTTGAAGGCGTGTTGGTTACTATCGACTTCAACATCAAGAACAAATTATCCGATAAAAAACTACAGGACTTGCTATCGCACTTTAGCCAACATCGTCTTCGTAATGAAGACTTTGAACGTCCCGATTTACTGGGTACGGCTTACGAATACCTGATTAAAATGTTTGCCGACAGTGCAGGTAAAAAAGGCGGTGAATTCTATACGCCTTCTGAAGTTGTTTCATTATTGGTGGCACTGTTAAAACCCCATGCTGGTATGCGCATATATGATCCAACATCAGGGTCTGGCGGTATGTTAGTGCAGATGCGCAACCACTTAGCGGCTCATGGCGAGAACGCCGCCAACTTGTCGCTGTACGGTCAGGAGATGAACCTAAACACTTGGGCTATTTGTAAGATGAATATGTTCTTACACGGTGTGCAAAGTGCGGATATCCGTAAAGGTGATACTCTGCGAGATCCGCAACATACCAAAGGCGGTGAGCTGATGAGCTTTGACCGTGTTATTGCTAACCCGCCTTTCTCATTAAAAAAATGGGGTAAAGACGAGTGTGATGATGATGGTTTTGGTCGTTTCCCTTACGGTACACCACCGAAAGATGCAGGTGATTTAGCCTTTGTGCAACACATGATCGCCAGTCTCAATGCCGAAGGTATGGCGGGTGTGGTAATGCCGCATGGTGTGCTATTCCGAGGTTCAAGTGAAAAACTTATTCGTAAAGGTATTCTCGATGATGATTTGCTAGAAGCGGTTGTCGGTTTACCATCTGGTTTGTTCTATGGTACGGGTATTCCTGCTTGTTTACTTATCATCAACAAGAACAAAGCTGCGGAGCGTAAAGGCAAAGTATTATTCATCAATGGTGAATTAGAGTTTGAAGCAGGTAAGAACCAAAACAAACTGCGTGAACAAGACATAGCCAACATTGTTGATACCTTTGTTAACTACACTGAAATCAAGCGTTACTCTAAGGTTGTGTCTTATGCTGAGATTGCCGAGAATGATTTCAACCTGAATATTCGTCGCTATGCTGACACTTCACCACCAGCAGAAATTTTTGATGTACGCGCTATTTTGCATGGCGGTATTCCTGTACGTGAAGTTGAAAACGACTACATCCAAGAAGCGATTTTAGATGGCTTTGATGTGAGTGTCGTCTTTGACCGTAAGGATGAGGCTTACTTCACATTCAAGACCAACATCACCAGTAAAGAACAGATACGTGATATTGTGACAGCTGTAGATGTTGATGTGACTTCAGAAGTAATAGCTCAACTAGAGCGTTGGTGGGATAAATACCAAGTGTCATTGCATGAGCTGGATGCACAAGTAGCAGATGCAGAGCAAGTGATGCAAGGTTACTTGAAGGAGTTGGGTTATGGTAATTGAACGTTGGCTTAGTACTACCCTTGGAGAAATAGCAAGTACTGTGACCAGTGGTTCAAGAGATTGGGCAAAGCATTACTCTGATTCAGGAAGTAAATTTATCAGAATGACGAATCTTTCTCGAAATGGGATTTATTTGAAGCTTAAAGACATGAAATATGTGGATGTTAAGTCAAATTCTGCAGATGGCAAAAGAACATCTCTGACACATGGTGATATTCTCATTTCAATAACGGCAGAATTAGGGAAAATTGGATGGATACCACAAGATTTTGGGGAAGCTTACATCAATCAACATACAGCTTTAGTGAGAATCAAGAAAGCTGAAGCAGAATCTAAATTTGTTGCGTACTTACTTTCTTCAGACATGATTAATAGAGTTATTAACTTAGGAAATGATTCCGGTGCTAAGGCTGGATTAAATTTACCATCAGTTAAATCTGTAACTATTTGTCTCCCCCCACGTCCTGAGCAACAAAAAATCGCAGCGATTCTCACCTCAGTTGATGATGTGATTGAAAAAACACAGGCGCAAATAGACAAGCTCAAAGATCTTAAAACAGGCATGATGCAAGAGCTATTAACGCGCGGCGTTGGTGTGGATGGTAAACCACATACTGAATTTAAAGATTCACCAGTGGGAAGGATACCGAAGGGGTGGGATGTTGTTGAATTTTCAAAATTAATTTTATCTTCTAATCAAGGTGTAAATACAACCACAGAAAAAGTTACTTATAGTGAATATGGAATACCAGCAATTCGATCAAATAATGTAGATGAAAATGTTTTTGATATGAGGAATCGAAAATATGTAAGTTATGAAATTTTTGCGAGATTATCTGAAAAGGTAAAACCTAAATTTGGGGATGTACTCTATTGCAATATAGGTTCTGATTTGGGTGCAGCTGCAATTGTGGATGTTGATAGTGACTTTTTGATAACTTGGAATGTACTTCGAATTGTTTCAAATACAAAGATAATTTCACCTAAATTCTTTAGCTACTTACTAAATCATAATCGAAAAGAATTGAGAAAAAGTGCAACCGAATCTACGATGCCATTTATTTCATCAAAAGCATTAGCTAAATATGTTTTTCTTATCCCCAAACTAGATGAACAGCTAGAGATTATTAGTGTTCTAGAATCCTTAGATGAGCGAATTATAAAAATAATAGTAAAAATAGATCAATATAAGTCACTCAAAAAAGCCCTTATGCAAGATCTACTAACAGGTAAAGTACGGGTTAAGCTTGATAGCTAATCGCCACCAGCAACAATTCGAAGCGTAATGCGCTTCGGGTTGAACAAGCTTATTTACGATTACAGACTAGGAATACATGGAATTACCTAATGCTAAATGTAAACATGATTGAACCAGAAGCCAATGGTAAATATGTTATCAAGACCCCCTCATTTACGAGCTACTTCTTACCTTCTCAACAAGAAGTAAGCGCATTACTCGACTTGCCAGATAGCTTTAGAAAAATGATACCGCTAATAGAATATCATTCAGGTATTAAGTTAAATGTAGGTCGAAGCTCACGCGCAAAAATGCACACAGACGGTTTTGCTAAACCTACATTTAAAAAGCTTATTAGTTGGTTTCAGCAGCTGCCAATCTCTCTTAATAATGCTTTCTCTTATTCCTTACTTCGCAAAGTGATTAAAGCCGGACACGCCAATTCCAATGCTATTACTTGGTTCCCATTCCTCAACAGTGTAAATAACCAAAACTACAATGATGAATTTGTAGAATTACTAAGTTTCATTGAGGAAAGGGCGAATGCTGATTGCTTGATGCTTACTAGCTATAAGGCTCAAGTAAAGAAAGGTGACATCGATGAAAAATCCCTTATTGATAATTTCACTCACCAATTACCCATTTGGACTCAATCAAGTCTAATACCTGATGAGTTATTTTCAGATTACGGTGAAATTCTTAAATTGCATTTAACAGATCCAACCGAGGCGGAAAAACAAGCTTATAAGCTCCTACCAGCATTTATGGCTATGCGCTTTGATTTTTATTTAGCGGCTATCGCCAATTATGAAATAGGGCTAGCACTATACATACAGCGTAGTGGAACAGAGATTGATTGGGATTCTTTTGAAGGTTTTATGTGGCCAGTGATAAAAGTCTTCGCGGTATCTGAAGAATCTTGCCACTGTTTTGATGCGATGTTGGCCCATTTCAAATTTATATTATCTAAAAATGACGGAGAAATTAGCTGGCAAAAACTCGCATCTTATATTGAGATCAATGAATCAGGTACAGCTGAGATAACACTGAAAGATAAACAACGTCATCAACTCAATGACTGGCGAAGGAATGAAAACTTACCATCCGATAAAAAATTTAGAGCTTTTGTTGAGGCTGCAGTGAAACCGTTAGGTCACCACAGTATCGAACACATTTTAATTTATGCTCGTATATCCAGAGGCATCGATACTTTGGTTTCGCAAACATCCAGACAATTTCAAGGTGAACACATATTTCCAGCAATGGCAGATGCATTATCTCGATATCCTGAATATTTGGAATACTACAAACAGCAGGCTTTACTAAAACAAAACGTAGCGGCATAACAAGTATTGCCGCCAAACTTACATTAAAGGGCGTTTATTCGCTTCAGATACTCATCACCTAAAATATAAGGGTGATAGAATAAACCCTCTGGCACGCTTTCGATATCTTCAATTAAAGGGATACCATCAATTTCATAGTTGATAAACTTTTCTTTTTCATGATAAATCATACGTGTCGGATCAACTAACATGTAGTTTTCAAGAACTAACCAGCAATGAAGCGCTAAACCGCCCGTATTTTTACCTTTCAGCTCTCGAACTAGATAGTCATGATCAACTTCATACATATACTCCCCTACAAACTTGTAATCGCCAGTAACAACAATTGAACGAATGCCTAATTTATTCAGCTCTTGCTGCATAAAATGAGCAAGTAGCGAGCAATTTAATCTCGTTAAATTTCTATCCTGCCCTATCAAATCTAAAGATTTAATGATTTGTACAAATGCGACTTCAATCTTTTCTTTGACTTGTTTGTATTCATTCGATGAAATACTTTTAAATATAAATGTTGAGTCAAATGATGGATCTAAACCTAAATTTATAGTTCGCATAAGGGCTTCTTTCCATAACGACCAAAAATAATCTACACGATTCAATTTATATACCTCTGCATGGTGATTTTAATTGTGCACGAGTAAAAATACACGTGCACATATAGCGGTCGAATAACTTACTACTTACCACCCTGCTTTGATGAACCGTTTGAATTTTTTGCGCCAGCACTCGTTGCTCTCGCAGCAAAACCGCCCTTATTTACTGAACCACCATTTTGTTTCGCCGTTGAGCTTTGAATACGTGCAGCTGCATCCGATGTCATTGGTGTTTTGTTCTTACTCATATCATTTCTCCATAAAGTAAATTTAGTGTTGGTAGAAGCTCCCGCCAACAAGAGAGATAATGACAGGTTAAAAATGCCTTGAAAAAGGGTGAGCTTACGACAAGATAGCTCAACTTAACGTACAAATTTTGATTTACTTACTGCATCCCAAATTAGAGTAAGTAATATGACAAATCAAGACAAACTCAGCAGCCTTGCATCTGAATTTCAACAATGGCGCTTGACCCGACAATATCCCAGAGAAAAAACACCTCAGCAGTTGAAAGATAAAACCGTTGCACTGGCTCAATATTATTCATCGAGCCAAATTAAAACCGCATTAAACATTGCCGATTCAACCTTTCACCATTGGTGTAAACAAGCGACTTCCGTCAAAAAACCTAGCGAATTCATTGCTGTCCCTGACGAGCTGAATGCCAGTTCGGATGAGTTTAATATTACGCTCACTTGTAAAAATGGTAACCGGTTACAACTTTCTGGCCCGCTCTCGCCTGCGTTACTTGCCGTTATCACGGGGGCGCTGCTGGTATGATATTACTGACCGCGAATACGCCTATCTTACTGGCTATTCAACCCGCCGATTTTCGCTGTGGCATTGACGGATTTGTGGCGATTTGTCGTCGACAACTCGACCAAGACCCGCGTTCCGGCATTTTGTTTGTCTTTATTAACCGTAATAAAACCATGATCCGGGCATTAAGCTATGACGGGTCTGGTTTTTGGTTAATGACCAAACGATTATCAAAGGGCAAATTTTCCAACTGGCCAACCGCCAAGGAAGCCATCACCTCCATGCAGGCTAAGCATCTGCGACAGTTATTATCCGCGGCTCCGGTGGTACAAGTGGCATAAAATGCGATGTAATTCACAATATTACATTAATATCGTAGGATCTAAACGATCATGTTGACCGATCCTTTATGCCTGCAATAATCCATATTCGCTTAATTATAGACGAGCACACTGGACACTTATGTTGACTCAATCATTCACCGATATTGATAATGACGCACTCGATGCCTTAATTGAACGCGTGACAGAAGCCAAAGAGCATGAACTGGCGTTAAGCTCGGCTGATTGTCAGCTATTGCTTAATGCCTTGATGACACTGGCTAATTTGCAAGAAAACATCGCCAGTAAAGATGTGACGATACACAAATTGAAAAAACTCGTCGGTATCGTTAAATCGTCAGAAAAACTGGGGGCACTCATCAGTCAGCAAGGCGTTGCCGCAAAAGGTAAAAAAGCCCAACATAAACAAATCAAGCGCACTAAACCCAAGACCCAAAAAGTCAAACCGACAATCATTCACCACGCCTTAACAGTGCTGACCAAGGGTGAATTATGTCCTGAATGCGACTTGGGGAAACTCACCAAGTATGAACCAGCAAGCTTCTTGCGGATCACAGGGCAAAGCCCTTTTGTGCCAGAGCAACACATCATGGAACGACTACGTTGTAATGCCTGCGGTGCTTATTTTACCGCGCCACTGGCTGAAAACGTACAGGCCGATGGGCATGCCAAACAAAAATACGGCTACAGCGCACGCAGCTTAATGGCGATCAACAAATATTACGCAGGCACACCGTTTTATCGCCAAGGCAGTTTGCAAAACATCTTAGGCGTACCTATTACCGCGTCATCTATCTTCGATCAAACCGAATATGTGGCCAACGCCATTTGGCCTGTATTTAAGCACTTGAGAACAATTGCAGGCAATGCCAAGCATTATTATATTGATGACACCACACACCGTATTCTCGACCAAACCGCCATCATTAAAAAACAACGTAATAGCGATAAAGAACGTGTTAGAACTGGAGTTTATAGCTCGGGCATGATAGCAACCACTACCGCAGATCAAAAAATAGTGTTGTTCGAAACTAACATAGGTCACGCGGGTGAATTTATCGATAGCGTGCTGTGTTTGCGAGACAAAACAAGTTCACCGCCCATTATCATGAGCGATGCACTGGCCAGCAACCGCCCCTCCGTTGATGTCGAATTTATCCAGTCCTTGTGTAACAGCCATGCTCGACGGCAATTTGTGGATGTGCTTAGCCATTTTCCCGATGAAGTTGCAGGTATTTTAGATCGTTATGGCGAGATCTGGCATATTGATAATCTGGCAACAGAAAAACAGCTCAATAGTGAACAGCGGCAAGCTTATCATGATGAAAATTCGCGACCAATCATGGCTGAGATCCGCGCGTGGGGTCGCCAGCACTTAAGCGATGGCAGTGTTGAGGAAAACAGTGGGCTTGGCAAAGCGATCCGTTATTTTGATAAACATTACGCAGGCTTAACGTGTTTCTGCACGGTGCCAGGGGCGCAATTAGATAATAATTTAATGGAGGCTGAATTAAAATTGGTGGTCAGGGATAGAAAAAATGCGATGTTCCACAAAACGCTGTCTGGAGCCAGTATCGGTGATGTTATCACCTCAATCATAGCCACAGCCAGCTGGGCCGGCACTAATATTTTTGATTATTTAAATACGCTGCAACGAGAACAAGAAGCGGTGAAGTTGGCACCTGAAAATTATCTGCCTTGGAATTACCAGTAAAATAAACCATCATCCCGGCATATCTGCCGGGACTTGCCAAATTTCCTTAAGTCAAACTATATTGTCGTAAGCTCACGAAAAAGGGGGGAAGTCGTCCAAATTGAAAATAATTAAATTTATTTTGTTTAACTTCTATATTCCCAACATAATTGCTAGGTAAACATCTGTAATATAAACGCTATTATTAAAATTAAAGAGCAAGCAATATGCTAAAAGCAATTATCCACGGTAAGGCCGGTCGTATTGAACACAATAAGGATGATTCAGTTAGTTGGTCTAGCTTATTTAAGGCCCGTGAAGATTTGCTGACATCGACAGTCTTTGAGCGATTTTATTATCTCTCTGATGAAGTACAGAGAAGTATGCTGCAACATTGGTTTAAAGCATGCTTTGGTAGTATTCCAACTGACGTTGGTGAATTAGAAGATATTAGCTACTGGCCTCGCTTTACCCATGAACATGATAAAGGCTCCAACCAAGTTGAGCCTGACTTAATCCTGAATTTTGCAAAGTGCAATATCATTGTTGAGGTAAAGCCACCAGCTGGTGGTGATCAATATTTCAATCAATGGCAAAAAGAGATTGCCTCATTTCTACAATCTGAAGAATACCAAGGCAAACCTCTCTATTTCTTAGCGATTGGTCGAATTTCGGTATTCAATGTACAACA
The DNA here is from genome assembly GCF_900465055.1 of Moritella yayanosii. Classification (NCBI taxonomy): domain Bacteria; kingdom Pseudomonadati; phylum Pseudomonadota; class Gammaproteobacteria; order Alteromonadales; family Moritellaceae; genus Moritella; species Moritella yayanosii. Next base: position 3,203,911 of record NZ_LS483250.1, on the reverse strand, counting down.
ATGGGCAGCAGGTTTATTGAAACAGTACGTAGAATTAAATGGTATAGCGGCATTAGAATGGGCAGCAGTAACAGAACATATATTAACGTTAACCACAGATAAAAAATTAACTAAACAAGATGACCGTATTTTAAATGACATATTAGAAGGTCTTAGTTTATATGGCTTACAAACATCACCATTCAAATGGCTAGACCTTATTCAATACAATGACTTCCTCCCTTTATCATTAACTGAAACATATATTACTTCCAATCTTAAAAAGCAGATATTTTCCAATTCTGAAAATATGAATGAATTATTGAACCATTCATTTCAACCTCTAAATCTGCAACAATTCCAATCTAGTTTAAAGGCATAATAAACATGAATAATAAAACTGACGACCTGTTTGTCCAAGTCCGTACTGCACATCGTTTACTCGCTGCTTATTACCAGCGTTTATTACCGACCATCGAGCAGATTGCTCATGATGCTAATACTGAGTTCTATTTTTGGGCACCAGTACGCTTCAATAAGCCTGGTAGAAACCCATTCAAAAAATGGCAGTGGGACTTATTACCAGCAGAGTCAACTCGTTATGTATTTAAACATATTAATGACGAAGCTAAAGTTACCATCGATGATTATATTGTTGAGTTCATTGTTATTAATGACTCTGGTATTAATGATGAACAGTGCAAAGGGCAACCAGATGCATTGAACCTAAAAGTAAGTGTCGATGATGCCCAAAGCATATTACGAATTTCGATTTATCGCGCTATAGAAAGCGTTGATACTGGCTTCTATGATCGATGGGAATCTGGACGTTATCCTGATTACAGTACATCAGTTGATCTTGAGTTAGACAATGGATTTGTTAAATTCGGCTTTGAAACACCACTAGAATCGCTAATGACTGAAAGTGGGGTAGCTTCAATAAAAGAGACAATCGAGCATTATCTTACCAAGACCGAACAAGCAGTATTATCTCAGCAAAGTGAGTCTGAAAGATAAATGAAAAACAACGAATTCGATAAAGTAGAAATCCCTGCTATTAGCCAATTAGTTAAACTCGGCTGGTTATATATTCGCGGTAAGCACCTATCACCAGAACATGTCTGCGCTGACGGTAAACCTGAACGTGCTTCACTGCGTGATGTTGTCTTGGTTAAACGCCTAGAAACAGCCATCAAACGCATCAACCCGTGGATAAGTGACGAGAACTTACGTAAAGTTTCTCGTGATATAACCCACCCGAACTTTGCTGCATTGATGGAATATAACCACGCCTTTTATCAAACCATGGTTAACTACCTATCGGTAGAGCAAGACCTTGGCAAAGGCCGTAAAGGGCAGACAGTTAAACTTATCGACTTCGACCACCCAGCAAACAACGAATTCCTTTGTACCAATCAATTTAAGATTGAAGGTAATCAAAATATCATTCCCGATATTGTTTGCTTTGTGAATGGCATCCCTCTCGCAGTCATCGAATGTAAGTCACCTTATATCTCGGCACCAATGAGTGAAGGCATTGACCAACTACGTCGCTATGCCAATATCCGCAACCCTGAAGACCATGAAGGTGCTGAAAAGCTATTCTGGTACAACCAACTGATGATCTCGACCTGCCGTGATCAAGCCAAGGTAGGTACGATTAGCTCTAGTTCAGCACACTATGGTGATTGGAAAGATGCTTACCCATATACAGACCAAGTACTTGCCCAACAATCATTAACCAATAACGTCATAGACTTCCGCGCTAAGGTGGATATCGAAATGCCTGAGAATGCATTAGATGACAGTGAGGAGTTACCAGCGCTTGATAAAGTTGCCGACCCTTCAGCAGATTATAACCAGCAGCCAAGCTATGACGACTTAACCAAGGTAACGGCACAACAGCGTTTACTTGCTGGTATGTTCAGTAAAAATAACTTCTTAGACCTACTGCAAAACTTCATCATCTTTGAAACCGATGACGGGCGTATCATTAAAAAAGTTGCACGGTATCAGCAATTCCGTGCAGTAAACAAAGTTATCCAACGTCTAAAGACAGGCAAAGACCGTAAAGAAAAATCAGGCGTGGTTTGGCATACCCAAGGCAGTGGTAAATCATTAACCATGGTCATGCTTGCTGTAAAAATACGCCGAGATGCCGACCTAAAACAGTACAAGCTAGTCTTCATTACCGACCGAACACAACTGGATGAACAGCTATCTAATACCTTCCGTGATGCCCAAGGCGAAACAGTTTATAATGCAGGTTCAGTGGCACAACTAAAAGAACTGCTAAAAAAAGACAGCTCAGACCTTGTAACCGCAATGGTGCAAAAATTCTCTGACCTAGAAAAAGAACAAGAGAAGCAAAAAACAGTAGCCGAAGGCTTTGCAGACTTAAACCCAAGCGACAAAATTATCGTCCTAGCCGATGAAGCCCATCGTACTCAATTCGGTGGTTTAGCAATGACCATTAACGCCGCATTACCCAATGCGCCTAAAATTGGCTTTACAGGCACTCCGCTGCTTAAAACCCAAAAGATGGGGCAAGCCTTCGGTGGTTACATTGATGAATACAAGATCAACCAAGCCGTAGAAGACGGGGCAACCGTTAGTCTGTTGTATGAAGGCCGAGAGGTTAAATCAGAAGTTGCTGGTGAATCACTGGATAAACTGTTTGAAGAATACTTTGGTGATTACACAGAAGAAGAGCAGCGCGAAATAAAAAAGAAATACGGTGTAGAAAAAGCTGTTCGTGAAGCCCCTGCTCGTATCCGTTGGGTATGTATCGACCTGCTAAAACATTACAAAGAATGTATTCGCCCTGACGGCTTCAAAGCGATGATAGTCGTAGGTAGTCGTCACGCAGCAACCATCTTCAAGTCAACCTTAGATGAACTGGGTGCCCCACCATCAGAAGTGATTATATCAGGAGTTCACAACGATAAACCTTATATTGCCCAGTACACTGATAAAGTACACCAGAAGAAGGTTATTAAGAATTTCAAAAAGCCATTTGGACTCGACAAGCAAGGCACTGAAGAGAAAAATAAGAAGTTTGATAACACAGCCTTCTTGATCGTTAAAGACATGCTATTAACGGGTTTTGATGCCCCTATTGCACAAGTTATGTATATAGACCGTAAGTTACAAGACCATACCTTGATGCAAGCTATTGCCCGTGTGAACCGTACCTACAAAAACAAAACATGTGGTTATGTGGTCGATTATCATGGTTTAGCGACTCACCTTACCGAAGCACTGGAATTATTCACTAGCGAAGATGTCGATGGCTCATACCAAAGCCTGAAAGACGAGATACCCAAGCTACAAGCTGCGCATACTCGTGCAATGTCGTTCTTTAAAAGCGTAAAAAGCACTGACATTGATGATTATGTATTAATACTGAAAGACGAAGCTGTTCGTGCTCAATTTGATTTAGCTTTTAAGAAGTTTGCTAAACAATTAAATGTCATCTTACCCGACAACGCCGCAGCGCCTTTCATCGCTGATATGAAGTTATTGGGTAAAATCCACAACGCCGCAAAAACCTTATATCGTGATGCGGGTTTAGACATGAAAGAAATTGGTGAGAAGGTTCGTCAGCTAGTGGATGAGCATATCCTAAGTACAGGCGTAGACCCTAAGATCCCACCAGTGGATTTATTATCTGCCAACTTCAAGGAAAGCATTAAGCCCACTAAATCAGATGAATCTAAAGCCTCTGAGATAGAAAGTGCTATCAAGCATCACATTACGATTAACTTAGATGAAGACCCTGAGTACTACCGTTCATTAAGCTTACGTCTACGCGATATTATTGAGAAAACAGCAGGAGAATGGGCGCAACAACTCGACCTGTTGTTAGATTTGACAGGTGATATAGGTAATGCCCACCAGCAAGCCGCACAAGACGTAGGTTTATCTGAAACTGAATTCGCGTTCTACAATATCCTTATCTCCGAAGTCACCCAAGCCAGTGATGGTGATGTTATTGATGAATCAATACATGATGCGATCAAAGCAACCATACAAGCATTAGTTACCATTCTGGATGAAGCAACAGAGATCATCGACTTCTTCAATAAACAGAATGAAGTGAAGCGCATGAAGAGAGAAATAAAACGAGCGGTACTCGACCAACCTTTTGGTGATAAGGCTTTAGTAAATATCTTGCAAGAACGCTTTATGGACTTAGCTAAAACCAAATTTGGAAATAGATAGTGGTAATAAGTAAGTTGATGAAGATGCAAAACAATGAACCCGAGGTGATCCAAGGAAAAGGTTACCTCGTGGAGATAACAAGAACATCTCGCACTAAGACCGCATCATTAAAAGTTGAAGATGGTGTGGTAATGGTTGTTGTCCCTAAAAAGCTCGACATTACCAAGATTGAAAAGATAGTGGCAGATAGACATGTATGGATAATGAGTAAGATCGCCTTACATAGTACAGCTACACCCGCCAGTAATAAACAATACGTATCAGGTGAAGCTTTCCCCTACCTAGGGCGAAACTATCGCTTAAAAGTGCTTAAAGGTGATTTAGGACCAACAAAACTAATCAATGGGCGTATTACTGTATCCATCCCCGACATTACACAGCAACATCATTATATTCGCCGATTCTTAGTTAACTGGTATAAACGCAATGCTTTAAAAAAGATAACAGAAAAGGTACAGCGTTATGAGCCGCTAGTTGGTGTTGAAACCTCGGTAATACGTATCAAAGAATTTAAAAGTCGTTGGGGAAGCTGTACACCCTATGGTGATATTGAATTCAACTGGGTAATTGTCATGGCACCTAATCGTATTGTCGATTATGTCGTAGTACATGAATTGTGTCACCTACTCCACCACGACCACTCACCGCAGTTCTGGAAAGAAGTGGAGCGAGTCATACCTGATTACCAAGAGTGTAAAGAATGGCTCAAGGTTAATGGGCATGGGCTGGTGGTTTGAATGAAACCTACTTTAAAAGTTTTTAAAATCAATCTATTAATCGAAAACATAATGCAAATTTAAAATGCTTGTTAAATATCCATCTGTTATTATCTACCTATTTTGCATTACTTAATTGGAAGTTCAAATGTCAGATGATATAACAATAAATTTAGCAGAGGCGTTAAATGCAAGTGCTTGTGTCACAGGCACCCTACTCCAAGTACAGGCTAAGAAGCAGTTAAATGCGTTACTAAAAAAATTTGCAACACAATCTAAAAATATACAACAAGAAAAATATTCCTATGAAGAGTGGGAACTTGAATTTAATCCCCAAAGATATAACAACACCATTTTTATCAGTGGTCAGCGAGGAGCTGGTAAAACAACTTTCTTACGATCTGTTTTATTAGAGCAAGCCAAACCAAACAACAAGATGAAGATAAAACCAATCGCATTTATTGACCCCACTTTAATTGAAGTTCATGAGCATATCTTGGTACAAATTATTGCCAAAATTCAAGCCACGGTGATACATGCATTAAGTCGAACTTCTGATGAACGACAGCGGTATGACTTTCAGGCCTGTATGGAAGAGATGGCGGAAGGTCTTAAATTGCTTGGAAATGGTGATAAAAGTAAGGATCAAGATCCTGCTTTCTTTTTAAATAAAGCGTTAAAACATGCCGTTGGCGGGCAAAATTTAGAGCGTAAATTTAACGAACTTATTGATAAAGCGGCTGAAATTTTAAATGTAAATTTATTAATTATCGCTTTTGATGATGTCGATACTAAAACGACAGAAGCTTTTGAAATATTGGAACTAATTCGTAAATATTTAACTAGTCCAAAATTGGTGGTTTTAATCTCAGGGGACCCTTCTCTATACTGCCACATAGTACAAAGCCAGCGAGCAAAAGAGCTAAATAATGGCAATGATGCAATCAAAGGAATGGATGAATTATCTAAAAACTTACCAGAGATGGTTTCTCATTTAGAGCAGCAATATTTAGCAAAAGTTTTGCCAGTTGAGCATAGAATTGAGCTTAAGAACTTAGCTAATTTGATCGAGTACAAGGTAAAAATAAAGGTTAAATTAAAAGATAGAATCGAAGGGACAATAGATCCATCGATTGAAATAAAAGAGCATATTGAAAATGTTATAAGTGAAAGTCTTAGAATTAATAATAAGGATATTAAGCCTTATGTTAATTTCTTTTTAGAGCAACCCATTAGAACTATATTGCAAATATTAAAATCTGTAGATGAAAGCACCGAAGCAACAAAAATTAATTCTCAATCTTTATTTACAGCACTACGTGACAGTTATATCGGCGATTTACGCAAAGAAAACATACCTATTGAAAAATTATCAGATCAATCAATTCATCCTCATGTTATAGGCATGGCATTATTTAATCTTTGCAAAAATAACGGCGAATTAGAAACAGGGTTTTATGCAAGGCCCGATGGGAACTCATCTAGTTATAATTCTTCTATGTTTGTTTTGTCAAGCGTAATAAGTAACCACTTGAATCCCAAAGAAAGTAGCTTTAATCAATCCGCAGGAAGATTTTTACAGCTAATGCTTGCGGGACCTGCCGCTAGTACAATATTTATGAATAACGTTAGAGCTAAAATAAAAACCGAGCAGGAGGAAAAAAATTACATCGACTATATAGGGCTAAACAAAAGTCAAAACTCATTTAGTTTAGCAGCTCATTTTAGCCGACTTTTGAGTACATCTCGCATTGAGTTGGGAGTATTGAGGGTTCTTCGAACTACTCAAGCAGAAATAAATCATGCCACTTTAAAAAGAGAAATAAAGAAGACTTATGGACCTAATAAGGGAATCGCATTCGGGACAAGATCAGACATAGCTAAGTTTGGAATTGAAAAATTAGCTGAACTAGAAACTAGCTTATCTAGTAATAAAAAGCCACTAAAGAAAATATTTTTACTGTCAGCTAAAACAATAGCATTATCATCTCACTCTGTTTCTGTTGGTAATAATAAATTTGATTTTGTATCTATTCATTGTTTACTGGCTTCTCTATCGGAACTCCTTATTTGTAAAAAAGAAAACGTAAAAAATACAATAAGTACACTTTCTAAAATGCCAACTTATAGCTCACCTGACTTCATTAGCCCAAAATCGACTGATGATTCTTCAAAAGATAATGAAAAAGCAGAAATGGTTGGATCTTCTGAAATTGGACATGCAGAAGATATAGATGATATAGATGATATAGAAAAATATGTAATATGTTGGAAAGAAGCTAATGAAAACTCTCGAAATATGCTGTCTTCCTTATTACTTGGTAAAATATGGACTCGGATACATTATACCCTGCAAACAATATCAAGTAATATGAATATAAAAGAGCTACTTTTAAGTGAAGCGATGGAACGATTTATTTGGGTGATTTTAAATTCATTCCTAATTGAAGAAGCCTGTTATGTATTCAAAGGTGACGAAGCCATTATAAATAAATTAAGTAATGCTAAGAACGTAGCTTCAGCTTCCACTGCTTTAACACATAATATATCAAATGTTATTGAGGCTATAGCCGAAGAAAACAAAGTTAAATTAAATGAAAAACTCCCATTAACCTATCTGATGATGACTTGTCCTTTATTTTTACCGTTTTTAGCAACAGTAATACCCACAGATACAGACGTAGCTGAAAAAAAAGAAAAAGAACTAGAAGGAACACAATTATTAAGCTCAACACTAACGGATATAATACAGTCCATAGATAAAAAAGAAGAAGAAGAGGAAGAAGAAGAAGTCAAAAAAGCGAAAGAGAACTCAGAGAACGCTTTAGATTTGGTAGATAAAACTAAACTACAAAAAATTAAATTATTCAAATCTATAAAATCATTTATAGAACTTAATAGTGAAAAATCACAAAAGCTGACTTATCTAAAAGATATAGAGGACCAATCGGAACAAGCTATGTCGATTATTTCCCGATTTGTAATTATGGGGAAATTTGGAGATAAATAATGCCAAATCTTAACCAATATTTACTTTCAGAACCGAGATTTTTTAAGCCGCTTTGTAAGCAGTTAAAATTATTAATTCCTGGAGATCAACTTGCCCTTGATGACAATGAGCTTAAAAAATTAACTTATGCCTCATGGCAACAGAGGCATTTTAATTGGACCGATCAAGTTTTTCATGGTCACTGGCGACAATTAGATCAGCATAAGAAAGACAATGGCTGGTGCTATAGTTTGCTTGATCAAGCTGCGCGTTTCCATCTTGTTAACGATGCTCGTAGCCTTGCTGTTAAAGACGATAAATTTAACGATTGGCAATATTGGCTGTCCAATCAAAGTGGCTTTCCTGTTATGGCGTTACAATTATCTAAGCAATTAGATAAGCAAATAATCAATGATAAAAGCGCATTATCGGCGGCAATAAAAGAGCACATTGGGCTGCGCTGCATTATTTCACCATTCAACGGAAAAGTTGAAGATTATATTCACAATCAAGGTTTGCATGAAGCCCATTTGCATTTAAACGGCACCACTTTATTTGAGCAGTTGTGGCATGACACTATGATACAACCAAATGCTTTAATTGAAGAAATGATCGAAGCAGCTAAAAAAGAAAGAGTGCAATTACTTTATGCAAGTTACCCTTTTTTAGATACCCCTAAAAAGCTTTTACATATTTTTCACCTTGCAAGAAGACTAAGAGAAACCCTTTTACTTTGGTTAGTAAAGAATGAATCAAGTTTAGGGCTTACACATTATGATGACAGCTGTAAGAATTTATCTAAAATTTTAAGCTTTTCATCTATTTCTGAGCCAGTTAGTTTTATTGAAGAAGCAAAACGATTTCATGGTGTTGAGCAGCATTGGTCTCATATTGAAGAGTTAAACTGGCAAGTGAAATTGTTATATAGATTAAAACTAGAACCTGCACAAACACGAAATATTGCCGACGCATGTTATCTATTATATCTGCAATGCATGAATTGCTTTCGTCATTTACTTGTTCAACGATCTAATCAGTATGGTTTTGATCAATTTCAAAAATTTGCAGATAATGATGGTCGCAGTCAAATTGAAAAATCGTACAAAGCTCGATTTTTCCAATTGCACGGTCCTAAAATCAATGACAGACCAGATTTAAGCACACTTGAAGGACGATTTGCTCCCAAAGGAGAACAGAGTAAAAACATTGATTTAATAACAGATATTCTCACTGGTTTTTTACAATATGCCGGAGGTTTGAAACCGCTAGAGCTAGCGACTGATATTAATCAACTCGCAGAGAAAGTGTCCCAATTTAGTCGCCCCAATTTACGATTAGTAGCGCATTTCATCAAACAACCCTGGAGCGTTAAAGATGGTGGTTATCATTTCGAAAGTAGGAGAGACGATTTAGATGAAAAAGCATTTTTACTCTGTGAAATGCTAGATGCTCATCCAAATTTGCGTGCCATTATTACAGGCATTGATGCCGCCGCCAATGAGCTAGAATCTCCGCCTGAAGTTTTTGCGCCTGTGTATCGTTATTGTCGGTCTCGTGGCATTAGAAATTTCACCTTTCATACGGGAGAAGATTTCGAACATTTATTAAGTGGTATCCGCTCAATATACGACTCGATTAAATTACTCGGATTACAAGATGGTGACAGAATTGGACATGGCACCGCAATTGGAATTCATCCACAATTATGGCTCGATGCTATGCCAGATAAAATATATTTAAAACAAGCTGAATGGCTAAATGATTTATTATTTTTAAGAAAAATTGCATTAGATAAATTGAATTCAAAAATTCAGCTTGGGCGAATTGAAACTAAAATCCGTGAGTTATGTTTGAACATTTATGGTGAACTTTATCCGATTGAAGATTTACAAGAAGCTTGGAAACTTCGTGGTTTACGACCAAATATTATCGCCGATGTTTTAGCTAATGTAATGGGTCCATTAGAACATATTGGAATTCTAGCTATCGAATTTGAGTTGACCAAAAAAGTTGATAACCGTATTTTGAAATTATTAAAAATACAAACAAGCGATCAACGGGTTTTGACACAGAACGAGGCTGAGATTGAAGTAGACCTTAGTTATATAGACTTTGATGTTCTTCTAGAAGCACAACAATATACGCAAGCTTATGTAGCAAGACAAAAAGTTGTCATTGAAACGTTACCAACGAGTAATGTGCGTATCAGCCATTATAAATGCATTGAACAGCATCATGTATTTCGCTGGTTACAAGTACCAGAGAGAGCGATAGCTGACGATACCGAAATGCTGCTTGCTCTTGGATCTGATGATCCGGGAATTTTTGCAACGGATATGAGAAATGAGTTTTATCACTTATTTACTGTTTTGACACAGAAATTCAAATACAGTGAAAGGGATGCCTTAAATTTAGTTGCTTCAATTAATGAAAACGGCAGAATTTACAGGTTTGACGGCCCGCAGCAATTGGGTCGAATAGACGAAACAAAAGGCTTGGCTGAAAGTTATTTTAATAATAGATAATTTTTAACTTACAACTACCTGAATATAAACCCGAATAATTCAGGTAGCAACCATCCAACTGATGACACTACCGATGACACAGAGGCACATAACCACTATCAATACACGGTAAGCATCTGATACATATAAATTAAAAAACACCACCCTATAGTTAGTTACAAAATATTGAATAACGTCTACAGCGAGTTAAAATAACTAATAAAGCCCTACTAATTAATGATTAGCAGGGCTTTTTACGCGAAAGCGTCCTGATACACCTTCTCTACATCGCTAAATTTTTCGATACAATTCAACTTACTCAACGTTGTCAGTTTCATTGAATTGCGTATTGGTCGATGTGGAACATTCTCAATCGCGGCTTGTAGTATCAATGGATTACCTAACTCAAATAAGTAATAAAGCTCATTAGAGCTAGACTCTTTACCCGCTTGCACCGCACTGATAGCGAGCCTTGGTACTAACTTGACATTTTTTACTGGCCACAGCTTATCGATTTGCTTTGCACTCGAATTTTGATCCGATGTGATAGCTAAACCGAGATAGGTAATTTCATCCGCGATATGTTGTTTATATTTATCGAGAAACGTTTTTTGTGGCAAGTGATACCATTTAGCAGAGCCCTGCTTAAACGCAGCAAGATACGCTGGCTCTCGGCCTTTTCCACCGCCTAACGCAATCGTCATAGTTAAGTCAGAATAAAGCTTCTGTGCCATTCCATAATAAGGTATACGTGCCGCATCATTCACATACAAGGCTTCACTAATACTTGAAGAAGGGTAATTTGAATCTAAATTTCCTAATTGAGAAATTAGAAAGTTTTCTAGCCATTTACAATTACTATTGCCTTTTTCACTAGGCAGCAATGCAAAAGCACCGATGCCAATTTCTTGAATTGCTTCAGCATAAGGATTTGTTTTAGATTCTTGATCATAAAAACCCGGATACAAAGCAAAGGCACCAAAGACTGGGCGACTTTTACTTACGCTATCAGCTAATTTATTGATATGAATAAGCGCATCACGATAACGGTGCATCTGATTAATCGCATCGTCGGGAACAAAATCTTGGTTATCTACATCGTCATCATCAAACCGATTATTTTTAGTTTTAATACGATATTTAGCATCAAATAACCAGATGAATTTTTTACCATCTGGAAAGGTTACTTCAAGTAATATATCGGGCTTTTGGCTCACTAAGTATGAACGAATATTGGCACCGTTTTTGTTAAAAATGGGTTCATGCGCCAAACGCGCGGTCAGCCCATCTTCCCGTTTAAAACTAAATGCGCCAGCACCCGTTAACCCATCTTCTAACTGCAATTCAGAATACTTATTTAACTTGAGCTTGGTTTTATGATTTTCAACTTCCACAAAACCAAGGCTATCAGTTAATATCTGCCGCACAGTTAAAAAGCACCATATTTCATAGGTTTCAGCGACTGACTTCATTGATACCGTGGAATGCCGAGCAAACACATCTAAGTAGTACTTTAACTCCTGCCAAACGCGGTATACAGCGCTGTAACCTGTTTTCTGCTGTAAGACTAGCGACTCTCTTTGCTGGCCATTATAATCACCCACGTCCTTTAAAAAGCTTTGCTGCTGCATTCTCTGCAAGGGGTTCTGCCAACTTCGAAGCTGAGTTAAAAAATGTTCCGATAAACGGTACTTGTCATTATCAGTACTTTTAGCTTCGAGCTTTTTGGTTAACGTCTCTAACTCTCGCTTACACTGAGTGACCACCATTTTAATAAAACGATTTTCCGACGTATCAACACTGAGGTATTTTTTATCTTGTTGGTAACGGTTATCGAGACGGCCATTCATAATGTCGCTTTTAACGCGCTCTGCCAATTTATGACTTAACTTACCTTTCAAACGCGCAGCTTTAACATGACTGACTCTATTTTGTAAGCGGCTATGCGGTGAATTAGCGATCACCTTCAATGATGCTTCAAGCTGTTGCCGTAATACCTTAAACTGCGCCAACCAAAGCAGCGGAAAATGACCACGATGTCTACTTTTAGCCGCATGCTGCTCTGTCGTTTCGGCCAAACTAAAGCGCCACAATGGAAATGCGTTATCGATGCACTGATACATTGCCGGTAAATCACTGTGCAGTTGCATTTTGATCGGTAACACTTCAAGGGCAATCGTTAATAACTGCGCCTGTTTTCTAATGTGGTAAGTTAAAGGTAAATTGAGCTGGCCAACATCATTACCCATATTAATAGTGCCAATAAGACTTGGAGATCGCCCCCTGCGTTTCGGCACAAAACGAAAGGATTGCGCGATATGGCGCAAAGGATGCGCAATAGCAGCATCCTCTATGTCTTCATTTAAAAACACCCATTCAAATTGATACTGAGTATTTTCAAAAAACAACGGCTTGATAAGTGTTAATTCACTCACTGGCGAGCAAGGCGCCGCATTATCAAATACAGCTACATCCTCAAGATAAAAATCAAGAAGTTGAATTGGCGGCGTAAAGCAAAGTGTATTCGGCACGTGCTCATCTTTGCGACGTCGTAACATGTCAGAGTAAATCTTTTGCTTTGATTGCAGATTTTGGCAACTGATAGTCAGCTCCCAATCAGCGGTTTCTAAACGAATAAGTTCTTGCACTATCGCAACCTACCCTATGGCCAAAAGCTCGTAAACCCAGCTTGTAATTGCTGATTCATCCAATTTAGCTTGGCTTTACTTCGGCAAGCTATCTCAATCACTTCATCTTCATTGGCAATTATTTTTCGGTAAAGATCAGGACGATTTTGCGTATCCCAAACCATGTTTAACTGTGATTTAAGTACGGTCTCAAGCTGCTCAAGAATATTTTGTTCACTATTCGGCTTGGTCAACTTATCAATATCACCTTCTATGCGGGGTAATACCTTACACATTAAAAAGTCATCCCAAACAGCTTGCAGTGCGATTTCTGATTCAGGCTTCGTAGTGATCACGTTAAGCAATAATTCATTCAATGCGCGATAAGCTAATTTAAATGGCGTGTTTTCTAGCACAGAATTAATGCTGGTTAGAAATTGAATCGAAAGGTTACCCTCGGGATCGGCAGTATGTGCTAGTGCTTGTTTATTGCGGCCGTCAGAGCTGGTTGGATAACTCAGCGTCTTAGCCTTAATCTTAGGTTCAAAAAATGCATCAAAGTCGTTAGGGAAAAACTCACCAAAATCAAACGTCAGCGCCCTATCGATGACCTTACGTGAGAAGCCATGCGTGGTTTCATCCATGTTAACCGTGCCAGCAACAATAAGATTAAACGGGATAGCGATACCATGGTGTAAAAAATACTGCCAAATATCATTATCGTGTTTAATCTTTAAATCTAAGCCTAATTGTTTGGCGAGCCGATCTGAGGGTTTGTTGTCTTCGTCAACAGCTTCACTATCTAGCCCACTAAAAACATCACCTTTAATGAGCGGATCGCATTCATAGCAATAATCTAATCCAGTCTTTTCTAACTTATCAGGATCATTCCATTCGCGCGTCTCTAACACGGAGAGATAATCAGAAAAATACTGTTCAACAGGGGCTAAATTCATCTCATCCAGACACAACCAAAATGGTTTAATATCTTTTAAATCAAAACCTCTCCAATCACAGGGAGTCCCGTCATTATTAAAGGTAATTGACTTAATAATGCCTTTCCACGCTTTAACAATAAATTTCAGCACATCAGTAGCAATATACGTTGGCGAAGCCCCTATGCGCGAGACATACCCAAGTAAATCACTCGGCTCATGCCAATCTGGTCGAACAGAAGTCAAACAATAGGTTTCTTTCAAGCTCCCACTCGCTTTTGCTTGCTCACGCACAAAACGGGTTTTACCCGTACCAGAGATGCCAGCTAAAAGCAGGAAGGGTTTGGAGAGTACTGTATGATCATCAGTCTTCGGAACTACTACCTCTGGCACTTGAATTTCTAAGTTTATTGCGGAATATATATCTAGTATTTCTTTCAAATCTGACAGCAATCTATCGTCATCAGGTATCGAATCACTAGGATAAAATTTAGCGCCAGCTGTAGCTAACTCATAAGAACGACCTAAATCAGTACTTGACCGAAGATCAATACTTTCATTCCAATTTTCAAGCCTTTGGTCTTTACCACGAATTTGATTACGGAGCTCAGCGGCCTTATCTCTTCCACCTCGAGCCCCATATTTTTCCTTCAAATCAGTTGTCCCAAAACCAAGAGATAAATAGATGCCAGAGCCATCAGCGCGGAAAAGATAAACTGGATATATGCCTGATTGAGTTGATGTGGTAATTGTGGGGTTCAAAATAGCTAACCAAGGAACACTCGCCCAATTTCCAGCACCTGCACTTGATTTAACTAAATAAGATGAATTGGCGTCTTTAATATTAGCTTTAACTTCTTCGACTAATTCTTTGCGAATTAAATTAGCAATTGGGTGACCTTTAAACTCTTGTGTACTCGCGTCTTGCCAGCCATCTGCAATCGTCTTTAGTTTTTCTTTCAGATTCATCCTTTTTCCTTAAATCACTGCGGTACATAAGTAACAATTAAAACGAGTAGATTCAGCACCATGTTTTTCAATATATGATTGCCTAAAGCGGCTTTAAGTCAAGAGTAAACGGAGGTTAGAAGAATAACTAAAAAACTAATATATTTAGATGTTTATACTCTTTCATGCATATTATCAGTTGATGGTAATTAGACAAGTATTGCGTAAAAACTTTCAGCGATTACGAAGCAAACTGAGAGCGCTTTGATGTGTGGCAACGTAAGGGAACGTTACCGCTGAGTATCATTGATACCGTAGACTTAGCGCCAATTTCAGCGTTGAAATCACTGAATGTTGGTCGATGATGACACGCAACATCGCGACAGACCCTGTCGTGACTTTTATTGTTTTTTATTCGTTAACGTTTTCACCGCATCTGCTAAATCTTGATCAACTTGGCTTGGTTTTAAATCAATCACCCGTCTAAATTTATCGTACTCTTGTTTGGCTTTTTGCTTTGCTTGTTCTGCCGATATTTCTCCGGCATGAGTCAATACATCAAAATCACTTAATTTAAGAAAATCATTTAACTTATTTGCCCAATCAGCCATCTTCATTAATTTACCGTTACGCGCTTGCAGCTCTGCAAATTCAAGGTAAGAGGTTACCAAACGGTTTAATGTTTCAAGTTCATCTACAGACAAATAATTTTTGCCGACTATCACTTCTTTGCGTATAGGTTCTTTACCAGAATCTTTACCTGGATAATTTGTTAAGCCTAAATGAGGTTTATTGGCATCAATACGTTGGTGAACTACTTCAGCAGCTGTATGGCCATGGGCTGCCCAATGCATTTTATTTTGAACTTGAGAAAAAAAATGGATACTTGATTGTGTTTTACCGTCATAGTCGATACTGGTTGCGTAGATATCACATACCTTCCGCCAGAATATTTTTTCTGAAGAACGAATATCGCGAATACGATTAAGTAATTCTTCAAAGTAAGCGCTAGAGTTGGGCTGTTTTAAGCGCTCGTCATCCATAACAAAACCTTTAACCAAATACGATTGCAAGGTTTTAGTTGCCCATTGTCTAAATTGAATGCCTTGAGGGGAACGAACTCTGTAACCAATAGCAAAAATTGCGTCTAAGTTATAATACTCAAGTAGCCTCGTTACCTCTCTCTCACCCTCTATTTGAACTGTTGCATATTTTGCAATGGTTGCTTTTTGTACTAATTCAGCGTCATCATAAATATTTTTAAAGTGCTTAGAGATAACAGACTTGTCGCGTCCAAATAAAGTAGATAACTGGTTAAGGTTCAGCCATAACGTATCATTTTCAAGTCGACACTCAACTTTAGTTTGTCCGTCAGCGCTCTTAAATAGAAAAAACTCTCCACTAGGCGCATTGGGTATTAAATTATTACTCATTAATTACTCCGTTATTGTTCATATTCTACGGTGTCGGTATCTATAAAGTTTTACACCAGCAATATTAATAATTAATGTTAAACGTAAAACTGTGAGTCAGCAGTGGCTGAACCTGTAGCTCTCGCGGTACTTTGACCCCATCAACATACATTCTCGGATCAAGCGTGACAAAACCCCAGAATTGCAAAAATCGCGTTATAAAACGAGACTCAATGATAGTCGCTAACTGCTCCTGAGATGAAAAATGATCCTCCCTTGGCAGCGACTTTAATAAGTCGGGAAAAGCACGGCACACTTCATCACTTAATGTCTCCATTGAACCATGAGTTTGCAGACGCCAGAGCATAAACACCCAGAACGTACGCACATCGACCTCTGAAGACCATGCATCCATGTAGCCCCAGTTATATTGGCTAGTAGCTGCCTCTAACATAGGCAAGAAGAACGCGCTAATACCCTGCTGTTGATATTGTTTTTGCGCTACTTTTTTCACATGAAAACGCCCGCCTTTTAAATACAGGATCCCGGCGAGTTCTGCTAATACACGGGTATAATGCAGCGCATTAAATTTATCTTCGTTACTGCCTGTGTATTCGCTAATGCTCGGCAAAGTCTGATATTTAGCCACTGCAAATTCTGGTAATAACGCGCTGGCTTGCTTAACCAGTTTGGTGGGAAGATTGCCTTTTGCGGTGGCTTTTATCGAGCCAGCTTGCTGCATTGCGTCTTCTAAGAGCAAAGCCAAATACTGCATTACCGGACTGGTTGCCAAGTCCTCAGGCGTAGTGATATTAACGTCCTTTAATTCGCTAAACGGTGCATACAACCAGTTGGCCATTTGCGTTGGTGTGAGGCCACAAAAATCCTCATTAGGGCGGTTATTACGCTCAGCCGTTTTACGCTGAATGACCAGATTCAAATCATCGATGCTGAGGTTCGGATTCATTGCCATGGTTTGGCTGATGTCATCGAGTATTTCTGTGTGTTGTTTTACTGTCGCGTCCATACAGCAACGTTTGTATTTTTTACCACTACCACAGGGGCATTGGTCATTGCGTCCTACTTTCATTTTATCGCCTTTTAATTTTTACACGCTACAACCGTTAAAAACGTTTGGTATCGACACTGAGTAACAAACTCTATGCAGTGTAAAATTCATATACAAAAGCCTTATCTATCGAGGTTTTTATTTATAAATACGAAAATCAGCCTGCAACTTCTGCCAATGTGTCCTCAACGCTTCTTTATGTTCATCCTGCATAGGTAACGTATTTAACATTTCAGGCCACGTTGCTCTTGCTATCTTAATCGTCTCAAGTAAATGTGGTTTTATAGCAGGCCAAGGTAGTTTTGCATCTTTAGTCCAGCGCTCAAAATGCGCTAACGTCATCTCATACCATTGTTTAGAGCCTGACATATTTAACGCTAACTTATCATCAGTAATATAGGGAATAGTGAAAACCACATCGTATAACGGCGATAACCGCGGCGTACGGCCATCAGGATAAATCATGGTCCAGTTTTTTAAGTGTGCATCGCCATTTCCCAATAATATATTAAGTAACAACCTGCGAGCCATCTCTTGAATATCATGTAATCGCTCATGACTAGCTCGATACAAAGCACTCGCTAGCAGCTCGCAATTCACTTTTTGGTATTTATCAGATGGATACAAACCAAATACTTGCGCAAAATCTTCGGTATGAATTCGTCCCTCAGCACTGCGGTCGAAACGCTGAATACCATAAGCAAATTCTTCATCCGGTAATCGAATATTAGGTAAACCATCTAACTCATCTAATTTAATTAACCGTATTGCAGGGACACTAACACCGACAGATTCAGCCAATCTCATACAGGTATATTCATTTACTGGCACCCCCTTATGCACAGTAGAAGGTGTTTTGATGATCCACATATCACCCGTTAACTCTTGATCAATATGATAACGGCCATCCAGATGAGATGAAGAAAACTTCATTTGTACACCCGCTAAAGAAAACTTAGTATTAGCATGCCTAACTTCTATTTGTACTGGTTCTGTAGACAAACGATGCTCTAAAGCCCAAAGTGGTAAATCGCCCGCTTTAATTGGAGTAGCAATAATGGCACCGGGTAGGTTTAATCCTAAATAGGCTAAAATAGAGAATTCATTATTCGGATGACAATTTAACGACTTAGCCGTCAAATCTCGTAGAATACCTTCGGGAAGTAAATTTGATAATACAGGTGGTATTTTTTCAGTTCTAATTTGCAGCTTAAATAAATAGTTAGGATCAATAATTTGGCGTAATGAAAATACAGGTCTTTCACTTTCTGGTGTCGCCACAAATTCAGGGTTAAAACTGAGGATGTTTTTACCTCCTGCATAATGCGCAATAACCGCAATATTAACGCCGTGCAAACTAATATTTAATCCTTCGACCTGCTCTATTTGTTTGCTCATTTGTTATCCTCAGAGCCAAACCAGAAATCGAGGTCGTCGGTATCATCTTCTAATGACTGAATACTATCAATATTTTCTAATTTAGTTTGCTGAAGGTGCTTTGATTTATTCTTCGGAGTAATTGAAAGTTCAAGATCAAGTCCTTCCAACACACGCAATAATGTTGAAAGCTTAATATCACTGCCTGCTTCAATACGCTGGTACTGCTGCTGCTTCATACCAATACGCATATACATATCAGCTTGTTCCATGCCAAGTTCTTTACGTCTATCGCTAAGTAGCTTAGTAATATTCTCAATCGTATCCATTATAACCTCAAACAACTTTAGCGTTGTAAACTCAACCTTGTACAACATATTAGTTGTAAAGGTTAATTAAAACAACCCGTATGTTGTATAATGTTAATTAAAATAACCTATACGTCGTATGAAATTACATTTTATCACGAAATTATCGATACAAATTATTCCCCCTATAAAATAAATTATGACGACTATAAAAATCACCCACTAAAAAAGGCGATAACTTTCGTTATCGCCTTCGACTAAAAACCAATTATCTCATTTTAACTTAGTATTTTTTAAGTATCTCGATAATGTCAGCGTTATTGTCCGCTGCGATAATAGCTTCAATATCATCATCGTTTTGGAATAACTCAGCAAGTTTCATGATGGTATTAATATGGCTGTCTGAATCCATTGCCGCTAATGTGATCGAGAAGTACACATCACCATTATCTGTCGAACCCAGATCCACACCGGTAACTTGTAATGCCGCTTCATTCACGCCATCTTCTGGACGCGCATGCGGGGTGCTAATACATAATACGGACCAATTTTTTTATGTGCAGCTTTAATTGCATCCACATAACTGGTTTCAATTTTACCGCTAGCCAACAATGTCGAGCAGGTCAAATCTAATGCTGCATCGACAGTCAGGTTTTCCTCAGTCGTAATAACAATGCCGTCATTACCAATTAAATCAAACAGACTCATGACACCATCCAGCCAAGAACCAGACCAACAACACCAAAAATATTAATCCCTGACGTTAAACGCGAAGCTTTGTTTGAGTAACGGCTGAACCTGTAGGTCTCGCGGTACTTTGACCCCATCAACATACATTCTCGGATCAAGCGTGACAAAACCCCAGAATTGCAAAAATCGTGTTACAAAACGAGACTCAATGATAGTCGCTAACTGCTCCTGAGATGAAAGATGATCCTCTCTTGGCAGCGACTTTAATAAATCGGGAAAAGCACGACACACTTCATCACTTAATGTCTCCATTGAACCATGCGTTTGCAGACGCCAGAGCATAAACACCCAGAACGTACGCACATCAATATCAGAAGACCATGCATCCATGTAGCCCCAGTTATATTGGCTAGTAGCTGCCTCTAACATCGGCAGGAAGAACGCGCTAATACCCTGCTGTTGATATTGTTTTTGCGCGACTTTTTTCACATGAAAACGCCCGCCTTTTAAATACAGGATCCCGGCGAGTTCTGCTAATACACGGGTATAATGCAGCGCATTAAATTTATCTTCGTTACTGCCTGTGTATTCGCTAATGCTCGGCAAAGTCTGATATTTAGCCACTGCAAATTCTGGTAATAACGCGCTGGCTTGCTTAACCAGTTTGGTGGGAAGATTGCCTTTTGCGGTGGCTTTTATCGAGCCAGCTTGCTGCATTGCGTCTTCTAAGAGCAAAGCCAAATACTGCATTACCGGACTGGTTGCCAAGTCCTCAGGCGTAGTGATATTAACGTCCTTTAATTCGCTAAACGGTGCATACAACCAGTTGGCCATTTGCGTTGGTGTGAGGCCACAAAAATCCTCATTAGGGCGGTTATTACGCTCAGCCGTTTTACGCTGAATGACCAGATTCAAATCATCGATGCTGAGGTTCGGATTCATTGCCATGGTTTGGCTGATGTCATCGAGTATTTCTGTATGTTGTTTTGCTGCCGCGTCCATACAGCAGCGTTTGTATTTTTTACCACTACCACAGGGGCATTGGTCATTGCGTCCTACTTTCATTTTATCGCCTTGTAATTTTTACATGCTACAACCGTTAAAAACAATTTAACACGCTATAACAGGTAAATTTTATTTCATCTCTACTTATTAACTTTCGTCCCTTTAAGTTCTGACTTTCAATACCGGTTCTGTCGTCGCATGCAAGAATTTACGTATTATTGTCAACCAGTAGCCATAAGGTGCGCCAAGTACCAATAGCGCCAACGTTTGGATCATAGCTGCCTTAGCAATACTCGGTATATCCATGCCGACACTCAGTAAAATGACGATATACAACGGCAATTGAAAAGTGATATTAGCAATTATATCACCGGCTACTTGTCGCCCTTTATTCGATTTACTGCGACTTAATCTAGCGATAATTTTATCACGATAAATCCCATACATACGACCGGTTAAAATATTCACCGGTTGACACAATACCCGCGACATGATGGATTGTTGCAAGGTCATGCCGATAATAGCCACCTCGATAAACATGCCAGTAACAATAGTAAAAGACATCAAGGCTAAAGTATCAGCCAGCCATAGACGGTTAATTTTCATATTTTTGATACTTATGTTCAATTTAAAATTTAGAGTCGACGACAGTACCAATAACTGCAGTGCGATTTAGTGTTGAGTTAACAGGCAGTAATGGCAGTATTTATCGTAAAAAACAGCAATGCAGCGGCCTCCAAATAGTGGCCTTGGCGCATCTTGATATGTAAAGCGAGGATGATTAAATAGTGCTGCTTTCATTGGTTTGATTAAAATCCAGCATGGCGTTACGGTGTGCCGATATTATAAATTCCACTATCAGTGTAAAGCAATGTTAATATTGCCGATGTTGAATTAATATGCTTAAAATGATCTAAATATCAAACAACAACCAAAAAAACCAACCTATTTCAACAACAAATACAGGGTCCTATCAATACAATAGGCAAAACCACCATAAATCGTCCATACTAGCTTCTAAGTTCCTTTTAAATTTGTAGGCTTTTTGCAACTCGAGAGTCTGCAAAGGAGGTCAAAATGGACCACGCGTATGATGATACTAAACAGCTGTTTAGTAATCCTGCGGGGACCGAAGGCTTCGAATTTGTCGAATTCTCGTCTCCCGATCCAAAACAGCTTGCCATGCTTTTCCAACAGTTGGGGTTTCATCCTCATGCCCAGCACAAAACACGCCCGTTAACTTGGTTCAAACAAGGTGATATCCATTTTTTAGTCAGTACAGAAGGTCGTGGTTTTGCCTCTGAATTTGCTAAACAACATGGTCCTTCCGCCTGTGCCATGGGTTTTAAAGTCACCGATGCTGATAAAGCCTATCAACATGCGTTAAACCGTGAAGCCAAACCGTGTAAGCGTAAAATTCTGGAGTTCGGGGTACCGGCTATTTACGGTATTGGCGAAAGCCTGCTGTATTTAGTCGATGATGAGGTGAGGAAACGGCTTTATCAGGAACAGTTTCAATTAACGGGCGAAACTGAAGATGCAGCTACATCGGCAGGGCTCACTTATATCGACCACCTGACTCACAATGTGCAATGTGGACATATGGATCCGTGGGCTGAATTTTATGAGCGCGTCTTTAACTTTCGAGAAATCCGTTATTTTGATATTAAAGGTTCCATGACCGGGTTGCGCAGCCGCGCCATGACCAGCCCGTGCGGAAATCTGCGCATTCCCATTAATGAAAGCAGCGATAACAAGTCACAAATTGAAGAATTCTTGCAGGAGTACCACGGCGAAGGGATCCAACATATCGCCTTAGGCACAGATGATATTTATCAGACTGTTTCGACGTTAAGGGCTAACGGTATCGAGTTTTTGGATATCCCCGACACCTATTACGACATGATCACAGAACGTTTGCCCGGTCATCATGAAGCGATTGAGCAACTAAGAAAAAATCGTATTCTCATTGATGGCCATATCGAATCGGGCAAATTAGTCCTTTTACTGCAGATCTTCACCAAGACCGTGATCGGCCCTATCTTCTTCGAAATTATCCAACGTAAAGGGGATGAAGGATTTGGCGAAGGTAATTTTCAAGCTTTATTCGAATCCATTGAAAGAGACCAGCTTGCGCGCGGTGTACTTTCGACAAAATATAAATAAACCCAGTGGCTAACAGGAATAACTATGATCCGTAGAATCAGCTTTCCACTACGCAAAGGCACCTATTCTCGGCAGGCGCATGCAGATCTGCCCGAACAAGGTATATTTGAGCGCGAAATCAGTCGGGAAGGTTTCTATGGACCCGCAACACACCTGCATCATAAACATCCACCGACAAGCTGGAGTGCATGGTCAGGTAATCACCGGCCAAGGGCATATAACCTATTAAAACTGTCCTACTCGCAAATATCGCCTTGGGATGCGCCACTGCTGTTACACAATGCCAATTGTCAGATCCGCTTCTGGCGATGTAACGAAAAAATGCAAACTTTGGTCAGAAATGCAGACGGGGATGATCTGTTATTTATCCATCAAGGCCACGGCGAATTGTTTTGTGATTACGGCCATTTGAGTATTAAACAAGGCGATTATGTATTAATTCCACGTTCTTGTTTATGGCGCTTAGAACCTGTCGAACCCATCACATTACTGATGATCGAAGCCACTAATGATTATTATGGTTTACCGGATAAAACCATCGTCGGCCAGCATGCAATATTTGATCAAGCGGTATTGGATACCCCAGAAATAGACGCTGCCTACCTGCAACAACAAGACGAACAGCCTTGGCAAGTGGTGCTTAAACGTTTTAATGCACTGTCGATTATTGGGTACCCTTTCAACCCGCTTGATGTGGTTGGTTGGCATGGCGATGTGTCGGTAGTCAGGATCAATTGGCAAGATATTCGCCCGTTAATGAGCCACCGTTTTCACCTGCCCCCCTCTGCGCATTCCACTTTTGTGACCAGTCGATTTGTGGTGTGTACTTTCGTGCCCAGACCAATGGAAACCGATCCGGGCGCATTGAAAGTGCCCTTTTACCACAACAATGATGACTTTGATGAAGTTATCTTTTATCACCAAGGCGAGTTCTTTAGTCGCGACAATATTGAACCCGGTATGTTGACCTTCCACCCTTGTGGTTTTACGCATGGCCCTCATCCTAAAGCCTATCGCGCCGGTTGTAAGTCTCAGCGCAAAGCAACAGATGAAGTAGCGGTCATGATTGATACTCGCGATGGCCTGGATATTGGATCCCTGATGCAAGATGTGGAATGGCACGGTTATGTTGAAAGCTGGAAAGAATGACGTTATAAAAAATTAAACACTTAACGAACACATTGGCGAGAGGTTGAGATGAAATTAGCGACATTACGAAATGGTGCTCGAGATGGCAGCTTATATATCGTGAGTAAAGACCTACAAACGGCAGTGTGTGTTACCTCTATAGCGGAAAACTTACAATGGGCACTAGAGCATTGGTCTGCCGTCGAACCCCAGTTACAAGCTCATTATACACAATTAAATAACCGGGCATTAGACGATATTATTCAATTTTCACATTGCCCACTGGAGTCGCCACTGCCCAGAGCATACCAATGGGCTGACGGCAGTGCTTACGTTAATCATGTCGAATTAGTGCGTAAAGCCAGAGGCGCTAAAATGCCCGACTCGTTTTGGTCAGATCCGTTAATGTACCAAGGCGGTGGGGACAGTTTTTTAGGCCCCAAAGACAATATCCCCCTGCTAGACCCAGATTGGGGGCTGGATTTTGAGGCTGAAGTAGCCGTGATCACCAGCGATGTAAAACTGGGCGTAAGTACTGCCGCTGCCAGTCAGGCTATTTTATTAATTACCTTAGTCAACGACGTATCATTACGTAATTTGATCCCCAATGAATTAGCCAAGGGTTTTGGCTTCTTTCACAGTAAACCCTCCACCGCCTTCTCTCCGGTTGCCGTTACCCCAGATGAACTCGGCAATGCCTGGGACGGCGCTAAATTGCATTTACCGCTATACAGTTATCTCAATGACGCCTTATTTGGCAAACCTGACGCAGGCACAGACATGACATTTGATTTCCCGCGCTTAATTGCGCACGCCGCCAAAACCCGCACCTTAACAGCGGGCACCATTATCGGTTCTGGCACAGTGTCTAATTGTGACCGCACGGTTGGCTCATCCTGTATCGCAGAAAAAAGAATGTTAGAAAAAATCGCCACAGGTGAAATTAACACACCCTTTCTGCAAGATGGTGACAAGGTAAAAATTGAAATGCTTGATAATAAAGGGCTATCCATTTTCGGCGCGATAGAACAAAGGGTGGTAATGCAAGATGAAACTTTATAGTTATTTCCGTTCAACGGCAGCTTACCGCGTTAGGATCGTATTAAATTTAAAGCAGATCAATTATACCATAGTGTCGGTACATTTAGTACGTAATGGCGGAGAGCAACACTCGGTAGAATATCTGAATATTAATCCTCAAGGTCTGGTGCCAAGCCTTGATATCGCAGCACCGAACTTTGATGTGGTAGGTCCAGAGTCTAAACCACAAATAATCACGCAGTCAGGCGCGATTATTGAATATCTAGAAGAAGCGTTCCCACAACCAGCCTTATTGCCCATTAATTTAACCCAGCGCGCTTATGTACGTACATTAACGCAAATCATTGCCTGCGATATGCATCCACTGAATAACTTACGGGTATTACATTATATCGAAGAGTCTTTCGACTGCGATGATACCGAAAAAATGACCTGGTATCACCATTGGCTGACCAGCGGTTTTGCCGCCATTGAAGTACATCTCATCAGCAAAGGCAGTAGCCACTATTGTTACGACGACCAACTGACCATCGCAGATGCCTATTTGATCCCCCAAGTTTATAACGCGCTGCGGTTTAAGCTTGATATGACCCCCTATCCTGCAGTCAACCGTATCTATCAACACTGTATTCAATTGCCTGCATTTAGCGACGCGGCGCCAGAACTGCAACCTGATGTAGACAAATAGCCAGACACAGAAAGATAACGCTACGCAGAAAAATGGCCAACGCAGAGTCATCGCTAAACTGCTTATATAAATGACTAAACGACGTATGTTAATGAATACGTTTTCTTTCTTCATCAAGTCCTTGCCAAAACGCATAGACACCATCAAGCATTTCGTTACCACTGACAATAAAGTGTTGTTCATCGACCTCATTATTAAAATAATAAGCCTCGAGCTCTTCCTGAGTATGATTGGCATGATTGGCTTCGAGTTTGGCATGCCAGGTAAAAAAGGTCAGCGGTAAATCTTTCAAATCACGCGTTTGGCGGTAATTATTAAACCCAGCAACGAGTTCATCCCAGAACCCTGCTGCTGCCCAGTTCTCAACGGCATAAGAGGCTGCCGTTGACGTGGCATAACTTGCCGAGCCATAGAGCCGCACTAATTCATCACAAAAGAACAAGGTCTTGGCCGAACCAAACTGGCGTCGTCCAATTTGATTAAAGCCGATCCCAAAATAATCAGCTAACTGGCTTAACAGTTCAAAATGCGCGGCTTTAAAATGGAACGCGCCACCATCAATACTGCCTTCTATATCACCAAAATCACGTTCCTCTTGGGTCAGTTTCGTAGCTCGGTTGCGCTTCGGATTTTTGTACACGACACCGATTTCATTGGCTAAGATTTCTTTCGAGGCGCGCATCTCTTCAAGGGTTTCGGCATTCAGCATTTTTTCCAGCTGTGCGACGAGGAATTGATTGGAAAAAACCGAGAATTGCACGATCAACTGTTTAATCTGCACATCATTGAGTGACGCATCGCAAAACCACTGGGTATAGGGATTAGCCGTGATCACCTTGTGATTAAGTAATTCGTTATTGATACGCGTTTGAAAAGCGAGAAAAGCTTGCGCCTTGTCTAAGTCAAAATGGCCCGATTGGATCTCCTCAACCGTGTGGTAAGTGAGTTGTTCCAATCCATGGTCTTTACGGTATGCTTCGATGACAGAATTATCTCTCATACGGTTCCTCCTCCCGAATGTGCCGTCCAGCGAGACTGATTAATTTAAGCCTCGCACATGAACACGTCTCAGGAACGCTAAAATGGTGATCGAACATAGGTTTTTTATACCCTAGCAACTAATAGTTTAGTTGCTAATTTCCCCGGTGTCAGTCAAGCCTCGTTAGCGGGTTGTACAAGCATAATTATTTTTATCATCTGAATGCAAACAACCACGATGATAAATATTAATAGGAGAGTAGAACGGGGCGACACAATTCGGCTATCGAGAGATATTAATGAGGTTATAACCCTATCAAGCTGCCATTTTCCCGCAGCCTTTAAGGGGTACGGATTAGTTAGTTATTGGTGCCATGTTTTCGATCGGAACTGGTCAGGAAGGCGTGATGAACGGCCATCATGGAACAGGGTTGATCAAACGATACACAGACGCGTTGAACAAAATTTAAGTTTTTCATGTGTACCTCCAGTTAACTAATTAATCCAAAACAAAGATGTGAGATAAATGTTAAATCACATAAGGGAGTCTAAGCGAAATCACGTATTCTGCAACCGTAAATAAACGCTTAACAATAAAACAAAGTATTATGCTAACAAATTGTTTTATTGTGTCTTTTTACAAAATATCCAGCTGGTAAATCGCCACGACATTATAACATCACCCTCGCCTTCTCAATACTTTCACAGATAGTTTCCCTTACCCACTTATGCCCGGGTTCATCATTATTACGTTCATGCCATAACAGCACATACACCAATGACGAAAAATCAATTGGCAGAGGTAACTGCACCACATCATATAATTTCTGCGCTTGAGGCACAAAACTCGACGGTAAGGTCAATACCAGATCACTGTGCGCACACACACTCGCGGCACCATAAAAATCTGGTAACGTCGCACAGATATGGCGATGCTGTCCTGATTCGGCTAATTGATAATCCAATAACCACCAGTCATTACCTTCACACCGGACTTGCACATGTGACATCGCTAAATAAGTCTCTAGATCCCAAGGTTCAACATTCTCATCCGCACTCTTATCCACATTCAGCGTCGCGAGCACGGGATGCTCACGACGCACTAGACACACCTGGTTATCAGTAAATAAGCGTTGATGGGCAATGCCATCAGGTAAATTATTCAAACGAAAATCCGCCGTTGGATGTAATTCTCTGGCGGTAATACCAAAATCAATTTGCCCTTGTTGTAAGTCTAATAATGATTTCTCATTCCAACCGTAAATTTCTAAATTAAGCTGAGGTGCTTGCGATAAGATCGGCCCGATATAATAAGGTAACGAGGTTTCATAGGCGCTTTCTAACATCGCAAACGAAAACTGCCGATGGCTGGTTGCTGGGGTAAAACTCGGCGGTAAACTGATCTGATATAAACCTTGTAATAGGGTTGGTAGTTGAGTTTTTAATTGCAACGCATGGGCCGTCGGTTTCAGGCCATGAGCGGTACGTAAAAATAACGGATCACCCAAGGTATCCCGCAAGCGATTAAGGCTTTTACTTAACGCCGACTGACTCAAATGCAAGCGACTCGCAGCGCGGGTAACGCTTTCTTCTTCTAATAATATTTGTAATGTCACCAATAAATTAAGATCTATTTTGGCGAGGTTATCTAGATTCACAAGATATTCCTTAAAGGAAATTCAGTATTGAAATTATACCACTTCTATTCATACCATGTATTACGTAAACTGGCGCGCATTAATCCATGCTTTATTTGAGAATAACAATGCGCCGAAATATATTACCTATTTTAATGGTCATGGTGGTGTTAAGCCCCCTCGCTATCGATATCTACCTGCCCTCAATGCCAACCATGGCAACCGAGTTTCAAGTGTCCTCAAGTGACATGCAATCAACGTTAATCTTATTCTTATTTGCCATGGGTGTTGGTCAGATATTAATTGGGCCACTGGCCGATCGTTTGGGCCGCCGTCCTGTCGCGATTGGCGGGGTCATACTGTATTGCTTAAGCAGTCTGCTTGCCGCTGGCGCCGCTGAATTTCATTGGCTACAAATAGCCCGTGTATTACAAGGTATCGCCGCGTGTGCCACTTCAATCGTGGTGTTTAGTGCCGTACGTGACAGTTTCGATTCGAAGAAAAGCGCGCATTATTACAGTTATTTAAACGGGGTGATTTGTGTTATTCCGGCACTGGCACCCACCTTAGGTGGTCTGTTAGCATTGCAGTTTGGCTGGCGCTCTACTTTTATCTTTATGGCGATATACGGCTTAATCATACTGGCGCTGATCATTAACAAGTTACCAGAAACGCGTCCCGATAATACCGATACCTCGGGTTCGCTGTATCACTGGGATCGCTTTAAACCAGTGTTACACAATGCACATTTTATGTTTTACGCCATTGCTTGCATGGTGGGCATGGCTGCTATTTTGACCTATGTATCCTATGCACCCGATTGGCTGATCCGTCACTTAGGCATCGCAGAATTAGAGTTCAGTGCTTTGTTTGGTCTGAATGCCATCGTTAATATTACCGCATGTTTTGCTGCACCTTTAGTGATCAAACGTTTTGGCAATCGTCCCACGGTTATCATTGCCCTGCTGGCCTTGTTATCATCGGCAGCATTACAATTGGCGGTTCAACAATGGGGACCAACAGCGGGTATGGCTGCGGCCTTTAGCTTTATGTTACCGATGATGTTGCTTTGTATTGGCTTTGCCTTATTGCTAGGGCCAGCAACAAGCATGGCATTAGCCGCATTTGGCGAACGCGCGGGTACGGCTGCAGCAATGCTAGGTTGCATCCAAATGAGCGGTGCAGCATTGCTTGCCGGATTAATCCAACAAACTGATTTAACCGCCCCTTACGCGGTGATCGTATTGATGGGTGGTTTATCCTTGGTATTACTGGCGATAATGTTGACCCCGCGTCTCGATCATTGGCATCAAGAACCAACAACGCATTAAATGCCGCCATGAACGGGTTCGACTACACTGAATAATCCGTTCATGCTAATACCGCGCTCACCAAATATAAAAATTATTTCATTTTATTCAAGATAGTTCGCGATCCCGAGAGTCACAGTATCAACGTATATTTTTTTAAACTGTGCAGGTGTTCCTCCAGCATCATTCGCAAAGCATAAACGCATAACAGCGCTAAATTGAATACTCATCAGTAAGATAAATTGTTTTAATTCTAGCTTATTTATCGGTGTCGCTACTTTCAATACTCGTTGATAAATTTTATCTGCTTTAACATAACTATGCTGCGTAGCAAGGTTGATCAGATCGACATTAATCGCATCAAACCAAAGTTGGCGTAATGCCGATTCATTTGTATGTAATAAATAAATATCATCAAAATTATCATTTAAAACCTGAGCGAGGTCCTGGATAGAGTGGAGTTCCTGAATGTGCTTATCAATAATAACATGGATCTTTGCCATGAAATGCTCAGCCAAAGACAGGATAATCGTCTCTTTATCTGAAAAATATTGGTAAATAGAGCTCGGCGAGGTATTCGCACGCTTGGCGATATCATTAATTTTAAGATTAGCGATGCCATTCTCTTCAATCAAAGCTTTTACTGCCTCAAGAATAATCGCAACGCGTTCTTTACTGCGATTTTGGCGTGGATTGCGACGGTTAGTGGCTTGTTTTAAATCCATAAAATTGAACTCTTATTAAAGTACATGGGGATATACTTACAAGATTGTAACACATAATATTTCGACCCTCATTTCGTGACGCTAGACACAAATATAAACATGAATAATGAGATGAAACAAATTCATTATTTTATGTTTTTAAAGGAAGGAAAATATGTTTTTATTTGAATCAATCCCTTGGTACAGCGCAGTCGCTGGTTGCCTTGGCTTCATGGCGTTACGTTACATTAAACATCGCAATGAACGGATTCGACTAAACTAAAAGGATCCGTTCATCCCTACAAGGTCATTATAATGCAGAATGAAAAACACCCTTTAACCCATGAATTTCCAGAACACGCCATCGATATCGCCACATTAAAAAGCGATGATCCCGAATTTGCCGCCCTCGCCAAAGAATATCATAAACTCGATCATCATATTTACGGCCTCGAAGCCAGTGATATCCCCACCACAGACAGTCACTTTAGCGAATTAAAAAGTCGCCGTGTCGCCTTAAAAGACCAGATTTATCAAAAACTAATTCAAGGCGATTTTTAACTTATCTACTTCCATTTAATAATAAAAGCCTTACACTAAAGTTAACAGTTCAAGGCATGAAAGGAATGCACAATGACGGAAGAAAATAGCCAAGATAAACACCAACAAAAGATGCAGAAGATCCAAAGCACAGTCGCTAAACGTGTTGATAAAGCCACGGAAGAACGAGGTATTTTGATCGTGATGACGGGCAATGGTAAAGGTAAAACCTGCGCGGGTTTTGGTAATATCATTCGTTGTATTGGCCATGGTTTTAATGCCGGCGTGGTGCAGTTCATCAAAGGCACTTGGGAAGCAGGTGAAGTTAAATTTATCCAGCAAGTACGTCCAGATATGCCTTATCACGCCATGAAAACCGGATTTACCTGGGATACCCAAGATAAAACCGCAGATATCGCTGCCGCAGAAGCTGCATGGGTTCATGCTAAGGCGATGTTAGCTAATCCAGATCTTCAAATGGTGCTATTAGACGAACTGACTTACATGCTCAGTTACCAATATTTAGATCTGGACGAAGTACTTAGCGCTATTCGCAACCGCCCTGTCGATCAAACAGTTATTGTCACCGGCCGCAGCGCCCACAAAGAGTTAGTCGCAATCGCCGACACAGTGAGTGAAGTCAGAGAAGAAAAACACGCCTTTCGCTCAGGTATTAAAGCGCAAATAGGGATCGACTGGTAATGGATGAACTATCACTACACGAAACCCGCGTATTAGGCGCGTTAATCGAAAAAGAACACACCACACCGGATAACTACCCACTGTCGTTAAACTCATTAACCTCGGCCTGTAATCAAAAAAGCAGTCGTGAGCCAGTATTGTCATTAAGTCAAGACGACGTACAACACATTGTGGATGACTTAGTCAAAAAACGCTTAGTGGTGAATGACGAACATGGCGGTAAACGCAGCGCTAAAATTCGCCATCGTTTTGGTAATACCGCGTTCAGTAAAATTCGTTTTAACCCTCAACAATTAGCGATCCTAACATTGCTATTTTTACGTGGTCCACAAACCCCAGGCGAACTAAGAACCCGCTCTGCACGTCAATGTCAGTTTAACGATGTGCACGAAGTTGAAACCGCATTAGACCAGCTGATTAACCATGAGTTATATCCATTTGTAGTGAAGTTGGCGCGGGTGCCAGGACAAAGTGCCTGTCGTTACGCGCATCTATTTAGTGGCCCGGTAACGTCGACAGCGATTGTGGCTGCAACCACAACCGCTAACCCCGTACTTAGCGCCGATGAAAACGCGGTGTTATCTGTACGAGTAGCCGAATTAGAGCAAGAGGTGGCAACGCTAAAGGCACAATTAACTGACTTACAAGCAACAAGCCGCATTAACTGAATAACCGTCTTAGTGCTGCAAAATAGCCACAGAGCGGCGCTAACTGTCGACGCTCTGTTTATGTCCTGCCAACAAACGAGATTATGGCAACGTGACGGCCAGTTCTTTCGCTAAATAGTCTACCAACATACGTACTTTCGGCGATAAATGACGATTCTGTGGGTATAACGCCCATACCGCATCATCTGGCTCGCGGTAGCTCGGTAGTAATTCAATGAGCTGACCTTGATTAATGTGTTCCTGCACATAATAATCTGGCAATTGCACAATACCCATCCCCTTCAGGGCCGCATCCACTAATACTGGGCCACTATTACAACTAAAGTTCCCTTTCACGCGAATATTACGGGCTTTACCTTTGTCCTGAAAACGCCAGTAGTCTAACGTGCCTGACAAGCAGTTATGACGATCTAGTTCTGACAAGGAATGGGGCGCACCAAACGCACTTAAATACTCAGGTGCCGCACAAACATATTGTTTACGGGTTGCCAGTCGTTTAGCGATCATTGTCGAATCACCTAACTGACCCAAACGAATTGCTAAATCAAAACCTTCATCGATTAAATCAATTTGTTGATTGGATAATACCAGTTGTACTTCTAATTCCGGATATTGCGTCACGAAGTTATTCACTAATGGCGCAACACTGCGTTCACCATAAGTGATCGGCGCGGTTATTTTTAATTTGCCCTTTGGGGTACTTTGTAAATTGGTGATCGCGCGCTCGGCATCGGCCAATCCATCCATGACCTGGCGACAATGCTGATAATAAATGCCACCAACTTCAGTCACCGATACCTTACGGGTGGTACGGTAAAACAATTTTGCCGATAACCGCTCTTCAAGTGCAGCGATCTGTCGGCTCACTTGCGCAGTTGAGATCCCTAAACGCTTTCCCGCCGCGGTAAAACTTGCTGTTTCTGCAACCGCAACAAATTCACTGACACCAGACCAATCACTCATTTATCCATTCTCTTATTCAACCGTTAGGTAACAATTATAAGTTACTTCTCGTAATAAACCTACATTATTACAACTCAGTAAAAGTGATTTGCTTATCAAGCTCATTATCATTATCGAATAACTCCAATATAATCGCGCCTCATTTACTGATATCCAGTAACGCTAACGAGACAGATTATGTTATCCACGATCAAGCGATTATCGCCATCAGCTTAGGGCTTGGTGCCGCACTATTAATGCCGGAATGGCAGCCGCTTGTGGAACCAGTGACCGTCGCAGATCACATCAGGCTTATCGAACAAGATACAGTCACAGGCTCCAGCATTACCGCTAAGTTACTGGCCATGGCATTAGTGAATCCGTTTTCAGCCTTGGTTAACGGCAACTTATTAGCAATAGTCCTATTCTCATTGTTATTTTCGGTATCGTTATTATTATCATTACCACCAAAACATGTGGTATTTGATGTTATCGCTGGTTTGAATAAAGGGTTAAATAAATTAGTCCAAGGCATTATCCGTCTCGCCCCGATTGCAGTATTTTCTATCGTATTTGAATTTACCGTCAGCGGTAATACGGGTTTATTTGGTCAGTTGGCGTTGTTTGCATTACTGGTATTGGTACTCACCCTTATTCATGGTCTGATTGTCTTACCGACCTTAGCCAAAATTTTTACCGGTATTAAATTTAGCACATTATTTAAAGCCATATCAGCTCCACTAGCGATGGCGTTTGCAACCTCATCAAGCTCGGCAACACTACCGTTATCAATGCAAGCGGCAGAGCAAGAACTGGGTATATCGCAAAGTACCAGTAGTTTTGTATTACCACTTGGCGCAGTTATGAACATGGATGGTACCGCGTTATTTGAAGGGGTTGCCGCTATCTTTCTGGCCCAGTTATTTGGGATTGATTTAAGTACCACTGGCATCGTGATGATATTTATCATGGCAATGGTATCGTCAGTCGGCGCACCGGGTATGCCATCAGGCTCTATGTCTGGAATGCAATTAGTCATGCTAGCGGCAGGTATTCCGCTCGAAGGTATCGCTATTTTACTTATTATCGAACGCCCGCTGGATACATTCAGAACCGCGGTTAATGTCGAAGGCGATCTTGTCGCTGCGCTGGTTGTTGATAAATGGCAGCAGAATAAAAGCTAATCAGCATTCGTTCATCACAACGATCAGCACAATTATAATTACAGGATTTAATTAACACGGATGATTTATTACTTGAGGTTCCAATGAATATAGACATAAATCCGATTTCATCGAATAACACAGTACGGATTGATAATAATAAACAAGGTAATGCTGCTATTTTACAGACGGCAAAAAACATAATGATAACGACTTTATTATGTTTATCCGTGATAACAGTACAACGATTAGATTATTTCTGGTTAGAAAATTCATTAGGTGAACAATCCATTACTGAATTATTACAGGCAGTATTGTTATTATTTTCAATACTGTGCTTTTATCAACTAAAACGCGCTAATTACCTACCACGAGCAACAATGTTAGTCAGTGGTTTTTTTGCGGTGTTACTGATCAGAGAATTTGATGCCTACTTTGACCTTATCTTCCATGGGTTTTGGATTTATCCCGCTTTAAATGTCACTTTTGGGTGTGTGGTGTATGCGTTGCGGGAAGGTAAGTTAGTCGAGCAAATGTCGACCTTACTCGCTGATAAAAACATGCAGGCTCTAATTACTTTTATTGTTTTGTTATTCGTATTTTCACGGCTTTATGGTATGGGTGATTTTTGGGAAGCGGTGATGGCGGAACACTATGTACGTGATGTAAAAAATATTTCCGAAGAGACAATCGAGCTACTTTGTTATGCTTTCATTGCTTTTTACGCGCATAAAGTTAAGCGTCTTTACATGTAGTCCTCCTAACGATTGCATTTAAAGACGATCGGTCATAGAATAACCAAATGCCAAGACCTAAACAAAACGAACATACCCGCAAAGCCCTGATTGAAGTTGGTATCAAGCATATCTCTCAACACGGTTATCACGGCACTGGGATAAAACAGATCCTAGATGAGCTGAAAGTACCGAAAGGGTCCTTTTATAATTATTTTAAGAGCAAAGAAGCCTTTGTTGCCGAGCTAATCGAAGCCGACATGCACGCGCAAGCGCAACAAATGCAGCCGCTATTGGATGATGCAAACTTGAACCCAATTGAAAAATTGCGCGCGCTGTTCGAAAAAGGTCGTCAAAAATACAGCGAGCACCAAGGTAAACAAGGTTGTTTAGTGGCGAGTGTGGCTAACGATATTGGTGACTCGAGTGCGTTATGCCAACAAGCAATGCAACGCTCGGTGAACGCGCTGAACACATTATTATCTGGATTGATCAGTGATGCGCAAGCACAGCAATTGATCCGCACTGACTTACCCGCAAAGCAGCTGGCGACATTAATGTGGACAGCGTGGGAAGGCAGTTTAATCGAAATGAAAATCGCCGGTAATACCGATAATCTTACGCAGATCACTGATTTCATTTTTGATGACATTTTAAAAACCAACTAGCTAACTTAACAAGCAGACGGCGATATTATCAGTCTCATTGTAATATCGCTTTTTTCGGCCCGCACTTAAGACGACCGGTCTAATTATTTATTTACCGCAGGATTAATAATGACAACAGCAATTACATTACAGCAAGGTTTCACCTTAAAAAATGGCACTCATATTAAAAACCGTTTATTTAAATCTGCAATGAGTGAACAGCTAAGCGATATTAACCATAATCCATTACCTGGGTTAGCAACGCTTTATCACGCTTGGGCGTTAGGTGGTTTAGGGCTATCGATTACGGGTAATATCATGGTTGATCGCAAGGCATTAGGTGAGCCAAAACAAGTGGTATTAGATGAACAAAGTGATTTAACTGAATTTAAAAATTGGGCACAACAAGGCAGTGTTAACGATACCCAGTTGTGGGCGCAGTTAAATCATCCCGGCAAACAAACACCAAACTTTATTAATGCACAGCCTGTTGCACCCTCGGCCATCGCACTGACCAATGGTTTGGAAAAAGGTTTTAATACCCCACGCGCGCTGACGGAATCAGAGATATTAAACATTATTGGTCAGTTTCAAACCAGCGCCAAATTGGCCAAACAAGTCGGGTTTACTGGCGTACAAATTCACGGAGCCCATGGCTATTTAGTTAATCAATTCCTGTCACCACGCCACAACCAACGTGATGACCAATGGGGCGGCACAATTGAAAACCGCATGCGCTTTGTATTATCTATCTATCAAGCAATACGTGCCGAAGTGGGTGACGCCTTCCCGATTGGTATTAAACTGAACTCTGCCGATTTCATGCACGGTGGCTTTACCGAAGTAGAATCCATGCAAGTAGTCGAAGCATTATCAGCTGCAGGCATCGATCAAATAGAGATAAGTGGTGGGACTTATGAAAGCCCAACCATGACTGGCCACAAGGTGAAACAATCCACGTTAGCGCGTGAAGCTTACTTCCTCAGCTATGCTGAAAAAGTACGTGCGATTACCGATACTCCGTTAGTAGTGACCGGTGGGTTCCGTTCCAGTAAAGCCATGCTTTCCGCACTACAAAGTAATGCGACAGATTTTATTGGACTGGCGCGTCCTATGTCGTTAGACACCCAGCTACCGAATAAATTAATGGCATCTGATGATCATAAAATTAGCTTACCTAATTTAACCACAGGTGTTAAAGCCATTGATCGCATCGCCATGTTAGACATTACCTGGTACGAAGCCCAACTCGCACGTATTGCCAAACAACAACAACCAAAAGCCAATTTAGCCACTTGGCCAGTGTTTTTAAAAACCCTCTATGGCGCCGGGATCTACGCATTTAGAAAACGCCGCGCTTAATCACTGCGATCGCATTTATATCGATCTGCCCTGCTTTGCTTTTCTTTGATATAAAAAATAAAAATAAAAATAACAATAACTAATCAGGTCTGCGCCTAGCTCCCTCGTTGATGTACAGCAAGCGTCGCGCTGGACGTCGCCTAATAGGCTATAAATGTGTTAGCATACCGAAAAATTCACCCCATTTTCACAAGGTATTTATTCATGAAAGTTGTTCGCTGGTTACTAGGCCGTCTTATTTTAACGCTTAATTTCATCTTTTCACCAAAAAGCATGAAACGTCCTGCGGATGAACAAGCAAAGGTTGATAGTGAGATTAATAACATGTCACTTTACCAATTTGAGGCTTGCCCATTTTGTGTAAAAGTACGCCGTAGCATGAAGCGTTTAAACTTAGATATCACCGTACGTGATGCGAAAAACGATGCCACGTTTGGCAACGAACTCGAGCAACAAGGCGGTCGACGTAAAGTACCTTGTCTGCGTATTGAAGAAAACGGTCAAGTACAATGGATGTATGAATCAAGTGACATTATTGCGCACTTAGAAAAGAAATTTGCTTAATTTAGCCACTTCTTTTTAACTCAATCAGTGTGCTATCCCAATGGCAATAAATCCGTGGTTAACGGGTTATTGTCATTGGAAAAATTGGGTAACAATAAATAATTATATGTAAGCAACAGCTAAACAAGGGTGAACAACTCGATAACGCGATTAAAAATATCGGTAACTAACCGGTCAACACCACCACACACCCATTCAGTCGTTGCTGGAGTCACAT
This sequence comes from Moritella yayanosii, assembly GCF_900465055.1. NCBI lineage: Bacteria > Pseudomonadati > Pseudomonadota > Gammaproteobacteria > Alteromonadales > Moritellaceae > Moritella > Moritella yayanosii. The sequence continues at coordinate 3,165,937 of NZ_LS483250.1, read as the reverse complement.
AGTAAGTGCACAGTTTACCACTATTTTTGGTGGCTGTGACTGAGTAAAACATTAAAGCAGTTTAATTCCCCCCTGTATTTATGCTATATTGGATCGCTTTTAACGCTCATCAAAGGCTCACTATGGCACGTAAAGGCACTCTATTTATTGTATCCGCTCCAAGTGGCGCAGGAAAATCAAGTCTTATCAAAGCACTTTTAGATGCAAACCCAAGCAGCGATATGAAAGTGTCAGTTTCTCACACGACTCGAGCAATGCGCCCTGGTGAAGTTGACGGCATTCACTATCACTACATCCAAGCAGCTGATTTCAAACATAAAATAGAAAACGACGAGTTTTTTGAATGGGCTGCAGTATTCGGTAATTACTACGGCACATCACGCGTGATGATTGAAAACACATTAGCACGTGGTATTGATATTTTCCTCGATATCGATTGGCAAGGTGCTCGTCAGATCAAAGCACAAATGGCTGATGCGCGTGGTATTTTTATCCTGCCACCGAGCCGTGAAGAATTGGAACGTCGCCTGAATAGTCGCGGTCAAGACAGTGATGAGATCATTGCCAATCGCATGGCCGAAGCAAAAACTGAAATGTCACACTATAATGAATATGATTACCTTATAATTAACGATGATTTTGCGACTGCACTCGACGATTTGCACGCGATTGTACGTGCCGAACGACTCGGTTCAGCAAAGCAAGCAGCAAAAAACAACGTAATAATGAAAGATTTGCTGGTTAATTAGGCAAAAATAAAGTATAATTTATCGTCATTTTTTAGACTTAATTCACTGGGAGATCCTGCATGGCACGCGTAACTGTAGAAAATGCTGTACAACAGGTTGGTAATCGTTTCGACCTAATATTAATGGCGGCACGTCGCGCTCGTCAATTACAGATTCATGGTAAAGAACCTCTAGTAGCACCAGAGAATGATAAGCCGACTGTAATCGCCCTTCGTGAAATTGAAGCAGGTCTAATTACTAACGAATTGATGGATGCTGGCGATCGTCAAGAACAGCAAGAACACGAAGCACAGCAAATTGCAGCAGTAGCAGCAATCGCTGAAGGTCGTGGTTAATACCGAATCATATTTTTGATGATTTTATAAAAAAGGTGCATATTGCACCTTTTTTAATACCTATGATCCAGCCAAAAACAGGTTTATACTTTTTTATATTCCAAATACCTAAATTGCTAATTCAAGATTGAGTTGGCAAAAATATGACGAAGATGTAAATTTAAAGGTGCAATTGCTCGCACTTTTGATTATCTTGCTAATAATACCATCTCATTTATATCAACTTTTCAGTAACGAGGCTGTACTTGCATATATTCGCAAATTTAAAAGCAACGACATCAACCTATCTATCGGTTGAACAAGTCGAACTCATTGAGCATGCTTATTTAGTCGCACGGGAAGCGCACCTACCTCAAAAAAGAAGTACGGGTGAACCTTATATTATTCACCCCGTTGCCGTTGCTGAAATTCTTGCTGAAATGCGTCTTGATCATAAAACTATTATGGCAGCCCTGCTCCATGATGTGATTGAAGATACCCCAACAACGCAAGAAGACCTTGCGTCATTATTTGGCAGCACAGTGGCTGAATTGGTTGAAGGTGTCTCTAAGCTGGATAAACTAAAATTCCGCGATCGCAAAGAAGCACAAGCAGAAAATTTCCGCAAAATGTTCATGGCGATGGTGCAAGACATTCGCGTTATCTTAATCAAACTTGCCGATCGCACCCACAACATGCGCACCATAGGCGCATTACGGCCTGACAAACGCCGCCGTATTGCTAGCGAAACATTAGAAATTTTTGCCCCGATTGCTAATCGCCTTGGTATTCATAATATAAAAAATGAATTAGAAGAACTTGGATTAAAAGCCATGTATCCAATGCGTTACCGTATTCTTGCTGAATCGGTCAAATCAGCGCGTGGTAATCGTAAAGAAGTCATGTCTAACATCCGCCAAGAAATTGAAGGCCGTTTAGCCGAAGCCGGTGTACCAGCGACAACTTATGGCCGCGAAAAGCTGATCTTTAGTATCTACAATAAGATGAAAAAGAAACGCGTTCAGTTCCACGAAGTTGTCGATATTTATGCGTTTAGGATCATCGTTGAAGACCTTGATACTTGTTATCGTGTGCTTGGCCAAATGCACAGTTTGTACAAGCCAAAAATAACCCGCTTTAAAGATTATATTGCCATTCCAAAAACCAATGGTTATCAATCTCTGCATACTTCCTTGGTTGGCCCACACGGCGTACCGCTGGAAATTCAAATCCGAACCAAAGATATGGATCTAATGGCTGACCGTGGTATTGCTGCCCATTGGTCATATAAACAAGGTGCAGACAAAATTAATACCACCGCACAATTACGTGCACAGAAGTGGATGCAAAGCTTACTCGAATTACAGCAAAGCGCTGGTTCATCGTTTGAATTTATCGAAAGTGTGAAAACCGATCTGTTCCCCGATGAAATTTATGTGTTCACCCCGAAAGGTAAAATCATCGAATTACCACGCGGTGCCACTCCAGTAGACGTGGCTTATTCAATCCATACCGATGTCGGTCATACTTGTGTAGGTGCGCGTGTAAACCGTCAACCACACGCACTTAGTCAACCGTTGAAAAATGGTCAAACAGTCGAAATTATTACCGCACCAGGTGCGCGTCCAAATGCAGCATGGTTAAACTTTATTGTCACCGGTAGAGCGCGTGTTAGTGTCCGTCAACAATTAAAAAACATGCGCACCGAAGATGCGATTATCCTTGGTCGCCGTCTCTTAAATCATGCCCTCAACGGGGTTAAAATTGATGATATTGCCGCAGACAATTTAACCCAAGTACTGGCCGATACGAAGTGCGAAAACTTAGATGCCCTGCTTATCGAGATCGGTTTAGGTAACATGATGAGCATTGTCATTGCCCGTCGTTTACAAGGCCGAGTAGATGAACTTACCGACCTGACACCGCGCTCGGAAGAACAAGGCAAAATGCCGATTAAGGGTGCAGAAGGCATGCTGGTTAGTTTTGCTAATTGCTGTCACCCCATTCCAGGTGATGCCATTGTTGCCCATTTAAGCCCAGGTAAAGGTCTGGTGATACATATTGAAACCTGTCGTAATATTCACGGTTATCAAAATGAACCGGATCGTTATATCCCTGTTGAATGGGATGAAAATATCGACCCGAGTCAAGAGTTTAAAACCGAGATCCGTATTCAAGTGGTTAATCACCAAGGTGTATTAGCAAAACTGACTAATACCGTAGCCTCGACTGGCGCCAATATTCATAACATTGTTACCGACGAAAAAGATGCCCGTGTGTATAACGTCGATATTCTTATTACCGCGAAAAACCGCAAACATGTGGCCGATGTGATGAAAAAAATCCGTAAATTACAAGACGTACTAAAAATATCACGCAGTTACAACTAAGCCTGCAACGGCCAATGTAATGCGTGTATAACAAAGTGTTCGTTCAATGATAGCGAAGCCGTTGTGAAAGACTGCTTCGCTATGCAAGCCTCATTCAACCGTCCCAAACCCGCCTAAGCTAAATTCTGATACTCGCATTAGCCCGTGATTTGGGTATAATACCTCGCCAATTAAATCTGATAGAGTAAGACCATGACCCCAGAACGTCTCGAACGCATTACTAAAATGCTCCAACGCCGCCAACCAGACCTGACTGTGTGTATGGAATCTGTGCATAAACCACATAACCTTGCCGCCGTAGTCAGAACTTGTGATGCAGTGGGTGTCAACAATGTTCACGCGGTATGGTCGGTACGTCCAACAAAGGTATCTGGTGGCACTGCAACAGGCAGCCAAAACTGGGTGAAAGTACACTCTCACGATAACATTGCTGCAGCAATCAAAGAATTAAAAGCCCAAGGCATGCAAGTACTTGCAACTAACCTGTCTGACACAGCCGTAGATTTCCGTGACATTGACTATACCAAACCAACGGCGATCTTAATGGGTCAAGAAAAGACCGGTATCAGTGCCGAAGCATTGGCACTTGCCGATCAACATATCATCATCCCGATGGTTGGCATGGTGCAATCGTTAAACGTATCAGTCGCGACGGCGACTATCTTGTATGAAGCACAGCGTCAACGTGACAATGCCGGCATGTACCAAGGCGAAAGCAAACTATCCGCTGAAGAGCAGCACAAAATTTACTTTGAAGGCGGCCACCCTGTCTATGCGAAAGCATGCAAGCGTAAAGGTTTAGCTTACCCTGAGTTAGATGCAGAAGGCCAAATTGTTGCTGACGAATCGTGGTGGGATGCACTACGTAGTTCAAACTAGGCTAGTATAATCCGAATCTTCTGATAATATATGTTTATATATACAGTAGATTCGTGAGTAATTATGCGATTAGATAAGATCCCGGTTATCGAATTAAAAGGTGTTGGCGCCAAAATGGCCGACAAGTTAGCGAAGCTGAACCTAAAGACGGTTCAGGATCTGCTTTTTCACCTGCCAAGTCGCTATCAGGATCGCACGACCATCTATCCTATCCAAGACCTATTACCCGGTCTGCATGGCACTATCGAAGGCGAGATCGTCAGCTGCGATGTCACCTTTGGTAAACGCAAGATCATGTCTTGTAAAGTCAACGACGGCACCGGTATCATCACGTTATTATTTTTCCATTTTAATGCCGGACAAAAAAACAGTTTCAGTGTCGGTAAAACCATTACCGCATTTGGCGAATTCCGCCGTGGTCGCTTTGGTTATGAAATTGTCCATCCTGAATATAAACTCGCGCATGCAACTAGCTCAGCGATGAGTGCAGAAACGCTGACACCAATATATCCTTCCACAGAAGGCTTAAAGCAATTAACGTTGCGTAATCTGACCGACCAAGCACTACAGCACCTCAGCCAAACCACATTACAAGAATTACTACCGAAAGGACTGTATACTGGGCAAATCGAGTTAAATCATGCCATCCAATTATTGCACCGACCAACACCCGATGTATCGCTTGAGCTGTTAGAGCAAGGTAAGCACCCAGCGCAACAACGCCTGATTATCGAAGAACTGCTGGCGCAAAATATCAGTATGCTGCAATTGCGCAAGAAAATGCAGCAGCATCCGGCCATCAAATTGCCAGCGAGCAACACCATTACCGATAAATTTTTAGCGCAATTGCCTTTTACGCCAACCAATGCGCAACAACGTGTGGTCGGTGAGATCCAGCAGGACCTCCAGAAAAACTATCCTATGATGCGATTAATCCAAGGTGATGTAGGGTCAGGAAAAACCCTTGTCGCAGCGCTAGCGGCACTACAGGCTATCGGTAATGGCTATCAAGTGGCATTGATGGCACCCACTGAAATATTAGCCGAGCAACATGCGCTTAATTTCAAAGGCTGGTTCAATCAACTGGGCATCAAAGTCGGTTGGTTATCTGGTAAACAAAAAGGCAAAGCCCGAGAAGCAGAGCTCGCATCGATTGCCAGTGGCGAAACGCAGATGATTGTTGGTACCCATGCCATTTTCCAAGCGGCGGTGAAATTCTTCAATTTAACCTTAGTGATTATTGATGAGCAACATCGCTTTGGTGTAGAGCAACGTCTGGCCCTACGTGAAAAGGGAGCAGTCAATGGTTTATACCCGCACCAGTTGTTTATGACCGCGACTCCGATCCCGCGCACTTTAGCCATGACCGCTTATGCGGACTTAAATACCTCGGTTATTGATGAACTACCACCGGGGCGAACGCCAATCACCACAGTCGTTATGCCCGATACCAAACGCAGTAAAATCATTGAACGCGTCGAATTAGCGGTTAAAAATGAAGGTCGTCAAGTCTATTGGGTCTGTACCCTAATTGAAGAGTCGGACGTATTAGAAGCGCAAGCGGCTGAAGATACTGCCAATGATTTACAAAAACAGTTACCCGATTTACGGATTGGCTTAGTGCACGGCCGCATGAAATCCATTGAAAAACAATACGTCATGGACGCGTTTAAAACCAAAAAATTAGATTTACTGGTCGCCACCACCGTGATTGAAGTCGGGGTGGATGTACCGAATGCCAGTTTGATGATCATCGAAAATCCAGAACGTTTAGGTTTGGCACAGTTACATCAACTGCGCGGTCGTGTGGGCCGTGGTAAAGTCGCCAGTCACTGTGTATTGCTTTATCACGCACCGCTGTCCGATACCAGCAGTAAGCGTTTATCGGTATTACGGGAAACCACCGACGGATTCAAAATTGCACAACGAGACCTCGAGATCCGTGGTCCTGGCGAAATGCTCGGGAGTAAGCAAACCGGGATTGCTGATCTAAAAGTGGCGGACTTAGTCCGTGACCAACACTTGATCCCATTGGTACAAAATATTGCTCGCCACTTGCTGCAGCACCACCCTGATAATGCCAATGCGATTGCCCAACGTTGGATGGCAGACAAAGACATTTATTCCAATGCATAACCACGGCTATGTGCGCAACTGCGCGGATATGTCAGCCTTGAGTTATGCATCTACCGGCATAACCACAAAAGTCGCACTAAAAATAGCGGCCAATTTCGGACCACTATAAACGTCAACTTCAACTTCAAGTTTAGCGTTACGTCCCTCGAATAATTCCAGCAAACTGCCCTTCATTCGGTATTTATGTGCAACTGCAAAGGGCGCCTGATTAACGGGTCGTTTATAATGAATATTGCCTTTCGACAACACGATATTTCCCAGTAACCCCTGCTCTTTTAACATTAACCAGACTAATCCCCAGCCAGTTAGCGTCGCCTGACTATAAATACTGCCTGCAAACATGGTATCGTGGACGTTCACATTGGCATTTAATGGCGCTGCAGTTTCAAATCGCCAGCCGCTATATTGACGAATATTAATGCCCATGTGCTGGCTAATCGGGATCTTAGTTGCCCACTCTTGTTGCAGCTCAGCACACCATTCTGGATGGCGTAAGATCTTATCCATGGCGTTCACTTCTTTAATCATCTGCCGATGACGAACACCCTCACTGATTTGGCCACTACCAACCAAAGAAAAGCCACATTTTTCATAAAACGGTACCGATTCAACACGCGCATTCATGACAATTCGTTCGCTACCCGCTTTATACGCTTCATCTTCCAATGCCGAGATTAGCAAACTACCTAAACCTTGCTTACGATGTTTGGGATCAACGGCCATATAGTGAATTTGTGATTCATCCGCACCAGCGGTATAGATCCGGCCACACGCGATTGGCCTGCCGCTATTATCCAAGATCATACGATGTTCACTGTGTTCATCATAAATGTCTTTCTCGGTGCCACGCGGACGCTGTAGTGGCGCTCTTAACAACGACCAGCGTAAATGATAATAATCTTCTAACTCTTGTTCCGTTTCAGGTACATGCACGTGAAACATAGTCTCTCCTTGTCTATTTATCACTCATGATCTGCGATCTACACTTGCAGCCAAAAAGTAACTGGACCATCATTGACTAACGACACTTGCATATCTGCAGCAAAGCGTCCAGTTTCTGTCGTTATTTGTTTCTGCCGACATTGACCAACAAAATATTCATATAAATGGTTGGCATCCGCAGGCGCGGCAGCCGTTGAAAAGCTCGGACGGGTACCTGAGTTGGTATCCGCTGCGAGGGTAAATTGCGAAACTACCAACAACTCACCGTTAACTTGCTGCACATTTAAATTCATTTTATCATCGCTATCACTAAACACCCGATAGGCTAATAACTTCTCACTCAAACGTTTTGCTTTCGCTTCGGTATCGCCTTTTTCAACGCCTAATAACACCAATAAACCTTGGCCTATGTTACCGATAACTTCATCTTCAACGCTTACATCTGCTGTGCGCACACGCTGGATCAATGCGATCATGCCTTGCCTCAATAATCATGTTGAAATTTTAATGTTATTGATAATACCGAAACGGCTTAAATTAATCACTGACAAACTCAAAGTCGATAATCTCAGCCATGAGTTTTGTCGCTTTGCGTAACGCATCAATCATTCTAGGCTCACAGTCAAAGTGCCCCGCATAAGGCACGATAAACAGCTGAGCTAACGGCAAACGCTGACATAATTCATAAGCTGGCCCGAGTGGATTCGAGATATCAAAACGACCGTGCACCATAATCATCGGCACTTGCGCTAATGAATCTAAGCACTTAAAAATATAGTTATCAGCAATAAAACAGTTCTGAGAAAAATAATGGCATTGTAATGTCGACATGCTTAAGGCCACATTGGCATCAATCAAGTCGACCTTGCTGCGAAACTCTGGATGCGGATTACCAATTTGCGCCTGCCATTCCACCCAAGCCTTTGCCGCTGTCATTTTTTCAATATCATTATCACTGACCAATAACTGACTATAAGAGGATAGTAGTGCAGCATAATCATTGCCATTCGCACGTCGAATAAAATGATCAAAATGATCGGGGAATAACTGCGCTGCACCACCGGATGCTGAGAATTGCCAGGTGAGGTCCTGATTACGCGCCAAAAATAAACTGTGTAATATTAACCCCTTAACCTTATCGCAATGGAGCAAATTATACAGTAACGCTAACGTCGCCCCCCAACCTTCTCCAAACAAAACACAGCGCTGAATATCGAGCAACCTTAAGATAGCGCTAATATCCTGCAATAAATGTTGGGTGGTATTATCTTTAATACACGCATACGGTTTTGAGCGCCCACAACCACGCTGGTCGAACAAAATTATACGATATAGCTCTGGGTCGAATAAGCGCCTATCATCGGCCATAATCCCTTTACCGGGACCATCATGCAGGAATAATAACGGTATACCGTCTGGGTTACCGACTTCTTCAATATAAAGACAATGACGATTAGCTACAGGTAAGTAATGTTCAGCATAATGCTGAATGGCGGGGTACAGTCCAATCATAGCAATATCAACCTCCTTTCTCACAGCAAGTACACCAAAAATTGATAGTTGAACCTAACGTGAATTCAATGTAATTATTAGCCAGTTGGCGACTTAAATTACCTTGCTTAGTCAGAACTGTCATCCATAGATAAGTGTACTCGTTGCTGATCTTGTGACTGTTTTTGTCATTCCAACTGTGCTTTTTTATGTTTTAACTGGTCATTAAACTCTGTTAATGATGCCGTGACTTCAGCCCCTAACAACACAATTAACCAGCACAGATAAATCCAAACCAATAAGATAGGTATAGTTGCTAATGCACCATAAATCACTTCATAAGACGGAAATTGTACTAAATACCAAGTAAAGGCACGTTTAATACTTTCAAACAAAAAGGCACTAAAGCACGCGCCTATAAATGCATAACGCAGCGGTACTCGGCGATGTGGGATCACCACATACATAACAAACAAACCCAGTGTACCTAACAAGGCTGGCACCAGTTTTAAGAAGCTCACCGTGCCCGTCACTTCGGTCATATCAGTGACAAATGACAGTGATAATAAATAAGAAGAAACACCTAAACTAATGGCAATAAACAGTGGGCCAAAGGTTAAAATTAGCCAATATACGGCGAAAGATAAAAAGAAACTACGTTCTATTTTACAACGCCAAATATGATTAATGTGTTTATCTATGGTGTTAATCAGTAACAAGGCCACGATGAATAATGCCCCCGAACCGATTGAGGTCATCTTGCCGGTATTGGCGACAAAATCATGTAAGTACTTTTGAATAGTACCTGTCGCATGCGGTACAAGATTGGCATACAAAAACGATTCAACGCTCTGTTGCCAAGTTTCAAAAATAGGAAACGCAGACATAACAGAAAACAACACCGTAATTAAAGGCACCAGAGAAAGCAGTGTTGTATAGGCCAAAGAGCTGGCATTAACCGTGAGTCGATCATCACTGATGCGGTGACCAAGATAGCGCAGAAAGGCAAAGCAAGTGAGTAGGAACGACCACATATTGATTTTTGTTTTGGCGAGTAATAGCAAGGCTTGTTGATTTGGAAATTTAACCACAGGTTCCCTCCTTGGGTATAAAAAAAGGTGATACCTAAGTATCACCTTTTTTTGAAATAGCGCCAAGATTATTAATTCATAATCTGGTTAACTATTATTATTTAGCTGGACGGCTAGCACGTTTACGTTCGTTTTCTGTAAGAAGTTTCTTACGGATACGAATGCTTTTTGGTGTTACTTCTACTAACTCATCAATATCGATAAATTCAAGCGCTTGCTCAAGAGTAAAGACGATTGCTGGTGAAAGCGTTTGTGCTTCATCAGTACCAGAAGAACGTACGTTAGTAAGTTGTTTACCACGAATACAGTTAACAGTTAAATCGTTAGAACGGTTATGAATACCAACAATTTGACCTTCGTATACTTCTGTTGCGTGACCTAAGAACAGACGACCACGATCTTGTAAGAAGAATAGAGAGTAAGTAACGGCTTTACCAGTTTGGTTACAAACTAATACACCATTCTGACGTTGACCAATTGTACCGCCTTTATGTGGACCGTAGTGATCGAAGCTATGGTATAGAAGACCAGAACCAGATGTCATTGTTAGGAATTCAGTTTGGAAACCGATTAAACCACGGCTTGGGATCATGAAGTCTAAACGAATACGACCTTTACCATCTGGAATCATGTTAGTTAGTTCCGCTTTACGGATACCTAACTGTTCCATTACAGAACCTTGATGTTGCTCTTCACAATCAATAGTCAATGTTTCCATTGGCTCATGTAGCTTACCGTCAATCATACGTTCGATAACTTCAGGACGAGATACTGCTAGCTCGAAACCTTCACGACGCATAGTTTCAATTAAGATACCTAGGTGAAGTTCACCACGACCAGATACTTTGAATTTATCTGGATCAGCAGTTTCTTCTACTTTAAGTGCAACGTTGTGTACTAACTCTTTATTCAAACGGTCAAGAATGTTACGTGATGTAACAAATTTACCTTCTCTACCACAGAATGGTGAGTTGTTTACTTGGAACGTCATTGTTACAGTTGGTTCATCAACTGATAATGGTGGTAGCGCGTCAACATTGTTCTGTGCACAGATAGTGTCAGAAATTTTAAGATCGCCTAAGCCAGTTATTGCAATGATATCGCCCGCTTCTGCGAGTTCAACATCATGACGTTCAAGACCTAAGTAACCTAATACTTGGCCAACTTTACCTTTACGCTGTTTACCGTCAGAACCAACAACAGTAACTTGTTGATTTACTTTAACAGTACCACGCGTTATACGGCCAACACCGATCACACCAACATATGCGTTGTGATCAAGTTGCGAGATTTGCATTTGGAAATCACCGTCACGATCGCCTTCAGGTGGAGCAACATGGTCAACAATAGCTTGGAACAAAGGTTCCATGTTTTCAGTTGGTTCTCCTGACTCAGAATTAGCCCAGCCATTTAGTGCAGAAGCGTAAACAACTTTAAAGTCTAACTGTTCATCAGTTGCGCCTAAGTTGTCGAATAAATCAAAGATTTGATCCATAACCCAATCAGGGCGAGCACCAGGCTTATCCATTTTGTTAATAACAACAATTGGCTTAAGACCGTGTGCAAATGCTTTTTGTGTTACGAAACGTGTTTGTGGCATAGGGCCATCAACTGCGTCAACGATCAAACATACACTGTCTACCATAGACATGATACGCTCAACTTCACCACCGAAGTCGGCATGCCCTGGAGTATCTACGATGTTGATGCGGTACTCATTCCACTGAATTGCTGTATTTTTAGCAAGAATTGTAATACCACGTTCTTTCTCAAGATCGTTAGAATCCATTACACGTTCTACATTACCACCACGTGTTTTTAAAGTACCTGATTGTTCTAATAACTTGTCAACTAAAGTGGTTTTACCATGGTCAACGTGAGCGATAATCGCAATGTTGCGTAGTTTATCTAGCACTGTGATGCCTCTGTATATTTTATATGGGTAAAAATTAGGCGGTATTGTAACCGCCTCGCTGTGATCTACCTAGCAAAATTTTGGCTCAGAGTAAAATGATTGCAATTTATTTTATTGAAAAATCGTACGATAAGCAAAAAATTAGTTCATTGTACACAGACAAAATGAATTTAGACTTTATTCAGGTGGTCATTGATGAGGCTTAATATCGCCGGTATTTTATCAATAGCATTTGAAGACGATTTTACTGGTAATCACTGAAAATAAACCATAATATCGATATCAGTAATACCGAATGTATGAGTTTAATGGCGGTAATTACCATTGCACCAAAAAGGTGCGGTAAACGCACAGCATTCGTGCAGCGGCGGACTACACCAACCAACAACATGTACATTAAAACTTTTAAATCAACAACTTAAATAGTTGGCACGTATATGGCATTATTTAGATCATGATTGTTTACAGTCAACCACTTTAAATGAAGCCATCATATTGATGACACCGGAGGTTATTTATTATGTCAGCAGAAAGCGTATTAGCTCTAATTAAAGAACAAGACGTTAAATTTGTAGATTTACGTTTTACAGATACGAAAGGTAAAGAGCAGCACGTTTCTCTACCACATCATCAGATTAATGCCGGCTTCTTTGAAGATGGCAAAATGTTTGATGGTTCATCAATTGAAGGTTGGAAAAGCATCGACGAATCAGACATGATTTTAATGCCCGATCCAGCAACAGCCGTACTTGACCCATTCACAGAAGTAACCACTCTGAACATACGTTGTGACGTACTAGAGCCTGCAACAATGCAAGGTTATAGCCGTGACCCTCGTTCAGTAGCAAAACGAGCACTTGCATATTTACGCTCAACCGGTATCGCTGATGATGTATTCTTCGGTCCGGAACCAGAGTTTTTCCTATTTGATGATGTTAAATACAAAACTGACATGTCCGGTAGCATGTACAAAATTGACGCTGAAGAAGCAAGCTGGAACTCTGATAAAGAGTACGAAGGCGGCAACATGGGTCACCGTCCAAGCGTTAAAGGTGGTTACTTCCCTGTATCACCGGTTGACTCTGCACAAGACATCCGTAGCGCAATGTGCCTAATAATGGAAGAAATGGGCTTAACAATTGAAGCTCATCACCATGAAGTTGCAACTGCAGGTCAAAACGAGATCGCAGCACTATACAACTCAATCGTTGAAAAAGCGGACGAAGTTCAAATTACCAAATATGTTATCCATAATGTGGCTCACGCTTACGGCAAAACAGCAACATTTATGCCTAAGCCACTGGTAGGCGATAACGGTTCAGGTATGCATTGTCACCAATCACTACAGAAAAATGGCGAAAATATTTTTGCTGGTGATCTGTATGGCGGCCTATCTGAAATTGCACTTTATTACATTGGTGGTATCATCAAACACGCAAAAGCAATTAACGCATTTGCTAACCCAACAACTAACTCGTACAAACGTTTAGTTCCTGGTTTTGAAGCACCCGTAATGCTAGCTTATTCAGCGCGAAACCGTTCTGCATCAATCCGTATCCCAATCGTACCATCACCGAAAGCGACCCGTATTGAAGTACGTTTCCCAGATCCAGCAGCAAATCCATATTTAGCATTCTCTGCAATGTTAATGGCGGGTATTGACGGTATTAAAAACCGCATTCACCCTGGTGATGCCATGGATAAAGATTTATACGACCTGCCAGCAGAAGAAGCAGCTGAAATTCCACAAGTTGCCTCTTCACTACAAGAAGCACTATCCGCACTCGATACTGACCGTGATTTCTTAACGGCTGGTGATGTAATGGCTGACGATACTATCGATGCTTACATTGCAATAAAAGCACAAGAAGTTGAAAGACTGAACATGACAACTCACCCAATTGAGTTTGAAATGTACTACAGCGTATAATTTGTTATTCATACAAATTAATCTAAAAAAACCCGCTATTTAGCGGGTTTTTTATTTGTTAATTTCATGTAACTAGGTGAGAATAACCATATAAATCAATAAAAACAGACAGGATGTCGCTATGCAACACGTTATGTTATTAATATTAATACTCACAAGCCATGCCAGTGTCGCCGCTATTTATCAATGGACTGATGAACAAGGTATCACCCATTTTTCTGATAACGAAAGTAAACCTGAATCTGCCACAGAAATTGATGTGAAACTCACACCGCCGTCTATAGCATCACTGATTCAATCAAGAACACCAGCAGCAAGTGCTGCAAATACAAGTAATACTGACATGCTTTTAATACCGATTGGCGTTAGTATTAACAGCCCTATCGATCAACAAACCTTACGCAGCAATAGCGGTGAGATAACCGTATCTGCAACACTCAGTGCCACGCTAACCTACGGTTTAAATATTCGCTTATTAATTGATGGCGTGATCCATAGCGAACAAATAGACAACCAATTTAAGGTCCGTCATATACCCGTAGGTACACATACATTACAGCTACAAATAATTAACAATTTAGGCAAGGTAATTGCATCATCAGAGTTAATTACTGTTTATTTGCATCGTTTTAAGGCCAACTAACTCATTATTGCTTTAATTTTATCACGCTGTACAGTAATATTTTAGAGTTAGCACCAAATCGGTGCGTTCGGTTATGGGATATTGATCCTAATAAGGAAGTACCATGATAATGATCCCTGAACCCCAACAATCATTACTGAATAACCTCGTCTCTTCGGTGTTTGTACTCGATCATAAACTGCATATTAAATATATTAATCCTGCAGGTGAACAACTGTTAGGCTCCAGTGCTAGTCGAATATTGGATGTTAAGATAACCGACATTATTAAACACACAAGCTTAGACCCTTCGTTACTGGCAAGCATGATAAAAACCGGGCAAGGCTTTACAGACAACGAAGTATCACTAGTGATTGACGATCGTCAGCTATTAGTTGAAATATCAGCAACCTTGACTAACTTTGGTCCAGAAACCTGTATTTTAATTGAAGCCAGACAAATCGACTTACAAAAGAAAATCAGCCAGGAGCTTTATCAACATGTACAACAACAAGCAGCGCAAGAGCTAGTTCGTGGTCTCGCCCATGAAATTAAAAATCCATTAGGGGGATTACGTGGTGCGGCGCAATTATTAGAAAAAGAATTACCCACCGCTGAATTAAAAGAATATACCAGTATTATCATCGAGCAAGCCGACCGATTACGGAGCCTTGTTGACCGTTTATTAGGACCACAAAAACCCGGTAAACAAACTATTTTAAATATTCACTCCGTGATTGAAAAAGTAAAACAATTAGTCGAATTTGATTTACCACCTGGCATTATTATCGAACGCGATTACGATCCATCCATCCCTGATTTTGAGATGGAACCAGACTTATTACAGCAAGCACTACTGAATATCATTAGCAATGCCATTCAAATACTGAAAGAGCATGGCACCATCAAAATTATTACTCGAACAGCGCATCAAGTGAATATTCAAGGCCAGAAATATCGCTTATGTGCCGAAATAAAAATCATCGATGACGGGCCTGGTATTCCTGAACACATTAAAGATACCCTGTTCTACCCGATGGTCACTGCACGTGAAGGTGGCACCGGACTTGGTCTTTCTATCGCTCAAAACTTGATTAAACAACACAAAGGTAAAATTGAGTGCCATAGCTGGCCTGGTCATACCGAATTTTCCATTTATCTGCCACTAAGAAAATAAAGGATTAGACTATGACAACATCTACAATTTGGATTGTCGACGACGATAGTTCAATCCGCTGGGTTCTCGATAAAGCATTAAAGTCACAACAGTTTGAAACCTCTGTGTTCAGTGATGCACATGCCTTATTAAACAAACTCGAATTCGAACAACCAGATATTATTATTTCTGATATCCGCATGCCCAAAATGAGCGGACTAGAGTTAATGGCTAAAGTGCACGCTACTCATCCGGATCTGCCGATTATCATTATGACTGCGCACTCCGATCTCGACAGTGCCGTGAGCGCTTACAAGGCCGGTGCATTTGAATACCTGCCAAAACCATTTGATATTGATGAAGCAGTTTCCTTAGCCACCCGCGCCGTGACTCACGCCAGAGAACAAAGCAAAAATCGCCGAAAAAATAATAAAGTGGAACCCGTGCCTGAAATCATAGGTGAAGCACCAGCCATGCAGGAAGTATTCCGGGCTATTGGTCGGTTAT
Source organism: Moritella yayanosii (assembly GCF_900465055.1). Taxonomy (NCBI): domain Bacteria; kingdom Pseudomonadati; phylum Pseudomonadota; class Gammaproteobacteria; order Alteromonadales; family Moritellaceae; genus Moritella; species Moritella yayanosii. Next base: position 3,149,815 of record NZ_LS483250.1, on the reverse strand, counting down.
CGCGTTCATCCATCAGTGTGTTAATTAATGGTGAATCTGGCACGGGTAAAGAGCTTGTCGCACAAGCGTTACACAAACACAGCCCACGCGTAAACAACGAATTCATTGCTTTAAACATGGCGGCTATCCCCAAAGATTTAATTGAATCAGAACTCTTTGGCCATGAAAAAGGCGCATTTACCGGTGCCACGGGTGTGCGTAATGGCCGTTTTGAGCAAGCCAATGGTGGCACACTATTTTTAGATGAGATCGGTGATATGCCGATTGATATTCAAACTCGGCTGCTGCGGGTATTGTCGGATGGTCAATTTTACCGTGTCGGTGGTCATTCGCCAGTGAGTGTCGATGTGCGAATCATTGCCGCCACGCACCAAAATTTAGAACAGAAAGTGGCTGATGGTAGTTTTCGTGAAGATTTATTTCATCGTTTAAATGTCATTCGTATCCATATTCCGTCACTCAATGAACGTCGTGAAGATATACCTAAATTGGCCAATCATTTTTTGATCAGTGCAGGTAAAGAACTCGGTGTCGAAACTAAAATACTCAGTAAAGAAGCAGAAACTTACTTAACCAATCACCATTGGTCCGGTAACGTCCGCCAACTCGAAAATATTTGCCGTTGGCTAACCGTGATGGCCAGCGGCCAAGAAATATTCATTGCTGACTTACCGCCGGAGATCACCAATGAACAACCGACTAAACTCAACAATCTTGGCGGGGCTCAACAAGGCGATTGGCGTAGTCAATTAAAAACCTGGACAGCACAACAATTCGCTTCAGGGCACCGCGACATTCTTGCAGAGGCAATGCCCGATTTTGAGCGTATCATGTTACAGACGGCATTGGAGTATACCCAGGGTCATAAACAAGATGCCGCAAAATTACTGGGATGGGGACGCAATACCCTCACCCGTAAGCTAAAAGAACTCGATATCAATTAATTTATATACTGAATAGATAACGTTAATGAGCCCCGTCATCATCAGCAAAAGCATGTGCAGATGAGATAGGGCTATAATCCTTCTAATAGCTGTTAATTGACGGCAATTAACAGCTAGTCTGATTCATTCGATGAATCATGGCGTTCAATAATATAATCATGCAATATCAACTCCAGTTCATTGTTGATATCAAATTTTAGCGCCAGCCCTTTACCATTATTATGTTCATTTTCAATCCGCACGACTCTGGCTTCAACAAAATGAAAACCACGCTGTGGGATCTTTAAATAAAAGCGCAGGTTATCGCCATCCTTTAAATTAAAGTCGAACGACGAAAATTGTTGCGCACTGCACAACACAAACAAACCCGACGTTGAGATATTCATCACCGCGCCAAGTAATGTTTCACCTTGTGGGTCAAATATTTTTACCCCTCGCGGATCGGCTAACCGCCAGTAACGTCCTTCACTACCGTTATGATCAATAATATCCGGTGGTCCTAACTCTTTTAGCTCACCATGAAAACCATCACTCACCAGATATAAGGGAAAACGAAACTCTTCCTGGTGATTCGATGTCACCAGTGCAATATCGTCAGAGTCAGTCAATCGGCTCAGCATCTGTTTAGATATATGCGATATAAAAACATCGTGATGCTCATCATTATCCTGACTATCAATCACTTCCTGTAATAAATTGAGTTCATCTTGGGTTAATACAGCACTCACTTTTTTGGCATTACATAACCTTTTATGCTTTTGCATACAAATATCCTTATCCGTCATACAAAACTCACCCATAATTGGTACTAAATTTACACTTAATTATACTAATCTTAGTAAACCAGAACTGATTTAATCTTGCAAATATAAAATCAGAAAGCTTGAAGTTAATACATAAAATAAAGCGTTAACAAAGCGCTATTTCTATAGCATAACAAGTAGGCCAAGCATGGACGTAAAGCAAGACGCTGTAAATAAAGAAATCAATACCATCGACACGATAGAAATAGCAGGTGAGTTCATCATGGAGCAACGTCACGGCTGTGAGCGACGGCAACGTAAATTAAATTATTGCTCCCGTTACGAGCGTCGGATCAGCTGTCGACGTAACGCCCGTAGTAATACGATTGATATTATAATCTAATGGTGATGTGGTTTGGCACGTCTAAAACTATGCGGTACTAACTCCAGCATAAAGCTACGCGCACCTCGACGTAAAAGACTAATCGCGAATAACACGGTGACAATCACTAAACTGACATAGCGCCACCAATCATCTTGCCAATGCGGTGCTAGCGTTAACCAAGGTTTAGGTAATTCAGGTACCCAATACATAATACCCAGACCCAATAACAAGGCGACAGTAACAATAGCCATCACCACTGCGACTGCGATGTGCTTACCTTGATTATCTTTAATAAAGCGATACAAATCGAGGTTAAGTGTCGGTCCAACGAGACTGAAGGCCACAACTGCACCAGGTGATACGCCGGCAATGAGCATAATCGCTAATACCGGGGTAATACCCGTGGCACAGAAATGGAAGGGTAATGCAATCATAATGGCGAGCACCACTTGCAACCAAGGTGCTTGCTGTAAGAATTGCCAACCAATTGTCGGGGTAAATGTGGCCGCGGCAATTAATCCAAACAACACCCAAGGCGCGGTGTGATCAATTAAATGGGTGAAACCGTGTTCAAAGGCATGCTTCAAGCGCGATGTTGATTGTTTTAACTGTTCTGGTGTGGCACTCGTGTCGGTGTTTAGATCATGTTTTTTAAACAATAACCCAATCAATAATCCCAGCGTCACAGCTAAAATAATCGCCATCACTAAACGAATACCAACCCATTCAACGCCTAATAACGGCAGTGAAATAAGTAATGCATCAAACCCAAGCACAGGTGATGCCACCAAGAACGAAACGGCTAATGCAGAACCACAACCCGCTTTAATCAATTGTTTATACATACCCGAGGCATCCGGAATACAAATCGGCAGGGGTAACCCGATTAAGGTGCCTTTTAATGCCCCAACCACTGAACTTGTACTGCGTAATTGACCCACCATGTTGAACGCTGGTTTCACAAAGTTAATCAGCCACGTCAGGAGGTAAGCGACTAATAATGCCGGTGCAGCATGTAACGACAAACTCACAAAGCGGAGTAAGGTCTCTGCCGTTTCACTACCGTGTGCTTGTCCCGCAAGGTCATCAGCGTGTAATTCAGATGAAACCGTTATTTGTGATATGGTCGTTTGTGATATGGCCACGTCTTCCGAATCGTGATCATGTGGCGCATAACCTAGCCAATGTGGCAGTAACACAGCCAACAAACAAGCAGCGCCAATTAAACTCCCGGTACCAGCGGCAAATTTGTCGCGTTGAGTTTCTTTACCGTATTCCTGTTTATACGGCTGGTGAAATACCACATGTAAAATAGAGCCCATCACTAACGCTTGGAACCAGATCAACCAGTTACCACTATCATGTGCAATCAGTTCTCCACCTAGCCAAGTACCAGCAACCGTTGCCACTGACATCGCCGTTAATACCGCTAGCGGTAACGCTCTGCCATAATGCGGACGTAACAGCCACCATACGGTAAGGCCAACGGGAAAGCGATGCAGTACCACACCGATTGCTAATAAATAAGCCGTTTGATCCTCTTCAATAGCCAGCGCACCACCATCGGTGAGCGCGTGTAAGACGAGACCGAATACGCCTAATATCAAGGTAATCGAATGGGTTTGTTTGGCGACTTTATGAAATACTTTTTCCACCATACCAGGGCCAAATAAGCCAACTAGCATGAGTCCAAGAACGGCAATACCCCCAGTTTCCAATAATTCCGGCAAGATATGGAATAACACCAAACCGCCAATGGAAACGAAGATAAAACTATCAAAGAAAGCAAAGCGATCAGATTTAGAGCCGACAAATTTACATAAATAAGGGCCAAGGAAAAGCGTCGCAATGCTCAGAAATAAAAGTACAGACATGATATCAACACGAGGTCAGTAAACAGGTGTTATAATATAACATAACACATAGCTTTAATCAGCCGTAGATGAGCATTATTTTACGACTTTAATGTTATGTTTTTCTAATAGATTTACATATTCTAACGACGCATCTTCATCAGTAATGACCATATCAACCTGATCGAATTGATATAATGGCGTATTGTGAACTTGACCAAATTTAGAAGAGTCCGTGATCACAATATTTTGTGCACCTTTCTCTAAGATAGCCACACCGACATCAGCACGCATCATATTACGACTGGTAAAGCCAGTATTTGGATGCAGACCATCGATGCCTAAGAAAGCTTTGGTGAAGTGAGTATGCTTAATACAAAGGCGCGTCAAGGTGCCCACCATGCTTTCACTTTCATGTTGGTAAAGACCACCTAACACGATGATCTTAACATCGGTTTCTTTCATTAAATGCGCAATGTAACTACTTGGTGTAATAATAGTAACGTCACTACGTTTACCTAATTCTTTGGCCAATAATGCGTTCGCACTACCGCCTTCGATCATCACTGTTTCACCATGTTCAACAAGGCTTGCTGCACAAATCGCCATTTTACGCTTGTGCTCATAATTGACCGTAATACGATGAGACACGTTATCGGTATTATGTGGTGTAGCACCGCCATGAACACGACGGATGAAACCTTCTTTTTCTAACTTGTTCAGATCATGACGGATCGTAACCTCTGAAACACCCAACTTATTCGACATTTCGCCAACAGATGCACGTCCCTTTTCATTTACAAGATTAATAATATCAGTATGTCGTTGCTGCATGATTGCTCATATCCCACACAATTTAAGTTACCTAATTAAACAGATAGTACCACTTTCACCTGAAAGTCATAAGTACTAATTAAAACTACAAATCGAAAAACTCAAATACATAGCATATCCGAGAGCTTCATCACTAATAACAAGTTTAGCTTACTGCACCGACCATGTTTTATCATGCCATGTTTGAATGATATAAGAAATCTCATACCAATCGTGCGCACAAGTGATTTTATCTCTAAACACTTTGTTATGCGGTTGTTTAATCATAATGCAGTGTTCAACACCGGCATTTTTCGCATCCACTAGATTGGCATATTTATCATCAACAAAAGCATGGATCTCGTGTGTTTCTTTAATTTTATTTAAGTAAGTGGCTTTTGACTCACCAAATTCAACAAAGAAAATGTCTTGAAAAATATTACCAAAGCAATGGTACATGTTTGCACGACGCAGCGCTTCGACTTGGGGATCACGACTACACGCGGTAATACAGAAAATGTCATAACCTTCTTGTATTAACTTAGTCAAGATCCGAGATGCGCCAGGCAATGCGTCCAATGCACCAAATTGCCAGCTAGATGCAAACTCTTTTAATATTGTAACATCCTGGCCTTCTTTAATACCCAACCATTCGCATAGGTCCCATGCTAATGGCTTGCCTGTCACTTGCTTATCATATTGATGATTAACAAACTCACGTAACCGAGAACCAAAGTCTAACACCGTATCGTCAATATCAACGACTATCGCTTTCATAGGCACGTTTTCCATATTTTGTGATCTTTTATATTCTGATAAGTAATATAAAATGACATAACTGAAGAGCAATATTACATACATACCAAGTTATGTATATTAATCTTCTATTAAATCAATTGATGAATACTAACTTTATAGTCAGAAAATCTGGCATACTAATTTACAGTAAGCACCATTAAAAAAGGCACCCTCAGGTACCTTCATATTAACGCATATCTTTCGACAACATTAGATCACACGAGAAAACTGTTGCTGACGTGCACGTTGACGTAAGTACACATCGAAACACATACAAATATTTCGGATCAATAGTTTACCTTTCGGTGCTACTTGTAGCATATTACCTTCAATAATAACCAGTTCATCGTTAATGAAAGTTTGTAATAACTTCATGTCTTCAGCAAAGTAAGTGGCAAAATTAAGGTTGAATGTCTCTGCAATCTTGTCCATATCCAGCTCAAAATTACACATCAATTGCTTGATCACAGCACGACGTATAGAGTCATCTTCATTCAAACCAACGCCACGCCATTGCGCATGACCAAGTTCGTCCACTTGCTTATAATATTTTTTCAGCTCTTTTTGGTTTTGCGAATAGGCATTACCAATTTGGCTAATTGATGATACACCTAAACCCAATAAGTCACTTTCACCTTGCGTCGTATAACCTTGGAAGTTACGGTGTAATATACCTTTACGCTGGGCAACCGCTAGCTCATCATCCGGTTTTGCAAAATGATCCATACCGATAAATTGATAACCGTTGTCAGTTAAAAATGCTATTGAATCTTCTAAGATCGCTAAACGCTCTGTCGGTGATGGCATATCTTCTTCTTTCATTTTACGCTGACCAGCAAACAAGCTTGGTAAATGCGCATAATTAAACACAGTTAACCGGGCTGGATCTAAATCCAGTACACGCTCTAAGGTTTTATGAAAGGTGGCTTTGGTTTGATGTGGCAAGCCATATATTAAATCAATATTGGTCGATTTAAAGCCGAGTTCATGTGCCCGTTTGATGATCGCGAAAATCAATTCTTCATCCTGCTCACGGTTTACTGCGACTTGCACTTTTTTATCAAAATCTTGCACACCCAAACTTAAACGATTAAAGCCAACTTCCGCTAATAAATCGATAGTACTCAGTTCAATTTCACGCGGATCAACTTCAATCGAAATTTCAGCATCATCATCAAAATTAAAACTGTCACGTAACACATCAATCAAACGCTGAATTTGTGGCTGCGTTAAAAATGTTGGCGTACCACCACCCCAATGTAATTGCGATACATTACGATTTTTGAAAAACGGTGCTTGTTGTTTGATCTCGGCCTCGAGTACATCAAGGTACTGATCGGCTTTATGCTGATGGCGAGTAATAACCTTGTTACAACCACAGTAATAACAAAGCTTATGGCAGAAAGGAATATGCACGTATAATGACAACGGCTTATCGGGCGACTCATCACAAGCAAAGCGAAAGTCTTGATAACCAAAAGACTCATCAAATTCCAACGCAGTTGGATAAGATGTATATCTTGGACCACTGTAATTATATTTTTCGATCATAGCCTGATCCCAGACTAATTTTTGATTTAGCATATTCAACCCCTAAGACAACTTACGGCAGTATGCCGAAAATAAACATCATGCTGTTTGTCTTACATCATAATATTAACGATTAACACCGTTATTCATTTACATTCAAACGTCGTTAAACGTGCTACGTCTTGTTGCACACGTTCTGCATATTCGCCTTCAAAACGAAAACGATCTAAGTCGAATTGCATACGGGCTTTTTTTGATAATTCACTGCGAGCATCCATGATCGGCATATGTTTTATTTTGTCATAAAATGCATGTAAATCAGGATATTGCTGCGTCAGATCCACAGGTTTAGCAGCTGGAATAGCCGCCAGTAACTTACTAATACGAATCGCGCCTTCTGACAGATCACATTCTTCACGTCCCATTGCTTTGGCAATGATCTGTACACTTTCAGTGATACGGACTTTACGGGCAGCAATGGCTTCGTTTTGTTGCTTAAGCTGCTGCACTTGTTGTGCTTTCACACGATACAGTAAACGTCCTGCATACACTGCTAATGCCAGAATGATCAGGCATCCTATGCCGATTAATATCATCCAACTCGCTTGCATTATTAGCCCTCAGCGTCGTTATTCTTTAACATCTTCTCTGTTGCTAAGAAGCGTTCATATAACTCATCTTCCGATAATTTTTCATGATTAGTGTGCAGTGCTTTAGCATCAAGTTCTGCCATCATCTCTTCATCCCACTCATCTTCGTCGTAATCTTCTTCAAACTCTTCATCATCAGCATAACCAAGTTCTTCAAGTAAGAATTGATGACGTTCCACACCTTGATCGACATAATCTTGATCATCACTATTTAACACTTCATTGTTATCTAAACGGAGCAATAGACCACTTAAGCGTGCATCATTTTCTAACTTATCAAGCTCTTGCTCAAACGTTAATACTGGTGCCACAGGCTTAACTTCAGCTTTAGGTTGTTTCACTTTAATAATCGCAGGTTGTGCAACTGGTGTCGGTGTCGTTAGCAATTGAATCGGTGCTTTACTGCCCACTCTTGGATCGCCAGACTTACGTGAACCACCCGTGCCTTTTTTGCCTTTTACAGCTTCAGTGGTTTTATTACCTGATACTAAACCTTTACGCTTTTTTAAACGTTTGTGCTTGCGTGCTTCTACCGCTTGGGTATTGGTTTCACGTTTTTTACGATCTGATTTAGCAATAGCCAACGGGCCGCCTGAACGTTCTTTTCTTTTACGAGTCATAGTTTTCTCTGTTTTAAATCTGTCTAATAACAAGGTGCACAATAAGCTTGTTTACAACATTGCTAATTAGCGGGTATCGTATTTCGCCTTATTTAAAGATAGTCAATTTACCGATCTTTATTAAGGACATAAGTAGGCAATTCTTTAAGTGAGCGCAGACTACCAAAAAAGCAAGGAAGAAAAAAGATAATTTAGATAAGATAAAAATAAAAAACTCAGCCGAAGCTGAGTTTTTGACGATATTAAAATGAATTCACTAAACAAACATGATTAGTGAAGACCACCTAGATATTTAGAAATCATTTCCATATCTGCTGGTTTCATTTTATATGCGATATCATGCATCATGCCGTTTAGGTCATTTGCACGTTCTTGGCTACTAAATTTCTCTAGTTGCGCTTTAATATAATCGGCATGTTGGCTAGATATTTTCGGGAACTTAGCCGTTTCACTGCCATTACCACGAGGGCCATGACATGCGGCACAAGCCGTAATGCCACGTTCGATATCGCCACCACGGTACAATAATTCACCAGCAGCAACCACGTCTTCAGGTGTTTCTTCAGGTTTCATGGTTTTCGACGCGTAAAACGCCGCCAGATCCTGGATGTTTTGTTCAGTTAACATTGCCGACATACCCATCATGGTTGGATCATTACGACCCTGTTCTCCACCGGTTTGCATCGCCAGTTGAAAATCTTTCAACTGCTTAACAATGTACGACGCATTTTGCCCCGCTAATTTAGGATAGATACTGGCTGGACTATTACCATCAGCACCATGACACGCAGCACATGTAGCGGAAATAGCTTCACCCGCAGCTGCATCCCCTGCAGCTTGAGCGGTACCCATTAATCCGATTAACATTGCAAAAGATAAGACAAGACTTTTCATAGCATTCCACTTGTTATTTTCAGCTTCCGATCCCATGTCACGGCGTGACATGTTACACTTATTATTATTCTATTTGACTATTTTACACATTTTCAAAAAAAAGTAATCATTTAACACAATTTCAATGAGAGATATTAGATTGAATAACAAAAAGATACACTTCGAAAACGCTGCATTTAGGATTAGTGCGCCAGACATTAGTCACCTAACAGATGATTCGGGCATTGAAATTGCTTTCGCTGGGCGATCTAATGCAGGAAAATCAAGTGCATTGAACACGCTAACACGCCAAAAAAGCTTAGCGAGAACCAGTAAAACCCCTGGCCGTACACAACTTATCAATGTCTTTGAAATCGAAGAAGGCAAACGCCTCATCGATTTACCCGGTTACGGTTTTGCTAAAGTACCTTTTGAAGTAAAGAAAAAATGGCAGAAAGCCTTAGGTGAGTACCTACAAAAACGCCAGTCATTAAAAGGCATCGTGGTATTAATGGATATTCGTCACCCATTAAAAGATCTGGATAAACAATTAATTCTGTGGGCAATCGACTCTGATATCCCGGTGATGGCGCTATTAACCAAAGCAGATAAGTTAAAACAAGGCGTGCGCAGTAAAACCGTTAAAGAAGTAAAAGAAGCCGTAAAAGAATTTGGTGGTGACGTCACAGTAGCACCCTTCTCATCATTGAAACATACCGGCATCGATGTACTGAAAAACAAACTATGCGAATGGTATGCTTTAGAACCAGCAACAGGCATTACCAGTGACGACGATAACGAAGACTAGTTCGAACTCTGAATTTTAGGCAAAAAAAACGCCTCGTCAAAACGTGACGTGGCGATGAATAATAAATTCAATTTGAAACAAAAGATTTGAAATATAATTTCGAACCTCTATACCCTACCCCACTAATATACGGCAAACTTATTTCCACCGAAAGTAAAATACGTTATTTAGTTACATTTTTTGTGACAGAGCGCACCTGGAGCGTTGTTTTATGTATAAAAACAACAAAACCAGCCCTAAGACTGGTTTTAATTTCCTGCTTAATTTAATAATTGGAGTCGATTAGCGTTTAATCAGCGCTGCATTAGACATTAATGCGCTTCATCCCAGTTATTACCCACGCCCGCTTCAGCAAGCAGTGGTACATCTAACGACATTGCCGCCGCCATCAGTTCTTTAATCTTCACAACATAAGCTTCAACATGTTCTTCTTTAATTTCGAAGACTAATTCATCGTGCACCTGCATAAGCATACGAATAGAATCTGTTTCTACAGTCTCCATCCAACCGGCAACATTAATCATCGCTTTTTTGATAATGTCAGAGGCGGTACCTTGCATTGGTGCGTTGATCGCCGCACGTTCAGCCGCCATTTGGCGCATTTTATTACGCGCGTTAATTTCTGGTAGATATAAACGTCGGCCTAATAACGTTTCAACGTAACCCTTATCTTTAGCCACTTTACGCGTTTCGTCCATGTAGGTTAATACACCTGGGTAACGCTCGAAATAGCGCATCATATATTGCTTGGCTTCTTTTTGAGGGATGTTTAACTGACGACCTAAGCCGAATGCACTCATGCCATAAATAAGCCCGAAGTTAATCGCTTTGGCACTACGACGTTGATCACTGGTGACTGCATCAAGCTCAACAGAGAATACTTCCGCTGCTGTTGCGCGGTGAATATCTTTACCTTCCGAGAACGCCGTTAGCAGCCCTTTATCTTGGGATAAATGTGCCATAATACGTAATTCAATTTGGCTGTAATCCACTGCCACATATTTATAACCCGCTTCTGGAATAAATGCCTGACGGATACGTCGACCTTCCCCCGCACGCACAGGAATGTTCTGTAGATTTGGATCGCTTGATGATAAACGCCCTGTCGCAGTAACCGCTTGGTGATAAGAGGTATGCACCCGACCGGTTTTTTCTTCAATCAAGGTGGGTAGTTTGTCGGTATAGGTTGATTTTAGTTTACTTAAACTGCGGTATTCTAAGATGATTTTTGGTAATGGATAATTTAGTGCCAGTTCTTGTAACACGTCTTCGGCTGTCGACGCGGCACCTTTTGGCGTTTTCTTGATCACTGGCAATTCCATTTTCACAAACAGAATTTCTTGCAGTTGTTTTGGCGAACTCAGGTTAAATGGTTGCTCGGCAATTTCGTGGGCTTGCGCTTCCAGCTCTAGCATGCGAGAACCTAGTTCAACACTTTGCGCATCGAGTTTTGATTTATCAATCAATACACCTTGGCGTTCAACAGTTGATAAAATACTTACTAGTGGTAATTCAACCTCGTTAAACAACGCCACTAATGTTGGCTCTGCTTCAATTTTCTTCCACAATACATGGTGTAAACGTAACGTCACATCGGCATTTTCTGCTGCATACGGTGCAGCTTGCTCTAATTCAATCTGGTTAAAGGTTAATTGTTTTTTACCTTTACCGGCGATATCTTCAAAGCTAATGGTTTTATGACCTAAGTATTTATCCGCTAAACTGTCCATATCATGACGCGTGGCGATACTGTTATAAACGTACGATTCAATCATGGTGTCATACGCAATACCCGCTAAGTTAATGCCGTAGTTTGCTAACACTGATTTGTCGTATTTTAAATTTTGACCAACTTTTTTGGCATTACTGTCTTCAAGCAATGTTTTTAATGACGCTAATACATGGTCACGATCTAATTGCTCTGGTGCATCTAAATAATCATGGGCAACCGGTAAATAAGCGGCTTCGCCTTCTGCAACGGCAAATGACAGACCCACTAACTCAGCTTGTATATAATTAAGACTGGTGGTTTCAATATCCAGTGCAAACAGATCGGCTTTTTGTAACTTCTCTAACCAACGATCAAAATCTGCTTGGGTTAAAATAGTTTCGTAGTTGCTGCGATCGATTGTGCAAGGCGCAACAACGTCATCACGGCCAGACTCACTTGCCGCTGAACTCGCTTTTGCTGCTTTACCCGCATACACATGTTTAGTTGCATCAGCACCATCTAATAACGCCGCTAACCAACGTTTAAAGCCCATCTGCTGGTATAACTCAGCCAATGCATCGGTATCTGTTTCTGCGATCGCCAGATCATCAAGGGTTACACCAGTTTCAACATCGAGTTTGATCGTGGCTAATGCATAAGACATTTCAGCACTGTCTTGATGTTCGATCATCTTTTTAGCCAGCGTTTTCGAACCACGGAAACCTAAAGGGGCAATACCCTCTAAGTTTTTGTAGATATCCTTAATACTACCCAATCCCTGCAATAGACCTAATGCGGTTTTTTCGCCGACACCCGGTACACCCGGTATATTATCGGCCGTATCCCCCATGAGTGCTAACAGATCAATGATCAACTCTGGCGGCACACCAAATTTTTCTTCAACGCCTTGTGGATCTAACACCGTATCCGTCATGGTGTTGATCAACGTGACATTCTCATCAACCAACTGCGCCATATCTTTATCGCCGGTACTGATCAATACAGCCCGACCTGCGGCACTGGCTTGTTTAGCGATCGTACCGATCACATCATCGGCTTCCACACCCGAAATACAGATCAGCGGTAAACCCAGTGCTTTAACAGCGTTATGCACAGGCTCGATCTGACAACGGAGATCATCCGGCATCGGTGGACGATTAGCTTTATATTCTGGGTACATTTCATTACGGAAGGTCGGACCTTTGGCATCGAAGATCACCGCGATATGGCTAGGGTCAAACTGGGTTAATAAACTCTTTAACATGTTAACGACACCATACACAGCGCCCGTTGCCATACCTTCAGCATTGGTTAAATGCGGAGGCGAATAGAAAGCACGAAACAGATACGAAGAGCCATCGACAAGCACAAGGGGATTGTTAGGGATCGTAGACATAAAAATTAAACTCAATGAATTAAATGATGGATAGACTAAGCATGCCACAAGCCGCTAATTCACGCTATGTTGATGATTAAAATATATCTCGCGATCAGATCTTAACCACTCGATCATAGATCTTGATCTAACTGTGGATAACTCTGTTAACAATGACGATCAAAAAAATAGAAAATCTGTAAAGATCTTAATGTCTACAACTAAAAATCATTTAATAACAACCACTTACACAAATAACGCGTAAGATCAAAAGTTATTTCACGATTTTAGAATATGTGGAAAAGAATCTTACACCACGGTATTTATGTGTAAAAAGAAGTCATGCTGATTAAAAATAATACACTAGATAAGTATTGGAATGTTTGATTTATGTTAATAAAGAATGATTTATTGCAGAAAATAAAAAGCCGGTATCAATCAAACTTCTCTGTTATCGAGGGATAAGAAGTTTGATCTACCGGCCCGAAAAAATTCGGTTTACCCTGCAAGGAGTAATGGATTAAAATTAACCCGGAAGCAATGTGAGCAATGTCTTGTCCTACCGAAATAAATACTAACTTCCTGAAGAACAAGTTAATAATAACGATTCTCATTTGCGTTGGCAAGTGTTTATTTATATAACACCAAAATAATTGAAATTCATCACAAAAATTAAAAAGCCTCATATAAGTATCATGTTCAAAGACTGAAACACAGAATACCTGACGGCGTAAAGCGATGCGGATAATCGAGAATAGCGCGTTAATACAGAAGAGTTGAAATTATAAAGCTGCAGAAAATAAAAAGCCGGTATCAATCAAACTTCTCTATTATCGAGGGATAAGAAGTTTGATCTACCGGCCCGAAAAAATTCGGTTTACCCTGCAAGGAGTAATGGATTAAAATTAACCCGGAAGCAATGTGAGCAATGTCTTGTCCTACCGAAATAAATACTAACTTCCTGAAGAACAAGTTAATACTAATCATTCTCATTACCGTTTGCAAGTGTTATTAACAAAATAATTGTTTTTATAGGTAAATTTTTGCGGATAATAACAATATTGCCTGTAACGGTACCTTCTCTGTATCTACAACGTCAGGTATTGACCATTTCGCTTAGACTATCAATTTACCGATATTGCTATCACCACTGAGGTTAATGCATTGGGATTTAATTTAGGACTACGAAAAATATTTTAATCAGAGATAACCTGAGGCTATCTCTGATTATGATTATTTTCCTAACTGTTTTTCGACTGACTTAGCATAAGCAGCAAGCACTGTGGCATGTAACGCAGCCGGTATTGCTTGTAAGTGTGCAGCAAATTTAGCCCGCTGCTCTGCAGACACGCGACTTGCCGCTTGTATATAGGCCGCAGTTGCATGTAATTGCTCGGCGGCTAATAAATTAGTCGCATGCAGGTAATAATTCTTATCTATCGTTTGATCGATACGCTCAGCCAATTCATTCGCATCAGCAATATCATCGACAATGACGTCACCAAAAGTAATATTAACGTGACCTTTAAAACCGTTAATGCCTTTCACGATACTGTCGATGTCTTCAAATTCAGCTTTATTATACTCACCAGTTGTTGCTAATTGACAAAGCTCATTGGCTTTCGCCGCATCGTTTGGATCGTATTCATAAGAGATAGTCACTGGCACAATGTTTAATGATTTCATGTATTCTGGAAAGCTAATTTTTTGGCCCTTACCATGCATATACATCATTTTTAAAATCGCAGGGTCAGTTTGGTCATTGCCATCTTTAGCACGACCTTCTTTTTGGGCAATCCAAATCGACTGTTGCTCCGTTTGTATTGAATGCGCAATATAACCCGATAATGACTTAAATGCGGTCATCATTTCACGTACACCCTTGACTGAACGTTTGACGATGAAACTTTTATTTAAACGCATCAAGTCTGATACAAATGGCTTTTTCAATAAATTATCACCAATCGCAATACGCACAGTATCAAAACCATTGTGATGTAAGGCCCAGTTTAAAAATGCCGGATCCATGGCAATATCACGGTGATTAGAAATAAATAAGTAGTTTTTATCTTGGTCCAACTTCTCAGTCCCGTTAAAGGTAACCTGAGTGGTGGTGTTCGCAATCATTTTTTTCATATAAGCGATCACTTCGTGCTGAATGTCACTCACACTGGTGATGTGGCGACATTTACGGCGCAGAGCCATGCGGATCATTGGGAATATCACCCAGCTAAAATGCTTGATCAAGCGCGGAAACTGAAAATGCGCGATCGCAGTAATAAATTCGTTATCGTTAACTAAGCGTTCTACAACACTTGCTATTTCGTCATCATTAAAAGGACGAATATCATCATATAAACCCACGGCTATTGCCATTCGGCACCTCAATTGCGTGTAAATTAAAAGCGTAAAATCTCAAACCTCGCGATTATACCTTAAACTACGAATACAATACTGTACTAAAACAAAAAGGCGCTAAACTTTTCACTTATCGGTGAATTAGTTTAGCGCCTTTCGCCCTCGAGCAAAACTAAGTTGTATTAACTCAATTTTGCAGCTGAGTATTTGCAGTTATATTCGCTTGGAATGTAATAACACCTGCCAGTTTGGTTAATAACACACCATAAAGTGGTAAGAATATTATCAAACTAATCAGCAGTTTAAATCCATAATCAACCGTCGCAATTTCAACCCAGTTAGCCGCCATAAACGGATCGGTACTTTGATAAAATGCCACGGTGAAGAAAATGATAGTATCAATGAGATTACCAAATACTGTTGATAATACCGGTGCAACCCACCATTTTTTTAATTGTCTTAAACGATTAAAAACAACAATATCAAGTGCCTGTCCGAATAAATAAGCCAAAAAGCTTGCCAGCGCAATACGGCCAACAAAACGATTAAACTCGCTTAAACCGGCAAATCCCTGATAACTACCTTCAAAGAACACCACAGATAACGCATACGAGACCAACAATGCCGGTAGCATAACTTGCGCAATAATGCGTTTCGCCATACCAGCACCAAATACTCGAATAGTCAGATCGGTCGCTAAAAAGATAAACGGAAAAGTAAATGCTCCCCACGTGGTGTGGAAACCAAATATATTAATTGGCAGTTGGACTAGATAGTTGCTCGCTGAGATCACTAAAATATGAAAACAAGAGAGACAGATCAACGCTTGACGCGTCTGCATTGCAGTTAATTCACGCATAATAAACCTTTTTAGTTAAATTCATGGGGTAAGGGAACCCATGTAAATTGTAGCCGCCGTTTTCAAGTGAAAGGAGGCGGACGGGCATTATACCCAAGCCAGATAAGAATGCAAAAACTCATCGCTATCACAGTTTGAAAATAACATAACCGTAACAAACCATTCACTGATCTGGATCAGTTTGTTGGTTGTTTAACTTGCTATCATTACCCATAAATAAGTAACTAATATACTTACTCACATAATACGGTTTAATGACTGACAGAGGATTAACACGATGGAAATTTGGACTAAACTTTTAAGCGATCTTTTTTCTGATACTGTCGGCATTGCCTCAATCAGTACCATTGCCCTCACCTGTGTTGTTGCCACTGTGATCATCAGAATGTTTATTGTGAAAAGCCGATAACGA
This sequence comes from Moritella yayanosii, assembly GCF_900465055.1. Taxonomy (NCBI): domain Bacteria; kingdom Pseudomonadati; phylum Pseudomonadota; class Gammaproteobacteria; order Alteromonadales; family Moritellaceae; genus Moritella; species Moritella yayanosii. The sequence goes on along the minus strand of NZ_LS483250.1, from coordinate 3,133,083 downwards.
CCTTGGGCGAATAGCTACACATTAATAATTATCAGCAAAAGCGACTATAATTAGTGCATAGTCATGAATGTTAGCCACTTGCACCCCCTAATTAATGCCTTAATGTAATATGAGTGCAAAAATTAAGGACATTCAACCACCCGGAGATGTCCATGATCACTATTATCAATCTATCTGCAGCCAACCTGTTTATTAACCTATCACAGACCATTACCCACAGTGATTATGAAACTGTATTAGAACCCGTACTTAGCGATATACGGAAACAGCACCCTCAAGTGAATGTTTGCGTGATATTCGCCGATGACTTTGCTGGGTTCGAACTACATGCCTTGGTCGATGATGCGATGATAGGGATAAAGTATTGGCAATACTGGCATAAAATAGCGTTAATTTCAGAACCTAAATGGTTACATGCCATTACGGCGGGCATTGCCGCAATCAACCCGATCACCATCGAGAGTTTCTCGACAATGTTAAAAGCGGAATTATGGTTTAACGAAGAAGAATATTTTTAATGGCCGAGGAAAACTAACTGCGTACCAGTTTTGCTGCTATTTCAACGAGAATACCCTGATCTTCTTCACGGGCAACCGCCAACCATGCACTGCAGGTGTAGTCTTCAAATTCAAATAATAAATTAATACCTTGGTATTCTAATACCCAGGCGTGACGGTCTGCACCCCAATTTTTTTCACACACACGCGCTGCTAATAGGGCCACTAATGTCGGTGCCAGCGTGGTAAAATTCTCAAAATTCAATGCCTCATGTTCTAACATCAAAATATTATCCGTCGCTTGCTGCGTTGCCAATGTCCAGTTCATGTTGTTATCCTTCGCTATTATTGTTCTATGCTATTAATCGTAAGCGGCTATTTTAGTCAGAAATTGACGACCGAAGCGTTCTAACTTCACATGACCGACACCGTTTATATCCAACATTTCCGCATCATTTTGCGGTTTTATCTCCGCCATTTCCGCTAATGACGCGTCATTAAACACCACATACGGCGGAATGTTTTCGCTGTCAGCAATGTCTTTACGTAACTTACGCAGCGCAGCAAAAAGTTTGCGATCATAATTAAAGTTAGCAATTCGACTACTGCGTTTTGGCGCTTTATCGACATTGGTGATCGGCTGTAATCGTGGTTCAGCTAATTCCAATTCTTGCTCACCACGTAATACCGGGCGGGCAGCTTCTGTTAATTGCAATACCGAACTACGGGTAATATTTTGTAATAATAACCCGCTATGCACTAGTTGACGTAACACACTTAGCCAATGCTCTTGCGATTTATGCTTACCAATACCAAACGTCGATAACTTGTCGTGACCCCGTTCTTTCACTCGTTGGTTTTTAGAACCTCTCAGAACATCAACGACATACGCCATACCAAATGCTTGGCCAACACGATAAACGCACGATAATGCCATTTGTGCATCTTTCGCACCGTCATAACGCTTCGGCGGATCCAAACAAATATCGCAGTTACCACAAGACCGATCATTAAACTCACCGAAATAGTTGAGTAATACCTGACGGCGACACGTTTGTGCTTCAGCAAATGCCACCATGGTATTGAGCTTATGCATTTCCACACGTTGCTGCTGTTCGTTTTCAGTTTGCTCGACCATATAACGCACGCGCATAATATCGGCCGGATCAAACATCAATAACGCTTCCGCAGGCAAACCATCACGCCCAGCTCGGCCGGTTTCTTGATAGTAGGATTCAATATTTTTCGGCAGATCATAGTGCACCACAAAACGCACATTGGGTTTATTAATGCCCATACCAAAGGCTACCGTGGCCACCACGATATCAAGTTCATCACGAATAAAGGTTTCTTGGGTATCTTGACGCTCTTGTTGCGACAACCCAGCATGGTAAGGTTTGGCATCAAACCCTGCTCGACTTAATCCTTCTGCCACTTCATCGACGCGTTTACGACTGGTGCAATAGACAATGCCACTGACACCATCTTGTTGTTTTACATAACGTTTCAACTGATCTAACGCTTTAAATTTCTCTACCAGCGAGTAACGAATATTAGGTCTATCGAAACTCGACATGCTCACTTTCGGATCATGCATTTTCAATTGATTGAGAATATCTAAGCGGGTGGCATCGTCTGCCGTCGCTGTTAATGCCATCAAGGGTACGTTCGGGAATAACTGCTTTAATTTACCTAATTCATTGTACTCGGGCCTGAAATCATGCCCCCAAGACGAAATACAATGGGCTTCATCAATGGCAAATAAACTGATCGGTAACTGCTGCAAGTATTGTAAAAAATCACCCACCATCAAACGCTCGGGTGATAAATATAAAACTTGTAAGCGGTTATTCTGTAAATCATTAAAAATTTGCGCAGACTCTTGTCTTGCCAACGTAGAATTCATATACGCGGCGGAAACCCCATTCGCACGTAAGGCATCAACCTGATCTTTCATTAACGAAATCAACGGGCTTAGCACTATCGTTAAACCACCGAGTACCAAGGCTGGTACTTGATAACATAGTGATTTACCGCCACCCGTAGGCATGATAACGAGACTATCGAGACCAGCAACTGCATGCGCGATCACCTCTTCCTGACCCATACGAAATTGTTGATAACCAAAGACACGCTCAAGCACTTCTTGCGCTGATGGTAGGGTAGAAACGGATGCAGTCATGGCGGTTCGATCTCAATATAAATAATTGGGTGTACGCAGTTCATCGAATCTGCGAATCCACGATTTTAGCAGTATATACATGCTGTAAACAAACACTAGTAAAAACAAAATAAGCATATGGGCATTAACAACATAATCCAGTCCAGAAAATTAGCCTAAGCTAAGTAGTTAATAGATAGTAACTCACTAATCGAAAAGGACATTCAACTTGAATATATTAAAACAGGTTATTTTAATTATTTGTTTTACTACTGTCGCACCGACGACTAACAGCCAAGTATTTCCATCGGCTGGTACTGCTTGGGTATTAACTGGCCAACACCAAAGTGCCACCGCACCAGATTGGCAACAACAATTTAGTACACCTGAAACCGTATCTCGCTGGGAAGAAACCCACGCTGATATTAGTATTGGCGGCCACTACCTACATCTAACAAAACAGATCGGTAGAATCGACTATATGTATAACCAAAAGTTAGAATGGAAAATGGGGGTCAAAGAACAATATCTACGCCATCAATTAGACCGAACCCAACAAGACTACGAATCACTGTTTTTACACTTCCAAAATGATACTGAGCTTGAACTACCGAAAAACACCAATGGTCATCTAACGCCCCTTTATGGTGTACCAGAAGTGGTCGCAATTAACAACACCGACCCACAAGCCACTCCAATTCAATTACTGGTTATGCCACTGACAAAACCGGTAACATTAGTCCACCAACAAACCCTGTACCTGCTTTCGTCAGAAAAGCTCGATGGCTTAACCCTGCAATTTAATATTCAAGACGAGAACGAGCAGCTTTCCTCTTCCAGCGTTAATATCGCCTACGCGACCAGTGCCATAGACAGTTCTGTATCTAATCCTACGAATGAATACCAAAATTGGCAGCCGTTAACTAAAAATACACTGAGTAATACCACCAAAATACACTGGCGACCACCCCAAACTTGGCCAAGAGTTGCATTTACCCCGGTATTAAACCCACAAATGTCAGTCGCTCACGCACGTTTTTTTGTAATCAAAATAACCATCAATACACCATCAGCAGGGCTGCAACTTACAGCCATAAATTTACCATCTTGGTATAAAATCCGCCTACATGGGGAAAAGCAGCATGTCACCATTTCAGGATGGGATCCCATTAATGATATCAATAAAGATAGTTATATTGATGATCGAGAATACGCGAAGCGTAAGAATAGACAAGCCAGTGCACGCTTCCCTTATCAAGCACGTCTCGTCCCGCTAGGACGTATGTGGAGCCCACAATCTTCATTTTGCTATACCAATTTGTTCACTGTCAGCAACCGTAAATTATTTGCTCAATATCTCACACAGCATTGGCAAGCACAGGGCTTTGTCGGTGCCTATAATGATGATTTATATCGGATCCCAGGAAAAGTGCAATTCCCGAGCATAAATGAAGGCACGGTATTGGAACTACAACTGCCTATCAAACAGGTAAGTCCATACTATTGGCAACAACTCAGCGCATTTACCCTACAATTACAACAAGCAGGAACTGAACGTTGGATAGGCGCTAATATTTCAAATTTGAACTTATTTACCGAACCCGATTTGCAACCGGTAAATAACGGGTTTAATTTCTTTGTGCGTGAAGATTATATTCACCCGAGCATGGGATTAATGCACCGGGATGGACTACTCCAACACTGGGAACATTTTGTTCTGGCTGCACAAGGGAAACGCAGCATACTGATGGCAAATATCCGAAAAGGGGGGAAAGTTAACTGGCAAGGTCATACGGCGGCCAATTGGGATCATGATAAAAGTACCAACCTAGCGATATTTTATTTATTTAATAATCCAACTCTCGATTTTTACCAGCAATGGAATAATAGCTTTTACTATTCTAGTGCCAATACCGAGACGGATAATTTCTATCAAGCAGGTATCCCTAAAAATATAGCTTACCAACCAACTAGCATGTTACGCCATGACATTGGCAAACCTATTGCAGCACCAGCTAATTATCCCGCTGTCAATTATATCGATACGGATAATAATATTATCGCCACCAGTAATGATAGCCAACTCAGCGTGAATAACCAGCTGTTACCGATTACGCCGAGCCATTGGTTTTACCTGCACCATCCAACGGCTAGCACATTCCCTTGGCAAAAAGACAAACCACCCAAGACTGCCGTGATCGCACGGCGCTATCAACAAGGGTTAATCCTCTACTACACCGATCGTCAGGGTAAAAATAAAATATTCAGTGAACAAGCAACAACGACCGTTGATTTACCGGGCCAATACCGAACGCTTAATGCGGACGGCAGCCTTGGTAAGGTTATCGATAAAATCACCTTAACCGGTTATCAAGGTGTCATTTTGATCCCAGAAAACCCATCAACATAAAATAAAATCAGCCTAAAACACGATTTCAGGTTCATAAACACTGAGACACCTTAACGTAACTCAGTGTTTATGAACAACAACGAAGCCTAGGCAGGACGCATGCCAACAATGACCGAGCAAGATGTAATTGACCAAGAACTCACTGAACAGCAAATGTTAGATTTCATCAGTGATATGTTTATAAACCAAATGCCATTTAACGATCTGCTCGGCATGCGAATTACGTATCAACATGGATGATCAGTTGATTGGTAATCCAATCCGAAAAATACTGCACGATGACGTGACTACAAGCCGCTTGATGTGGTCGGAGGCATGTTAGTCGCCGCAGCTGCCATCCCACAAATGACAATAAAAAGTGCTGCTAACTTCCATAAAAACCTAAGATCTCTGGGTACGATAGACTTACGGGTCGATTATTTACGCCCAGGTTGGGGCGATGAATTTACCGCCACCGCACAGATTATTCGTTCCGGTAATAAAGTAGCGGTAACACGTATGGAACTGCACAATCAAGAAGGGGGTTCATATTGCTTTTGGTACCGGCACTTACTTAGTCAGTTAAGTAATACTAAAGATTATTAATAGCACTATCGCTGATTATCCATCATTGTTATGCTAACCGACCTATTTATTCCTACAAAAGCCGCTGGTATAACCAATGACAACCAACAATGATACCAAGCAAGGGGTGATATTCGCCATCCTTGCTTATGTAATGTGGGGCATGGCTCCTATCTACTTTAAACAATTACACCAAGTACCAGCTTATGAAATCTTAGCCCACCGCGCGCTCTGGTCTTGCATCTTAATTGCGGTATTGCTGAGCCTATTTAGATTATGGCCGATGGTCAAGTCGGTATTATCCGTGCCGAAGAATGTGTTCTTGCTGATCTGCACATCCTTACTAATCAGTGTTAACTGGTTAACCTACATTTGGGCGGTAAATAACGATCATTTACTCGATGCTAGCTTAGGTTATTTTATTAACCCGATTATTAACGTGTTGCTTGGCATGGTGTTTTTATCTGAACGGCTGCGTAAGTTACAGTGGGCCGCTATTTTACTTGCGGTGATCGGGATCTTAATTCAAGTCATTACCTTAGGATATCTGCCTTGGGTAGCCTTGGTATTAAGTTGTAGTTTCGGCTTCTACGGATTATTACGCAAGAAGTTACATCTTAATGCACTGGTTGGCCTCTTGATTGAAACGATTATCATGTTGCCCGTGGCCGCGACGTATTTATTTATCTTCGCGGACTCTGCAACATCCGATCTGAGTGCCAACAGTATGCACCTTAATTTACTGTTACTCAGTGCCGCCTTTGTCACGACCATACCGCTATTATGCTTTAATCATGCTGCTATACGCTTACCTTTATCCACGTTAGGTTTCTTCCAATACATAGGTCCGACACTGATCTTTATTCTTGGTGTGACGCTTTATGATGAAGTCGTCAATACCGAAACACTGCTGACGTTTGGGTTTATTTGGGCTGGATTAGTGGTGTTTAGCATCGATGCTTTTAAAAACAACCGTCACCAACGAGCAAAATTAAAATCTTCATCGTGACGACTCGCGTCAGTAGACAAGTAGATATTTATCATAGCACCCGAGGTCAATTACAACCGGGTGCTTATTTTATTCGCTATCCGCATACAAATCATAATTTTCAATTTTCAAAAAAGTAACGGGAACATCAAATTGACCCGATACTAATTGACCAAACTTATTATAACCACCACCATCTAAGAATGAAATATTCACTGCCGATACCGAAAAAAATCTCGTCATAAATGGGATGCCAGTCTTCATCATACAAGAATCAGTATCGGTTTCACCTATAAATGTATTCGTCACTTTTAGCTCAATGAGTAATTCACAGTTATTACTAATACTTAACTGAGATTGAGTTAAACTCGCCAATACGTGCGGAGCATAATAAGCACCCGCAAAATCAGATGCGCGCGGAATAGAATAACTGTATAAACGAATTAAACCCGTCGGCGTGGCGACTAATTGTAAAATACGCTGACGAAATGGTTTTCTTGGTGAGCCTATAATACGGCCTTCGGCATATAACCATTCACCATCAATACGGTCTTGCCAAATAGGCAGCACTTGGAGGCCAATGTTAACTTTGCGTCCTTGAATAACATCGTTAGTCGATATATGGACGCCAACTAACCATTGCTTTAATAACGCGGTATTTTCTGATTTAAATACTGCAGTATAAGCAAATGAACTGAATAAGCACATTAGCGCGATGATACATCGTGATATCAAAATAACTCCCTGTAGCTATAGCCGCATGCGTACCGCTAACATCCAAGTTAGCGTTCAATATGCGATGATACTATCCTAAAAAATCGCGCAACTATACTATAAAAAGTTGAAGCTGACTATAGCGCCTGCAATCTAGCGTAAGATACTACCAACCATTTGCTGCCCAGTTGATCAAACTCAATTTGAATACGACATTGCGGACCACTACCTTCATAATTCATCACAATACCTTCACCAAACTTAGCATGCAGCACACGCTGACCTAATTGATAACCAGTCGACTCAAATGACATTTTTTCAGCTCCCGCACTAAAGCGCCCAAACTGGGTAGGCTGGCGAATTTGAGTTTTTAACCGGATCTCTTCAATGTACTGTTCGGGTATTTCACGAATAAAGCGTGATGGTCGATGATTCATCTCTTTACCGTATAAACGACGCGACTCTGCATAACTGATATACAGTTTCTTCATGGCACGGGTAATACCCACATAACAAAGACGGCGCTCTTCTTCCATACGTCCCGCTTCTTCCGTCGATTGCTGACTGGGGAACATGCCTTCTTCGACACCGACCATGAATACCACCGGGAATTCTAAGCCTTTTGCCGAGTGTAATGTCATCAATTGCACTGCATCTTCAAACTCATCGGCTTGGCCTTCTGCAGACTCTAATACCGCAAAAGCTAAAAAGGCCGATAACTCGGACATTTCTTCACTGTCATCGGGGATCTGAAAACTGCGGGCAGCAGACACCAGTTCCTCTAAGTTTTCGATACGTGATTGGGCTTTCTCGCCTTTCTCCAATTGATACATAGATTTCAGACCTGAGTATAAAACCACATGATCGATTTGTTCATGCAAAGCTAAGTCAGCAACATCGTTATCCAGCTCGGTGATCAGTTCGACAAACTTACGGATCGAACTCGCCGCCCGGCCAGCGATCAAATTGTTATCGAGTAGATAGATCGCCGCTTGCCACAAGGTTGAACCTTGTTCACGGCTCGCATCACGTAATAATGACAAGGCCCGATCCCCAATACCACGGGTTGGTTTGTTAATGATACGCTCAAATGCCGCATCATCATTACGGTTATTCTTCAGGCGCATATACGCCATCGCATCTTTAACTTCAAGGCGATCAAAGAAACGTAATCCACCATAAATACGGTAAGCTAATCGCTCCTGCAATAACGCATCCTCGAGCACTCGAGACTGCGCATTACTGCGGTATAAGATCGCACAGTCACTGAGTGTCCCACCTTGATCTTGCCACTCTTTAATTCGGCTGACCACAAAACGCGCTTCATCAACTTCATTAAATGCCGCATACAAGGAGATCGGTTCACCTTCTTTATCTTCTGTCCATAATTCTTTGCCCATACGCTCACTGTTATTAGCAATAAGTGCATTGGCGGCATTGAGAATATTACTGCTCGAACGGTAATTCTGTTCCAGCTTAATGGTTTTTGAACCTTTGTAGTCGGTTAAGAAGCGTTGGATATTAGCCACTTGCGCGCCACGCCAGCCGTAAATAGACTGATCATCATCACCTACGATCATTAAGTTACCGCGATCACCAGTCAACATACGTAACCATGCATATTGAATGTTATTGGTATCTTGGAATTCGTCCACTAAAATGTTAGAAAAACGATCTTGATAATGGGCTAAAATGTGTGGTTTGTGCAACCAAAGTTCGTGCGATCGTAATAACAACTCACCGAAATCGACTAACCCGGCACGATCACAAGATTCTTGATAGGCTTGATAAATCTTGATCCAGTTACGTTCAATCGGATCATAGGCTTGTAAATGCTCTGGGCGCAGACCTTCATCTTTTTTACCGCCGATATACCACATCGCTTGTTTAGCCGGCCACTGCTTCTCATCAAGGTTCATGGCTTTGATCAAACGTTTTAATAATCGCAATTGATCATCACTGTCAATGATCTGGAATTCAGCCGGTAAGCCCGCATCTAAATGGTGCGCGCGTAATAGGCGATGGGCGATACCATGGAAAGTGCCAATCCACATACCTTGCTGACGGCCTTCTAATAACTTATCAACACGGCCACGCATTTCTGCGGCAGCTTTATTAGTAAAGGTCACCGCTAATAAAGAATAAGGTGAGCACTGCTCCACCTGCATTAACCAAGCTAAGCGATGTACCAATACTCTGGTTTTACCACTACCAGCACCCGCTAAAATCAGCATACTCGATTGTGGTGCCGCAACAGCATCACGCTGTTTGTCGTTGAGGCCGTCCAGTAAGAGAGATACATCCATAATTTAGTCACCTTAGACTGTATATTTAATCAGTAGAATGGGGGGGATTATAACAGGCTTGTTAATTCATCCAAGTGGGTTATTTCAATATCCGGTAAATGACTGGCCTTGTTACTCGTCATTAGCGATTGTTGTTGGTCATTAAACCACGCTGACATAAAACCATTGCTGACTGCTCCAGCCACATCGGAGTTAAGATCATCGCCGACATGTAAGATATGTTGTGGCGGTAACGCTAATGTTTCTGCTGCTAATGAAAATAAATCAGGGTACGGTTTCATTCTCAAGCCATTACCGGGTTTTATCACTGCGGTAAAAAATGGCGTTAAACCAATTTTATCCGTATCGACATTACCATTGGTCACCGCAATTAACGGGATCTTACTCGCTAATTCAGCTAATACAGCCAAGGTATTTTCCGGCACGACAAAGTCACTGCGCACGGCCCGCACTTGGGTGGAAATAGTATTAGCGACAGACTCAGCATCTTGTTCGCTATAACCGTGACGTAAAAATAACGCGGTTAAACAAGCAATACGGATGCCACTGACATCATGTATCAAGTGCGATTGTTGATGCAGCACATGGCGCTTTAATTGTAACCAAGCATTATTATCTAAATGGGTAATGTGCGGATATTGACTGCGTAAATGCATGTGCATCCAAGCCTCGGCACGGCGCACTATCGGATAGTTATCATATAAGGTATCGTCAAGATCGAAGCTCATGGCTTTGATCTGGTGTAATCGTCGATAGAATTTCATCAGTCTTCTCTTTTCTTTTTCGCACGAGGATGAGCGGCATCATACACTTTAGCTAGATGTTGAAAATCCAAACTGGTGTAGATCTGGGTGGTGCTGATATTGGCATGCCCTAATAATTCCTGTACCGCACGTAAATCACCACTCGACTCGAGCATGTGAGTCGCAAATGAATGACGTAACTTATGGGGATTAACATGGCTAGTCAGCGTTTGTTGTTGGCCCCACTTTGCCATCCGGCTTTGTACACTACGGTGCGATATTCGACGCCGAAGCTGACTAACAAATAATGCCGGTTGCGCGTTGTCAGCATATTCACCACGTACTGCTAACCAGGCTTGTAATGCCGTGATCGCGATACTACCAACCGGTAACTGGCGCTGTTTATTACCTTTACCAATCACCCGCATGGTTTTTTCACGCAACTTAACGTCGGTTACATCCAAATTGACCAGTTCATCTAACCGCAAACCCGCCGAGTACATTAACTCCATCATGGCTTTATCACGTAACACTAAAAACGGGTCGTCAGACTCTACCGCATTAGAGACGGATAATAATTGATTAATTTCATCAACATCGAGGTTCTTCGGTAACGGTTTATGTTGGCGGGGAGCCGATACCCCTTTCGCAGGGTTGGCGGTGAGATCACCTTGTAATACCAAGTAATCACAAAAACTGCGCAGGGCTGATAATTTGGTTGCTAGACTGCGAGGTGATAAACCCAGTTTATGATTTAAGGCCGCTAACTTGCGTACCTGAGAGGCATTAAGCGCACGCCATTCCGTGATCGGTAACGTCAGCATTTGCTCGGCGAATAAGATCAGGTGGCGGCGATAATTACGGGAAGTATGTAGACTCAGTTGTCGTTCACTGGTGATATAACGTAAAAACCGTTCTATCGGTTTAAGGAGTTGTGCAGGCAGTTCACTACCTGCAGTGGTCTTATTTTTTAATGGCGTTGTCACGTGAAGGCATCAGTTGCGGTAACAGGGTAGAGATAATGCGGCAAAGCTGACCTAACAGCAAGTTATCCATGCCCACTTGATAATGATCGGCGTTAGCACTACCGATAGCGAGTAAACCATACTCCCCACGCTCGCCCAATGCCATCAATGCCATCGAGTTAACTAAGGCATCTTGACCAAACAGTAATGCTTTATCGGCGCCTGTAACAGGACCAAAATAATGATCACCCCCTGCAAACTGTTTTTGACGAATACGCACTAACTGTCCTGCTGAAATAGCGAGCGGCAGATATTGCGATTTAAGGTGAAAACAAGCTTCATTCAGATGCAAATTGACGGCCGCTAACGGCAATTGAGATTGGATCTGCGTCACCAGAATACGCTGCATTTGCATCACCGACGTGCAATTAAATAGCGCCGTATAAATATCGGCATAGATACGGAATAATTTATCATTGTCTGCAGCAATAGCGACTAACTGCTGTAACTGCAGCTCTAAATCGGCAATGCGTTGGCGTTGTCTTTCTAACCGCAATGTCACTAACGATACACAGCCTTGCGCACCATGCGATATCGCTAGCGTATCGACTAAGTCATTATTACGCACAAAAAAATCAGGATCAGCCTGCAAAAAAGCAATCACATTTTGCTCTGAAATAGCAGGGTTTGCCGCGATTAACATCGCAGCTTCAGCGTCGCTCATATATTAATTTGTCCATCGTATACATGTGTTGCCGGACCGGTCATAAATACCGGTGTACCTGGACCTCGCCATGAAATTTGCAATTTACCACCAGGCAGCTCAATACACACATCTTGGCCGAGCTTCCCTTGTAATTGACCCACAACCACCGCGGCACATGCGCCAGTGCCACAAGCTTGGGTTTCACCAACGCCACGTTCATATACCCGTAATTTGGCATGGTCCGGCGACAATATTTGCATGAAGCCAGCATTAACACGGTTAGGAAAACGCTCATGATGGGCGATCGCATGACCAAGATCGGCCAATGGTGCAGTTTCAATGTCATCGACGATGGTCACACAATGCGGATTACCTATCGACACGGCACCACAAAATACCGTGCTGTCTAACGCACGTAAAATATAGGTTTTTTCCTGCTTGGTGGCACGGAACGGAATTTTATCCGGGGCTAATTCTGGCACCCCCATGTTCACCGTAACCTGACCATCGTATTCAACCTGCAAGGAGATCTTACCGCCACTGGTACTTACCGCAATCTTGGTCTTATTGGTTAAGCCTTTATGGCGAACAAAACTAGCGAAACAGCGTGCACCATTACCACACTGCTCGACTTCGCTACCGTCAGCATTATAGATACGATAATGAAAATCAAGATCAGGATCATAAGGCGCTTCAACCACTAACAGTTGATCAAAGCCAATACCGGTATTTCGATCTGCCAAACGTCGGATATTATCATTATTAAAAAATACATTTTGAGTAACGCAGTCTACGACCATAAAATCATTACCCAGACCGTGCATCTTTGAAAACTGTATAAACATATGAACCTGTAACCCTTATTTCATTCAGTAGGTAAAATTTATTCCGCAGGTAAAATCGCTTCGTCTTTCCAGATCTCTTCCAGTCCTTCTCGACGACGGACCAAATGTGCCACATCACCATCCACCATCACTTCGGCAGGGCGACTACGAGTATTATAATTTGAACTCATGGTCGAACCATAAGCACCGGCAGAACGGACGACAATATAATCATCCATCGCGATCGTTAAATCACGGTTCTTACCTAAGAAATCGCCAGTCTCACAAATAGGACCAACCACATCATAGTTTAAACACTCACGCTCTAATGATTTGTTCACTGGTGCAATCGCTTGCCACGCACTATATAACGCAGGACGAATAAGATCGTTCATGGCCGCATCAACGATAGCAAAGTTTTTATGTTCCGTAAGTTTAATATACTCAACTTTACTGACCAAAATACCAGCATTGGCCATGATCGCCCGACCCGGTTCAAAAATAAGCGCCAGTTTACGTCCCGCTAATTTAGCTTTTAATGCCTGCACATATTCAGCCGGTTGTGGGGGTGTTTCACCATTATAAGGTACGCCCAAGCCACCACCAACATCGAGATGTTCAAGTACAATACCTTGCGCTGATAATTTATCAATTAATAGCAAAAGCTTATCTACCGCGTCTAAGAAGGGTGATAACTCGGTTAATTGTGAGCCAATATGGCAATCAACGCCTATTAATTTAATCCCCGGCATTTTACTTGCCACTTGATACACGCCTTCCGCCAAATCAATATCGATACCAAATTTATTTTCTTTCAGACCAGTCGAAATATAAGGATGGGTACCCGCATCAATATTAGGATTGACGCGAATCGATATCGGCGCCTGCACACCGCGACTCAGTGCAAGGTCATTAATACGTTCCAGTTCTGGCGTCGATTCGACATTAAAACAATGAATATTATGATCGAGTGCTAAATTAATTTCGGCGACGGTTTTACCGACACCAGAAAATACAATTTTACTTGGATCACCACCGGCTGCTATCACGCGTAATAGCTCACCACCAGAGACAATATCAAAACCCGAGCCCAAACGTGCCAGCACATTTAACACGGCAATATTTGAATTAGCTTTTACGGCATAACAAACCAAATGCGGATGCGAACCAGCAGCATCATTAAATGCATGCCAATGACGTTCAATCGTCGCTCTGCTGTATACATACGTTGGCGTACCAAATTTGTCTGCTACGTCTGCAACTGCACATTGTTCCGCAAATAACCGGCCATCATCCTGATAATTAAAGTAATCCAATGCTCTATTCCTTGTCTTTTAATTCGTAAACTAACTAACTCATTCACTGCACATCATGTGCCAATGTTATGTTTATTCTGCGTCGCTACTTAGCGTCTTACCAGCTGCGTCATTACGCTCTACACTTTCGGTAGCCGGTGTTGCTACCTGGATTTGTTTGGTTTTTTTGGCATCGGGTCCCGTGCCAGGTGCATATAAAGGACCTGAAATACCACAACCACTGAGTAAACCAGCGCTAAACATAAAGGCTAATGTAATAAATATTGTTTTTCTTGCTTGGCTCATAACCTACTCAATGATAAATTAATTCTATCCCTTATAATCGCACTGACAAAATTAAAAGCAATAGGATTAATAAAAAATGACTGATTCAGAATTCCACCAACAGGTTGACGAACTATTAATAAGCTTTGAAGAGATCATTGATGACAGTGATGTTGAACTCGATTATGAAAACAGCAACAGTATTTTGACTTTATACTGTCGTGATGGTTCGCAAATTATCTTAAACAAACAAACACCATTACACCAGATATGGGTAGCAACAAAAACCAATGGCCACCATTTCGAATTAATCCATGATGTATGGGTTGATAACCGCACTCAACAAGTATTGTCAGCAGTATTAACCGATGCAGTTAAAAATCAAGGCGGTGAAAACGTTAGTTTCTAATATGAAGTGAATACCTATGACTTAAATAATACCGGATTTACGTGACTGGTAGCGTTTATGTGATAGGTCTTGTTTGTGTGAAAGTAAATTTTAGGCAAAAGAAAAGGGCTGCACTAGTAACTAGTGCAGCCCTTTTCCGTTGTCGTAATAGCTCATATCCTTGAACTGATTGTGCTCCCTGCACTTAGACATTTACCTAATCCATTAGCTGATTTACTTTTCCCCAATCCTTTGAGTTGTTCCTTTGGCAATCCTAGCCTAACAAGTCATCCTAACCTGCTTCTCATCTCCGTCCTGGAGGTGTCCTTTATTCACTCTAAATCCGTGAGTGCTATCCTTGTAATCCACCACATCCTTGCGGTTTCATGTAGAGTGCTAAGTCATCATCCTGATGAGCTTCCTGCGTCTCTGAAAACAAATATAGCAAACCTAAAAACAATAAATAGCGATAAAAACAAATTAAATTAGTGCATGAACACTAATTATTCAGTGCGAATCGCGACAAATACCGCGAGAATAGGCTTTAAGCATGACAGTAATAGCAAAAAATCTATTCACACCCTCGGATCACACCTGAATATAGCGACGTTGTCTACCAACATAAATAGTCGATCTCTTACACGTCAATAACAACCAATAATCTCAACACCGGTATCGTATAAAGAAACCACAGTTAATCTGTGATCGTGATCACTCGATCTTATTAATCACCATGAATAATTAATCCCAACGGGGCTAACAGTTGTTCCTGCTGCCAACTGCAAATGGTCACACCGTGTAAATTAACCCGTCTTGGGTCGAGACCGGTGAGATCCACGTGACTTAAATTACAATGTTGAAGATTAAACTGCAGCCAACTCTCTTGCGAAAATTCACCACGGCTCAGATCCGATCCCTGTAATGAGGCCCCCACTAAATTACAGCCCGTCCAACGATTTTCATATAATTCACATTTTTCGAGCAGCTGATCAGCCAAATTGGCATAACTCAAATTACACTGAGTAATGTACGCAGAACAAAAGAAGGACTTTTGAGTAATGTAATTAGCAAAACTAGCGCGATTAAAGTCTACGCCTTTCAAATTACAGCCACGAAATTCAATGCCAAAACACTCAGCCCCAACAAACTGACTCATATTTAAATCGCAGTTCTTAAAACTCGCGCCTTTTAAATCGGCATAATCGAATCGGCAGCCTGAGATGTTACCAGATTCAAAAAATTGGCAATCAATAAACTGTGCATCACTGAGCTGCGCATGATTAAAATTACAACGGTAAAATGCACAGCGAGTAAAGATCATCGATTCTAAATCTTGATCTGTAAAATCTGCTTCAATAAAGGTATTATCGGTCGTCTTCATCATCTCGTTCTCTTGCTCGAATTAGCATCAGATTACTATCAATACAGGCATCTGACCTAGCACTATTATATGCGTTACTTTAAATAAATACAGGTTAATAAAACTGCCATTTTGAGTGGGGTAACTACGCTGTAGAGAAGATAAAATGAATATAACTGGATGGCAATCGAATGTTCAACAACTGTTCATGTAAGCGTTGTTAAGCACTATCACAGTGCATGGTAATAAATGAGCGATAACGGCAAGAGATCGTACGATAAACCAGCAAGGTACACGCCTGGTTATCATTGAAATAAAAGCAGAAATAAAACCGCAGATAAAAGAAAAGGACGGCATAAATGCCGTCCTTAAGTAGTCATGTAGCCCAATCCTTGAACTTATGTTGCTCCCTGCAAATTGACTTACCTAATTTCCTTTAGGTTTAACTCCCAATCCATCGGGTTTTTATTATTACCATCCTGGTACAATAAATCATGCCGATTTATTTCCTCTCCATCCTAGAGGTGTCCTTTATACTCATATCCGTTGAGTGTCCATCGCATCTTCATCCTGAAGACTTTTCCTTGCAACCACATCCTGTGGTAAATCCTATTCGATAATCCATATCTAGTCAGTAATCCTTACCAACTATATTATGCGTCCTTACGGATACCTACTATAGAGAAATCCAATATTACCGCAACACGGCAATTACATTATTTTCAAAATAAATACAAGATCTAGCTCACTAAAATAAACAAGACATTTAATATCAATGCTTTATAATTAAAGTAAGGGTGTATCTCATGAGTGAAAACGAATATGACTATAATAGATAAACGTCATATTCACATACTATAAATGGGCGATGTCTTACAGTACGTAAATAAACTAAAAAATAACGTTAGCCGTTTTCAATAAAACCAACTAAGTAGTGAAGATTATTTATATAAAATGGGGGTTATTTAGTAGATACGTAAGGAATGACTTTTAATTCTTTATTTTCGGAATAAACGATATCGTAAAATTGCGGTAAGTTGAAATTAGCAAAGGCGCCTTCGTTACGAGATTCTTCCTGAGAGTTGGTATAAAAACGGTGTACACCTTTGATCAGCTCATCTTTATTGCCACTTAAATGCTGGTAAGTTTCTACGCGATTTGCTTCATCAACAATATAAACGTTAAAGCCATTTTTATAATTCTCGAAAAAGAACTGCACTAACCCTTCTGATGAATGTGACTCCACCGCTAATGGCGTGCCTGCTGCCGTGGTGGTTTTATCAATGCGTAGCGGCATTTTCTGTAACTTACGCTCTGAAATATGGTTATACAGATCCAAAGAGTTTTCAAGTTTACGAATAGACACACCACGGCGCTCAAAATAAATGCCAAAACGGTCATCACTAATGGTGATAATTTTGACGATCTGATCTTTATCACGTTGTAAGCGGGTACTAATACAATCTCGCACCAAGCGTTCGAAACTATGCCGGATCAGACCACGAAAATGTAAACTGTAGCAAAATACTTTAATGGAATCGGGTTCAGTCGCATCTTGATGCATCTTGCCCATGATCGTGGTTAATGCATCAACAATACGTTCTTCACCAGAAAAATGCAGCGTGCGTACTTCATTCCAAGAATTACGATAAATCAGATCGATACTACCGACTAGGCAAGCTTTACAATCACCAAATGAGAATACATCACTGGTATTGGTATCAAATTCAATAATACGGCCACCCCAATGGTTAGTCGGGTCATATTCTAAATTCAAAAATATGGATAAGTCGCGGATTTCACAAGGGCGGCTTAATGCTTGATTCGATGCTAGTGTTGCTCGAATAGGAAATTTATTTTTAAGATCTTTGCAGAATGAATTCAATACATCGCTATTCATATCTGAATCTTGATTAAAAATATCAACTTGAGTGTTATCCACCATCAAGCCATTGAAGTAACTCCATGCCACCAACTTACTCAGATAACCGTTATGCTCTAAAGGTTTACGACCCACAATCTGCATTGGATCTAACGATGAGTTATATAAATACCAACCAGCATTATTAAAGCGGCCATTGGGTACTTGCACAAAACTGAGTTGTGGTTCGGATAAGTCTGGTGAGATCTGGGGGTTAATGTACGTCACTTTGCCCGGCAGAGACTCAAACGCAGCGTATAACTTACGCGATAAGATACCGATATCTGCTGGATTAATCGATTCACTAATATTATTACGACGGGCAAAACCAATCAGATTACGATAACCCTTCATCATGGCATCAAGTAATTCGGGATGTGCTTCTTGTACTTGTTCGATCTTCCAATTATCACGATTATCCAGATGGGCAATACGATCAGGGTGCCAATTCCATTCACTAATGACTTCAGCAACAGAGGTGCGATGCCATTCTGGGCGCGCTAGTTTTTCTGCCGCGCAATTACCACTGAACATTTTCAAGTAAAAACAGCGACGTAATAAATCAACGCGAGCATGATCACCGATTTTTTCTAGATAAGCCGTTACTTTGATTAAGATTTGGTAATAAGTGTCGTGCGACAGATCCAATTGTTGTGAAGACGCCAATTGAAAATTTTCTTTCATTATTTGCGATAACAAACGGTTATTTGGGTATTCCGCCGAGTAAGCTTCCATTAATAAGGTTTTCAATACCGCCTTATAAGGAGAATCAATGCCTTTATAGAGCTGCCACAACGCTGAACCAAAATATTCTTCAGCGGGGATACACGGGAAACCACCTAAATCGACCCAGTCTTCGCGATCAATGACACCAGCAGCAACCAATTCATCCACATAACCATCATAATTATTATCAAATTCAACCGGTAAAATATGCCAAAGGCTTGGTTTACCTGCGATCCGCAGTGCACTACGATAAAACTCGTCGAGTAATAAGAAATGCTGAGCACTGCCACAACTTTCCTTCGTCATCACTGCATTATTCACTTTTCTAAATTTATCTTCAGCAATCAAGAAAAAGTTAACTTCCACATTAAAGGTCTCAGCCCACGCGGTTATCAGTGTGCATTTTTGCTCTAATAACTGCGCATCCTCATCACTCATGACCGGATCATGACATACCCAAATATCTAAATCACTACGCCAATTTTGACCAATGGAACCGGTACTCCCCATCGCATATAAGCTATATATTGGTGAACACGTGACACATTTGTCATCATCTAGTGCTACATTTAATGAGGTTAAATAATCTTGTTGTTGTTCATCTGGGGTAAATAAGCAGATGCCGGTGGGTACTGCACCATCAAGATAGACAGGTAGGTTAGGGTGATTACAATGCAGTAAAAGCGGTAAAATAGCTGTCACTTTACGCCCGTTATCATCCATTAAGGATAAGGCGCGATCAAGTCTAAGTTGATTGAACAACTCAGCTTTATGTTTCAGTTCAGCAATTTTATTCTGCAAAATAAAACCTTCAATGAGAGAAACTATGCTTAAATTCTGTTGTTTTTTACAATAAAATTTAGCCTATAAAGGCAGGCATAGAAGTGTGATGATGCTAACAGTTTTATAGATAAGGGTAAACTTATTAGCGCCGAAATAGTCACATTATTAATGTAGGATTAGGGTAACTTGGTATTCATATTATTGTGCCGTTCGTTAATTTTTTTCCTACTATTAGAAAGGCTGTTGTAAACAAAGCAATTACGCGCACTTTGTAAACAAAGAGCAGTAAAAAAGATCGCAAGCAACCAATTTAAATAAAATAATTGATTTAGGGGTTGCATAAACATTTGGATCTGGATAATATCTGCCACCTTGATTAGGGGCGTTGCTTAAAAACAACGTTTCCAACATTAATCGAAAGTATGGGGTCCTTAGCTCAGTTGGGAGAGCATCGCCCTTACAAGGCGAGGGTCACTGGTTCAAGCCCAGTAGGACCCACCATATATTAAGTCTGGTTATATCTTTTATAAGATAAGTAACGGGATTTACGATGAAGAAAGAATTCGGGGGCTGTTAGCTCAGTTGGTAGAGCAGTTGACTTTTAATCAATTGGTCGAAGGTTCAAATCCTTCACAGCCCACCACTTTCTTTATTATTTACTTTTAAAGTAAACTCAGCATTGTCGCGGGATGGAGCAGTCTGGTAGCTCGTCGGGCTCATAACCCGAAGGTCGTAGGTTCAAATCCTGCTCCCGCAACCAGTTTAAACGATAGCCACAACTATCGCTAAAAATAATGTGGGTCCTTAGCTCAGTTGGGAGAGCATCGCCCTTACAAGGCGAGGGTCACTGGTTCAAGCCCAGTAGGACCCACCACTTAAATTGTGGTGTTTATGTCATAAGGCATGAAGCTATAAAAAGAAAGAATACGGGGGCTGTTAGCTCAGTTGGTAGAGCAGTTGACTTTTAATCAATTGGTCGAAGGTTCAAATCCTTCACAGCCCACCACTTTCTTTATTATTTACTTTTAAAGTAAACTCAGCATTGTCGCGGGATGGAGCAGTCTGGTAGCTCGTCGGGCTCATAACCCGAAGGTCGTAGGTTCAAATCCTGCTCCCGCAACCAGTTTAAACGATAGCCACAACTATCGCTAAAAATAATGTGGGTCCTTAGCTCAGTTGGGAGAGCATCGCCCTTACAAGGCGAGGGTCACTGGTTCAAGCCCAGTAGGACCCACCACTTAAATTGTGGTGTTTATGTCATAAGGCATGAAGCTATAAAAAGAAAGAATACGGGGGCTGTTAGCTCAGTTGGTAGAGCAGTTGACTTTTAATCAATTGGTCGAAGGTTCAAATCCTTCACAGCCCACCACTTTCTTACCTGAATAAATAAAGAAACCTCGTTTATCGAGGTTTTTTTATACCTAAAATTTACCGCGTAATATCCCCATCTCAACACTTGACCTTCCCCTTAAGGTAAAGATTATCATTCCGTTATCTTCATAATTCACTTTTAATGTATTTTTCTTTATGCGCATAGTGCTATTAATTTTATTAGTATTAATAAACACATTCTCATTACCGCTTCAGGCAATGAGCATGCGAACTATGTCCACTACTATTTCTTGTGATATGCAAGCCATGCCGTGCCACGCTGAAGATAGTATGAGTAAAATGCAGCATGATAATCCGCAAGTGCAACATCCAACAAACCAATATGATAACAATGATTGCAGCAATATGGATAATTGTAATGACTGTAATACCACCTGCGTATCATCATTTATTAATTACAATAATAAGTTGCTCTTAAACAGCTATAAACAAAGTAACTCGTTACGTTACGAATTAACCCCGCCTCTAAAACAACACCAAGATAGCCTCTATCGACCTCCTCTCATTAATTGATTTTTAATCGTTTTAAAACACCAATTAATTAAGGGAATACCATGCCATCCAAATTTTATTTGGGGTTATTAGCATTACTGACATTAAATGTTAATGCCCAACAATTAACGCTATCTGTTGCAGAAGATATTGCGCTACAACGCGATCCTTCCGCAACCTTATACCGTGCTCAACAAGCGAGCTTTAGAGCACAAGCCATCAGCCAATCGCAACTTGCCGATCCCATGATAAAACTCGGTTTAGCGAATGTACCAATCGACAGTTTTTCGGTGTCAGACGATCCCATGACCCAATTTAGTCTTAGCCTATCACAACAGTTTGCACGGGGTGATACGCTCGAGCTCAATGCCAAAGGATTTACCCTACAAACGCAACAAAGTATGCATTTAGCAGAAAACCGTCAATTGGAATTAAAACTGCAGATCAGAGAACTTTGGTTCGATATTCGTTTTTCCCGTATGGCACAACAGATACTGGTTAAAAATCAGGATCTGTTCCGTCAGAACGTCACTAATCTCTATCGCCAATTCGAACTTGGTTACAAACAAAATCAAGATCTTATAAAGGCAGAACTTGAACTAGCGAAATTTGATGACAAAATTTCCGCCTTTGCCCAGCAAGAGCAAGCCTTACGCGGACAACTGGTATCTTGGGTTGGCCCGCAAGCGTTTACCGAGTTAGATCCGCAATTACCACAATGGTCACAAAGTCGTGAGTATGCGCAGATAGCACAGGTGCAACATTACGCATTACTCGCCAGTCACCCACAAGTATTAGCCGCGCAACAAGCCATTGATGTCGCTGAAAATACCATTGCCACCGCCAATCAATCGTATAAACCAGCATTCAAAGTAGATATTGGATATGGTCACCGCGAATCCATGGACATGAATACTGGCTCTAGTCGCAGTGATTTAATCAGTGGTTTTGTCACGATGAACGTTCCGCTTTTTACCAGTAACCGACAGGATCAAGTGGTGATCGCAGCCACCCAAGGTAAAGGCATGAAGCAAGCTGAAAAAGACCTATTACTAATAAAATTCAATGGCATATTAAATGGTGCTATCGCTAACTTCAATAATACCGAAGCCCGGATGCAACGTTATCAAGACACGTTACTGGTACAAGCAAAATTAAATAGTGCGGCAGTAATGCAAGGCTACCAAGTTAATACCAATGATTTTGAACAAGTTATCAAAGCATTAATGGATGAACAGGCTTTCGAGCTCGAATACCATCAATTGCATTTCCAAAGTTTAAAAACTTTAGCCCGCATTCGCTACTTTCAAGCATTATAGAGGTCGACATGAAAACATTATTAGCCAGTTCAATCACATTGGCACTCGGTATTGCAGTAGGTGCCTGGTTTACCAATCCACAAACAAATAATACCGACACTACCGCCGCACCAAGTATCCTCTATTGGGTCGCACCAATGGATGCCAACTACCGTCGTGATCAACCCGGTAAATCGCCCATGGGTATGGACTTGATACCAGTTTATGCCGATGCGACAACCGCAAACGATCCCGGTTTAGTCACTATCTCAGCGCGAGTAGAAAATAACTTAGGGGTTCGCACTCAAACAGCCGTATTGCGCCCTTTCATTGCCGAGATCAATACCGTCGGAATGTTAGAGTTTAATCAAGATACCTTGTGGCAAATTAACAGCCGCGTATCCGGCTGGGTCGATAAACTTTATATTAATAGCGAAGGTGAATATGTAAATAAAGGCCAAAAACTACTTTCTCTGTATTCACCCGAGCTCATCAAAGCACAGGAAGAACTGCTTAATACCTTACGCATCGGCAATAAAACCCTGATCGCGTCAGCCAAACATCGATTATCGGCATTAGGCATCAGCCAAAACCAAATCAACCAAGTTAACCGCAATAAAAAAGTACTGCAGAACATCACTATCTATGCGCCTGAATCCGGTTACATCACTAAATTAAGCATCCGTGAAGGCGCCTATATTTCCCCGTCAACACAAATCGTCGAAGCCGGTCAATTAACCGAAATATGGCTGCAAGCCGAGGTATTTGAATCACAGGCCGGATTAGTGCAAGTGGGTGATAAAGCAGAAATGCAATTAGACAGCTTTCCAGGTAAAACTTGGCTTGGTGAAGTCGATTATATCTATCCGGTATTAAATGCGGTAACCCGAACCTTAAAAGTACGGGTGAAAATTGCGAACACAGATAAGCAATTAAAACCGAATATGTTCGCGAGATTAAAATTAATTAGCCAAATACAAACCGATTCAGTACAAGTACCACGTGAAGCGATTATTCGCGCCGGTAATTTTGATCGTATCGTACTTGCCAAAGGCAATGGCCAATATCAGTCAGTCAAGATCACCTTAGGCAGAGAGTCCGCAGGTTATGTGGAAGTATTAGCGGGTTTAAACGCTGGCGATAACGTTGTCACCAGTGCGCAATTTTTGATTGACTCAGAATCGAGTCTCACTGCCGATTTTGCTCGTATTGGGGCAAGAGATAATAGGATAATGGAAGGCATGGACCACAGTGATATGACTGAACCGATGGACCATAGCCAAATGCAGCAAAGCCAAAAATCCGCGACCACTACTGAAGATGAAGACCTGTCTTGGTTAGACTTTGATGATGAGGGAGCGCTGTAATGATCAAGAAAATAATTGAATGGTCGATTAACAATCGCATCATGGTGTTACTCGCCACTTTAGTGGTGCTGATCTACGGCAGTTACGTGATCAAAAATACTCCGATTGATGCGATCCCCGATCTGTCCGATGTCCAGGTTATTATTAAAACCAGTTACCCCGGACAAGCACCTCAGGTAGTCGAAGACCAAGTTACCTACCCGCTAACAACGGCGATGTTATCGGTACCCGGATCCAAAACGGTACGTGGCTATTCGTTCTTCGGTGATTCCTATGTTTACGTCATCTTTGAAGATGGCACCGACATGTACTGGGCGCGTTCACGGGTGTTAGAATACTTATCGCAAGTGACGCCAAATTTACCCAGCACGGCCAAACCTGCGTTAGGCCCTGATGCGACGGGCGTGGGTTGGGTATATTCTTATGCCCTTACCGATACCAGTGGCAATCATGATTTAAGCCAACTGCGCAGTATTCAAGATTGGTTTTTAAAGTATGAACTGCAAACAGTGCCTGGTGTATCTGAAGTCGCCACGGTTGGTGGTATGGTTAAGCAATACCAGGTCATTGTCGACCCCAATAAACTGCGCAGTTATCAGATCCCATTATCATTGATCACCAAAGCGATTAAAGATGGCAATCAAGAAGCGGGCGCCAGCGTCATCGAAATGGGCGAAGCCGAATACATGGTACGTGCCAATGGCTACATTAGCTCAATTGATGACTTAAAAAATATCCCCTTAAAGCTCAGCAGCACGGGTACGCCATTACTGCTTGGTGATGTCGCCGATATTGTACTTGGTCCACAAATGCGCCGTGGCGTTTCCGAACTAAACGGTGAAGGTGAAGTTGTCGGCGGCATTATCGTCATGCGCTACGGTGAGAATGCGCGAACAGTGATCGCAGCGGTAAAAGCCAAACTGCAAACCTTACAAGCATCGCTACCGGAAGGTGTTGAGATTGTACCTACCTATGATCGCTCCACGTTAATCGACAATGCCGTTGATAATCTGTATCTGAAATTACTGGAAGAATTTCTTGTTGTTATTGTGGTTTGTGCAGTGTTTTTATTCCATATTCGCAGTTCATTAGTGGTGTTAGTGAGTTTACCTATTGGCATTATGGTTGCCTTTATCATCATGTCATGGCAAGGGATCGATGCCAATATCATGTCGCTCGGTGGCATTGCGATTGCGATTGGCGCCATGGTTGATGGCGCAATTGTGATGGTCGAAAATGTCCATAAACACATAGAAAAAACACCGCTAACCGATGCCAATCGTTGGCAAGTAATCGCAAAAGCTGCGGGTGAAGTGGGTCCGGCACTGTTTTTCTCGTTGCTGATCATTACCTTTAGCTTTGTGCCCGTGTTTGTACTGGAAGGACAAGAAGGCAAAATGTTTGCACCTCTGGCCTTCACCAAAACCTACTCAATGGCCGCAGCAGCGGGACTGGCAGTCACCTTAGTACCCGTGTTAATGGGTTATTTCATCCGCGGTAAAATATTACCTGAGCATAAAAACCCAATCAACCGCGGGTTAGTTGCGATATACCGTCCGCTTCTAGCATTAAGCTTAAAAGCCCCGGTATTGTTACTTTGCCTCGTGGCCGGATTATTAGTCGTCGGCTTTTACCCTGTGAATAAAATTGGCAGTGAATTTATTCCGCCATTAGATGAAGGCGACCTCATGTATATGCCAACTACCTACCCCGGTATCAGCATAGGTAAAGCCAGAGAATTATTACAACAAACCAACAAATTAATCAAAACCTTGCCCGAAGTAGAACGGGTTTGGGGTAAAGCAGGGCGTGCCGACACCGCCACCGATGCAGCACCATTAACCATGATTGAAACTTTTATTACATTAAAACCTAAAGCGCAGTGGCGAGCAGGAATGACATCGGAAGGTATACGCAAAGAACTGGACAAATTAGTGCAATTCCCCGGGGTAACTAACGCCTGGGTGATGCCTATCAAAACCCGTACCGATATGCTCGCAACAGGTATTAAAACCCCGATTGGCATCAAAATTGCTGGAGAAAAATTAATTGAAATTGAAAAAATAGGTAAACAGATAGAAAAAATCTTACTTGAAGTCCCCGGTACATTGTCTGCTTATGCAGAACGTGTTGCAGGCGGCCGTTATGTCAATGTTGATATTCAGCGTGAAAAAGCCGCGCGTTACGGCCTTAACATTGTCGATATTCAAACAGTGATCTCCACCGCTGTCGGTGGTATGAACGTGACACAGACAATTGAAGGTTTAGAGCGTTACCCAGTGAATATCCGTTATCCGCAAGCTTATCGCGACAGCATCGAACAGATGAAGTTATTACCGTTGGTCACACCGCAAGGCGCGTGGATCGCCTTAGGTGATGTCGCCAATATCTATGTAGAAGATGGCGCACCGATGATCAAAACCGAAAATGCCCGCCCGAACGGTTGGATTTACGTGGATATTGATGGCCGCGACCTCGGCTCTTATGTGGCAGATGCCCAGAAAGCAGTAGCCGAACAGCTCATCTTACCGCCAGGTTATTCGATAATTTGGTCTGGCCAATACGAATATATGCAACGTGCTAAGGAAACCTTAACAGTAGTTATCCCGGCAACATTAGCGATCATTGTATTATTATTGTATTTAGCTTTCCGCCGCGTTGGCGAAGTTTTACTTATTTTAGCTACCTTACCCCTAGCTATGATTGGCGGTATCTGGTTATTATATTTACTCAACTATAATTTCTCAATTGCCGTTGGGGTTGGCTTTATCGCTTTAGCTGGTGTCTCAGTCGAGATTGGTGTGATTATGTTAGTTTACTTAAACCAATCATTAGATAGTGTTCTTGCAGCAGGTCAACTTACCCAAGCTAAATTAAAGCAAGCAATCATGGATGGTGCCGGACTTCGAGTGCGTCCAATTATGATGACTGTGGCGACTGTGATCATCGGGCTTGTGCCAATTATGTATGGTGATGGTACCGGTTCACAAGTGATGCAACGCATTGCCGCACCTATGATCGGTGGCATGGTATCAGCAATTATACTTACATTATTAGTATTACCAGCATCTTTCTATCTCTGGAAACGCATCAGCTTAAGCGCACAGATGATTGATGATCACGATGCAGTCACTGCAAATAAATAAGATTCATATAGAAGGAAGCAACATGATGTTTAAACAGATAACCATAGCAATCGCACTTAGCGCCGCAATCAGCTCACCGGCATTTGCCCACAGCGATGGTGACGGTCACTGTAAAGATACCCAACTCGGCAGTATCATGAAAGAGATGAGTGATGATTTAAAATCCTATGTCGGTGCATTTAAACGTGGAGACCAAGCCGCAATGCAAACTCAGCTGACAACATTATTGGCGAACAGCACGAAGGCTAAAGATGAAGTACCGTTAAAATTGCAGCAAGACATGCCAACCATGAAAGGCATGGACCACAGCAATATGGCGAATATGCAAAACATGAAAGGCATGGACCACAGCAATATGACTAATATGGACGGCATGGATCATAGTACCCATATGCAACATATGGATTACCAACAAGGTATGGAAAAATTAACGCACCTTTTTAACCAGTTGCAAGACGCAACATCCAAAGGTGAAGTTAAAACGACCCTTGGCAACATTAAGCAGCACATCAAGAAAAGTCATAAAGCATTCCGCCTTAATTGCGACTAATTAATCGTCATTAATTTATTAAGCTGCAGCAGAACGCGCTGCAGCCTAATAACCCACGCGATAAAGCATGATCTCAACCTCGCCCTTATTTATCTATCACGCCTGTTCCCACTAAATAATTTACTACTTTTGGCCCAATTACCTATGTTATTAAGTCGTTAAATAAGCGCTGTTTTTTACAAAGAACCCCATCTTAGATCAACCATTAACAGATTAAATCTGTTAATATTTAGCCAATCTAGTTAAATTTGGAAATAACATGGCAACTGAAACGCTAAGAATTGCAACCCGTAAGAGCCCACTTGCAATGTGGCAAGCTGAATATGTAAAAGCACGTCTAGAAGCGATCCATCAAAATCTTACCGTTGAATTAATTCCAATGGTAACCAAGGGTGACATCATTTTAGATACGCCGTTAGCGAAAGTGGGTGGTAAAGGTCTTTTTGTGAAAGAGCTTGAAGTGGCAATACTTGAAAACCGTGCTGATATCGCCGTGCATTCAATGAAAGATGTGCCAGTTGAATTTCCAGAAGGTTTAGGCTTAGAAGTCATTTGTGAACGTGAAGACCCTCGTGATGCATTTGTTTCAAATACCTACCGTCAGATTGAAGAACTACCACCGGGTGCAATCGTTGGTACTTGTAGCTTACGCCGTCAATGCCAGTTAAGCGAAGTCCGTCCTGATCTAAAAATTATGGACTTACGTGGTAACGTAAATACGCGTTTGAACAAACTTGATAACAAAGACTATGATGCCATTATTTTAGCGGCTGCGGGTCTAAAACGTCTGGATATGGAATACCGTATTGCTAGCTATATTGAGCCAGAGCAAAGTCTGCCAGCTGTTGGCCAAGGTGCTGTAGGCATTGAATGTCGCATTGATGATGAACGTGTAAAAGCACTACTTGCACCATTAAACCACGCGTTAACCAGTGATCGCGTATTGGCTGAACGGGCGATGAACTTAGCGCTAGAAGGTGGTTGTCAGGTACCCATCGGTAGTTACGCGATAATCGACGGTGATGAATTATGGTTACGTGGACTCGTTGGCAAGCCAGATGGCACTGAAGTCATTCGCGCAGAAATCCGCGGTGACCGCAATAATGCCCGTCAGCTGGGTTTAGAACTTGCTGAAAAGCTGTTAGCACAAGGTGCTAAAGAAATTTTAGCCGCTGTTTACGACTCATCTGACGCATGAAGATCAGGGCATTAATCACTCGCCCACGAGTTAAAGGCGAACAACTTGCTCGCCAAATTGAGGCTGCCAATGGCGCAGCCTTATGTTGTCCATTTATCGATATTTCGGCAGGACAACAGTTTACTAAAGTCAGCTCATTACTGGCACAATTACAGCCCGATGACTATATTATTGCCATAAGCGATAATGCTGTAAATTATGCTAACACCAGTCTAATAAACGCAAATAGAACTTGGCCACAGCAAATTAACTATATTGCCGTGGGCCCAACGACAGCACTTAGCTGGCAGAAATACGGTATCAACAACGCCCAAGTACCCGACACACATGATAGCGAAGGGGTGCTAAAACTACTTGCCGACGCATCAGTAGAACACAAAAAATTTGTCATTCTACGCGGTAACGGTGGCCGAGAAACGTTGGCCGAAGATCTTACCCAACGCACCGGAAACGTGACATATTGTGAAGTTTATCAACGAACTGCTCCAGATTATGATCCAGATATGCTGATTAATAAGTGGCAACAATTCGCTATCAATAGTGTTATTATCACTAGCGGTGAAATTCTAGGTAATCTGATAAAAACGATACCCTACACAGCGTTACCTTGGATACTGAACTTACACTTTATTGTTCCTAGTCAACGAATAGCAGCACTTGCTCATACGTTAGGAATAGAACACGTCACCATTGCTACCGGTGCATCAAATAATTCATTATTTAATGCTATTAAGCAATTGGATATGCAGATAGGAATAAGCTAAATGACAGACAAGAAGAATAGCAGTCAAAGTGCCAATACTAAAACAATAAATAAAGACACTACTGGCACATCAAACACGATTACAACGGAAAGTAATTCAGCAAGCAAAGCTGGTGTCATCACCGGAGCCGTCGCGATATTATTAACGCTAGGGCTTGGTGCTGGTCTTTATTATCATAGTCATCAACAACACCAGTTACAACAGCAAGTATTGTCAACACTACAAGCCCAGCTACAAGATCAACAAGATACCCAGCAATCGTTACGCCTACAGCTAAGCGAAAACAAGCAAATCTTTGCTAGCCAATTAACCAAAACCACGCAACAATTGACAAAGATCCAAAGCAGCGAAAAGTTAACAGCTGCCCAATTGGAAACCGTACAACTGGCGATAGCCAACCTGAAAATGCGTAATCCTAATGAATGGATGCTCGCAGAAGCCGAGTATTTAATTCGTATCGCCGGCCGTAAGATAGCCTTAGAGCAAGATATTGATACCAGCCTCGCATTATTATCATCAGCAAGTCGTCGTCTAACGCAATTAAATGATCCGAGCTTATTACCGCTGCGTAAAGTAATTGAGCAAGACATTACCACGCTGAGTAAATTACCCCGCATTGATCATGATGGTTTAGCGTTAAAACTCGCGATCCAAGCAGAAGAAGTTGATAACTTGGCATTAGCCGGATTTACCCGTCCAGAAGTCGTGGCGTCTGAGACGCAATTGTCGAGTAATAGTGCGGACTGGAAAACCAACTTAACTAAATCATGGAAATCGTTCAGCGATAATTTTATTACCATTCGCCGTCAAGATAACTCGGTCGATGCGCTACTATCACCACAAACAGCTTGGTATTTAACTGAAAATTTAAAAACCCAATTATTACAAGCCGAGTTAGCCGTACATCGTCAAGACCAAGCTAAATTTAACCAGGCGCTAAAAACAGCCAAAGCGTGGCTAGAACGTTATTACGACGTCAACCAGCCAGCAACAAAAAGTATGTTAGCGAGTCTGGATAGTCTCAGTAATGTGAGCATAACGACAACATACCCAACTAAATTAAACAGTGCCGCATTGATTCAAACGACAATTAGAGATCGTAAAATCAACGCATTAACAAATAACACTGGCGCAGAATAAGCGGAGGCAGAGAACATGGTTAGATTTATAGTATTAATCGCGCTGCTGCTTGCAGGTGCAATAGTTGCCCCTTACTTAATCGGCAACAAAGGTTATGTGATGATTGCGGCCGGAGACTATATCATTGATGCAACGGTGAGCAGTGCCGTGATCATGGTCGTTGGCTTCTATTTTGCGTTATTAGCGATCGAAGCATTAATCAATAAATTGACTCACAGTCTAGGTTGGTTTAATCGCTATCATCAAGCTCATGCTAAAATACAAACAGAAAAAGGCATCTTAGCATTAGTCAGTGGCGATTTTAAAAAAGCCGAAATGTTAACTTTAAAAGCTGCCAAAAAAGCACGGGTACCGGTATTAAACTACCTTACTGCGGCGCAATCAGCACAAGCATTGGGTAATGAAAAAAAACGTGATGAGTATTTATTATTAGCGTTCGAGAACGCCGATAAAAATACCCTTGCAGTCGAACTCACCCAAGCCAAATTGCAAGTTCAGCAGCAACAATTTGAACAAGCATTTGTATCTCTGTCCGCTTTACATGGCAAACATCCAAAGCATAAAGTGGTACTCGCGTTATTCAAAGACGTGTGTACTGAAAGAAAAGAATGGGGCCAATTACTCGCGCTTATTCCACCCTTGCAAAAACAAAAATTATTAACCTCAAATGAAGCAGATGAGCTAAATAAACATAGTCATTTCCAACATTTAGGTGAAGTAGCCAAACAGCAAGGTAGTACCGGCTTGCTTGATACTTGGAGCGCGTTGCCTAAAAATCTGAAACATGATGGCCGCTATTTAGCCGAAACAGCAAGCCTATTGATGGGTCGCAATGATCACCAATCTGCTTACCTGCTGATGATGGATGCGTTAAGTAATGAGTTATACCCAGAGCTGATCCATTTAACGCCAAAATTAAACCTGACAGACTACCACCCCTTAATCGAACGCCTTAAGCGCCTACAAAAAACACGTGAAGGTTCTGGCCTATTAGCAGTATGTATTGGTCAGTTAATGGTGAAAGAAGGTCGCTGGAATGAAGCAGTTGACGAATTAAGCCAAGGCATAAGCCAATCACCGTCTACCTCTGCTTATTGCGCGCTCGCTCACGCCTACGAGAAATTAGGTCTAGTTAATGATGCCAACACAACGTATAAGCAAAGTTTAAACTATCATCAGCACATTTAGTTAACCATTGCTAAATTGAAGATAATAAAAAAGCCGTAACATTTGTTACGGCTTTTTTATACGAGCAAATTAACTATCGATTAAATGAATTCAAATGCATCGCCATATAAATGCTCTTTCACACCTAATGGCGCAAAGTCAGTACGCGCCGCACCCACCATTTCAAAGCGACCGGCGATATAAATATCACACGCAGCTAAATCTTTAACATCTTCCATCACCACTTTATGCACTTGGCCAACTTTACCAGACCATTGTTCTGGCGCTGTTTCGACAACAGGAATAAACGTCACCTGAGGGTGTGCGGCAGCTAATTCTTGTGCCAACGAAAATGCATATAAATGCGATGCTTCACGTGCCCCCCAATATAATGAGATTGGACGAGAACTAACTTCTACAGCTCGTTCTAAAATAGATTTTGTGTAAGAAAAACCAGTGCCACCTGCAATTAATATCAAAGGACGCTCAGACTCTTCTCTTAAGCCAGCATTACCCCCTGGCAGTTCAATTTCGATAGTACCTGATTTAAGTCTTTCCACAACTTGCATTGCATACGAATTTTGTTCTGATGCACCAATATGCAATTCTAAAATATCATTATTACTTGGATTTGACGCAATAGAAAATGGGCGCTTGTCGTCTTCGGCCATGACCACCATTAGATATTGTCCAGCCTGGAACTCAACTTTTTGTTCTGGCTTTAACTTCACGTTAAATACAGTCTCTGTATACGACTCTAATAATGTCACTTCACACTTAATTCTTAACATACATTCCCTTTCAATCTCAATCTCTGACAAGCACGAATTTTCATGAACTAGCTCATTTATATCACAAAATCCCTAATTCGTCCCATAAATCATCGACGCGCTGCTTAACCTTCTCATCCATCACAATCGGTACACCCCATTCGCGATCTGTCTCACCAGGCCATTTATTGGTTGCATCCATGCCCATTTTTGAGCCAAGACCTGATACCGGGGATGCAAAATCAAGGTAATCAATAGGCGTATTCTCAATCAACGTGGTATCACGCGCAGGATCCATACGGGTGGTGATCGCCCAGATCACATCATTCCAATCACGCGCATTAATATCATCATCACAGACGATCACAAATTTGGTATACATGAACTGACGCAAGAATGACCATACCCCCAGCATCACGCGTTTCGCATGGCCTGGATATTGTTTCTTAATTGTCACTATCGCCATGCGATAAGAACAACCTTCTGGCGGTAAATAAAAATCAACAATTTCAGGATATTGCTTTTGTAAAATTGGCACAAAGACTTCGTTCAATGCCACACCCAGTACCGCAGGTTCATCAATAGGACGGCCTGTATACGTCGAATGATAAATGGCATCTTTACGCATCGTGATGTGCGTCACCGTAAAGACGGGAAAAGAGTCAGTCTCGTTATAATAACCAGTATGATCACCATAAGGGCCCTCTTCTGCCATTTCGCCTGGAGCGATGTAGCCTTCCAAAATAATTTCAGCGCTAGCAGGCACATCTAAATCATTTGAAATAGACTTAACTACTTCTGTACGACTACCACGTAATAAACCTGCAAAAGCATATTCAGATAATGAGTCTGGTACCGGCGTTACCGCACCTAAAATTGTTGCGGGATCAGCTCCTAGCGCCACAGACACTGGGTAATTCTCACCTGGGTTTAGTTCTTGAAATTCTTTAAAATCCAGCGCACCACCACGATGCGATAACCAACGCATAATTAATTTGTTTTTACTCAGCACTTGCTGACGATAAATACCTAAATTCTGACGTTTTTTATAAGGGCCTTGGGTGATCGTTAAACCCCAGGTAATTAATGGGGCCACGTCTCCTGGCCAGCAATGCTGAATAGGGATCTGACTTAAATCAACGTCATCGCCTGTTAACACGATTTCCTGGCAGGGTGCTTTACGCAGTCTTTTAGTGGGCATATTCAGTACCTGTTTAAAGATCGGTACTTTTTCCATTAATTCTTTAAAACCTTTCGGTGGCTCAGGTTCTTTTAAATAAGCTAACCATTCACCCACTTCACGCAGTTCACTGACGCTTTCACGACCCATGCCCATCGCCACGCGATCGGGTGTACCAAACAGGTTACCCAATACCGGCATAGTATAGCCTTTCGGATTTTCAAATAATAATGCCGGACCGCCTGCTTTTAATGTGCGATCGCAAATTTCCGTCATTTCTAAATACGGATCAATTTCTTGATGAATACGTTTTAATTCGCCTTTGCTTTCAAGTAAGGCAATAAAGTCTCTCAGATCTTTATATTTCATAAACAATTCCACGCTATTTTTTGAAAAAAAAACGCCACACACTTGTTATAAAAACAAAATATATGGCGTTTATTTTAAATATTAATCACAGACAGTTAACTTAAGCGATTATGATTTTTGCTTCTTCATTGCTTCGAAGAATTGCTCATTCGTTTTCGTCATGGCCAGCTTATCAATCAGGAATTCCATCGCATCGATCTCACCCATTGGATGAATAATCTTACGTAGGATCCACATTTTTTGTAGCTCATTTTTATCTGCTAATAGCTCTTCACGACGGGTACCTGAACGCGTGAAATCAATCGCAGGATAAATACGACGCTCTGCAATTTTACGATTAAGGTGTAACTCTTGGTTACCTGTACCTTTAAATTCTTCGTAAATGACCTCGTCCATTTTCGAACCAGTATCAATCAATGCTGTTGCGATAATAGTTAAAGAACCACCTTCTTCAACTTTACGTGCAGCACCAAAGAAACGTTTTGGACGGTGTAATGCATTGGCATCAATACCACCAGATAAGATCTTACCAGATGATGGTGTTACCGTATTGTAAGCACGGGCCAGACGGGTGATAGAATCCAGTAAGATGATCACGTCTTTCTTGTGTTCTACAAGACGCTTGGCTTTTTCAATCATCATTTCTGCTACTTGTACATGACGGCTCGCGGGCTCATCAAAAGTAGAAGCAATAACTTCTCCACGCACCAAACGGCGCATCTCTGTTACTTCTTCCGGACGTTCATCGATAAGTAGAACCATCAATATCGCATCTGGATAATTTAACGCAATTGAAGAGGCAATATTTTGTAATAACATGGTTTTACCGGCTTTCGGCGGTGCCACAATTAAACCACGTTGACCTTTACCGATCGGCGCACTTAAATCAAGAATACGTGCGGTAATATCTTCGGTACTGCCATTACCACGTTCTAAACGAAAACGTTCAATCGGGTGGATTGGCGTTAGGTTTTCAAAGAGGATTTTATTACGAGAGTTTTCTGGACGGTCATAGTTAACTTGGTCAATTTTTAACAGCGCAAAATAGCGTTCGCCATCTTTTGGCGGTCTAATTTTACCGCCAACGGTATCACCCGTTCGCAAGTTAAAGCGACGTATCTGACTTGGTGATACATAAATATCATCAGGTCCGGCGAGATATGAGCTGTCTGCTGAGCGCAAGAACCCAAAGCCATCCTGCAAGATCTCTAAAACACCATCACCAAAAATGTCCTCGCCGCTTTTCGCGTGAACTTTTAGGATCGAGAAGATGATATCTTGTTTTCTTAAGCGAGCCAGATTTTCTAGACCCATAGATTCGCCCAGTTTTACAAGTTCAGAAACTGGTGTGTTTTTTAATTCGGTTAAATTCATAATGATGAGTTCGAGCTTATGCAACCTTTGCGTAACGGGATGTCAACCAAGGATAAAATAATTGAATCAATGATCGAGTGTGTGAGACATTAAACTAAGTAATGAATCGATATTTTTTGAGTTATTGAATCAATGATCGGATCATTGATTATGATGCCAGATTCGGCACATAGAACAATAAACGAACAGTCAAATTAGCATTAATAATTTTATTCGTCCACTAAATAATAGCATACTGACGAGATTAAAAAACAAAATCTCGTCAGTATTTTACATGTTACAGGTTTTCGTCTAGAAAACTTTGTAATTGCGCTTTTGATAATGCGCCAACTTTAGTTGCTGCTACAGCACCATTTTTAAATAACAATAAAGTCGGAATACCGCGAATACCAAATTTAGGTGGAGTATCTGAATTTTGATCGATATTTAGTTTTCCGATAATTACTTTACCTGCGTACTCTTCCGCAACTTCACTTAAGATTGGTGCGATCATTTTGCAAGGTCCACACCATTCAGCCCAGAAATCAACTAGTACAGGTAATTCTGAATTTATAACATCCGTATCAAAAGCAGCATCGGTTAGCTGAATAATTTTGTCGCTCATTTTTTACTCCAATAAAATAATTTTGTTACTATATATATGTGGGACTCATTGTCCTATTTCAATAGATTTAAGTTCTTAATGCAAGCTTAACCTGATATGCTAATTAAATGAGCAAAAAACATCTTACAGAACATAAGTTCTCCCAGTTTGGCCTTAATGCCGACGTACTGTCTGGGTTAGAAGCGTCAGGCTTCGAATATTGTACACCAATTCAAGCGCTTAGTTTGCCATTTTCCATCAAAGGTAAAGATGTCGCTGGTCAAGCACAGACAGGGACAGGTAAAACGATTGCATTTTTAGCCGCTATTTTCCATCATTTATTGAAAAAACCAGTCGCTGAAGATCGTCCAAAAAATAAGCCTCGCGCCATTATCTTAGCGCCAACTCGCGAACTTGCAATTCAAATTCATAAAGATGCATTACCAATCGCCAAAGCGACAGGCCTTAAAATGGGGCTAGTTTATGGTGGCGAAAGCTACGATATTCAACGTGATAATCTTGCAAAAGGCGTTGATATTATTATTGGTACCGTGGGCCGAATCATTGATTTTGAAAAACAAAACGCAATGGATTTGTCCGGTGTTGAAGCATTAGTGCTTGATGAAGCCGATCGCATGTTGGACCAAGGTTTCATTAAAGATATTCGTTATCTAATGCGTAAAATGCCAGAGCCAAAGCAGCGCCTAAACTTACTATTTTCAGCTACCTTTACTTGGGATATTCGCGAACTGGCTTATCAGCACATGAATGAACCCGAAGAAGTGACCGTTGATGCAGAAAAAGTGACCGGCAGCAGCATCACTCAAGAGCTATTCCATCCGTCAAATGATGATAAAATGGCTTTATTACAAACGTTAATCGAAGAAGAATGGCCAGAACGCGCTATTGTATTTGCTAACACAAAACACAAATGTGAAGACATTTGGGGTCACCTCGCGGCAGATAAACATCGCGTTGGCTTGTTAACTGGCGATATCCCGCAGAAGAAACGTAACAGCATTCTCGAGCAGTTTACCCAAGGTACATTAGATATCTTAGTCGCAACCGATGTGGCTGCACGTGGCCTACATATTCCTGCAGTAAGTCATGTATTTAACTATGATTTACCAGATAATTGTGGTGATTACGTACACCGTATTGGCCGTACCGGTCGTGCTGGTGCAGAAGGTCATTCAATTAGTTTCGCTTGTGAAAAATACATTTATAATTTACCCGCGATTGAAGAATTCATTGAACATACGATCCCAGTTTGCCATTACGATAAATCCGCATTGCTCACTGACTTACCACGACCAATTCACACTAAACGTGCGCGTCCAGGTAATTCAAGATCAATGAACGATCGCAATAACAGAACGCGTCGTACTGGCCAACGTCAGCATAATCCGCATAACAAAACCCATTAATTAAATAGTTTGTTTATAGATAAAGTGATTAGTGTGAGTAAAAAAAGTTCGTCCAATTTATATGCTGTCATTGACCTTGGTTCAAACAGCTTTCATATGCTGGTTGTTCGTGAAATTAACAATAGTCTACAAACTGTAGCTAAAGTTAAACGCAAAGTGAGACTTGCTGCCGGCCTTGATGCAAACAATCATCTTGACCAAGCCGCGTTACAGCGTGGATGGGATTGCTTAAGTTTGTTTGCAGAACAATTACAGGATATTCCGACTGCGAATATTCGTATTGTTGGCACGGCTACATTACGCTTAGCGAATAATGTAGCGGAGTTTCTCACAACAGCAGAACAAATATTGGCTCATCCGATAAATATTATTTCCGGAGAACAAGAAGCCGCACTTATCTACAAAGGCGTTGCCTATACCAGCAGTGGTCAAGGTAATCGTTTAGTGATAGATATTGGCGGCGCTAGCACTGAACTCATTATTGGTGAACAAGCCCAAGCTAAATTACTTTATAGCTTTAAAATGGGTTGTGTCACTTGGTTAAAACACTATTTTACCGATGGTAAGCTCAATCAACACAACTTTACCCAGGCTATTGATGCGGCAAAAGCGGTGTTGAACCCTCTGCAAGAAAAGTATTTAACCTTTGGCTGGGATACTTGTATCGGCGCTTCCGGTACGATCCAAGCCCTGCAAGAAATTATGGTTGCACAAGGTGAAAACGAATACATAACACTGGCTAAACTACATCGTATTCAGCAGCAAGCGATTGCTTGTGGTCATATGGATAACCTGAATATTAAAGGCTTAGCAACCGATAGAAAACCTGTATTTACCAGTGGTTTAGCTATTCTTACCGCGTTATTTGAAAACCTCGATATTAACAATATGTTTTTAGCCGGGGGCGCGTTAAGAGAAGGGGTTATTTACGAAATGACCGGACTCCGTGCCAGTCACAATGTTCGCCAACAAACAGTCCATGGATTAATGATCAAACATCAGTTAGATCTAGAACAAGCTGAACGTGTTAAACACACCGCGCTAAAAGCCTTCGATCAGTTAAAATATACCATTGCAGCAGACGATACTCAAGCCGGTCCTTTACTTGCTTACGTTAGCGGCTTACACGAAATCGGTTTATCAATTGATTATAAAAAAGCGCCACAACATGCCGCTTATATTATCGATAACACGATGATGCTTGGTTTTACCAAAGCGCAGAAACAACTGCTGTCGGCGTTATTGATTAATCAGCGTGATGAATTAAATTTATCTTTGTTAGCGCAACAATCCGCAATCAGCTACGCCAGTGCGTTACTGCTTTGTCGTATTTTAAGAGTCTCATGCACATTAGCCTTGCGACGTACTGATGGTACGATCCCTGATTTCTCACTCACTCTCGCAGAAGAAAATACCTTAATTATCACCTTGCCAACGCACTGGTTAGCCCAACATCCATTACGTGCAGCGGCATTAGCATCTGAATTAGAGTTACAAGCGAAGCAACATCTGCAATTTCGTATTCAAGAGCGCTAGTTTCAATATATTATCGTCATGATAAAAACAAAAAAACCGAGCTTGATGCTCGGTTTTTTATTAACGCGACATGATTACCTACAGTGTAGTTATCTCTAAGATCATGGTCTCTAAATAATCAAGCGTTATTTTCTTTCAACCATACAGCGACGCGTTTAGCAAAATATGTCAGAATGCCGTCAGCACCCGCACGTTTGAAGCATAATAATGATTCTAAAACACATTCTTTCTCTTTCAGCCAACCATTTTGAATTGCTGCCATGTGCATCGCATATTCTCCACTCACTTGATAAGCAAACGTTGGTACACCGAATTCATCTTTAACCCGACGGACAATATCCAGATAAGGCATGCCCGGTTTAACCATCACCATATCCGCGCCCTCTTCGATATCCATCGCGACTTCCTGTAACGCTTCATCTGAATTAGCCGGATCCATTTGGTAAGTAACTTTGCTGCCACCTTTCAAATTACTCGCAGAACCCACCGCATCACGGAAAGGACCATAGTAATTAGATGCATATTTTGCAGAATAAGCCATGATTTGGGTATTTACATGTCCGGCTTCTTCAAGCGCAGCACGAATAGCGCCAATACGACCATCCAT
Source organism: Moritella yayanosii (assembly GCF_900465055.1). Lineage (NCBI taxonomy): Bacteria > Pseudomonadati > Pseudomonadota > Gammaproteobacteria > Alteromonadales > Moritellaceae > Moritella > Moritella yayanosii. Next base: position 3,093,087 of record NZ_LS483250.1, on the reverse strand, counting down.
CATATCTGACGGGGCAATAATATCAGCGCCTGCTTCAGCATGAGAAAGCGCCTGTTTCACCAATATATCTGTGGTAATATCGTTAAGGATATAACCGCTGTCATCAATAATACCGTCCTGACCATGCGTCGTGAACGGGTCCAGCGCCACATCTGTCATCACACCTAACTCAGGGAATGATGCTTTTAACGCTCTAACCGCTTTTTGTGCCAATCCATTGGCATTATAGGCTTCTTCAGCCAGTAAACTTTTTTGTTCTAACGGCGTTACTGGGAAGATGGCAATCATTGGAATGCCTAACACGACCAATTCTGCGGCTTCTGCTAATAGTAAATCAATCGATAAACGCTCAATACCCGGCATGGAATCAATCGCTTCACGACGGCCAGTACCTTCCAGTACAAACATCGGGTAGATGAGATCATTAACCGTTAATTGATGCTCTGCAACTAAGCGGCGAGAAAAATTATTTTTACGATTACGACGAGGGCGACGGTTCGGAAAGCCGCCTAGAATAGTTTTACTCACGATATCTCCTTGCTAGGATAGGAATGCGCATTGGGCAACCAAGTTCAAGGATTTGCACTTGGTTATGTGCTCATCTTACCGCGAGAGTAAGTGAATATCTGCACCTGGTACTGAAATAGCATCAACAATTACACTAATTGACGAATTAATCGCAACCTTTTGATCTGTTGCAGGTAATGCATACACATAACTCGCCGTGGATAATAAGATACTCTCACATGTGGTGAGTAGGTACTGAATAGGTAAGTCCTTAATAGTGCCATTTTTAATACCAGTATTAAGCAATTGCGTAAAAAAACCTAATACCTCTTGCCATATCGCCAGCTGGATCTTTTTATCAAAATACAGTGAATGGCTACACAGTAGAATAAACGCCATTTTTTGTGGCTGACAGACTAACCAAGTGACCCCGTTAACCCAAATATCTGTTAATGGAAACACCGAATCTGGATCGTTTTTCTGTAACAGCGCCTGCGCAAATTCTTTTTTCACCTCAAGGTACAAGGCTTCAATTAACACTTCTTTGGTCACAAAGTGATGAAACAAGGTACCCGTGGCAACTTTAGCTTCACGTGCAATCGCAGCTGTCGTGGTACCGTGAAAACCATTGATCGTGAATAACGCTAATGCGGCATCCAAGATCAGTGTTCTTTTTGATTTAGTCATATTATCTCAAGAAAAATTTCAAAATTATTTTTTGTATCAAACTCCCATAAGGCGCGTGAACAAAACGCGTAGAATGGAATTTGCCTTGTTTCAAAATGGTTTTTGATTTCGAAAACGTACGGAAGCCTTCAACACCATGATAATGTCCCATACCGGCAGGTCCAACGCCACCAAACGGAGCATCTTCCGCTGCAACATGCATAATTGTATCATTAATCGCTACGCCACCGGAAATCGTCTCACGTATGATCTGTTGCTGAGTATTTTTATCAAAACTCATGATATATAACGCTAATGGATGTGGACGCGTTTTAATGTGGCTAATTGCATCATCAATCGTATCGTAAGGTAGAATAGGTAATAACGGTCCAAAGATCTCATGCTGCATTAACTGCATATTTTCCGTTGTATCTAATAATAAGTGCGGTAACATGCGGTGTCTTTGATCATCACAACTACTGCCATCTTGCATGGTTTCAACTTTCGCCCCTTTTTGCTTAGCATCTTCTAACCATGATTTAAGACGAGTATACTGACGATCATCAACAATATTGGTGTAGTCATCATTCTGCATTGCTGCAGGATAACGGCGATTAAACTCATTACGATACTCGTTCACAAACTCCGCAACTTTCGCACGCGGACAAAGAATATAATCAGGGGCAACACAGATCTGTCCGGCATTAAGGCTCTTGCCTAGCATAATACGATTAACGGCCACTTTGATATCAATATCAGGGGCAACTACCACTGGCGATTTACCGCCTAATTCAAGTGTCACAGGCGTCAGGTTATCTGCGGCGGCACGCATAACATGCTTACCAACAACCGTCGACCCCGTAAATAATAAGTGATCAAAAGGCAATTTAGTAAACGCTGCAGACAGAGCCGTTTCACCCTCAATAATACACACGTCTTTACTATCAAACACCGAAGTAATGATTTTCTTTAATACTTGATTGGTTTTCGGGGTGAATTCCGACATTTTGAGCATCGCGCGATTACCGGCGGCAATACTGGTAATAAGTGGAACCACAGCCAGATTAATCGGAAAGTTCCAGGGAACAACAATGCCCACCACACCAACTGGTTGATAATGGATAGTGACGCTTGCAGGCGCTAATAACAAACCAGGACTACGTCGTGTCGGCTTCATCCACTTCGCTAAGCGCGCGAGAGTATAATTAAATTGTGCCGTCGTTGGTAAGATATCCGCAATTAAAGTGTCGTAACGAGAACGGTGGCCGTAATCTTCAGAAACAGCGGTCAATAACGCTTCTTTGTTTGCTAAGAAAGCCACTTTAAATAATAATAAGCGTTTTTTACGCTCGGCCTTATCCCATTCAGGTTGGCTTAAATAGGCTTTTTTTTGCGTCGCAAAGATCTGCTCCATTGCTGCAATCTCATCAATACCATCGCTATCATTCAGTTTGATTTCCGCTACACTCATCATGCTCACACCTCAATATAAAAACCGACTAGTTAGTCAATTAAAATAGACTGATTAGTCGGTTTTGTCTACTGTGATGCAAGAATAAAATGAAAACAGGTGATAATGCTCATAACCGAGGAAGCTGGAAGAACTGTTCTGTCACTTGTAGACTGCGGCTAAGTAAAGTGTCTATATCCTCACCACGCGCGCTGGCAATCGTGGCCGCCACGTGCGGTAAGTAACAAGGTTCATTACGGCGAGATTTGGGTTTTGGTTGCAGATTTCGAGGTAGTAAATACGGCGCATCTGTTTCCAGCATTAACCGATCAGCAGGAATATCTCGCACCAACTGGTATAACTCAGCGCCACGGCGCTCATCACAGATCCAGCCGGTAATACCGATATGTAAATCCAATTCTAAGCACGCGGCTAGATCACTCGCAGAGCCAGTAAAACAGTGCAATACCGCCGCGGGTAACGCCGAGCGAAATTCTTTTAAGATCGCAATAAAACGTTCGTTAGCATCGCGTTCGTGCATAAATACCGGCATATTTAATTCGGCCGCGATCTCTAACTGCTTGGCAAACGCAGCTTCTTGCATCGGGCGAGGCGAGAAATCACGATTAAAATCCAAACCACATTCACCAATAGCCACCACACTATCATGCTGGGCTAGCGCTCTAATTTGCTGCCAGCTATAATCCGTCGCATGGCGTGCATCGTGTGGGTGGATACCTGCAGTGGCATAAAGTTGTTGTGGATAATCTTGGGTAAGTTGATAAGCAAGCTGGCTTTCGGCGATATTCGTGCCAGTAATAATTAAACGACGCACCCCTTGGGCAGAGGCGCGTTCAATAACATCAGGTAAATCTTTGTGAAAAGCAGCGTTTGTTAAATTAACGCCAATATCAATCAGTTCCTGTTTCATCATCTCTGGTCTCGTCCTGTTTAACGTAAAAACGAGAAAATAATAAACCTAACTCAAACAATAGCAACATAGGTATCGCTAATAATGTTTGTGAAATAATATCTGGCGGTGTTAATAACATCCCCATGATAAATGCAGCAACAACAATATAAGGGCGTTTTTTACGTAAATTGTCAGGTGTTGTCGCACCAGTCCAACATAATACTAATGTGGCAATGGGGATCTCAAATGCGAGACCAAACGCAAAAAACATTTTCAAAACAAAATCAAGATAACTACTAATATCAGGCGCAAATGTTACCCCTTCTGGCGCCGCAGACGCAAAGAACTGGAACGCTAAAGGAAACACCACAAAATAAGAAAAAGCGACCCCAAGGTAAAAAAGAAAAGCACTGCTAATGACCAAAGGCGCAATTAATTTTTTCTCATGTTTATACAAACCTGGTGCGATAAAACCCCAAACTTGGTACAAAATCCAAGGGATAGCAATAAAAGAAGAAGCAACCAGTGTTAACTTTATCGGCGTAAAGAACGGGGTCGCGACATCTGTTGCAATCATGGTTGTGCCAGCCGGTAATTGCGCAATCAAAGGAGCGGAAACCAACTGATAAATATCATTAGCAAAATACACTAATGATATAAAAATTAAGATGATTGCGGCACTAGCACGTAATAACCTATCTCTCAGTTCGATTAAATGCGTAATCAAAGGCTGAGTATTTGGATCTGCTGCCATTTATTTTTTATCCTGTTCGATTGCCTGTTCTACATTTTCAGGTCTATCTTCAACCGCAGATTTCGAGGTTGAAGTCGGTGTCTTCACATCCGCATAAGGCCGCGTTACCGAGGCCGCTGCATCACGTAAAGAGTCGATAGAATCCTGCAGTTCAGGGCTGATATTGTTCATGCCTTGTTGCTCGGCTTTTTTCAAATTGTCATGCATTTCTTGAATTTTTAATTCATGTGACAATTCATCTTTTACCGAATTAGCTGCATCCTTGATGGTTTTCACCCAAATACTTACCGTTCTTATCGCCACAGGTAAACGCTCTGGCCCTAATACTAAAAGGCCCAGCACTGAAATAACCATAATTTCCCAAAATCCGATATCAAACATACATTATGCCTGTTCTTTATCTTTTTTTGTTTCTGTTGCTTCTTTTGTTACTGCTGTTTTTACTGCGTTAGTTTCTTCCAACACTTTATTTTCTGCTTTGGTATCTTTCGTTTCGTCACTCATGGCTTTTTTGAAGCCTTTAACTGCCGCACCTAAATCACCACCAACATTACGTAACTTCTTAGTTCCAAACAATAAAAGAATGATTACAGCAATGATAATTAACTGAGTAACACTGATTCCGCCCATGATAAAACCTTATTTTATGTAATTTAATTTAATTCGTCATTATTAATATCGATAAGTATACAGTATATCGACTACATATTTACGGCACCTGATCTACGATAACGTTAACGGCGCTTTTCGTTCCGATTATTTAAGCTTAAACCAACCGAGTGCGGTCAACCCAAAGCCAAAACTGGCTAAGTTAAATGCTAACGATGTCGAGTCTGGATTGTACACTATTGCGGCACAAATCATAATGACACCACCCACACTCAGCAAATAACGGCCTTTACCTGACTGTGCCTGATTTTGAGTAAATTGTTCCGCTTGGGTGAACAGTTTATCCAATTTAGCTTGTTGTTTGGTTGCTTTTGTCAGCGTATCAAACACTAACTCTGGTAACTCAGGTAATTTTTCAGCCCAAAATGGCGCCCGTTGTTTTACTGCCGAAAACACAGCTTGTGGCCCCATCTGTTCCTTAACCCAACGCTCAAGAAATGGTTTTGCAGTATCCCATAAGTCTAGCTGAGGATAGAGCTGACGACCTAATCCCTCAATGTACAATAATGTCTTTTGCAATAATACTAATTGCGGTTGTACTGTCATATCAAACTTACGCGCAGTAGCAAATAGATTAACCAATACGTGACCAAAAGAAATTTCAGCTAATGGTTTTTCAAAGATAGGATCACACACCGTACGGATCGCAAATTCAAAATCATTGACATCAACATAGGATGGCACCCAACCAGAGTCCACGTGTAATTCCGCAACTTTACGGTAATCACGATGGAAAAAGGCTAACAAATTCTCTGCTAAATAACGCTTGTCTTCACGATTTAAAGTACCGACGATACCACAATCAATGCCAATCCAACGCGGATCTTCAGGCGTTTCATAAGAAACAAACACATTACCAGGATGCATATCGGCATGGAAAAAACTATCACGGAAAACTTGGGTAAAGAAGGTCTCAACACCTCGTTCAGCCAATAACTTCATATTGGTGCCCTGCGCTTTTAACGCAGCAATATCCGATACTGGAATACCATAAATTCGCTCCATCACAATCATATTTTTATGCGTGAAATCTGGATATATCTCAGGTACATATAATTCTTTAGAATCCAGGAAATTACGACGTAATTGTATTGTATTCGCCGCTTCACGTTCTAAATTCAATTCATCCAGAATGGTTTTTTCATAATCCATAACCACCTCAAGTGGTCTCAAACGTGCTGCCTCTGGCACTAATTTCAGTAATACTTTCGACAGTCGTTTCATCAACTGGGTATCAGCACGAATAATAGGTTCGATATCAGGGCGGATAATTTTAATAACGACTTCTTCGCCATTACTTTTTAACTTAGCGGTATGCACTTGGGCAATCGATGCCGATGCTAATGGCACCATATCAAAATCATCAAACACATCATCAATAGACTTACCAAGCGCAGATTCGATCTCCTGCATCGCTAATTTACTATCAAATGGTGGCACCTGATCTTGTAACATCGCTAATTGCTCAGCAAACTCTTGCGGTAATAGATCACGACGCGTTGATAGCATCTGCCCAAATTTAATAAAAACTGGGCCAAGTTGTTGTAATGCTAATTTAATTCTTTCTGCCGGTGATTTATCCGCATGTTTATTTTTAAGCCAAAAAATTGATTTTCGAAATAAACGTACCGATAATGGTTGCAATTTCACCGGTAGTAACTCATCAATACCGTATTCTAAGATCACTTTTTGGATATGATAAAAGCGCTTTAGCTCAATCAATGTCATTTATACATCTTCCTTACGTGACAATAACGCCAAGCGCATTTCAAACTGCTTACATCGTTGGTCTAATTCACTTACTTCATCACAAAAATTAGCGATTTCTAAGGCGCTGGGCGCTAAACGTATTTCTTCAATTAAATACTCGGCCACATTATAGCGTGCGATCATCATGTTATTTTGCAACCAAGCTTGACCCGACTTTACACCTCGCACTAACTTATGTGCGGCAACATCACCAGTGTAACGAGATAAATGCTCTTCCCAATCAATATCTAATTCTTTTAACATAATGCTAAATTTGCTTGCTACCATAGGATCGCCGCGCATATCCAATTCACCTTCTTTAATCAGTGCCGTGAATTGTGAACTATCTTGTAAGCGAGAAAGGCTAGACAACTTTATATCCATACAGCAATCAGCATCACCGTCATACTTGGCTAACACATCGATCTGAGATGAAAAAATAAAATAAAGTGGCTTTGGCAACTCCGCAATATTTACTTGTAACACTTTACCTTTTAGCGACGCGATCTTATCCACGGCATTTGTATCTGCTTTTAATAATTGATTCAAAAACATTTCAATCCCAGCAGTAACAAGCATTTCGATTGGCATCAGCATTCCTTAGAATTTGTAACCGCGGTGCAGCGCAACAATACCACCAGTCAAATTGTGATATTCAACGCTTTCAAAACCGGCAGTTTCCATCATACCTTTTAATGTTTCTTGATTTGGATGCATACGGATTGATTCGGCCAGATATTGGTAACTATCACCATCATCCGCAATTAATTTACCTATCTTAGGTAGAATATTGAATGAATAAAAATCATAAACTTTATTTAATACATCAGAATCTGGTTTTGAGAATTCCAGAACTAATAAACGCCCACCTGGTTTTAATACACGGAACATCGATGCCAGCGCTTTATCTTTGTCTGTTACGTTACGTAAACCAAATGCGATAGTGATCAAATCAAAATGATTGTCAGGGAAAGGCAGTGCTTCAGCATTGGCTTGAACATATGTCACGTTACCAACAATACCACGGTCACGTAATTTTGCCCGGCCAACTTTTAGCATTGAATCGTTAATATCTGCAAGCGTTACAGCTCCCATATCACCAACAAGACGTGAAAATTTAGCAGTTAAATCACCAGTACCACCGGCAAGATCTAAAACTTTATGGCCAGGTCTTACACCACTGCAATCAATCGTAAAACGTTTCCATAGACGATGAATACCCAGAGACATAAGGTCATTCATGACATCATATTTTGCCGCAACTGAATGAAAAACACTCGCAACCATATCGACCTTTTGGTCTGACTCTACGGTTTTATAGCCAAAATGAGTGGTTTTATTTGATTTATCTGTCATCGAGCTGTCCTTAATATCAGTTTAAGCGGATAGTTTACTGCAACTCAGAGCCAACTGAAACGAAACAAATCATTTAATCTATAAAAGGTAAAAAAATACCGCATTCACAGGGACAACACCTGGCAATAAGTGCCTGCCAACGGATAGTTTCGAATTCAGCTTTCTCAAATTCAACAGACCGGCAACAACAAAAATTACGTTTATATCAAGCTCAATCTTACTCGAGTTTGGTTTGAGTTTCCTCACTATCACTCTAACATGAAAAAATTGTTTGATTGGCTATCACTACAACCAGACAGAATACCTAAATTGTTATTGCAAGCATTGGTAGAAACTCATGAGTACTATGTACTTCTTAATGAACGAATTAAGCAGCAAGATAATTTTTATTAAACATAGTGGATCAAGATGAAAGAGCACAATTACTAAAAACAATACCCGATATTTAATGCCGATCAGTTAAGAGAAATATGATCGGTTGACTGATCCTTCTCAGCTGTAAAAATCCAAGTGTCTTATAATACTTGGATTTTTTTATGCACGTTTATCAAGCCCTTGATGTCATCAATCAATGGAAGCCTAATCAGGTCGAAACGCTATTTGATTTATGGCCTATTGAGCTCATTAATGAAGCCTATTCACTGACTGATACAGTCACCTTACGTAAACGTAAATTAACCCTTGAATCGATGGTTTGGTTACTTGTCGGGATGGCTCTCTATAATGATAAATCGATGGCAGATATCGTTAATCAACTTGATATTGTAGACCGAACAGGCAAGGTATTTGTAGTGCCAAGTGCGTTAACTCAGCGACAAAAAAACTCGGTGAAGATGCGATGAAAGCAGTCTTTCAGCGTATGAGCAGTCAATGGGTTAAAGATGCTAAGTTACCAGAATGGTATGCCAGATGGCATTGAGCAGCTCATAGACACAACGCCTAATAATAGTCTCACATTATTCGACAAAGGCTTTTATTCACTGGGATTGTTACATGAATGGCAAGAAACAGGAACTGAACGTCACTGGCTGATACCCGTCAAAAAGAACTTACAATATGAAATCATTCGCTCGCTAGGGCGCAATGATAAACTCATCAAACTGATGAGTAACCCAAGAACAAGAAAGCGGTGGCCAGAGCTACCAAAAGAAATAACAGCAAGGTTAATCACAAGAAAAGTTCATGGTAAAAATTATGAGGTCATCACCTCGATGATAGACCCGATGCGTTATCCGCTGCTGATATAGGCAGCCTTTATGGTCACTGCTGGGAAATTGAACTGGGTTACCGTGAACAAAAACAATATATGTTAGGTAGCAGATTGACACTACGCAGTAAACTACCTAAAAGTCTTTTTCTCTACAATATTCAGCTAATTCACGTTCTGACATAGTGGAAGTAACCAAATTAGACCTTGTTCTCTAGTTTCTAAATCAATTGCAGGTTGAGGAATTTTGTCTCCAATGTATTATTTAATAAAAGGCGACAACTAGTCTGACACAGGGGGTTATTGAGCGATCTTCTTCATGTTAATACACAGTATTAGTAAGCTAGGTGATAAATAATTACGAACTCTATTTATTCACGCTGCAAGAGCAATGTTATCAAGGCTTGATTTGACTAAGAAATATTTTGATGCGAGTAAACCAAGGACCTGATATTCATAACTATCGGCTTATTGAGCTTTTTTAGGCCAACCACTTTGATTAAAAAAAGGGGGGTCAATTACCTCTATTTCGCTCAGATCCATGCAGGTTTGAGATTTCATCCCAATATCCAACATTTTCATTGCATCATCCTGACAAGCGAAGCGTTTTTTACTTGTTCACTCAGTACTAACAGCCACCGTAATTTGAGTCTATCTAGGTTGCGCTATAACCGTTGTCTAATGCTGTGAACTGATAGCTATTTTATGCTGATATAACTTTTTTGACCAATTTTAACTTTTGTGGCGCTCTAGAGATGAAAAATTGACTTTATTCTTCACACGATTGAATCGTTCCTGCTGTGTAGAGCGCTGCATCACCAATGACATAATAATGGTCATGTGCAGATTTAAGGATTTTAACATGCTGCTTAATTCATTTCAGGGCTGTGATCACGGCTGTACCCGCGTACCAATTGGATTGCGTTATTACCATTTTAGTGCTTTATATTCAATATTCACCATCAACATGAATGCTTCTGGAGTCCAGACTAAGTCCTTCGCAAGGCAAGCCTAAGTGTGAAATTGTACGAGCAGACAATCCTTGAAACAGTTCGGATACGCCAGTTTCATACCGTTAGTCAAGGCAGCGACCGAGCGCATCAGCATTAATATGTTCCGCTTTTACGCCCTTGCCAATCAAATATTAGACAGTTCTGCCTGAAAAATATTCAGGATACATATGCAATGTTCTGCCAACAAAACCGAGTCCATTTAAAATCATGGCATCCACGAGTTGACCATATGAAATTTGCTTATCTTTACTTTTATTTGGATGTGCTGCATCGATAAATTGGGCGATACCCATATCTTTGCACATGCCAGAAACTAAGCCGAGGTGGTCAAGACCTTTGTTGAGTAGGATACCGTCAAGATTTTTTTTATCGCGGTATTTTACAATTTATGTATGACATCAGCATTAACAAATACATCATGTATACATCTGCGTTGAACGTGCCGCTAAAAAACGACATTTAATATCTATAATGGGGGGCGGAATGTCGGTTAAAAGACGTTGAAATCAGGTCTCAGGATGAAGCAATAATTTGGATATGCCTACCTTTTTGGTGCTGTCTGCGTGAATAACGGAAAAACAGAAGCCATGATAGCCCCATTCAGTAATATGGTATATATGCATGAGCATCTCAAATGAATTTAAAAATCTAGCTATTATCCATATTCCCTCGTACTCACCAGAATTAAATCCAATTGAGCAAGTATGGCGTTGGTTACGACAAAATGAATTAGCGAACCGATGCTTTAGTGGATATGAGGACATTGTAAATAGATGTAGCGATGCTTGGAATAGGTTTTGTGAAGATAAACGCAGAGTGATTTCACTCTGCTTTAGAGATTGGACAAACTTGACCAGCTAATTATAGGAATTGGTATTACCGCTCCGCACAATCTGTTCGGTACTTTACCACTGAATTTCAGGCACAAAAAAAACCTGCATCTTTCGATTCAGGCTTTCGTTGTTGTTGGCGGAGTGGACGGGACTCGAACCCGCGACCCCCGGCGTGACAGGCCGGTATTCTAACCAACTGAACTACCACTCCGCACAATCTGTGCTAATGTTTCCATCAGTCTATTCTTGTTTACCCAAGACTTCGTCTTGAATAAAAATGGCGCTTGGCAATGCCCTACTCTCACATGGGGAGACCCCACACTACCATCGGCGTTATTACGTTTCACTTCTGAGTTCGGGATGGGATCAGGTGGGGCCGCAACACTATGGTCACCAAGCAAATCTGGTTTGCTTTCTATAAGAAAATTAATTTCTATTGTTAATCTGAAAAGCTATAAATAAAGAAGTCTTTAAAACATAAAGTGTTCAATCTATTCTTAAGTCATATTTCAATTAATCATACTTTAATTTGTATGGTTAAGCCTCACGGGTAATTAGTACAAGTTAGCTCAATGCCTCACAGCACTTACACACCTTGCCTATCAACGTTGTAGTCTCCAACGGCCCTTCAGGGAGCTTAAAGCTCCAGTGAGAACTCATCTCGAGGCCTGCTTCCCGCTTAGATGCTTTCAGCGGTTATCAGTTCCGAACTTAGCTACCGGGCAATGCCATTGGCATGACAACCCGAACACCAGTGGTTCGTCCACTCCGGTCCTCTCGTACTAGGAGCAGCTCCTCTCAATTCTCAAACGCCCACGGCAGATAGGGACCGAACTGTCTCACGACGTTCTAAACCCAGCTCGCGTACCACTTTAAATGGCGAACAGCCATACCCTTGGGACCAACTTCAGCCCCAGGATGTGATGAGCCGACATCGAGGTGCCAAACACCGCCGTCGATATGAACTCTTGGGCGGTATCAGCCTGTTATCCCCGGAGTACCTTTTATCCGTTGAGCGATGGCCCTTCCATTCAGAACCACCGGATCACTAAGACCTACTTTCGTACCTGCTCGACGTGTCTGTCTCGCAGTTAAGCTGGCTTATGCCTTTGCACTAACCACATGATGTCCAACCATGTTTAGCCAACCTTCGTGCTCCTCCGTTACTCTTTGGGAGGAGACCGCCCCAGTCAAACTACCCACCAGACACTGTCCGCAACCCCGATAAGGGGCCTACGTTAGAACATCAAACGTACAAGGGTGGTATTTCAAGGTTGACTCCACATCATCTAGCGACAATGCTTCAAAGTCTCCCACCTATCCTACACATGTAGGTTCAATGTTCAGTGCCAAGCTATAGTAAAGGTTCACGGGGTCTTTCCGTCTAGCCGCGGGTACACTGCATCTTAACAGCGATTTCAATTTCACTGAGTCTCGGGTGGAGACAGCGTGGCCATCATTACGCCATTCGTGCAGGTCGGAACTTACCCGACAAGGAATTTCGCTACCTTAGGACCGTTATAGTTACGGCCGCCGTTTACCGGGGCTTCGATCATGAGCTTCGACCTAAGTCTAACCCAATCAATTAACCTTCCGGCACCGGGCAGGCGTCACACCGTATACGTCATCTTGCGATTTTGCACAGTGCTGTGTTTTTAATAAACAGTTGCAGCCACCATTTCTCTGCGACCAACAATAGCTTACGGAGCAAGTCCTTCACCATCATTGGCGTACCTTCTCCCGAAGTTACGGTACCATTTTGCCTAGTTCCTTCACCCGAGTTCTCTCAAGCGCCTTAGTATTCTCTACCTAACCACCTGTGTCGGTTTGGGGTACGATTCTCTTATATCTGAAGCTTAGAGGTTTTTCCTGGAAGCCGGGTATCAACTACTTCATCTCCGTAGAGACTCGTCATCAGTCCTCAGCCTTAAGTGCGCCCGGATTTACCTAAGCACACAGCCTACAACCTTAAACATGGACAACCATCGCCATGCTAGTCTAACCTTCTCCGTCACCCCATCGCAATATAAGCGAGTACTGGAATATTAACCAGTTTTCCATCGACTACGCCTTTCGGCCTCGCCTTAGGAGTCGACTCACCCTGCCCCGATTAACGTTGGACAGGAACCCTTGGTCTTTCGGCGTGGAGGTTTTTCACCCCCATTATCGTTACTCATGTCAACATTCGCACTTCTGATACCTCCAGCAAGCTTCTCAACTCACCTTCGACGGCTTACAGAACGCTCCTCTACCATGCAAAGAACACGTCTTTGCATCCGTAGCTTCGGTGGTATGTTTAGCCCCGTTAAATCTTCCGCGCAGACCGACTCGACCAGTGAGCTATTACGCTTTCTTTAAAAGATGGCTGCTTCTAAGCCAACTTCCTGGCTGTCTGAGCCTTTCCACATCGTTTCCCACTTAACATACACTTTGGGACCTTAGCTGACGGTCTGGGTTGTTTCCCTTTCCACGACGGACGTTAGCACCCGCCGTGTGTCTCCCGCGATTGAACTTATTGGTATTCGGAGTTTGCAAAGGGTTGGTAAGTCGGGATGACCCCCTAGCCTTAACAGTGCTCTACCCCCAATAGTTAGACGCGAGGCGCTACCTAAATAGCTTTCGAGGAGAACCAGCTATCTCCCGGTTTGATTGGCCTTTCACCCCCAGCCACAAGTCATCCGCTAATTTTTCAACATTAGTCGGTTCGGTCCTCCAGTTGATGTTACTCAACCTTCAACCTGCCCATGGCTAGATCACCGGGTTTCGGGTCTAATCCCAGCAACTATTCGCGCAGTTAACACTCGGTTTCCCTACGGCTCCGCTATTCGCTTAACCTTGCTACTGAAATTAAGTCGTTGACCCATTATACAAAAGGTACGCAGTCACCCAACAAAGTAGGCTCCCACTGCTTGTACGTATACGGTTTCAGGTTCTATTTCACTCCCCTCACAGGGGTTCTTTTCGCCTTTCCCTCACGGTACTGGTTCACTATCGGTCAGTCAGTAGTATTTAGCCTTGGAAGATGGTCCTCCCATATTCAAACAGCATATCACGTGTGCCGTCCTACTCGATTTCACAATAAGGTCGTTTTCATGTACGGGACTATCACCCTGTATCGTGGCACTTTCCAGAGCCTTCCATTAACTTCCAAACTGCTTAAGGGCTAGACCCCGTTCGCTCGCCGCTACTAAGGGTATCTCTATTGATTTCTTTTCCTCGGGGTACTTAGATGTTTCAGTTCTCCCGGTTCGCTTCGTAACGCTATGTATTCACGTTACGATACCTTACAAAGTAAGGTGGGTTCCCCCATTCGGACATCTGTGGATCAATGCTTTTTATCAACTCCCCACAGCTTAACGCAGATTAACACGTCCTTCATCGCCTCTGACTGCCTAGGCATCCACCGTATACGCTTAGTCACTTAACCATACAATCTAAAGTCGACCGTACAATTGAAATAACTAGGTATTATCTAGTTTTTTTCGCCTCAAGAATACTCAAGAACACTCTATTGTTATTGCCAAAGCAATAACGTGTTTTAAGAACTTCTTTATTTATTCAGCTTTCCAAATTTTTAAAGAGCAATTTGCTAAAAAGCAAAGATAAACATTGTATTGTTTATCTTTGCTTTCTCGCGTCTTACGATGAGTAAGACATACTTTTCAACTTTCTATTCAAGCAATTTGTGTGGGCACTTACAAAAATTAACAACTTTACGTAAGGAGGTGATCCAGCCCCAGGTTCCCCTAGGGCTACCTTGTTACGACTTCACCCCAGTCATGAACCACACCGTGGTCATCGCCCTCCCGAAGGTTAAGCTAATGACTTCTGGTGCAGCCCACTCCCATGGTGTGACGGGCGGTGTGTACAAGGCCCGGGAACGTATTCACCGTGACATTCTGATTCACGATTACTAGCGATTCCGACTTCATGGGGTCGAGTTGCAGACCCCAATCCGGACTACGACGCACTTTGTGGGATTCGCTTACCATTGCTGGTTTGCAGCCCTTTGTATGCGCCATTGTAGCACGTGTGTAGCCCTACTCGTAAGGGCCATGATGACTTGACGTCGTCCCCACCTTCCTCC